>CACJWK010000013.1 GCA_902597095.1 uncultured Pseudohongiella sp.
CCATGTGTACTTGAGGCATAGAAATTTAATAATCTAGCCCAAACACCATCCGTATCAGCTTCTTGGATTGGTAAGCTGACTTGAATTCTATTTTGGCCATCCGGGTCTTCATCCAGCTTTGTAACAATCCCGATTTGCAATCCTTCGATTCCAGGCAATAAACCAGAAGCGGGAGGAGATGTAAGATCGCGACGATCGGCGAACCAATCAGCAGACATTCCAAAATTTACTTCAGTGATCCAGTTTCCAGCCTGAATTTCATGACTTACACTGCTGGTGAAGACATCACCGACAAAACGCTCACCGACACCGGAGACTGAAAGCAAGTGACCGGGATTGGCGACCTCCGAGCCTTGAAATTTCATTCTGCCGGTAATCCGAGATAATCCTGACTTGATTTGCTGTGCTGATGCCCAGTCCTGAAGTGCCGACTGCTCCATAAAGGTAGGCGTTCTCAAGTCATAACTGCTTAAGCCTAATACCTTTGCAAGCGTTGAAGAATCGATATTCCCCTGTTTGTTCAGATTCTGAGTACCAACTGAAGATTGAATCACGCCCTGCGCCGAAGGATCCCAGCAAACACTCTTTACTTCAGCAAATTGATTGTGAAGATCAATGTCGGCATGAAATTCGAGCAAATCTTCGCCAAAAGTCACGATTAACTCTGAAGTCCCATCAACTTCTGGTTTATTGACGGATATCTCAGACGCATCAATTAGCACAATCATGCCATTTACTTCAGCCCTCGATAACAAAAAGTCCCAATCGGTGCAGTTGTATTGAACTAACTCTCCATACTCTGTCGAAGTGTCCGAAGAAGTGATGCTTAGGTCTTTGTATTGATCAACGATAGTTGAGAATATTTCGTTATCTTTTTGATTCAGATAATTTGCATTCTTCCTCCCAATTGTCATTGCGACGGATTTATCACGACACTCAACTAAAAGGCGGTAATAGCCATCGTTCGATGCTTTTAAACCGTGTCTCGTGACAATGCCCTCAAAAATTGTCTTTTCTTCATTGCCGTAACCCGCATCAATCCTTACTTCACTACCGGGCTCAAACAGATCAGAATCGCTTACTGGCCACTTTTTACTTGCGGGATCACCATCGCCAAATTCAAGTTGAGCAATAGGTATCATATTGACAGCTTTCTCGACTAATATCTTATCGATCGCGATGTCATCCGGAACCTTTGACCCGTTACTGTAAACAGTAACAGTCACAGGACCATTAGCGCGCTTTTCGGGGGACTCAGGCATAACTCATGATAATGGCGGAAAAAATAATTTCTGCCCGGCTTTAATGTTCCGAAAATGACTCAGCCCATTCGCTTTCGCCACATCAAGGTAGTAAGAACTGTCCTTATAAACTTGATTGCATAGGAGTGGTAGTGAATCACCGGCTTTTACTTCTATGATATGAGTTAAATCTGGGGAAGACGTCCGGGCGGCTAAGCTACTTTCTTCTCTGCTAACAAAGCCAGTGAAGTCTAGTTTAGCTGTTGCGCGAAGTGGGTCACCACTTGGCTTGAATAACGTATACTTTACATTTATGTTCGAAAGCCGCCCATAGAATAGTAAACTACCCCAAAGCAATCTCACTATTTGTGGCTCATGGTCTATGCCCTTATATTCATAGACGACGCTATACAGATTCTGCAGCTGCTCTCTCACACTAAGCGCTTTTTCTAATGGCAGGCCTGAGGCCTGATCTAAATTCTGAGTTGCATAATCGCGGACAGCGCCGGTTCCGTCTAATACAATACTGATCGTAAAGTCTTCAGGGGCCGCTTTATTAAATCTCGGATTGTTCCCAGATTCCCCTATCGCTTGAGACTTTGTATATTCTATTCGCTTAGTATGTTCATACGTCTCAGGGTTCATCATCACTTGGAATTGGTTATCAACTCCTGACTTTAATGATATTTTCCCAGTGTCCTGATCAACGCTGCATGCTGTAATTAATAGCTTCTTCAAAGCTCCTTGCATACCGCTTTTTAAGCTGGCCATTAACGTCGCCTCGCATTTGCTATCGAGTCATTAACAATCTGTTTACACTCAGTCAGTAATTCTCGTTTAAGGGCATCAAGGTCAATATTCTGGGTGTCATTCTTTAACGGGCTATTATCTTGCTCCGCCACAGAAGATTTGATAACTAATTGTCTTACTTCAATAGTCATATGCTATGCGACTCGGTTCGAAAAATTGTACGAAAGCTCGATTATTTCGATTGCGATTTCGTTTTTTGTTGACTTAAACCCTTCTGTTTCCCACTTAACCGGATACGCGTTAATGACGTCCCAGGCACGTAAAGGCTCTCCCTTTTCATCAAGCAATCTAACAGAGAGATCCATTGGCCGTACGCCGGACACGAGACCGTACTCAAGCGTTTCTTGGCACCACTGCGCGAGCGCGGAATTCCTTCCTGCAACTCCCCTCTTTAGAACCAGCTTGGGATGCTTTACAGTCTTTGGTAGTTGGTGGGTAAATCGATTTTCGCCACCTTCTCTCACGGAATCCAGCTCAAACTCAGGTGCCAAGCCTGATACCTCAGTGAAAGAGTTTTCTTCTCTCAGATCCCCATCTAGACCGGCAAGATTCCTCAAAAAAACCACGCTGAAATAGAACGCCGGCGCCAGATAAAGGTCGTCACCCCCACCTGCCGCCGCACCTGTCGCGCCACCAATCAGTCGAGTACTGTCAAAGAGACCCATAATTGAAGAGCTGTTCTTTAAATCTCGGCATCTTATCCATTTTCAATGGTTAAGCCTTCATGAGCGATCTCGATAGTCTCAATGGCGACTTCGTTTCCATCGGACTTCAGGTCAGTACCAGTAATCTTCGTTGGCCATGCGTTTGCCAGAGTCCAAACCATAGTCGGATCACCGCTTTCATCGAGTAGACTAATGGTTACCGGTACTCGTGCGATTGTGTTCATTTTGATTTGGTTAAACCAATCCCAAAATTTGTTGTCTCCGGAATAGACGCCTTTCTTCATCGTGACGTTGCCCGATTTTTTCAGTCCAGGCATCTTTACTGTCGAGAACTCGGGGCTATTGCCAAGTCGATACTCTATAGGCTGCGCTTCTATGTCCAGGCCAGAAACCTCTTGAAACGACATTTCTTCAGTATCCCATTTAACTTGAAAATAAAATTTGGGTAAGGGCCAAACTTCTGCGCTTTGAGCTGAACCATCATCTGCCATGGTAATTCTCCGTTAGATAAATATTTCAATAATTGCTATCTCGAATTTCGTGAATGATAAAGTTACGACTTTTGCATCTGCTGCTGAAAAGTTATCTCAATAAACTCGGCTGGGCGAATAAGAGCGACCAAGACGGTAACACGCAATATACCTTCAAGAATATCCTCAGGTGTCATAGTTTCTCCAAGACCAACCATTACGCTGAACGCATCGTCAGGACTTGATCCGGCTAGGCCGCCGCGCTTCCAAATTCCATTAAGGAAATTCCGAATCATACTTTTGATCGTAATCCACGTGTTTGCATCGTTGTTATCAAAGACATAAGCCTTTGAGGCTAATCGAATGGATTCTTCAAGCATTATCATCGTACGACGCACCTGAATGTAGCGCCAATCCAGACTATTTCCGTCAAGGGTTCGCGCACCCCAAACTAGTGTGCCTTCCCCGATAAAAGAACGAATGGCGTTAATTGATTTACCTTGTGGGGTAACATTTAGATCCTGTTGATCATCATGAGAAATATTCACGGTTGGCGATACAACTGCGTTCATACTGACATTTGCAGGAGCTTTCCAAACACCACTCGCGTTATCAACGCGGGTGAAAATTCCTGCCATCGCAGATGCAGGAGGTAGCAAGTTCAGTTTATTCCTTGCTTCATCCATAATTATTTTGAAAGCCGCAGAGTTTTGCATAATGCTTGACTGCAAAAGTCGTATTTTCACCGGGGCTTCGGCCTTTTCACTTTCGTCATCACCATTACCCGTGATCCAGTCGGCAGGTGCTACTTTTGCGAGCTGATCGATTTGTTGCTGCATTTGCTTCTGTTTATCATTTTGTTTATCAGGCTCTGGTAAATTTAGATCCGACGCAACAATCCCTTTCAAGGTCTCAATGCTTTCGCTATCAAAATTCCGATAATCAATCTCACCGCTTTGGACTATTGACGTGTTCACCCACGGGTAATATGCCATACCAAAGTCAAGGTTATTCGTTCCTAGCTCGTTACGGAAATTTTCTACGGGGTCGCCGTCCGGATCCTTACGATCCTTATAGCCATCAAAAACATCTAAAATAGCAACGCGATTCCTCATTTTTTCGCCGCAATGCTGCAAGATAGCTTGCTGGACTGCTACTGCTTCAGCTCTTTCTCCCAAACGGTTCACATCAGGAACTACAACCATAGTTGGCTCTTGCTCTTTGATCAGTGTTTCTATTCCGGCCATCAGTTTCCCAGAATCGATATCTTGATCTTCTTTTCCAAAAGATCCAACAGAGACGACATAACAAGGTCCGCCACCATTAGAGAAGAACAATTTCATGCTGTTATACAGAAGATACTTACCGGCTTGCTGCTCAACGATATATTCGTCTAGCGTAGGATCCTCAGCATCTCCCCCGCGCTGAATGAAGTCTGCCTCTTCTCCGTCTTCTGCTTTACGAATCTTAAAAACTGGCTTCGATCCACTGCCGAAGTAATTGTGAAACTCTGCCATAGAAGAGATCTTCCACGGCTTGTTCAATAATGTCTTGCCTTTATTGTCAGCTTTTTCTGTGTAGCCAATAAACGCGGGAACCGCCGTTGCAACTTCAACGACAGAGTTTGGAAAAGCACTTTTTTCAACGATGTATACACCCGGTGTCTTCATTGGTGCTGCCATGGTTTATTATCCTCCGTTTAGTAATTCACATATATTTCTGAAACGAGTAATGCTTGGTTGTTATGCATAACCCGATTGACACGTTTTGTATCAGCAACTGCCAATCGACTCACTAAAATTTTTGGTCGATCGTTTTTGTTAACTATAAGCTGAAACTTTTGCTTCGCTCGTTCACGCATCGGGATAGCTGTTTTTGAGATGTATATTTTTGCCACACGCCCAGTAGCAATTGTCTCTTCCCCAAGATACTCGAACTCAACTTCCCCTTCGGTATCTTTTAGGTAAACTCCCGGTCTATTGACCTCTCCCAGGAGATAATATTTCCAATGAGTACTGCGAGTGGAAAAACGAATTGTGTATTCACGAGGATTGTCTATCCGACTTGCCTCTAGGTAGTCCAAGTCCTCGTCTGAGATCTTAATGCTGATTTTCCCTAAAGAGGGTACTTGATCTCTCGAAAGCTCATCAGTTAAAGACGCTAAGCTAGAAATCTCAACCAACTCGTCTTCTGAAACAAACTCTGCAGCATGAAGATAATTTTTACCTGAAGAGTCAATTTTTAGCACGTCTGAGTCGAAATACAGGGTTTTATCCATAGTGGAAGTTGAAGATACGGTGAAGTTTTGAAAGTCCTGATGTTCGACGTCGCAATTAAACTCCATACGCAATGGATCCTTGACGTCAGCAGCATATAACCTGAGGGCCTCCATATATTCGCCGTCGTAGAAAAGAGTCAGGCCGTCAGACCGAGGTCGGGAAACTAGATTGACATCACGCATAAGCTTCCTAGTTGAAGCTGTTGGGGTAAATCTCACCCCATTGAGTCTTCCACTACGAAAATAAGTGTGCTCCATATTTATACTGAACATCGGTCTAAATCGGCCCATCTGTTCACCCAACTTTCTATTCTATTTTCCAAAGCGTGATCCTCTTAACTCTCCGAAGAATCCTTCCGGGACGTATTCAAGTAACGCGAAAGTAGGTGTCCTTCACGATGGAGAGGCTGATGCTTCCGGCATGCTACTGATACTTACCGCTTGATCAGTTATATCCCCTGGATCAATTGCTACCATTCGAACTTTGTAGAGCACCGACGGAAAATACTTACCTCCAAGTACACCCCACAAATTGCTGAGGTCTTGAATCGATAAGTTTTCTATATCCAGAACAAGTTTCTCAATCCCATCGTCCAATTCCGGAGTGTTGGAGTGGTCAAATACGGGATGCCGCTGGAAAAAAGCGATCGTGTTTGACAAGAATTTCATCGATTCAAGGTAATTGTTTCCGCCGAAGCAAATCGAAACCATCACATACAAATTTAAATATATGGGCTTGCTCCAACTTGGATTCCGAGAAAAGCCAGCCCCGCTACCTGTGATGTGTTTTGAATAATTTTCACGCTCAATATTTATTAGGCTCAACGCAACCTTATTGTTGGCTGAAAGCGGCATGGAGCCATCTGACTCAACCGTACTTGAAACCACAACAACTTGTTCATCAAGGTTAAAGGTTTTTCTCAACGACTCGTCTAGATTAACCGCTAGTTGATTGATTGCAGCATTGATCAAAAGTTACGGCTCTCCCGCCTTCGTTCTTGCCATATACCCGTTTCATACAGATGCGCTACCCGCAACTATCTGAAACGCTACGCTAGCATCTGTTCGTTTTCGGTACGTTCGTCAATCGATGTGCCACTGTGTAAAGAGTGTAATTTTTTTGGTAGCTGACCATTTAGAAGACGTTTGTAAATCGATGTGCCACTGTTTAAAGAGTGTAATTTTTTTGTTTTATGTGCATTAAATAGACGTTAGCAAATCGTTTGTACCCTATTTGCTGTATTCATATAGCCCTCCATTTTTTTCTCGGGTATGATCATCTGAACTCGTTAAAACATAGTGGTACTCAAGATGGCCTCCTTGACTTTGCGGCTCCTAGGCACGCCAAGGCTTACCCGAAATAATGATTCCTTAGATGGTGTTTTTTTCGAAAAAGTAGAAGCACTGCTATGCTATTTGGCCGTTGAGTCCAGTCGTCCTCATCGCAGGGAAGTGCTAGCAGAATTATTCTGGCCTAATCTTCCTGACGCTCATGCCAGGAGCAACTTGAGGTATGCATTATTCAAACTTCGGGAAGGGCTTTGTGATAAACAGAATGCTGAGCCGCACCTGCAGGTAAGCCGCACGAGCATACGTTTTAATGTAAACAGCGATTACTATCTTGATATTGAAGACTTAGCGGACGCCTTTGATCAGACACTTCAACCAAATGCAACTCTCAACATTGAAAGACTGGAAAATTTGGTTTCACTTCATCGCGGTGATTTCATGGAGCAAAATACGCTGACGCAAAACGAGCTATTCCATGAGTGGCTATGCAATAAACGCGAGATCTACCACCGTAACGTAATGTTTTTGCTTTCGCGTCTCATTGACAAACATGCAGACGCTCAGTCCTATGAGCACGCTGTTCATTATGCGTATAAATTTATCGCTCTTGATCCACTCGATGAATCAGGTTACCACCGATTAATAGAACTTCTGGCAATAAGCGGGAAAAACACGAAGGCAATCGAAGCGTATAATAATCTGAGCCATCTACTAGATATGGAACTTGGTATCCGGCCGAATGAGAAGAGTACGGCTCTTATTCAAGAACTGTTGTACAGCCGAACGAGCAGTATTGCCTCTTCTTAGTCAGTCTGCGGCATTAATTTTATCCAGTAGATTCGACGATATCTTGGATTGCAGGGTCTTACTTTCTTTGTTTTGGATGATGTTTGCCGAAGCAAGCCCATTTGCGAGATTACGAAATTTTCTTTGCATAACGGACGTTGAACGCTTGTCATTGATTTGATACAGCGACGATGACTTCTCTGTTTTGCCAGGTGAATTAGCGGCGGCATTAGAGTCGTTGGATCGTTCGTTACTTTGTGTGTGCTTCATCTCGAATTACTAAATATTTTATCGATTGAACAGAAGGATGAATTGACTATATCCATGTTTATATCATTCAATATTGTGAAGCCTAAGAGCGCTCCGAGAACTTTGCTTGAAGGGCCCTTGCACCCATTGTGTCTGCTTCCCGTTCAAGCGCCACCTCATCATTAACTTTTACACCACTATCCGTTTCAGTAGTTGCACGCACGCGACCCTGTGCCTGCTGAACTACATGCCATGCTTCATGTGGCAAATGCTTCTCCTGCCCTGATCCAACATGAATGTCATTCCCTTGCGCGTATGCATGGGCGTTCAACTGCGCTGGCTTTGGGGAATTATAGTGCACCCGTACTTCATCCATAGATATCCCTGAAAGAGCTTCAATGCCAGACTTGAGATTATCTGGCAAGCCGGTGTTATTTCGCTTACTTGGCAATAGTTCTTCGTCTTGAACACGCTGAGCTGTTTTGAATGCACCTTGCAATAACTCATCTTCTTCGACACGTTGAGCTGTCTTAGCTTTTCCTTGCAGTAGCTCATCTTCTTCAACCCGTTGAGCTGTCTTGAATTTTCTCTGCATTAGCTCTTCTTGACTGGATTGCAGCGCCTCCGATTTTGATCTTAGCGCCAGCTGGCGAGGGCTAGCCTCGAGAGAAATGTATTGTTTGGCCTGGAACGCAGAATTCTCGGAGGGTGTCACTGACACAGACTTCTGCGATGCTATTTGTCTCCTATCTTCAGATGCGGCTGGCGTGAACCCGGACTTATTGATCCTTCTCTCTTTCACTTTATTCTCTAGATTAAAATAGCGAGCTTTGAAGGCAACCTTGACTAGGTGAGGGATCAGTATACCCGCAAGGCAAATTCAGGCAAGAAAAACAGACCACAAACTATATATCCAATTGCGTGAAAACCAAGCGCATCATCTAGTAACCGATATTGAGTCAGATTAATTCTTAATGGAGAAATGAGGATAAAGCGAGTAATCCACAGTTAGAAACAGATGAGCCTCATCAAGGCATCCCGGTGAGCTGTGAGGTTGCAGCAGAATACCCTCAAATAGAATGAAAAGAGCGATATATCTAGTGGCCGCTCGGGATAATCGACCATCACAGACTTGAAGAATAGCTGATTATTATCAATACAGAACTGACCCAATTCAGCGGCATTATTAGATTCAAGAACAGCCTGAATTAGAGCATCGCTTGGGGGGGGGAACGAATTCGCTAAGAAGACAATGAAACTGCAAAAATAAAAAAGGCGTCTCACTAGAGACTTCAACTAAAAAATAATTTATCGCAATGATCGAATCATCCGGCAGTTTGATCTGCACCATGTAGGTTTCAAATGTTGGTGGTTGGAAGTAATCGAACGAAAAATTAGACTCCTTCAAAAGATGATCTGCGATCTTGGACATACGTGGCTTATGAAAATTTTTGATAGCGTATTCAAGATCTTCCATTTGCTCACCTCGTTTTCATTTTTTCAATCACGTAGCCAACCAAGGCATTACCCCTATCCCTACTAGCTTGGTTTGCAATTGCTTTTACGACCGCGACACTTGCTCCTGTTCCAAGAACCTTAGTTTCTACCCAACCGTAATTCTTATTTAAGGAAGCGATTGATGCTTCGCTGGAAGATTGGCCTTGAGAAGCGACCCTCCCATCATGATCGGCTATATTATCGACGAGCCGTCTTGCTGTGGCGAAGTAGCGGCGCTGCTTGGAAGAATCACTTTTTAGAATGTCAGACACATCGTAAACCGAAGAACCGAATAAGCCATTCTTAGCACCGTCAGAGAAATTCTTTGCACCGCTGTTGCGAGCTGAAAATTTTATTGAATTACCACCTGCTCGCGCAATTCCAATAGCAGCTGTACCAGCTCTCATCGCTGCCCCGGCCACAGCACCAGATCCGGATAAGGTGGCGATATCGGCACCTAAGTTAACCAGATCGGTAAAAATACCAATCTTAGCGTTTCTAGATCGCTTCGATTTTATTTCCTGCAGGTGGTTGATTAGCGTCTGATCATCTATCAAGGCATCAATCATTTCACGACTCACACCAAGCTGCAAAAGCCTATCAGTCTCCGCGCCAATGGCGTTTATGTCGAGAGCATTCTTTTTTTCTATTTCTTCGATTCTGGAATAATTCCGCGGATAGCGTTTTTTCAATCTTTTTTGTAGCTCATTATTGCCCTTTGCTCTTTGGTACTCAGAGAATATTTCTGGATTGTCTCTTTGTTGCTGCCTAAACTCGGCCGTAGTAATTAAAAGATTGCGAAAACCCTTACTCTTTAAAACCTGCGTAATTTCCTTTTTTTTGCTTTCGTCTCCGACTACAGACGAAAGAATGTTCTCTGTCTGTGACGCCTCGGCGGTATTACCCAAATCAAGATTGCCTTGTTTAATGAGGGCCACTATCCGGCTTATAAGCGATACAGCTCCAACTACAACGGAGTAAAAGGGAATCGCTGCTTGCACTAAATTATCAGTGCCCTTTTGATATCCATTTATCAGTGACAGAGCTTGGGTCGTGCCAGAAATTGAGGATTCAAATGCCGCCTTCAACTCTCTGATCTTATTAGGTGATGCTTCCTTCTCTTCCTTTACTGTTTGATACTCCTCATATTTTTCCTTCAGCTGCATCGCAGACTTATAGCCAGACTTTAGCAGGTCAATGATACCGCGAGAATATGCTGAGCGAGCCTTCTCATCCCCATCATCCTCTCCTTTGGACTGGGAATTGTTCGTTTCTTTTTTGCTACTTTGATCCGCACCCACCGATTCCTGATAGCTTTCAAAACTAGCATCTGCCTTCTTCAAGATTGAAAATTCGCTCGGCCGATCCAAAAAACTCTGTAAACGAGGATCTGTTTTTGAGACCTCCTCGGGCTTAACATCTGGCGCAGGTATCGGACCGTCCGTAGGATCTACAGCTGGCGTCTTATCGCCATGACCAGGTGTTTGTGACCCCCCCAATAAGGCAAGACCCACCATCCTAGACCATTCATTATCTGCTGCAGTCGAATCAGTATCCCTGCCTCCTGCTAGCTGTGAACTTGATTGCTCTTCCTTTTTAGAGCTGTCATTTATTTCTTTGTTCTGCTGGACTCTTGATTGGAAAATATCGATGGAGTCGTGCTTCTGCCAAATTGCTGGCACCGCGCGCATTGATTTCGGTTTAGGAGATAGACTGGCGTCTGACAAGCTATGTGACAGAAGGCGTTTGAGTTGAGCAGCCCTATGCCCGTTGCGTTTTAAAGAATCTATGGCGAAGTCTGCCGAGGATAATGGGCCTTTTCGGGAACGTACTCGGTCTTGAGAGTTGGCGCACAACGAAGACTCTGGTGCCGTTTCACCCTCCAGATGATAAGCAGAAGCCCTGCTGGAATCTGTTTGATTCGCCGCTGACCGCAAATCTTCGAGGCTTCTTTTCTTTTTACTCTCTTTCATCGACACGATTTGAATACATATACTTTTACAGTGATCTTGTTTCGCAAGATTTCAACCTTTAAACAGGCCAAGGGGTATCAATAAATAAATCAGAACTGCCATGCTAGGGGAAAACCATTTTCGCACCACAAGCCTCCTGTTCCTTCGCAGCAATAGTACCACTAAACTTCATCCAAGAAGGCTGAGATAAAGTCCAAAATGACAACAAGAATCTCTGCAAGTGGTAAATGGGAGGATTCTTTGAGCGCTTTGATCCTTGTCATAGTTCTCGCTGCATTTTGTTATTTGAAGCCAAAAATGATCATTAATGTTAAGGGAAGTCAGCCTAATTGTTATATTCTTTGCAGAGTACTCGAGCCGACAGGCTCTTATTAAAAGCACTATAGTCAGTCTTGGCTCCAAGGAAGTAAGCGCAGCTAGTCTTCAATGGAAATATCGATACAATTAAGACCGCTCAGACGCAATATCTCACAACTGATGACGGAAAGCGGCATTGCAAGGCTGTGGAAATATCTAACTTTAAGTTACGCAGGCTTTTTTAGTGAAATCGAAGCAAACCAAACAATTTTGGAACTACCATAAATAATGCCCGATTAGATTTAGCGTCAGCAAGCACCTTATTTTCTAAGTATACCGAAATGGAAAAAATATGAGCTAACCTACTAAGATCCAATGGATTTTAGCAACAAGCTAGTGAACTTCGTAATCTGCCATAACAAAAGAAACTCTTCCGGCATTTTTTCTATCTGATTGACAATCAGCCGAACTAGACGGCCCCCGATAAATAAGTATTCATGAAAGAGTCTTTATTCAAACCAAACTCAGAACCCGCTTCTCATCGCTCGGAGCAAAAACCAAGTACTGCAGAAAAGACACAGCATTCAACACAGTCAAAATCAAAGAAAGATGCCAATTCCGGCACAGGCGCCACAAACCTAAATAGCGTCCAACAATCGGCCAAACAACGCAAATTATCGAACACCATCGAAAATAGCGCCTTAGTTCGCTCGCAAGAATCTGCTGTTCAAAAAATTACAGCCTCCCAAACCCGGTCTACAAGGTCAGATTCGTCAAACTCTGTGCAGCTCAAAGATAAAGTTAAGGTCAATGATGATCAAAGCCTCAAAACTTTAGCTGATGTTATGGGAACTAGTGCATTACAGCGCGGCAATGCCCAGACTGAACTTCAACTAAAAGGCAAAGACCTTTCGGACCACCATTCCCAGCCGCGGAGTGCAGAATCACAGACGGCGCAATTGGAGGATGCTCGCTTTCATCGGCCTGAAAATGATAGCGGGGTTGATGCTGCAGAAGACTACGCAAAAGCGAACGCAAGAGACGACACAAGAGAAACCTATCTGGAAGCCAAAGAGAAGGGCAAACAGGTCGCCAATGAAGCTTTTTTAAATAGCCAATCGCCTTTTGACCATCCCGGATTTGCACTGTTCAAAAGCCGGTTATCGAAACTTTTTACAGATCTTGATCCAGACTCCTCGGGCGAAGCTGAGCAGCAAGCAAAGATAGTCTGGAGAGAAGTACTGGAGAAGGAGAAATCACAACAAAATAATGACACAGTTCCCATGACCAACCGAGGCGCCGGTTGGATCAACATGGAGCAACTGAGAGAGGACCACGTCAATAAAACTGAGAACAATGTGTTGAGTAGCTTTTCAATGGTAGAGAACACGGTTCAAAAAGCGCTTAATAATCAGTTTATGAAGGCTGACTCCTGTGCTTTTTGGTCAGGCGCTGTTGCCAAAGACGTCGTTTTAAACTATGAGGGCGCTGATGTAGGCCTCGAAACGTCGGCCCTAGGCGGACTCTTCGATGACATCAACATCAATGGAAAATATGATGGCGCACTTTGGGCTGGCCTATCCCACATGTATGCTAATGCCGTTGTTCAAAATGCCGGCGGCAAAGAAGTTCGAGTCTTCTGCTCTCCTGGAGCAAGGAAGTCAAATATATACACCGCAGTTGAGTTTCCGGCGTTAAAGGCTGCTTTTGAGGCAGGTAAAATTGGCATACTCAACTTTCCTTGCGCACCACAAGTACAGTGGAATGCCGACAAGGGGGAGGTTGAGACAATAGAAAAAGCCGATCCGGCTATCGAGGTAGGCGGTATTCCTGGCACATACAAACCAATCGTCGGAGGCATTGCAGCAAGAGCGGACGCTATTAAAACTGCTGATATACGGCTCAAAGTACGTCAAAAGCAAGCAGATCCAAATCGAACGCCTTAATTACTAGTGGAAATAGGTCATGGGTATCGCTTTAGAAGATTTTTTTAAGCAACTTGAAGAGCAACGCGATGATCCGCGTACGGTATTTTATGATGCTAGTTCAATAATCGAACTAAGCGAAGAAGATCAAGTTAAAGCTGAAGAAAGGTTGCTTGTCTGGTCTGCTGCAGAAGATTCTCGAGCTGTTGAGGCTCTACCCTTTGTTACCGAGGAGCGAGCAATTGCTTTATTAGAATCATTACGCGGCAAGGGGAATACTTGGTTTCGAGCTTCCGTAATTCGCACACTGGCACGAATTCGTGGCGACGCAAATGATATTGAACAGCTGCAAGATTCTTTACAGCAACTCGACCCCGTTGAGCGCACTCTGGCTGCCTATAGTATTAAACAATCTGAGAAAACTTCAGCTATTGCACCGCTTCTAGATTTGCTGCATGACCCTACAGTAAGCGTTAGGGTTCATGCCCAAGAAGGTCTTGTTCAGAAATTGGGCCTAACGCTATACGACGAACCTCGCCAGTCCCCTCTCCGCTCCATGCAGTTAGCAGGTATGTGTACGCTGTCAACTGTTTGGCCTAGCGCTCAACTTAAACTCCGCAGGGTTTTTGAAGCCTGCCTAAGTGGCGCGAGCCCCGACGAATTAGATTTGGTATATCGGAGATCTAAAAACGCAGAGCTAGCTGAAATATTTTGGCGAGCACTTACGGATGAAAGTACACCATTGCCCCTCGAGCTCGTGTCTGCAATAAGTCAGCATGACCGCGCATGGCTTGAGGCTGTTTTAATGGTTCGTCTTGTTTACTGCGACCCTCGTAGCCCCGAAGCATTAATGGCCTTAGAAGCAGATGGGCTGAATGTTCATTTGAGGGAAGCGATTGCTATCGCCGATACAAGTGAATACAACTTTATTAGTGCTGCCGAAGCTGTACTGGAAAGAATTGCTTAGTTGGAAAATAACCGCTCACCGGATCTGCGAGACAAGCGCACCGGACTCAGAGCAGTTTGGGCCAAATTTGGACCTCTGCCGCGCAACCCACCACAACTAATGCCAACAAGTGGCGTTAGAAAAGCTATGGTGATACCTTATTCCAAGTGACGCGCTGTTGTGGTGAGTTGTGGTAGATTGTCTGCGAGGGACTCATAATCGGTCGGTCCGAGGTTCGAGTCCTCGTGGGCCTACCAACTAAATCAATAAATTACGTGCTGCTACTCTGCACCTAACCCAGCAAATCATTTACGGTGTAACTATGTATGTAAGCACAATGTTGCCATAGATCATCTAACCCCTCGAACGACCCCACCCCTTTCTAAATAGACCGTCATCTGGCAGCACCCAACCCCGGGGATACCCCTCTTTAGCATATTGAACGTCATCGGTCTCGAACTTAGCCGATGGGAAATCAAAAACAATTTAGTATGATGGTTGTTCAGCGATAATTTAACCTTATTAGCCGTCCTGACGGACTCTCCTTCGTTAATTATCCACGACCCCCTGTTCGGTAGCCTCTGACTGTTCAAGTACTTGCGTAATTGCGCAAAAATCACCCCGATTCCTTAAACTTTCTATAACTACCTATTAGAGAAGTTTGGGGAAAACACTGCTGAATAGCGCAATAGCGCACGAGTCCTTTGTTTGTACCAGTTGGTGGTCACAACCTCTTTAATCTTACTGCCTTTGAGCGTGAGTTTGTCAGACGCCACAGTGAAGCCATGTTTCCTCTATGATCTGGAAAAACTACCTGACGAAAACTTGTGGTACCCATTGTTGTCGCACCACCTGTCATAGTTCCTGTACAGGTCAGTGAAGAGATTGGCCTCCAAACAGGATGGCTAGTCCTAGACCCTGGACGTAATTCGAGTGGGCAAACCTACTCTATCGTCGCCTTCCGAGATTCACAAGGAGTGGTATCAGCGCAAACTACTGTTGAAACAGCGAGCACAGCGAGTGTTTATGTCAGTAGTCATGATCCGTTTTCAGAACAGTATGATAGAAGTTCAGGCAGCCCGTTGTTTAGGGATGACAATAACCTTATTGGTATAAAGGCAACCGCAACGTGATGGGCTGATATCGGTGGAATATACGACTTTATTAGATCAACGCTCAGCGAAAATGATAACTTGCTAGTCGACTTGAGACCGCCGACCCAAATATCCGAAAGTCCAACAGAAGATCCCACGGGCGTGGTCCTTGCTACGGATATAGTCTTCAATTTTTCAGAAGACATATCGCCCGGAATTGGAACGTTAGTTTTAAGACTCTCTCCGGCGATATTGTAGAAACCTTTGAAATTGCTTCTAATAATCGCGTGCAATCTCTGAATCTGTACTGACCATAACTCCTATGGAGCTTTATACCGTTGCCGGGTCCGTTTCGATAGCGCATTGCACTGAGCGTATGTCATGCGCCCGCCGGGAGTTATACTAGCAGTCATTAGTTTGAAATTAAAAAATTACTCCATGCGTGTAACATTCCATCTGGCGACAGATGTATGTTATCTAAGTGCCATTTTCGATTTGAAGCACCATCTCCATTGTTAGTAAGCTGATGCAAATCCAGGAAATCAAGCCCATTTTTGATTGATCCATACTTGAGAGCCCGGTTGACTTGACTAATTGTTTCTATCAAGAGTGCAACCTCTGGATCCTTATGCTTACCGGGCACAATGACCGGGCAGGGTATTCCTTGAATTATCAGCTTATGACCACAATGTAGATTGCAGTCGAGAACATACTTTATGTACGAGCTGACCGTCGAGCTGACAATCGCATCTAGTTCAAGATTAGTATTTTTCTTGTAATGAACAACAATTCCACTATTTAACCGGCAATCGATTTCCCCAATTGAGATTAGCACGTTACTTGATTCAGGAATCGCTTGAAATACTTTACGAAACTGATACTTGTATTGGTTCGGGTGAGGATTGCCAAGATGCCATAACATACAACCTTTGATTAGTAAGGCCTTCCCTTCACTCATCTGGTTCGCTACGCTAAATTGTATCTTATGACTAACAAGGCTGTGGCTTTCACCAATAACGTATAAAAAATTACGAGACTTATCATTGCAGCACCTCCCCGTGTTTCTATTGTGCCAAGACAATATTTTCGACAGATATCTCCTATATACCTCTTCGTTCTGGAACTTTGCATTATCATTTGGATAAGATTTAGCGTAGGGGAGTAGCAAAGAACGGCTTTTCTGCAAATCACCCTGAAGAAATTTACAGATTGCTAAATTGACAGAAGCTCTAAAATCGCCGCGCCCGGGATTTAATTTTAATACTTTCTCCAACGTTCTAATTTCTGATTCTAATGAATTCATACTGGCATAGATAGTCGCCAAGTTGCGATTTGCAGCGATGTTATCAGGTCTTAATTGAAGTGCGTTTTTTATACTCATTTTTGCTTCTTCAAGCTTCCCTAACTCCAACTGAGTTAAGCCCAAATTGTTCAACGCAGCAGCATAATTTTTGTCTAGGTCAATTGCATGCTTCAGTACAGATTCTGACTCCTCTAATCTTCCAAGTTTCCGCAAAGTGATGCCCAAATTGTTAAATGCTGCAGAATTATTTCCGTCAAGCTTGATTGCACGTCTTAAGCTTAATTCGGATTCGTCTAGCCGGCCCATAAGCCGAAGTAGATTTCCTAAATTGCAGTGTGCCTCCGTGTAATTACTATTCAGCCGAAGCGCTTCACCATACCAGTATGATGCTTCTTCGAATTGAGCAGCATCACTTAGAGCATTTGCAAGATAATTGTAAGACTCCGGATCTGACGGATTTAATTCAACTGATTTTCTAGAGCACGCTATGGCCTCTTCCGTTTTACCCAGTTTTCTAAGAAATTTTCCAAGGCTTTTGTGCGCCTCTGACATTCCAGGATTAATCCTCGTCGCTTCTGAGAGACATTGAATACTCTCTTCGAGTCTTCCTAATTCTGCATATACAACTCCGAGATTGTAGTGAAATACCGCATCATTTGGATCCAAATTGATCGCTCTGATTAAATTTGTAACCGCATCAGAAGGCCTTCCTAATTCTTTTAAGACAGCACCATAATTACCATAAGCTTCCGCACAATTTCGATCCAATTTAATTCCATGTCGCAATATTTTTTCTGCATCTTTAAATCGCCCCAACTCTTTTACAGCAGCAGCATAATTACAGTAGTGTTCCACTTTACCTGGCTCAATTTCAACGGCTCGTTTAAAACAATCTGAGGCAAGTTTCATATCTCCTATCTCACTAGCTGCACGCCCAAGACTGTTCAAAACAACGATAGAATTTGGATTGATCGCTAATGCTTTTCGAAATGTAATTATTGCGAGTTGTATGTCTCCATTTTGCTGTTGCGTTAATGCTAAATGCATCCAGATTTTTTCATCTTTAGGAGAAAAATTAGCGGCTTTCTCCAGAAGCGCGATCGATTCATCCACCTTTCCAGCATACCTTAGGATCTCACTATAAGTCGTGATATAGGTCACGTTAGAGGGATCTCGTGTGTAAGCTTCTTTGATTGCCCGTAGGGCTTCAGGGAAATCTTTTTGCTGAAATTTCAGTGCGGATAATAAAGCCCACACCTTCGTAAAATGCGGCTTAACAGCTAGTGCCAATTGTGCGTCTTTTTCCGCACTTTTAGAATCTCCGGCCCTAATGTGAAAAAAGGCTCTTGTAGCGAGCGCTTCGGCATGATTAGGTTTGATACTTAAAATTTTTTCAATGATTAAGATTGCATCAGCCCGCTTGTTGTTTGCGGCCAAGCAATTCGCTAAAACAATTAGAGACTCTTCATTGTTAGGAGAAAGCTTATTTGCTCTCACTGCTTTCTCTAGCGCTTTTTGAGGTTCTGATTTGCTAAGAAGCAGTCTCGCTTGATTTAGCTGTACTGAAGGGTTTTTGCCGTTAAGTGCTGTAGCAACGGCCAGAATCTTTTCGGCTTCTTCTTCTTGATTTTCCAACAGCAACACATGCGCACTCAAGCACAGTGCTTCGATCTCATTAGGAGTTTTTTTTAATCTATTGACCAACCATTCTCGCGCTTCTTTATATTTTCCCTTATCACGTAATTGTATTGCAGGAGTAAGATCAGAGCTATCGGTGAGGTTATCCACGATTTAATTCAACTGATATAGATATCCGGTTATTTTTTTGCACGCATGATCAACCAAGGCGTGGGTCCCGAACGCCATTCCCAAGTCGCCAGTAACTGATCTAAATGAGCCAATTTAGCGAACCACCTTGGAGGCGCTTCTAGCAATCTTGTTCCATTATCCTCAACGAGCCTGATATCATGGGTAGCCTTAAATCTTGATATAAGTCTCTGTGTGACGCCACTACGCAAGCATTCGTGCGACTCGACTATGATATCCAACTTCCTCAAGCTAGGGGCCCTCTCTGGGTTAAGAAGGTCATCTTCAGCGCCCTCAATGTCGCAGAAAACAAGCACTCTTTCGTGCCCATATCGCGCAAAGTCCGCATGCCCGAAATCGCTCCCAATTTTCACTCGATCTCCTACTCCATTTTTCTGCGCGAGCTTGGCGCAAATCTCTCTTGCCTGGCCATTAGTGTCAAAAGCATAGGACACCAGTGACGGAGCGACCATCGCGAAACCCACCGCATAGTAACCTTCCGCGCAACCGATATTAATAATTTTTTTGTAATTATTAATCGAAGACTTACGGATGAATGGATGCAAAGGTTGCTCATAGCTCCCAAGTAATTTTGGAACATGACAACCCTCTGCTGATTTTTCAATAAAGTCCAGACCTTTTAGAGGCCCCTGAAGCACTTTCGTTCCTTCTTCCTTTATAAATGTGTTTTGAATCATTGCGCTACGCCACTTAGAGAGCAATCGCAGGGCATAGTAGAGCGTGTTCACAGGATCATCCGTATTTTGAGAAAGATCCCCTATCAGTTTATTGAGTATATTCCGTGAAAAATTCACATGCTCTCCTCATCTAAAAAATCAAAGGCTTTCAGTCTGTTTATAAAATTTTTTCATTTGTTTCCGATTGTAACGTGTTTGTTTGATGTTATTCTCAGAACACTGTTAATCACTTAAATTGAGAAAGTCTGCAGGTCGCTCTAAAAATAGATCAAATACTAGTCCGACAAGCAATCGCCAGATCTAACCATTGTTTGTTATTTAGTAAATAGCCCTCTACTCGATCGGTCCAATTTTCAATTGATAAAGTAAAATGAGGTTTATCGTACCGTAAATCATTTTTAATATGTGTAGTCTCGAAAGGTCATTGACTAGGCAGATCTCGGTTTCCGCTATAGGCGCTCAATATATTGTTAAGTAGATTGCAGCTAAACCAATCATGGAAAAGCTTTCCCGTAGGTGAATTTAATAACCGATACAGCTTTGGCATAGTTAACTTAATGAAGATTTATCGATAATCTTGTCTTAGTATATAACTTGAATTAGAAGCGCTTCAGATATCGTTAATCAATGTAGATATTTCTTGAGAATTGAAGCGGCTACCTTGTTTCTAATATGCCGCCAACAAAGTACCCGCATATTAGAAATGCCATTTCTTAATTGTATTTCTAGAACAAATTAAGCGTATAATTTAGTAGAAAGCAGAGCATATAGCGATGAAGTCTAACATTGATCAATTGATGAAGGAGGCATTAGAAGACCACAGAAAGGGGCACTTCGAGAATGCTGAGAAAATATACAGAGAAATTTTGGAAACAGATCCCACCCACATAGATGCTAATCACAATCTTGGGGTGATACTGGTTGCAAATCATAATTCAAGCGGCGCCTTGGACTATTTCCAATGTGCACTTGAAAGCAATGAAAACGTAGAGCAGATATGGCTCAGCTATATCGATGCTCTGATCAATATAGATAAATTAGACGATGCCCGGCAGTTAATTGAAGCCGCCAGAGTAAAAAATCTCTCTTATGAAAAATTAGATTTTTTACTTGAAAGAACGTTGACCCCTATTGAACTGCATGAGAAAGGGAAGTTTTTTCGCGCTCAAGACGGCCGATACCTAAATTTTTTAAAAGCCCTCCATAAAAAAAAGTATGACGGATATTTTGAGATTGGAACCAGAACTGGCGCCTCTCTTGTATTGTCCCAGAGCCCTTCAGTTGCGATTGATCCTTACTTTCAGCTGAGCGAGAACCCAATTGGAAATAAGGACTTTTGTCTTTTATTCCAAGAAACCTCCGATAGTTTCTTCCAAAACAGCATGTCAAAACTGCTTGATTTAAGATGTCAACTTGCTTTCATTGACGGGATGCATCTTTTCGAGTGCGCGTTGAGAGATTTCATCAATCTGGCAAAGATATCAGCCGAAAAATCACTGTTTCTTTTCCATGATCCAATTCCATGGACATACAGGATGGCTACCAGAAACAATGAGGAATTAGGTCGCAATGAAGCATGGACGGGTGATATTTGGAAATTAGTACACATTCTCTCAGAGGTGGGCATGAAAGATGATATTAGACTCTTAAGCTCAGCACCATCTGGCCTGCTGGCGGTTCTAAATCCAGAAAAAGCAGCCATTGAAGAACTTGAAGAAAACTATGATTATATATGCTCAGAATGGCTTAATGTTGATCTAAACAGGGAAAATTTGTTGTCATTTTATGAGATAGGAATATTCGAGAAACCCGAAATATATTTAAACTTCCTCGAAAAAAGCTCTTTTGGATGTAAGAGCATTTCTCACTCGAGAGACTGGGTGTCTCAATAGGTATTTCTCTGCGAATGTCTTAAAGCTATCTGCGAACCAGCCGTTTTTGTACTTTCCTCTGATGCGTCCGGCAGTGCTTGTAAATCTGCTCGGCAGTGGCAGAAATGTTTCAGTTTTTGTCTGCAAAGTTTTGGAATGTGATTTAACTCTAGGCTTTTCATTGATATAGTGGCTAAGCCATCCCCCGAATCCGATTAGCATACCTACGGGCATGCCGGCAACAATCATAACTATGGCTTCAATATTTATGAACAGTTTTAAAAGCGCCGATTTCCCTCAGGACTGTTGTTAGAGGCTTTAACACCGGCGTCTAAAATGGTAAACATCCCCGTGTTTTAGCATTGCTCCAGAAATGTAATCAGATTTTAACTTCTAATTGTTGGAACGATTCAATTAAAAAGATTCTTTTGTCTAAATTCTCAAGCAAAAAGTTCACTGCGTATATCGATACGCCGTAAACTACGTAGTCAGTGTACGTATTACTTTTCGGATCATAACTACCCGAACAATCAGGCTCCTCTAAATAGTCAGTGAAAGATCCAAAAGGATTAAACGGCCTAATTCCAGTTAGCTGAATTCTCCCCTGTTCTATTGAAAGAATTGTAAAATTCGCATCAATAACTTCATTTGATCGCGTACCATCTGTGTTTAATATATTGATGCATGTTCTCCAGATCCCTGTATCGGTTTCAACGATTCCAACATTATTAAGTGACAGGCCAAAGGAACCATCAGGATAAGTGCCGTTGAATGCTTGTGGCCAAGTTTTTGAAGGAGCATAAACAGGAGGCTCGACAAAAGTCTCTAGTGTCTGTGTAGCTGACAGTCCAACATTATCAGTTACTGTTACACTTATTGTCGCACTGCCATTTTCCAGAGCGAACTTAGCATCGGCACCCTCAGAAATCTTTACTCCATCTACTGACCAGATGTAAGAAACTATCGACCCATCAAGGTCCTCACCAAGACCTGAGAGCGAAATGTGCTCACCAATTTTCCCATCTGTATCGGGATATCTAGAAAGTCCATTTGCAATACTTACTGTCGGATAAACAGGCGCATTAATTTGAATGGTCGTATCTGTAGAAGCAGTTTGACCTAAATCGTCAACTGCTTCGAGCTGCAACGCGATGAGCCCGTCGCCTAATTTAACTGAGTCAAAGAGATTTTCGGAAACCAAGTCTGTATTGCTATACCATCTGACGGCAACGACTGGGCCATCGCCTGGGGTTACTGTTCCTGCCAATTTGATAATTTCACCGGCCATTCCATCTGAGTCTATTACTGGTGTGATTGCGGTCTCAATCTCGATGCTTGGTAATTTGTTTAATGCCTCGGAGGTATCGACCCATTCGATGCTTCCATTGATTACCAAATCGGGAAGTGGTGAAAAAAATCGATTATTCCCTAAATTGAGTACGCTTAGACTCCCCAAATTTGATACCCCTGGGAACGATCCATAAAAATTATTGTTTGCAAGATTCAGCACCTTTAGCCTCGTGAGCCCGGAAAGTTGAGTTGAAATTTCACCAGAAAAGTTATTTCTGTCAATTTCAATTCGTTCGAGATTTTTATGATTAAACAAAGCGGCGGGGAATTCTCCAGAAAAATTGTTACCTGATAGGTTGATGCTCACAAGCTGCCCATTTGCAACTTCGGGAAATATGGGTTTCCCGATGAAGTCGTTATTGGCTAATTGCAACTCTTTGAGCCGAGGCAATGAAAGAACCTCACTCGGCACTTCACCGCTCAATTGATTTCCATTAAGGTGGATTGTTTCTAAACTTGCAAACACGCTTATTTCAGCAGGAACCTGTCCTGTGATCTGATTGTCACTTAATGACAAGATAGTTAACCTACTTGTCACAAGATCAATGGAAGGTAAATTGCCATCGATTAAATTTTTATCAAGATTCAGCTCACTCAGTTCAGGCAACTTAAAATAAGTTTCTCTTAGAGGGCCATTAAAGTAATTTTCTGACAGGTTTATGATTTCGAGACAATTTTGATTCAATTCTGGCAATGGGCCGGAGAATCTGTTTCGATCAAGTATAAGAGAGCGCAATAGTCTCAGCCGATTCAATTTTTCTGGCACCCTGCCACTTAGTTTATTTCCACTTAGGTCCAAATGTTGAAGGGATGCTAGCTTTGTTATTTCGGATGGCAATTGGCCGGATATTAAGTTTCCGCTTAAGTCTAAGTCCCTAAGGGTGATTATCGATAAGAGCGCAGTAGATAGCTCACCAGACAGGTTATTGCTTTGCAGCGATATTTTGCTGACAAAGCCGTCTAGACACGAAACGCCAAACCATGAACAATGATGCGAATCTCCTATCCAGCCATCAGAGTTTAGCCATTCTGCGCCCCCCATATCTCGATAGAAATAAACTAGGGCATGACGCTGGCTGTCAGCCATATCATTATCTTCATATCCATATCCATATCCATATCCATTGCCATATCCATTGCCATATCCCTGAGCGATGCTTGGATATAGGCCAGATTGCCAAAAGATCAAAGTTGCAGAAATATAAACACCACAGCTTGCGGCGATGATGTTGATTTTGAATCTTCTCATACTAGTAAGTTTCAAGACCGCGGAATGAGTGATGCTGGGTTGAAACACTGTAAAAAAGTGAAACCCAAACAATAAGAATAATCGGTATAGTTTGGATACGTAGAAGTGACATTTCTAACAACGCCAGTGGGCTCAGAACCATAAGTAATTGAAAGACGGTGCCGTCAAGTCTAAAGCCTCTTCGTAGATTCTCAGCCGCAGCTTTAAAAAACATTAGTATTGGGAAAATACCGGACAGGCCATAGTTGAAAACGAGCTCAATCAATACATTGTGGGGCCAAGGTATGTATCTTTGATCGACATCTAACGTGAATGAAAGTGACTCAAATCCAGTAGATTTGAATTGATCATAATAACTTCCGAATGCCCCAAACCCATGACCAACCAACGGATCCTCAATGATTCCGGAAATAGCCGCAACCCATAGGGCCAGCCTGGTTTGCAGAGAATAGCTGCCTTTTTGTAAAGTTAACGAAAATATTGCTAGGGTAACGATTGATACCGCAAGAATGATCCATGGTCTCTTCTGCTTTTCCAGTTTGCCAGCAAATTCCAAACCGACAATAATCGCTACCCCAATAATTGCTAACCGCGACTCGAGGATAAGAGAAACTGTAAAATATAAAATGAGGATGCCAGCGAGAAATAAATTGACGCCAAATCCATTAAATAAATGCCTACAAGCCTTAACCAATAACGGAATCACAACGGCGAAATAAGCAAAGTCATTGGGAACTACTAAGACGGGAGAATCCAGCGACCGTACCAGATTAGACGGATCACTTTCTGGCACATTAAGAAACATCCAAATAAGATTGAACTCAAAACAAATAAAAATCATGTAAAAAACCAGGATGGAACGGCAAATAACGTCCAAACTGATACATGAAAATACTATAGAAAAAACTATGGATACCGCACACCAAAGAAAAATAGAAGGAATTTGTTCCTGAGCGTCTGAATGCAAAGATGCTGCTGCTAAAACACTAAATATCGCGATTGTCCAAATAAGATGCCGCAAATCCTTCGAAAGAGTAACCGAATTAGTCGAAGCGAAAGCTGCAACAACGAAAACGATTAGAAACGTCGGGGTGTAGAAAAACAGACTCGCACCAGACACCAACGCGATCAAAATCGCGCAGATATTAATGTCAACTAGCTTCATAGCTATAAATCGAAGGATCTAATGAGCTTCTCTCGCACACACTGAAAATCCAAAAACGTAAATTTTTCCAGTACGATAATATGTATATACGCCGCAAGGTTCCAACCTTAATAAGGTGGGGGTACGCCCGGGGGTGAGTGCTTCCAGTTTGCGATCTGGTTTTTACAACGGCAAGGTCAAATCTGCAGGAACACTGGTAGGACAAGTTGGTCCCGCTACCCGCAACGAATGACAACCATCTTCAAAAGAAGAGTGTTATGACTTCACTGCTTAACCGTCGCAGGCTCTTGGCGATTATCGGGTAGATTGGTCATAGAGGGGCCCAGAATCCGTCGGTCCCAGGTTCGAGTTGGTAGGTCCGCCAGCTTTCCCAAATGGTTTATCTCCCACTAGGATTTGTCTCGAATTCCCAAAAATCGACCAACTCGGATAGTGCTTTATCAGGGAAAAATCCATGTGGTGGTGGATCATCGGGGGAGCCTGTATTGAAAAAACTGGAAAACTCATCAGCGAACTCATTGACGGTCATTCCGACGTTTTTCTCAAATGAGCC
The DNA here is from genome assembly GCA_902597095.1 of uncultured Pseudohongiella sp. Lineage (GTDB taxonomy): Bacteria > Pseudomonadota > Gammaproteobacteria > Pseudomonadales > Pseudohongiellaceae > UBA9145. The sequence goes on from CACJWK010000013.1 coordinate 25,517, forward strand.
GAGGAATCCTAAACTCCACATATCCCTGGGTATATCTACCCACATTACTTGGAAAGAGGTGGTGTAAGCAAGATACCACGCCGCCATATCCCAAGAGCATTGTGGCTGTTTGATGCTCTCATCGTACAAGTCAGTGCCATCTCTCGTACCTAGATAGCATTTGCCGCCGCCCTGTTGATGCTGTTCTTTTTTCTCACGATAAAGCCGACTATTTTGATCACACAGATATGTATCAAGGCCCTGGCAAACCGCTGGCGATCCTTCTTCATGATATCTCCCATTACCTCGTTCAAAGCCATTCCGAACAGTGTGATTCATGTCGGGGAACTTTTCCCATAGGAAAAGATCCGCAAAGACATTCGCGGCGCCTTCGATCCAGAAAGGGAGTGCCTCGACGGGATCCTCATAACCGCAACAATCAGTTGAAGTCCCGAGATCTCGGTTAAGGGTATGAACCCCTTGTGTGTGATGAAAATACTCATGTATGTAATTTCGGGCAACGCTATAAAAAAATGTTTCTCTATCATTATCTCTATTAACTTGTCGATCTGGATCAGTGTATGGATTTAATTGATTGCAAAAACTGTAGGGTTTCTTGAGTGAGAATCTTGAATTATAGGAAGTAAACGGATGGAGCGTGCCCAGGCAATTCTTCATTTCATACAATTGATCTATCGTCAGAATTAAACTACCGTGGACTGCATCTTCCTCCGGGCTAAATGTTGTTAACCCAAGCTCCCTCAGTGTAGTCAATAATTCATTATTATTAGCATCTAAATCATAGATAGCATGGATATATCTGTCATATCCTAAGCCCATTTTTATCATCCAACCCATTATTTGCTTGTAGTCGCCATCTAGAGTGGCGGGCAGCTGATCGGACTCACTGTATAGGATATAGTGCTCCGGCTCTAGAGTGGGGACATTTAATCCGGCACAACGGTGATATTCAGCTTCTGATGAAGAGCTCGGGCATGCAGATGCTATATTAAATCCGTTTTCTAACCTCGCCGGATCTGCAACGGTCTGAAGGTCATATGGGTTTTGCAGATCTACTTCACCATCGACCAAGGGCAAGTTAAAGATGTTGTAATAGGCCTTGCCCCACCAATCGATTACGATGCCGACACAATCTTTTACCTTTTGGTTTGTCGACATCGCAGTGATGTCACCGGATGAGTCGGCTGGAGCTGCAGAGTTTAGTATCAGAGCATTCTCGGTGTCAGATTGTTGAAGCTGAAACGTGGCTTTGTATTTGACGCCAGCATTAGTAGCACAAGGTTCGTTTAATTGAGAATTAGAAACATCAAAATAACGCAAACTATCAAAACTAGGAACCTGAGCATTTGCACCGGCGGCAGCCAGTAGCAATGAGAAAAAGATTACATTTGTGCCCGTTACTCTGAATATCATTAGTGTGCTCCGATGAAGTATCTTGGCGACTCGTCAATTTTGAAACTTCCGTTTTGAGACTAACTTCAACCGCGTTTCTAGACAGGAACGCAATCGCTGGCTATTGGTGATTTTGCATTCTCATGGTGCAGTTAAATCTGCCGTTCTGTAATCGTAATGTGCTGCACTATAACGGTGCAATGCTATGTCGTGGCAAGCCGTAACTTGAACTTGGCAATCTTTTCGGCGATGCTCATGATATTAAAAGCTAATCTGTCTTTACAGAGGTTGATCTCGGTATGAAAGCACTGCCCGCGCTTTTTCTTTCATGGTTCATCGCATCTTACTCTTGGGGCGCCGATACGTTTGATTTAAATACAGGCCACTTGACGATCCCATTAGTAGTGGTGGGGGATGGCACCAAAACCAGTGATACGATTTTGGCTTCAGACGTGGTAATCACAGTCGGAGATCTCATTTCGTCGGGTGAAACTTATTCACTCTCTGAGCGGACCCTTACGTCAAAGCCCGACTTTTACGACACATCTCTTGATCAACTCCTGATTCCTCAGGTTGTTGTTGAGGATATCGTTTATGAAGACATCGTGATTACGCTGGGTGATGTCGTGTCGCATACCGGAGGCTCCCGGCCTTGGATGTCCCCCTCGCATAGCGGAGCAGAATCACTCCAACCATTTAACTATTTCTTTACAGACGATATTCCGCAAATTGTCAGAGACCGGTTTGAGCTCGCGGTTGAAGCAGCCGCTGATTACTTTGGTCGCTATGCAAGAACTGAAATCTATGTGGTCGGGAAAGACGAAGCTGCTCTAACCGATCTGATAGATCGCTGGTGTAATATGCGTAACGCCGATGGCCACACATTCAGTAAATCTAATAGCTGGGGGGACAATTGCAGCGAATATCATACTAATCCAGAAAATCCCGCGAGATTCGAGTTTTACAGACAAAAAAGTCTTGCCGGGCAGTTTGGAGCAGGTATCAATGGCCTCGCGGATTTCGGTTTTCATTACTACACCAGCGCATATCCCGGATATCTCGAAGGCGAAGGTCAAAGTTACGGTTGGGCAAATCCGATTCATGAGTACTTCCATATTAGTCAGCTTGCCCATACAGCGCGCTATGAACAAAGAACCACCGACCTAATGGGGCCTATCTGGTTTTGGGAGGGAAGCGCGCAGTTTATGGACAAGTGGATCACGGAAGAGTTGCAAAAAAAGGAGAAACTGCCAGTGTTAGGCGAAGGGCCCTATGATTTTATACAAGGGCAAGCATGGACTTTGAAAGCTGCCCGCGCCTGGTGGTCAGAAGGCAATCGACTATCAAATGAAGGCGGCTTCGATTTATGGGGTAACGTTGGCCCATGGACTACTGCATATCTGCTTCATTCAATCGATGACATACGCGCATTGGAGGATAAATTCTATCCAGTGCTCCGAGAACTTGGTTTCGAACGCGCTTTCGAACAGACATTTAACCTAACGATTGATGAGTTTAAAGTAGTCTTCGATGACTTTATGGGTAGAACAGTCGAAGAACAGCTATCGATCCTGCCAGGTTGGAACGACTACGGCAATAAAGATAAGGTTATTTCTGACGCCGAGTCTGAGTGAATTGACATGCCCCCGGAGTTTTAGTTTTGAGCCAGAGAGTAACAAGCCCTTCTTTCGAGTCTTCTCCCTAAAGGAACCGTTATTAAATGCAAGCCTTTAAATACATAGCTTCCTCTTTTATCCTACTATCGGCGTTTCAGACAACAGCTCAGGGAATTGACTCAGATGGAGATGGGACTCCTGACATGACAGACCACTATCCGTTTAACCCCTTCAAAAACACAGATGATTGGGGACAGACTGTCGAGACTTACCCTGAAGTATTCGTAACGCATGATGTTTCAGAATCGAATAAAGAAGGTTTAATACGAGATTTAAAGCTTGCGGCCAACTATTTTGGCAAATATGAAATGGAATGGTGGGGAGTTGGGATGGATGTCGACGCAATGTTGGAGCTAGCAGGACGATGGTGTGATCGACGAATAGAACGCGGACAGCTATTTTATTTTGAAGGAGAACGCAATAATTTAGAAAGGCTCAAATCAATCTGTTTAACTGAAGTAGCGCATCCCCACGCAAGTCTGGACTGGTCGACAAACGACGACTACTATTTTACGGGGGATATTAATAATTACTCAGGCTGGATGGAAACTTATCGGCTAATCAGCCTTGAAACACCGATGGGCGCGACAAACGCAGGCACGCGGCGAGACATGGGTTACACGGCCAGTCAATCTTCCTGGCCGTGGGTATTCGATCCGACCACGAATCTTTCTGAGTGGATGATTCCGGAGAAAGACAATGCCGTTCTCGTGTTTCACGAGTATTACCATATCGTTCAGGCCCAGAATGTATTTTCAAATTTCTTTATCACTGACGAAACCGGGAACACAGTAAGGCCGGAATATGGTCCAACCGCTTTTTCTGAAGGGTCAGCCAACTACATAAGCGAATACTTAATCAGAACATTATCGGAAAAAGGCATCTATCCAGGCACTGTTTTTGATCAATCATTAAAAAACTTAATGAGACAACAGATGGAGAACATACAAAACATGTTGCCTAGTTGCCCTGATTTTCAAATTGAGAAATTAAACTATGGTAATCCATGCGATCCCTACACGTTTGGAATGTGGGCGACGGCCTATTTGACTAATAAGGTTGATAACATCAACGCGTTTCATGAAGTATTTTGGCCAAAAATTAATGGGTTGACTTACGTTGGTGCCTTCGAAGATACATTTGGCCTAAGCTATGAACAGTTCAACACTTTATTTCATGAGTTCTTATCCTTACCGATTGACGAGCAGCTAGCGATTATTCCAGAAGTAAATTTTGTCAATCCTGATTTAATCGAACGTGACCCAGCAACATTCTCAGTGGATACTCTTTCGATTCCTTCCGTGCTGGTCGATACACAAGCTTACACATTAGACTTAAAGCTGGTTCAAAACACTCCCTCTGGAATAATTTTCCAGGTTGGCTCAGCGGAAGCTATCGACCCTCCAGATGTCCCCAGTTCCATCTATTACGGCAAGGTCGGAGTGCTTGATATACCCGAGGTTAATGTAGAATCTGTGACTTATACAGTTTCGCTCGAGTTAGAAAACCCCACTAACTTGAGCTTTAAACTTATTTCGGCCGAAGCGGTTGAATAAGTGACTCTTGGGGATGAAAGACTACTGAAGTCATATGGCGTTTTCTACAGTCACAATCACTTCGGGCTGAAAGCGATTTGTGATTTATTGAGAACAGCCCTAATACACAGACAGCAATTCTGAATACTTTGGAGCCCCATGTCTAAAGGGAGACTCATAAACCGGCGCGGTTCTCCCTTCCCCCGTCATTCGTTCGGATCGTCGCCTGCTACATCACCCTGCTTGTCTTCGTCTTCTCCTCCTCCACTGCAGGTCTCTGGCAGGTAGCGCTTACCGAGGGCATCCACTGTGACTTGATCCGCCATACATTCCCAGATGATGGAATCGTCTTCCTGGGCTCGCGCGATGAGCAGGAAGCCGGATTCGATGTTTTCAAATCGTGTACCGAATTCTGTCATATCTACAAGAGCTCTGAGCGTACTAGTGCGTTTCTTATCGGCAGCAGGTACCCCAAATTCTCCGGCCCGGTAGTCTAGACCCGTGAGGATGCCCTCCGGAATGAAAGAATTCATCTCGAGGTCTGCTTCCGACTGCGGCATCTCGCCATAGAGCTCAAAATACTCTTCAATGAGTACCTGTTGCTTCAACCCCAGATCAACAGCGGCGGACACAGCGCCGTCAATCCTTGCATTGTGGTAAAAGCCAAAAACAACACCGACCAGTAGAAACGCGATCATCGGGTAAACAACCATCTCAGAGGTCGTGAGCCCATCCTGCCGGTGCACTATTTGCGGTTCTATCATCAAGCGTTCTCCTGTATTTGCGAGTCCTGAAGTGTCCTGTCGAGGGCGCCAGTCCCTATGCAACTTTCGCACCCGGTCAGCGATTTCTTTGAGGATTCTATTCGTTGCTGACGCATTCGCAACGTGCAGCCATTTTCTTCGCCTAATTGCATCACAACACCGCCTGTGCTTACAGGTTAACGGCTGCCGCCTTTTTGCGCGACGTCGACACTGGCTGCTGGTATAGCTCAAGTTCAAAGACCGATGACTCGCATTTGCGATTGGTAGCTTCAGAGTGCATACCCGCAGAATAAGGCATACCTCGAGACACACTGACCGGGATGACGGCTCGAGCCGGCACAGTTATTGCTGCGGATCTGACGTCTAAAAATTTTGTCCTATACAGGCGTCGTATTTAAAAAAAGCGCACAGTATTGGTGCTACCCGCTATTTTTTGTTTCGAAACGGGGCGAGTTAGGAATGGAAATTTGGAACAAACTGGTTGGCAAGATTGAAGCCCTCCTGTCACAAATCAATATGGCAGGCACCGTCACGTTCGGCGGAAAAGAGATACACCCTTTAGTGATGGGCTTTGCACTGATCACTGTTTGCATTCCTATCTGGGGCTATCTGGAAATCGAAGGCCGCAACAAACTAATCGGCGCGCTGGTTGTTGTGCTCATGGCCTGGGGCGTAGCACAACTGAGCGCGCTGAATTTAGGTGACGGCGTCGGCGAGAGGCCAGGCGAGTCTCCTAAGGAAAAGGCCTAAGCGTGCCAGACGACATATGATCCGACTTCTCAGCCAATTCACACAGACAATCCGGCAGCGATGCGGGCCAGCACAGTAGCGCGGAACCAAATCCAACCTATGAACCAAATGCGCAAGTCGACTGAATGCTCTAACGAGTTCCAGCAGCCGGAAGTCATCAGTCGAACACAGTTTGATCAGCAGCGTATTGCCAGCCTCGCGTTGGCGGGCGTTATGCTTGTACTGATCGTTATTTCTGTAGTGAGAAATGTTGACAGATACGAGGATCTGAACGTTTCCTTTCGCTATATCGAACTTACTGATTTGGTTGAGCCGGTCAAAGAATCATTAGAGATGGCGATACTGTCGGCTCCGGCGGTCGATCTAAATAGCTTTGAAAGCGGCATAGCCGGATTGCCCGACGAAGTGCTTGCATCCGAAGAGGCTCACGGCTTATCCGTAATTGATGGCCGGATCATTGCAACCTGGATGAAGGATGAGTCTGATTTGGACGGTGTGACCTACATTCTGACTCCAAAGATCGATCGCGGAGAGGTGAAGTGGTCAGTCACCGGCACCTGCAGCGAAAAGAAAGCCTGCTAGATGACCCGCCACACCAATCATGATCAACATGTTTCTTCCAGCCATCAGCCAAAAGCCCAGGAGCAGCAGTAATGACTGATCAATCCGTCAATCCGTTCGACCTAATTAGCCAGGTGGATCAATCAGTTCCCGAGACCGGACCCTCGGGCAGGCCAATAGTGCGAACCGAGGAAGGAATCGTCACCGAGGGAAGCAAGGTGACATGGGACAGAAAGTCCATTCTCTGGGCATTACCCCAACCACTTCTGGTCGCCGGCTCCGTATTGCTGGTCGCCGCCATGGTGGTCAATGAATGGGGCGGGGAATATTACCGAGTCTGGACACTATTCGTCGCCGTTTCTGCTACGCCCCTGCTTTTGATCGCCGAGCGTTTCTGGGCAAAGAAGCAATCCTGGCTACTTAAACCAGATGAAATGGCGGAAGACGTGTTCTGGATGGCTTCGGGTGGATTACTTTGGGGACCCATTATTTCCGACCTGTATCGCACACCCGTTTCCGAGGGATTCCTCGCTCTCCGCGACATGTCTCCGCTGCAGATTGAGTTCCAGCCAAGCACAGTTTTCGGCCTTATAGGCGCCATGCTGGTTATCCGATTCACTTCCAGCTTCTTCTACTATTGGCTACACCGCATTCAGCATGAGTCTCTGTTCTGGTGGCGAATGCATGCGACCCATCATCACCTTACCAAGATGAGCGCCATGCGTGGCAATCGTACCCATCCGCTTGAATATCTGGCGCTAGGCCTCGGAACGCCAATGGCCCTCGCCCTGATGGGTGCCAGCGATGAGGTGTTTATCGTTTCAGCTGCCTTCGGTATGTGGAATGGCAAGTTTAACCATGCAAACCTGCCCATGGTGTCGATGCCTGTATGGGACTGGTTCTTTGCGACAGCGCAGCAGCATCATTGTCATCATGCGTTGGAACGCCGCCAAGCAGATTCCAACTACGGTTGTGACATCATTTTCTGGGACCGCGTCTTCGGCACCTATTGCGGCGATGCTGAAGTAGGCCCTTCTGGCGCAGGCAAAGGTGTTCGCCTTTCCATCAAAGACCAGTTGTTGCTGGCCTTTTACTCTGACGAACGCCTCAAAAGCCTGTAGTCGGTCGGCGTGACCAGCTTTTAGAGTGCTGTTTATGAGCACAACACATTTATCCGCATGTGCGCGACCGAGCGGGATTTAGCCTTCACACAAAAATAAATTTTCATAGGGCGTTCATCTACATCACTTGTTTAACGATGAATCCCGATGTTACTTTGATGTGTACGCTCATAAACTGTAACTCTTAGACGTTGTCATAACAGGAGAAATTATGTCGAACGCAGTCAGCCCGCAAAACGCGCCGTACGCAGTCGAATGTGAGGCAGATAAAACCTACTTCTGGTGCGCCTGTGGTAAGAGCGCCAACCAACCCTTCTGCGATGGATCGCATAAGGGGACTGAGTTCACGCCCGTGGCTTTTAAGGCAGGTGATTCAAGAAAAGTGTACTTTTGCGGCTGCAAAAAAACAGAGAACATGCCGCTCTGTGACGGTTCTCATAACCGATAGCCCTATTCGGGACTCGCATCTTTGTCCTTCGGCGTTCAGTCGTCGGTTTATCGGTATAATCCTTGCAGTTATTTAGATTGAGTGGATGACTTTTAGCCAAAGTCTGAGGCACACCCCAATTGTGGGCAGCATTCGGTTTGGCCAGCCTGTCATCATTCAGTGTTTACAGTTTTGGAGTGAATACTATGGCAAATTGGTCTACCTACCTAATTCGGATTCTGATCTTCGGCTACTGTTTTTCAGCCCTGATAGGTTGCTCCCGGGAGTTGAGCTCAGACAACACTGAGGCCATACAGCTACAAAAAGCCGAAAAAATGATTGATGCTTTTTATTCATTTGAGGCTGAGCGGCTGCGTCCTATTCTGAACACGGCGGGAGACGCACAGGCCAAGCTGCTGGACTATCAGGGGTGGGCTGAAGGCGGCAATTACCTCGTCATGGAGCGAGCCCCCTGCACGCCCGTGGCGAGCGGTCAAATTGATTGCGCGATTACAGTGCAGGACGATCCGGTTCTTGCTCTCGAGACGGGGTTTAATGTGACGGACACATTTCATCTATCATTCGATGGCGAGGATATCGTTGATGTGAAAACCAGTTCCAACGATCAGCCTATCTACTATGAAGCCCGGCAATGGGTTCAAGAAAACATGCCGGAAGTTATGACCGGACCCTGTCGCCGCGAAAATGGACTTCGGGTTACGCCAGGTGATTGTGCGCGCGCCATGACTGATGGATATGCCAGATTTCTCGAAACTAAAAAGTCTGAGGAAGACAAGTCCGACAGCGCCGCACTTGTGCCCCATGATTTTGAAGTGCCGGTTCTGGTGGAGACGGCGTCCTTTAAATTGGTGCCGCTCGGACCCGATGTCGTTAATCAAGACTACGAGGCTTACATGTCTTCAATAGCGCATTTGCAGACCACATTTACTAGAAGTACAGACTGGCCTCGAGAGGATATCGATCTCGAAGCCGCCATGGAGGATATGTTGGCTGAGCAGGCGCGATTTGATGAGCGGCGATCGTTTGCTTACGCGGTTCTGACGCCTGACGGCACCCGCGAACGCGGTTGCCTTTACATCCGACCATCTAGCAAGTCGGACTTCGACGCAGAAATAAGGTTGTGGGTTACTAAACTTGAATTTGATGCTGGGTTTGACGCAGAGCTTTATGCTTGGGCACGAGCCTGGATAGCATCTTCCTGGCCGCTTGTAAATGTAGCGTACCCGGGTCGGGCTATTGATTGGAATGAATGGGAAGCCCTGTAACTAACGAGCCACGACGCTGTGCGATCGTATGAAGTTCTCGCACAGCGTCGAAGGTCGTTAAATGATTACAGACTTTTGAGCCTGTCGTCAGAATAAAAAGCTAGTGCAAGTTGATCCTTGATTGAGAGCGGAACGCACTTTCCCGCGCCGGTTTTACCTTCAGACTCGTCGGCGCAATAAGTACCAAACACTCTGTCCCATAGAATAAGCATGCAGCCGTAATTAGAATCGGCTTGACGGCGGTCATACGCGTGATGTACGTGATGTTGCTGTGCTGTCGCGAATACCCAGTCATACACCGGCATGGATTTCAAAGGCAGGTTTGCATGATTGAGTGTGCCCGTCCAGATAGAAAACGATCCGACCACTGCCATAACACCGTCACTTGCTCCTAAAAGCGCTAGGGCAACGGGAGTAGCGAGCAGTAGAGTCGCCCACTCAAGCGGGTGAGTTCGGTCGCTCCGCATGCATCCCATCTTTGTGATGTGATGATGTGTGGCGTGCATTCGCCACCAGAGAAGTGACTCATGCTGGATACGGTGGAGCCAGTAATAGACGAACGTGGAAATCAGCATGATCATCATGGCGCTACCCAATAGTCCAATAACGGACGCTGGCTCCAGCGCCACGCTTAGCGGTGACAGATCCCGTACGGCTTTGAAACCGTCAGAAATGGGGGTTTGGTAGTAGTCGCTGTAAAGCGGGACCCAGATGAAGTACCCGGCAGCAATCCAGCCGACATCCTCGATCATTTCTTTTGGCTCGAGTAGCCAGTCTGTACGCTTAGTCCAGATCCATTCCGCAACAATCATCAGCGGTATTGGAAGAACCAACATAATCGCGGCAAACAGCTCTCGGTTTGCCCAGTCGCTTGCCACCATAGCGGCCACCAATATGGTGGTTCCGAGAACCAGCACCGGTTGTGGCAGTGCCCACACCCACTCGCGCGCAGTCCAGGAGGCCTTTTTGGTTTCCGGCACCAGTTGATTAGGAATGTCGTGTAACAAATCGCTCATGCCGAACTTCTCCAGGTAGCTTTATCAGGATAGTAAATTACTGTTGAGGAATGCAAGAAAGCCGCCAAGTTGGCACAGAGTTATTTTCACCAATGCAGTGCATCATGAGCGGTGGAGCGTTTTCTTACTAGGCAATGAATTTCAATAAAGTCAGTTAGTTACGGACTTATAATCGAAGCCTCACGCAGCGGAGGCAAGGCGACCATAAACCGCACCAAGATGAGGCGTTTTTTGGCAGGCTTGGGGCACCCATATGGGCCCTTCGAGCCCTATAACTGTGCAATACAGGAAAAAAGACTGCGCTGGCATGACGGTTGCATGGATCCGACTCAGTTAAATTTTTGAGAGTCAGACATGTTTTCTACGTTCTACAAATCACGCCTGCTTCGTCTATACCTGGCCTTGTTTAGCGCGACTTTCACGGCGTCATCATTTGCCAATCCTTTGGTCATTGGTTATAGCGATTGGCCCGGTTGGGTAGCCTGGGAAGTTGCTGTTGAAAAGCAGTGGTTTGCTGAGGCAGGGCTTGAGGTTGAGTTCGAGTGGTTTGATTACGCCGCCTCGATGGAGGCCTTTGCCGCCGGCCAGCTCGACGCAGTAACGATGACCAACGGCGATACACTGGTGACCGGCTCTACCGGTGCTCAGGCGGTAATGATCCTAGTGGGCGACTACAGCAACGGCAACGACATGGTCGTAGCTGTCCCCGGCATTCAGTCCGTCGGCGATCTGAAGGGCAGACGAGTCGGCGTTGAAATCGGGTTTGTCGGTCACCTTTTGCTGCTGGATGCACTGGAAAGTGCCGGTCTCACAGAAGCCGATGTTGAGCTAGTCAACATGCCAACCAATGAGGCTGCGCAGGTACTTGCGTCCGGTGATGTGGATGCAATTGTGGCGTGGCAGCCGAACTCTGGCCAGAGTCTTAGCAGGGTCCCCGGATCCACCGCAATTTACACGTCCAGCGACCAGCCGGGGCTAATCTACGATGTACTGGCGGTCTCACCGAGTAGTCTATACGCTAATCGGGAAGACTGGTCCAAAGTAGTTGAAGTCTGGTACCGGGTAGTGGATTACATCCTTGATCCTGCTACCTCGGCAGACGCCATCTCCATCATGGCGGCTCGGGTCGGTCTCACTCCTGATCAATACGCACCCCTGCTTGCAGGCACAAAGTTGCTGACGCTGGAAGAAGCCAAAGAATATTTTCAGCAGACCGACGGATTCGATTCCTTGCTTGGCTCGTCCCGAATCTCCGATGAATTCAACCGCAAATATGACGTCTATCGCGAGCCCCAGAATCTCGATGCCTACATCGACGCGAGCTTCACTCTGGGTCTGTAGCCTCGTTTACTGGTACGCCTAATGAGTTCCTCTGCCTGGTTTGCCCCCCGTGTTGCGTTGTCGCCCAGGCGAGAGAGAGCGCTGACCGCTTTGTCGTTTTTCTTACCCCTTTTGCTGTGGGCAACAGTGAGTTACACGCCGTTCATTTGGCATCCCAACATCGAAATCACGGAGCCCGGCTCTGTCAGCTACTTTCAACAGGGAATGCAGATAGAGCGCGCCGCGTTCAACGAAGAGCTTGAACGACAGCGAGCCGCCGGGGGAAGCCTCCCTGACGGTGTGCGCGCGAATCCTGTTTATTTGCCGGCACCACACGAAGTGGCGATTGCGTTTTATACCTCTTTCACTACTGAGCCACAGCGGCGCAGCGAGCAGTGGCTCCATCAGAGTCTCTGGCACAGCATCCAGATCATCTTCTGGGGCTTCATTTTATCATCTGTTGTTGGCGTCCCACTGGGTATTCTGTGCGGCACTTTCGCGGCCGTATCGCGAATCCAGGAGCCTTTTGTAGAATTTTTCCGGTATCTGCCCGCGCCGGCTTTCGGCGCCCTGGCGGTCGCAATTCTCGGTATTTATGACGGCCCTAAAATCGCCATCATCTTTATCGGAACTTTCTTCCAGCAGGTTCTGGTTGTCGCCAACACAACCAGACAGCTCGACATCTCGCTTCTGGAAGCAGCGCTTACCCTCGGTGCGAACCGCAGGCAGCTTTTGTTCAAGGTTGTCATACCCGGCATCCTGCCACAGCTGTATCGAGATCAGCGGATCCTGTTGGGCTGGGCCTGGACCTATCTCATTGTTGCTGAACTCATTGGCACCAGTTCGGGCATCACCTGGTTCATTACACAGCAGGCCCGGTATCAAAATTTCGAAAATGTATTCGCCGCGATCATCATGATTGGCATTATTGGGCTGTTGTCTGATGTCGCACTCGCGAAACTGGGCAAGAGCCTTTTTCCCTGGGAACGCGCGAGCAACAAAGCCTGAGGCAGGTGCGATCAGATGAACACGGCCAACTTTAAATTGCCGAGTTATCTCACTCAGAGTGAGGCAGTCAAGGCCCGCTTTGACGACTTGAAGCGACGCGACGTGATTCTTGAAGTCTCTGAACTCGGCAAAACCTTTGAATCAATAAACGGTCCGGTGACGGCGCTGGAAGGAGTTAACTTCCGTGTTCACCGACGTGAGTTCGTGACCGTAATCGGGCCCTCCGGCTGCGGCAAGTCAACTCTGATCAGAATTCTGGCAGGGCTGGAATCGACTTCCACCGGGGAGGTGCTTTTGGGCGGCCACCCCGTCGATACGCCGGGTCCGGACCGTGGCATGGTATTCCAGGGATACACGCTGTTTCCCTGGCTCACCGTAAAGAAAAACGTCATGTTCGGATTGCGCAATCAGGGGTTTGGCGATGCTGAGGCCAGTCGTGAAGCGCTTGAATGGATTCAGCTTGTAGGTTTGGAAAAATTTGCCGACGTCTACCCCGACGAATTGTCCGGAGGCATGAAACAAAGAGTCGCGATTGCCAGAGCACTCGCGGCGAAGCCGCGCATTCTACTGATGGATGAGCCTTTCGGGGCTCTGGACGCACAAACGCGATCAAAAATGCAATCCTACCTGCTTGAGATCTGGCGACATCTCGATATTACGGTTCTGTTCATCACTCATGATCTCGATGAGGCAATTTATCTGGCAGATCGCATTCTGGTCCTCGATGCCAATCCTGGTCGGGTCAATGAGGTGATCGAAGTTGCAGTTCCCAGGCCGCGCACTCCCGCGCAGTTTTTACAGCCGGAGTTTTTGTCTGCGCGTCAGCGTCTTGATGAACTGATCCATCCGCCCTCGGTGACAGAGGAAGCGGTCGCTCTGGATCTCTCACGCTTAGTCAGAGAAGGGGAGCAAACCGACGCACAGGACTGAATCAGACTTTGGGCTACAGGGTCTTCCTGTGCAGAGAATCAGAATAGCTGACTAGGGTTCCGGCGCCAATTCACGCGCGACTGGTCCGAGAGTCAGCGACCTCGATCGACGCGACCGAAAATATCGCGTTTATGGGTTACACGGCGGGACAAAAGCCCGGGAGATCGCGTGCTCACTGATGCTTCATTCGAACATTGGTAATCACAGTAAACGATGTAACAGCGAGGTGTATGTAATGGCCGAAATTTTTCCCGACCAGGAGATGATGTATGAGGACCGTTTTGACGGTGGCTCTCACTGGTCTTTATTAATGCGACGCGGCACTATTTTGAGAGTGTCTGATATTGAAGGGGGAGGCAATGTTGGCATGTTGCTCTACAACCCGCAGGACAAACTCGAGCGCTATAACGCGCCGGATACTCTCAAATGTCAACACACCTTCAAGCTCACTCGGGGTCATTGCCTTTACTCCGATATGGGTCGGATATTCTGCTCGATTATTGAGGATTCGCTGGGGTGGCATGACACCGTGGGTGGCAATCTCAGCGAAAGAGGCCTGAGAGAGAAATATACGGTCAGAACCTATCAGGAAGCCCGGAATGACTGGACACGCAGCGGTGAGCACTGTTTTGCCGTCGAGTTGGCAAAATATGGGTTGGGAGAAAGGGATCTCGCGGCAAATCTTAATCTTTTCAGCAAGGTGGTGACAGACGAAGACGGAAATATGCGGTATGTGCCGGGCCACAGCTCTGCCGGATCCACCATAGATTTGCGATTCGAAATGGACACGCTGGTGGTCTTGCACACTTGCCCCCACCCTATGAATCCAGATGACCAGTATCCGCGCAAACCCATTGCCTATCAGATTCGCAAAGCGGCCCCGGTTGCAGAAGATGACTTCTGCATGAATTTCAGGCCGGAAAATCTCAGGGGTTTTCAGAACAATGCGGTTTACCACCTCACAGGAGGCTACCAATGATCGTGACTAGTCAGTTGGCTGCGGAGAGCGCCAGTTACCGACAGGTGGTTGCGGCCGGAGATTTCTGGATTGAATCGCTGAAGACAGGGCAGACTCTGAGAATCCTCGATTTGGAGGGAAACCAAGCCGCGGACACCTTGTTCTACAGTTTGGCGGATCCCCATGAGCGATATTCGGCGATGGACACTATTCGTGAGCAAGGGAACATCTACCTTACGGCGGGCAGTACACTCTTGTCTAACCGCGGAAATCCTCTGCTCGATATCGTTGCGGATACCTGTGGGCGTCACGACACTCTGGGTGGGGCCTGCGCGGCAGAGTCGAATACGGTTCGCTATGCGCTGGAAAAAAAGTGCATGCATGCTTGCCGTGACAGCTGGATGCTGGCAGTCAGCAGCCGCGAAGAATTTGGTCTAGGCAAGAGGGACATTACGCACAATATCAATTTTTTTATGAACGTGCCGGTGACGCCTGAAGGGGGATTAACTTTTGAGGATGGTATCTCTGACGCAGGTAAGTACGTCGAGCTGATCGCGCGCATGGATGTCCTCGTGCTCATCAGCAATTGTCCGCAATTAAACAACCCCTGCAATGCGTATAACCCGACCCCTATCGAAATTATGATCTGGGACGCATGAGGCACAATGACGCCAGCTTCTCACAAAATTAGCAAAGTACTTATAGCAAACCGTGGCGCCATCGCGGTTCGCATCATCCGCACTTTAAAAAAACTGGGGATCCGTTCTGTGGCTGTTTACGCAGAAGCGGACCGCGAATCCCTGCACGTACGCCAGGCCGATGAGGCATACTCCCTCGGCGCCGGTACGGCTCGCGAGACCTATCTAAATCAGGATAAGCTGTTCGCAGTAGCGCTGCAGTCCGCCGCTGATGCTGTGCACCCCGGATACGGGTTCCTTAGCGAGAATACTGATTTTGTCTCTGCATGTGCTGCCGAGAAGCTCACGTTTCTCGGACCGACAGCGACCCAAATTAAGGCTTTCGGGCTTAAGCACTGTGCCCGAAAGCTTGCGCAACAGCAGGCAGTGCCGCTGTTACCGGGTACGGGCGTCTTAAGCGGGGTAGAAGAGGCACTTTCTGAGGCAGAAAAAATCGGTTATCCGGTGATTCTCAAAAGTACCGCCGGAGGCGGCGGTATCGGCATGCAGCTTTGCTGGGATTCCGAAGAACTGGCCAAGGCATATGACTCGGTGGCGCAACTTAGCGCAAACAATTTCGCCAATGCAGATTTGTTTTTGGAGAAGTTCGTAGAAAATGCCAGGCACATCGAAGTTCAGGTGTTCGGTGATGGCGAGGGAAATACGGTTACGTTAGGTGAGCGGGACTGCTCTGCACAGCGTCGCAATCAGAAAGTCATAGAAGAGACGCCGGCGCCGAATCTGCCCGACGCGGTTCGCCGGGAGCTAGGCGAGGTGGCTTCTCGACTGCTGAAGTCGGTGAGCTATCGGAGCGCAGGAACAGTTGAGTTTATCCTCGATGCGGATACTAAGCACTTTTACTTTCTTGAGGTAAATACTCGTCTTCAGGTAGAACACGGCGTAACAGAAGAAATTTACGGGGTCGATCTCGTAGAGTGGATGGTCCGCCTAGCCGAGGGCACAATGCCAAGCCTCACTACCCTGGCCGTTACCTTACGCCCGTCCGGTCACGCAGTACAGGCTCGCATATATGCCGAAGATCCTTATAAATATTTTCAACCCTGCGCTGGTTTGCTTTCAAAAGTGTCGTTTCCGCCAGCCGGAGATACCATTGAGGCTCCTTCGGTTGGCACCCGACTGCGAGTCGATCACTGGATAGATTCCGGCCTTGAGGTCAGCCCTTACTACGATCCCATGCTCGCAAAGATGATTGTCTATGCCGACAGCAGAGAAGAGGCGCTTGCCAGTTTGCGGCACAACCTGGCGGCGACCACAATTTACGGCATTGAGACTAATCTTGACTATCTGTTAGCCCTGCTAGCTGCAGAGCCGGTGGCAGAGGGACGCTATTTCACCAATACCCTTGCTCATTTTCACTTTGAAAAGTTTGCATTTGAGGTACTGTCCCCCGGCACGATGACTACCGTGCAGGATTTTCCGGGGCGGTGCGGGTATTGGGACGTTGGTGTACCCCCGTCCGGCCCATTCGACAGTCGCAGTTTTCGACTGGGCCACCAGCTGCTTGGTAATCCCGCAGATGCAGCAGGTCTGGAAATGACGCTGAGCGGCCCTACCCTGCGTTTTCTCTCAGACACGAGGATTGTTCTGACGGGTGCACACATGTCCGCTGAACTAGATGGAGAAGAAGTCTCTTTCTGGTCAGTGTTAAAAATTAAGGCAGGTCAACAGCTGGCCATCGGGAAAATCAGCTCCAGTGGTTCAAGGGCATATCTGTTGATTCAGGGGGGAATTCAATGTCCGACCTATCTGCAGTCAAGATCAACCTTTACCCTCGGGCAGTTTGGCGGGCATGCAGGCAGGGCCCTGCGCAGTGGAGACGTGCTGCATATTCAGCCCTATAAGCCGACGGGCGATTTGCCAATGCCTGTAGTCCCGGGAGCTCTATTGCCGAAGATCACAAACCACTGGTCGCTTCGGGTGATACCTGGTCCCCATGCAGCACCGGAGTTTTTCACCGAGAGTTATATTCGGGAATTCTACGAACGAGATTGGAAAGTTCATTACAACTCAAGCCGCACGGGAGTTAGGCTGATTGGTCCAAAACCTGAATGGGCTCGCCGCGATGGCGGCGAAGCCGGGATGCACCCCTCCAACATTCACGACAACGCCTATGCGTTCGGCACCGTAGACTTTACTGGTGATATGCCGGTCATTCTCGGCCCCGATGGCCCATCTCTGGGTGGCTTTGTCTGTCCGGCAACTGTCATCAGCGTTGATTTATGGAAAATTGGTCAGCTGGCAGCAGGGGACACCATTAGGTTCATCGCTGTCACTACTGAATCTGCCGTCTCCGAACTCATGCTTAGTCATGAAGAGGCTAACAATTTGCGCGCTTTGGCGGGTGGGACGGTTGCGGTTGCTGATTACACTCCGAGTGTTGAATCCGTTCACCTTGACGGACTAGAGGTCAAGCTCAGATGCAGCGGTGACAGTTGGGTGCTGGTCGAATTCGGAGAGATGGTGCTGGATATCGAATTACGTTTCTTGGCGCACCGCCTGATGTTATCCCTCGATGAGCAAAACATAGAAGGCGTGCTCGAGCTAACACCCGGCATACGGAGTCTGCAGGTGCATTTTGATCCGCTACGAATCGCGCAGGGCAGTCTTTTCAAACATCTCAAGAGGCTTATTCAACAGCTGACAGATCATAAAAAGACCAAAGTGCCATCGCGAATAATCCGCTTGCCCCTATCGTGGGACGATTCACAGTGCAAACTTGCGATTGAAAAGTATGATCAGGTTGTGCGCAAAAACGCACCATGGTTTCCGTCCAATATTGAGTTCATCCGTCGCATTAACGGCCTTCAGTCAATTGAAGAGGTTAAGCGGGTTGTGTTCGAGGCGAGCTATCTGGTGATGGGACTGGGTGACGTTTACCTCGGTGCGCCTGTTGCCACTCCCGTCGATCCGAGGCATCGACTGGTGACGACAAAATATAATCCGGCTCGGACCTGGACCGCTGAAAATTCTGTCGGCATCGGCGGATCCTATCTTTGTATTTACGGGATGGAGGGGCCCGGCGGGTATCAGTTTGTGGGACGTACCCTGCAAATGTGGAACCGGCACCGTCAGACAGCTGAATTCCCCAAGCCATGGCTGCTGAGATTTTTTGATCAGATCCAGTTTTATGAAGTGGACGAGGCTGAACTGGCTCGGATCAGGGAAGATTTTCCTTTGGGCCACTTCCCCATAGACATTGAGGAAACAGAATTCAGCCTGGCCGACTATCAGGCGTTTCTTCAGGAACACAGTGCGTCGATCGCGCGGTTCAAGCAGGCCCAGCAGTCTGCATTCGACGCCGAATTGAACAGCTGGAAATTGACGGGGCAGTTCCATTTCGAAGAGCAGGTGCCCGAACCGGAAGCTGAGCAGGAAACGGTGCCTGAGGGTATCGAGACGGTAGACAGTCCGGTTGCCGGCAGCCTCTGGAAATGGGCCGTTGAGGAGGGCGACGTGGTTGGTACAGGCGAGGTCCTGCTTATTCTGGAATCCATGAAAATGGAAATCGAAGTCTCTGCCCCATGCGCCGGTACAATACACAAAATGCTGAAGCCGACAGGTGCGTCGGTTCAGGCCGGTATGCCACTTGTTTTTATCGAGGCCGAGTGATGATTCCCGACGGTTTTTTTCCTGATATCGAAGCGGTTCGGCAGGGTTATGCGAGCGGGCAGTTCACGCCCCGAGCGCTGATGGAGTATCTGACTGCGAGATCAGCCCGGTTTGACGCGCATAATATCTGGATTCATCAGCTATCGATGGCTGAGCTTGAGCCCTATCTGCAGCGCCTTGAGTCAGCGGATCGTGAAAAGGTCCCGCTTTACGGTGTGCCATTCGCCATCAAGGATAACATCGACCTGGACGGTGTGCCGACAAGCGCAGCCTGTCCGGAGTTCGCCTACAGGCCGGACCGCTCAGCTTATGTTGTGCAATTGTTGATTGATGCTGGCGCTATTCCGCTCGGTAAAACCAACATGGATCAGTTTGCGACCGGCTTAGTAGGGACTCGCTCGCCCGAACCTTGGGGACCCTGCAGAAATGCGTTCGATCCGGAGACGATCTCCGGCGGTTCAAGCGCAGGCTCAGCAGTTGCGGTGGCGCTTGGGCTGGTGAGCTTCTCGCTGGGCACCGATACTGCCGGCTCGGGTCGTGTACCGGCGATGCTGAACAATATCTATGGCCTGAAGCCGTCGAGAGGATTGCTGAGCATGTCGGGCGTGGTGCCGGCCTGCCGGACTCTGGATTGTCCCAGCGTGTTTACGCTGTGCGTATCTGATGCTCAGCTCGTGTTCTCCTTACTGGCAAAGTCTGACAGCGGTGACGCGTATTCCAGAGCGAATCCGATGAGCAACAGCCACCGCTTTTTTGGCAGTACTTCAGACAAACCCAGAGTAGGCATTCCCCGCTCTGATCAGCTTGAGTTTTTCGGAGAAGAGTCGGGACGCCAGCTGTTTGATCGGGCCGTCAGTGGCTGGCAATCGCTCGGCGCCGAGATCGTTGAGGTGAATGTTGAGCCATTGCTGCGGGCGGCGAAACTGCTTTATGAGGGCCCCTGGGTTGCCGAGAGGTATGCTGCACTGGAAACGATACTGGAGCAGCAGCCGGATGCGGTCCACGAGGTCGTCAAGGGAATCGTCGAGGGCGCGAAAAATAAGGATGCCGTCGCCGCGTTCAAGGCGGAGTATCAACTTCAGACATACCGGGCTTTCGCAAGAGGTCTTTTTGAGCAAATAGATTTTCTGGTCAGCCCGACGGCACCCCGGAGCTATCTGATTCGTGAACTGCATGAAGACCCGATTACACTGAATTCGAACATGGGCTACTACACCAACTACATGAATTTGCTCGATTTGTGTGGTGTGGCTGTGCCGGCAGGATTCATGAGCAACGGGATTCCGTTCGGAGTGACCCTCATTGCGCCTTGCTTTCGCGAGATCAGCTTGCTGAATCAGGCACTGCGGTGGGAGAGTCAGCAGCGGCTACCCATGGGAGCATCGGATAAGATTTATCAGAGTTACTCAAATTTGCCTATTGTCACTACCAGCAACCAGATTGAGGTGGCTGTATGCGGCGCGCATTTAACCGGAATGCCGCTCAACTGGCAGCTCGTGGAGCGCGGAGCAACACTCATAGCGGAAACTGAAACCAGCGAAAACTATCGTTTTTATGCCTTGGCGGGCGGGCCGGTAAAACGGCCCGGCCTAATACGCCAGGATAGTAACGGCTACCGGATTAAGGTGGAGGTGTGGTCGATGCCACAATCGGAATTCGGTGGGTTCGTTTCGGGGATCCCGCACCCGCTGGGTATCGGTAAGCTGCAGTTAATCAATGGTGAGTGGGTAAGCGGCTTCATTTGTGAAGAAGTAGGCTTGGCGGGGGCTGAAGATATTTCAGAGTTTGGATCCTGGCGAAGCTATATCGCGAGCTTGTCAAGCTGACAGCTGTTTCTGTAGATGTTGCTCAGCCCTGCCGGTACCCGGCACTCTATCGGGTGTTTGGGGTGGTAAACGCCTCAGGAGTGTATACCGGAAAGCCCCAGTCACGTGCGCCACGGCCGACTCCATTCATTAATATAAAATCGTCAAGTATCCTGATGTCGGTCTCGCCGTTGATTAGGTTAACTGCCTGAAGAGCTGTCTCAAGTAGCTTTGGCTCAAGCTGCAGGGAATGCTCTCCAGGTCGGTAATTTGATCGAAGCCGGTGATCCAGTCCGGGCCGATTCGTCATTTCAATACGGCCACCAAATACGTAACTAACTGACTCCTCATCTATTAACTGAACGAGCGAGTTGAGAGAGTTACGATATGCTTGGAAGTCTCTTATCACCAACCGTCCAGGGTAAAAGGCGTTTCCGGTGAGAAGCAAGTCACCCCAAGGGTCGTATAGCGTTATAGATGAGGCGTCCAGGCCAGGAGTCGGAATGACGGATAAAACTCGGCCGCCCAAGTCTAGCTGCTGCTGTGTGACCAAGCTTGCGCGCTCTCCAGAACCAGGCGCAATAACTGTTGCGTAAGGCTTGTTAGCAAACTGAGCAAGTGCGGCGGTTTGTGACTGATCCGAGCCCAGTGGCAACACGAGCAACTCAGGCATTTCCACATTTTGGGCGCTCGACCATCGTCGCAATACTTTGTCTACTGTTTCGCGCAACGGGAAGAGCTCTTCTTCCTCGGTAGCTCCGGTGTCCAAAAGAACAGCACGTTCATTTCCCATCAACAGATACATGAACGGCGCTTCCCAGTGAATTGCGGGATTTTGACGAAGTATGTAAGTGTGCTCATTGTAGCGATGCACCTGAATCCGTACATCAGTATTCGCCTTTGCGGATACGCTCCCATGAATCCATGTAAATCGAAGATTGCCCGGTGCTGGAGACTCGCGAACAAAGTCTTCCTGCGCCAGCAACCCAGGTGTTGTCGTCACAATCACAAAAAATAGATAAAGATTTCTAACACTCATCGTTAAGGGTCCGTTGTGGTGTACCAAGGAATCTGGTTGTAGATTAAGAAGTCGTCGTAGATATAAATCCCGGGGCTGCCGATGTCATTCGTCGCCCCCACTGCGACATCTAGCATATCAAGTGTCATCTGCATTGGGGGCTCATTGGGTTGCCACGTCGTACCTATCGGGTAATCGACACCAGGTTGCCGAGTCATTTCAATATGGTTGTTTACAAGGTGAGCAACTGGATACCTATCAGCAATACTTCTCAGCTTTCGAATACTCGTAACCCAGGCATCCCAGTCTTCTAGGTACAACCGACCGCGATAAAACATGTCGCCGGTATATAACAGGTCGGTCCAGCCATCATAGATCGCCAATTCCGATCCCTGATGCCCAGGTGTGCCAGTGATAACCAATTCGCGTCCCCCCAGGTCGTAGGTGACAATCTGCTGCGGATAATTCTCAATTTGCCAGAAAGCCATCATTTCTTCGTGGGTCAGGCCCACCATCACGGTGTTTGGACGGTCAACAAATTGATTCCAAGCAGCGTAATGGTCTCCATGAAGATGGCTGTTCGCAACGATCAGTTCAGTGTTTGCTTGGTTATGTTGTTCCTCCCAGCCTAGAATTATCTGGTCTACCACTTCCCGCAGCGGGAATAGCGCTGGTGATGAAGTCGAACCTTGATCAATCAGCATAGCCACACCGTTGCCAAAAAACAGATACATAAAGGCGCCTTCATAATTGATGGCCTTATTTTCTCTAAGTATATATGTGTGTTCGTTGTAGGCATGAACCTGTATGGCGGGGTCGGTGTTATCCATAGCAGACTTAGAGCCATGAATCCAGTTGCTGGGAAACTCACCTGATGCTCTGCCGGTCAAGGGAAATGAAAGCGGAGGGCTATTACGGGCTGAGAATGCGACATCGAAAATTGCGATGCTGCAAACGACAAACATAATTCCGACAGCGTTTTTGACGTGTCTCGCTTTACTAAGGTTATTTTTCATATGAATGCTATCCGATTTATCAACCAATAAGTGCCGACACCGGCTATAGAAATTGTCGCAGGCCGCGCCACCCGCTCAGTGTATTGAGACCAACTCCGCATCCACCCCACGGCAACGAATGCCATCATCAAAACGGCCAGTTGACCTATCTCGACGCCAATGTTGAACAAAAGAAGCGACGACAGGAAATGCTCTCTTGGTAGATCAAGTCCACTCAAAACTGAAGCAAAGCCCAGACCATGAAGTAACCCAAATAATGTCACCATCAATAATCTCCATCGAGCCAGGCTTTCGCTGTATAAATTGTCCAAGGCAATACAGATTATCGAAGCCGCGATCAAGGGCTCTACTATCGCGCCTGGGGCCGAAACCAGGCCGAAAGTGGCCATCCCTAAGGTTAGGGAATGCGCGAGGGTGAAGCAGCTGACCTGCAATATTAGGGTTTTGACTCCAGTGGAGAGGAAAAATAATCCCAGCACAAACACTATGTGATCGAGTCCTTTAGGAATTATGTGCTGGAGTCCTAATGCGATCCATTTCAGCCCCGGCACAAGCGTTTGAATTGCCAAAACCGTTTTCGCACTTAGCTCCTCCTCAGGTGTTTCTAGATAATTGCCGAATGTAATTGGTCGGCTACTGCGCTCGCTCTCAGTGAGTAATCGAGAAATTGGCAGTGGTGAGGAGGCGTGGTCCATCCGCAGCAAAGCAGGCCACGGCACTTCCAGCTGCTCGCCGATCTGGATTTCAACAGAACCTTTCGATGGCATTGTTGAATTCAAGTCAAAAACCAACTGAGCCATCTGCGGAGAAAACGGGTTCTTTATCGCCTCCAGTGAAGATGCTTCGAGGCTCCATGAAAGTAATTCAAAATCAACCGATCTGTCATCTACCGTCAACCGAACACCTGATTTAATTTCATCCGCTATTTCTTTAATGATTATGGATTGCTCTTGGATATCGCTCGTCGATGCATTCCAGTACTCCTCGGCTGTCATGAGAGACTGACCGAGATCAATCTTTATCTTCAATTTTGTGCTGGTCGGGTGGGTCGAATCGAGGTGAAGCTCCGTCATATTGAGCAAATGAGCAGACGAGGTTACTGGCGCAAACAAACATGCAAACAAAGCCCAAATTAAAATTCGGCAGCCTGCCGTTCGAATCACGGCGTGATCAACGGTGCTGAGGAGCAGATATAGATTATTGTGCATTCCAATGACTACTTTCTAAGATGCCTTACTGGGTACAGTTGACGATGAAGCGGTTCCAGTAGACTCAGGCCACGAGGAGAAACAGCAATAAACATGCCACCGGGTCGCTGTGGCGTATAGGTTGGGACCACGCACTGTCGGCTTCTTGCTGACTAGGCAGTCGATGCCGATAGCAACTGACTTCAACAATGTTTGGAATCAAGCAGAAGAGCGGATTTCAAGGATGCCGCTGCTCCGGCCCTGTTTAAAAAGTCAAAGTTTGGGTTTCCTGCACCAGAGCATTGTTCTCAAATCGTGCACCGATCAGTGATCGCTATTGTGGCAATTTTGTTCAAAATGCTCGAGCTTGGCGCACTAATTTAGTGAATCGCGTTAATTTTGCACCAAAACGTTCCAAACGTACGGCCTATCTGGACGTTGTAAGACATGCCAAGTGCAGCAGCTTTCACGTTCCAGTGGCCACAGGTTACGCTACTTTTGAACCTAAGCCTGCGAAATTTACTGTGACGTATCCTCTCCTGCCGGGGACTGGCACTGTACTTGCATCGCCGCATCACGCGCTATCAACAAATTGTTCCTGCACTGTGCTGGAACACACACTGAGTCGGGCTGTTACTCCAGCGCAGTCGTTGGGTAGTCCGCAGACCATATCGCTGGATACAGCAAGGGGCATGTAATGACACAGAAACCACTAGTCACGGCCATAGGGGCTGTTTGTTGTGCGGCAACTCTACTGAGTACAGTAGGCGCTGTAGCACAGGAAGCTGGGATTGAGGAGGTCGTAGTAACCGGGTCGCGTATTGCGCGGGATAGCGCTACAGCGGCCGCCAGCCCTGTAGCCGTACTGGGTGGAGACACAATAAGGACCGCCGGGCAACTGGATCTAGGTGAACTACTGCGTGAATCTCCCGCGCTCAACAATTCCTTGCCCGCGAATTTTTCGGCACTCCAATCCGCTGGCACGACTGATTCAGACGTTGGTCTGGGTTTGTTAAATCTCCGAGGTTTGGGTGCTGTAAGAACTCTTACACTGGTCAATGGCAGACGCCACGTTGCGGGAGGTCAAGGGTCGGCGGCTGTAGATGTCAACTCTATCCCTTCGGTAATGGTACAGCGAGTTGAAACCTTGACAGGCGGCGCGTCTTCCGTGTACGGAGCCGACGCTGTCTCTGGGGTAGTGAACTTCATCTTAAGGGATGGAGGCGACTTTGATGGTATTGAAGTAACTGCTCAAACAGGGGTTTCTGATCGATGGGATTCTAATGAACATTACGTTTCGGTGGCTGGTGGATTTGAATTCGACGGTGGACGAGGTGAGGCCGTATTCGCGATCGAGGGCCAGACCAACGCTGAAATCTTGGAGACTGAGCGAGAATTTGCTGGCCCGTATGTAGGTAACGATATTGTCAACACACCGGCTATCGCTGCGCTGAATGGCGTCAATCCACAGGCAACTCGGGCTTATGTCACGCCAACCACTAACCCGATATCAACAGCACAAGGTGTCTTTAACGTTGCGGATGGTGACTCATTTTTTGGATCAGTTATTCCAGCAGTCAACGGGGTTAGAGATGGAACAGGCGTGCCCATGATTTCTGGCACCAACATTCCAGTGGCTCAAGTGATCGATACGCCGTTTAACGGTATACCAAGAGTCTACAACCCCGGAGTTCCGGCAAATGTCAATCAAGCGTTCGGTATAGGGGACGGATTACAGTCGCTCCGCCAGACCGTTCTTCCGCCCCAAGAACGTTACTCGGTCAACTTTAACGGCAGCTATGAAATTTCAGAAACCCTAAACTTTTTTGTTGAATCTAAGTATGCGTTTTCAAACAATTCTCAGGTACAGGGCGTTGACTTTAATGATGGCATACCCATTCGTTATGACAATCCTTACATACCCCCGGCGCTTCAAAAGCAAATCACTGATCTTACTGCCCTGGGCATCATTCCGCCCGATCCGATGGACGGCAGCTTCTGGGGCTTTTCCTCTAGTCGCGACAGCGATGATTTAAACGTTATGCCAGGCGATGACGTCGACCGAGAAACCGTACGAATCGTCGCTGGGCTTGAGGGTACATTGGACATTCTAGATGGCATCGAGTATGAGCTGTCTTACAATTACGGCTCAACCGATGTTGAGACGAACAACTACAACTTGCGCTTAGAAGATCGTTTTTACTCCGCGTTGGACTCGGTCATAGATCCAGCGACCGGTGATATCGTGTGTCGATCAACCCTAGATCCATCTGCATTGCCACCTATTGCTCCTGGCACATATCCAGTGCCCGAATATACAACGGGCGCCTTCACCAACAACGGTAAATTTACTCAGTTCGTAAGTTTCACGCCCGGGCCCAACAGCGGTTGCGCTCCCTTTAATCCATTCGGATTTAACTCGACATCAGATGCAAACTCGCAGTTTGTATATGTGGATGCCCTCGACACTTCCAAACTGACACAGCGCGTGCTTTTTGGTTCGCTAGGGGGGTCTACCTCAAGCTTTTTCGAACTTCCAGGAGGTCCTGTTGGGTTTGCCGCGGGGTTTGAATATCGCGAAGAGGAAAGCGATTTTATCGTTAACGACTACGAGGGGACACTAAATACCTGGGATGGTTCCAATGGTAACGCCGCTACGGGGCTCGGTGGTGAGTTTGACGTAACAGAGTACTTCGTAGAGCTTAATGCACCCCTGCTAGCGGACATCCCGTTTTTTGAATTGGTTGAAGTAACGGGCGCATACCGATATGCCGATTACAGCACAGTTGGTACCAATGATGCGTGGTCAACAGGCCTGAGATGGTCGCCAGGTTTTGGCTTGACTATCAGGGGCACAGTCGCTGAGGCGGTGCGCGCGCCCAACATCTCAGAGCTCTTCTCACCCCAGCAACCTCGGTTCTTTCCCTTCCAGGATGATCCCTGCTCTATCCAGAATATAAACATTGGTTCCGCAAACAGAGCCGGAAACTGCGCCGCACTCGGTGTGCCCGCGGGTTATGATGTAAACGATTACATCACAGCTGGTATTCCGGGGGTCACTGGGGGCAACCCACTACTGGCGGCAGAAGAAGCAGAAACTGTTACCGCGGGGATAGTTTACGAGCCAGAGTTCGTTGATGGTCTTCGATTCATTGTTGACTACTACTCCACCGAAATAGAAGGAGCCATTGATGCTCTGTCGCCTGTGCGAGTAGCAGAAGCCTGCGTGGATCTTCCTTCAGTAGCAAACAACTTTTGTCCATTGATAACCCGAGACCCCAAGGGGTTCATCACGTTTCATCAATCCGGGCAGGTTAATCTTGGAGCATTTGAAGTCGAGGGCGTAGACTTTGGTATCGACTACGGCTTTGAGCTTGGCTCTGTCGGTTTAGAAGGATGGGGCGCAATTGATTTTGGCTTGAACGGTACAAAGTTGATCGATTTCAATGAGTATCAAGACCCAATTGACAACACCGTGTTTGAGACTCGCGTCGGCGAATTTGGCTATCCGGAGTGGATTGTGAACGCGAATGCCAGCTGGTCTTTCAATGATCTTGTGCTGACTTGGCAGGGAAGATACGAGGAGAGCCAGTTATTGCCAGGATTATCAAACCAACAATTTGCGGGCAACCCGCTCTTCGCCGATCCATCACAATCCGGTGAGTCATGGGTGCATGATATCAACTTCGCCTACACCTTCAGCGACAATGTCAACATTTACGGAGGTCTAAACAATGCCTTCGACAGGGTACCTTACCTCGGGAGCCTGACACGTCCGGCCGGACCACGGGGTCGATTCGGTTTTCTCGCGGTCAACTTCAAGATTTAGCCCAGAATCGACCTTATGCAGTGCTAGCTAAAAGACGGAGCACCTTGAAAGGTGTTCCGTTTTTTTTGTTCGCAAACTGAGACATGTGTAACCTACAGTGGATTCGTCATGGATCGATCTGCTCAATAGTGATTTTTGATTTTACGAGGTAGAGCTGCTTGGACCAAATTCGGACCGCTTTTTTGCAGCCCACCACAACTAGTGTCAACAAATATCAACGGTAACGCTGCGCTGATGAGTTATTTGAAGTCTCGCAAGCTGTCGCGATGAATCATGGCTGCTCGAGTCCTGGTGGGCCCACTAACAAAATTATTCAAATTCCTGGTGCTACCCTGCGTCATATTCAATGAGTGCTACCCTATTTATCGATGGATGCAACCACAAGTTTCCCATAAATTAGGGTGGGGGTTGCCCACTTGGTTCAGCTTCAAGGGACCAAAAGTCCACTAACTCACTCAAGGGTTGGTTAGGAAAAAAACCTTCCGGCGGAGGATCATTAGGATTGCCACTATTCATAAATTCGGAATATTTCATCGCAAATTCATCGATCGTCAGGCCCACATGCTTTTCAAACGCTGCTGGAAAACCCAGGGACCACATTTCTCTCGGAATATCGACGAACATAATTTGATGTGAAGCATAATAAGCCAAATAATATGCGGCTAGCGTCCAATCGCACTGCGGTTCTCTTTTGATTCCATCAAGAATTCCACTTGAGTCCCTCGCCCCCATGTAGCACACACCACCTGCATCTCTGATGCGCTGCTTTTCATATTTGAGAAGTTCATAACCTTGATCGCAAAGGTAAAATACAAAACCCTGGCATACCACCGGTGAGCCAATCTGCCGGTACTTTAATCCAGGTTCACCTCTTTCAAATCCGTTCCTTATGGAGTGGTTAAGCTGTTCGAATTTTTCCCATAAGAACATGTCGGGAAACACCGTAGCAGCACCTTCTATCCAAAATGGCGGCGCTTCGACCGCATTTAATAGTCCACAACAATCACCGCTTGTCCCGAGCTCGCGATCGAGCGTGTGAGCTCTTTGTGTATGGTGGAAATATTCATGAATCCAACCATGCAAAATATGATAAGGAAAGCCGTCGCCAGCAGTCTGTTTATCATTTTCCCAATAGGAGTCGGTATACGGATTTGGCTGAATGCAAAAGCTCCAATTCCTTTTCCCTGACCCATGGTCGCCGAAAGATGAAAATCCTGACAGGCAGCTTCGTTGATCATGAACTCCTCCAATAGTTGTGATGGGCCTCCCATTGTTGTCCGTTAGCGCCAAGTTCTTCAAGGAGGCTAGTGCATCCGAATTATCCCCTTCTAATTCGTATAAAATATGAACGAACCGGTCATAGCCTAGCCCCATTTCGATAAGCCAATCTAGAATCTGGTAGTAGTCTTCGAGAGTTCTTTCTGGTATCGCTTCGGAGTTCGACATAAGTATGTAGAACTCTGGGTTAGTGTTAGGAATATTCGATTTTATACAGCGGTGATATTCAGAAGCTGATAAGTCGCTTGGGCATGCCGCAGCAATATCAAAACCTGCCCCAAGGTCGTTGAGGTCACCCACGGCCCTGATATCATAAGACTGCTGCAAGTCTGCGTTGTCCTCTGTGAGTTGGAGGCCAAACATGTTGTAGTAAATATTGTTCCTCCAATCCGTACTGAGTATCGAGCAATCCCTAAAATTTTCATTTATTACTAACGGAGGAAGGGTATCAACATCGTCGATATTCTTTGCAGAAATAATATCAAGAATGTACTGATCATCCTTTTGCACCAAATCGAACATCAAATTGTAGTAACCTGAATTATATGTAGCACAACCATCAGTCAAGGTATTCGCTGATACTTCAAAGTGCCGCACAATGGGTGAAGGAATATTTTGCGCCAAAGCTGAAGACACGATAAAAAACAGAAGTGTTGCCATTAATACACGAATCATAAGTTGAGTACTCCTCGACACCTTTGTATCTACTACATTCCATGACAATTCTAGCCCGCCTGCGGCAACATCAGAGCGACTGAAGTGCTGGGGATAC
Organism: uncultured Pseudohongiella sp.; assembly: GCA_902597095.1. GTDB lineage: Bacteria > Pseudomonadota > Gammaproteobacteria > Pseudomonadales > Pseudohongiellaceae > UBA9145. The sequence goes on from CACJWK010000013.1 coordinate 55,473, forward strand.
ATAATTGCATCGGCGAGAGTCCGCGCATCTGGATCCTAATTCTCACTGTGCTGACGATTATATTGAGCGCGCCAAGCTTAAAAGTATGTGCTGATTGTAAATCTCACCATGCGCGGTTCTAATGGATGAAAATGAATATCTTCGATACCGGGAGGTGGAGTTGGTAGCGGCTGCAAATGTGGAAATGTCCTGTTCCCCGCAAGATCACTATTGGAATTTTTTGCCGACTTAAGTCTTTGCCACCTAGCAGAGCCTATTCGCCGTCCTTCGTTTGGAAGTCGGGACTCATAAAAATAGCTGATGTCATTATCCTTTGAATCCAACAGATTCAGGATATCAAGACCTAGCTTAAAAGAACCAAGCCTTTTCTCCAATCTCAAGTTGACAGTCGTCGTTGGATCAGATCGAACCGCATTATCTTCTGTTAGTGGCGCCGGCCCTAAATGCCTCAACCGAACAGTCATACTAAGGTTGTTCGAGGCCGTCCACGTCGCGCCAGCAGACAGAGTGTTCTCGAATGCATTTGGAATCCGATTTCTCCCGGCGGGAGCGTCTAAAAAGCGCCCCTTTACCCAGGTCACAGACGTGTCGAGAGTCAACCAGTCCGTCACGCGCCATAACGCCTCAGCTTCAACACCTAGGCGCCGGGTGGAATCATTGCGCTCTGTCCCGCCAGCATCTCCGACAAAGACTAGCTCCGAATCAAGATCCACCCAAAAGCCCGCCGCGGTCAAATTTAGTCCAGCCAACGAAGTAGCTCTTACACCGATTTCGGCGCCATGACCCCTGACGAGGGGCGGCGTTTTATCTGCTGCCCGTTTCGTATTTGGATCGATGTTAATAACAGCGCCGCGGACATCATTGGAATGAAACCCAGCTCCGTAGTTGACGTAGAGTTCTACATCGTCAGTAGCGCTCCAGGCAAGGGTCACCTTGGGGCTGACAATGGTGTCGCCTCCCCTACCTACATTTTCCGCGATAAAAGATTCTCGTACTCTGTACTTCATATGATCTACCCGGGTACCGAGCGTCATCCGCAGCCGAGGTCTCCAGTAAACAGTCGACTCAACGAACCCAGCGACGCTGTCAATACTCACGCTGTCGTTGCGTTTCACACCTATGCGTTTGCGGCGTTGCGTTGGAAATAGCCCAATTTCGCCAACGTCATCATGTCGAAATTCTCCACCGAAGCGATTTTCTAGCTTTAAGCCACCAACTGATCGCACAAAGTTGTATTCCCCAGCACCACCAAAAGTCAACCTGTTGTCGACCTGTTCGAATTGATCACCACGTATGGGATCCGAGAGGAAATAAGTAAAATTCGAAAACAAGTCGAAATCATAGTGAATTGCGTAAGCGGATAGATTCATCCTCCCCGACTGAAGAGTTGCAGCGGCCGAAGCACGCGTCGTCTCACCGCCAAGGTCGGGATCGATATTTCCGCGCCGTGGAAGAAACACCCGCTCCAATCCATTTTCGGTAAAGGTAAGGTAGCCCTCCTCGACCGCGCGCATTGGAATCTGGTCCGTCGACGCCCACGCGGAGTGATAGCCGTTGAGGACTATCTGAAGACGATGCTGAACGTAGTTTTTTGTGTATTTCGCCAAAGCAGAATATTTTTGCAAATCCTCGTCGAGCACCCATGGACCATTATAACTTTGTGCCTCACCAGCAAACAGCAGGTCGCCCGAAAACACGTTAGTTGACGCGCCGCCCGAAATTCTAGCGTATTCATAACTCCCGACGGTAAGGTTCACAAAAGGGAGTTCGAACTGGTCATAAGTCTTGATTGAGCTCGATCCCGCAATAGCAAAATCGCCGCGGTCTACAGCGTATGGTCCTTTACTATAAGACACATGCTCGACTGTTTCAGGAATGATGAAATTTAGGTCCAAATATCCATGACCGTGTCCATGTGAACGCTGATTGGCAGGTGCACCGTCAACAAATGCCGCAAAATCGGTACCGTGATCAAGGTTGAACCCTCGGAGGAAATACTGGTTTGCCTTGCCCGACCCCGAGTGCTGAGTAGCGATCATGCCTGGAATTACTTCAACAAGGTCACCCACGCGCAACATCGGCCGCGTGGAAAAATCTGAGTAACCGACAAGACCCTCGGATGCCGACAAGGCATCATCATTGCGGTCGGCTTGACGCCCCCATACCAAGACTTCTTCGACCTTTTCTTGCTGAGCAGCAGCCAGTCTCGACAGGGTACTGAAAACAAGCCCAAATGTGAGATAAAGCGAGTTTTTTGTCATATGTGGAATTGTATCTGTTAGTTGGACAGTTCTTGAAATTCGAACGTGCCGTCTTTCTGGAAAAAATGACAGGGCCACAGATGCTATTTCGCTGTCGAGCCGTAATCTACTGAGTCGACTAGATGATCTCTTTAGACTAGGGTAGCTCGATATCTTGGTTCAATCCGGTTTTATAATTCTTCCCGAGGGCGAATACAGACTCCTGACTTTTCTTCAACCACCATGGCAACTGAGCTGCCTAGATTTCACAGGAGCGCGAGCGCATCCTAAAACAGCAATTAAAGTCTGGCAGCTTAACACGCCACAAGATTAAGTAGCGATCAGGCCAAATCTCATCTTTCCCCGTCGCATTAAATGCAGAGACTGGAATACCATGAAACCCCATGCAAGAGCTAAATTACAAAAAGAATTAAAGGAAAGGATATTGCGAATTAGATGCATAACCTCGAAAATGGTTTGCCCTTTTTCGCGGAGTAAATATATACATAAAGTCAATTCTGCAGGAGACATTCAATCATGCGCGCTTCCAGAACCAACCTCACCTGCACATTTTTGCTGATTTTGATCGCAGGGAACTCAACTACTATAGCTCAGAGCCCGGTTAGCCATGTCCATGGTAATGCCGAACTCAACGTAGTTCTGATGGGCCAGCAACTACAAGTCGAATTCATCAGCCCAGCAATCAATCTACTCGGATTCGAGCGTCCCCCCATCACCGATGTCGAGTCCGCCACAATGAACAATACCATTAAACGACTCCAGCATGGCGGGTGGCTTATTGATGGCGTACCGTCAGCCTGCCAGGTGTCGACCGAAGATTTTGAAGCCCCTTTTTATGAAGAACGCGAAAGCAATAAGCATGACCACGAACACGAAAGCGGAAAGCATGAAGCTGAAGCGAACAGCAACTTTCGGGTAAAGTATCTCTATGATTGTGACGCTGCTCTCAAACAGCAACTCAGGATACTAGCTTTCGATCACTATAGTGGAATTGAAACATTGACTGTGCAATGGATCGCCAATCAGATGCAAGGTTACACACAACTCAGCAAAAATAACCCCGTGCTATACCTTGAGTAATCAACGACCTCACCAAACGACCGCCGAACGATTTAGGCTTTGTCAGTTCAAATTGACTTAAATCAAATTATCTTAAGCTCGGGTCTTATTAGTTGTACATTTCCACATGCTCTGCCTTCAGGCTGTAGGCCGAGTCTGCGAGTTCATGTCGCACAACCTGGCTAGAAAGCTCTCCCAAAATATAATACGCGTCATACATATTGTCCAACTGAAGCCCTTGCTCATAGGTGACGTGAATTATCTGATTTGGCGGGGGCGGAGGAACATGTATGCAGGCACCGAAGAATGGCACTAAGAAAAACTCAGTCACTTCACGCTCTTCATTGTAAGCAGTGGGCACTATGAAGCCAGGTAGAACAATGCGTTTACCCAGATATTCCGGGTTGACATCAAATGACTGCAATGCCCTCTGAAAGGCACTCTCTACCGGACTATCCGTACTAAATTTGTCGTCCCAACCGTAACCGTCATGGGAAACAGGCGGCGCATTAAGAATCGCAGCCAGGTCAGCTTGACTCATCAAGTCTTCCCATTTAACAGCTAGGACTTCATCGGGATTCACAGGCTTGAACTCGAGCTGATAATCCTGACCGAGAACTTTACCGCTGAGCACGCTTGTTCCGATGACAACGATGAACGACTTTTTGAGCAGCTTGGTAAGCATAAATAGCTCTTCCCTTTATAGCGTTGGACGTAGGAGATGATACATTATAACTCAACCCTATGATGGACACATTGCTAAATCTTTAAAATTCGACACCAAGAGTCCCCATCCCGCATCAATACACACCAAAATATCTCCATATTTCTCAGTATATTACCTCCAGATCCTTCGGATGCCAGGGCCAACTGGAAGTACCGATCTATTCCAGGAGGCATATGCATTAAACAACTTTAGTTAGTTTCAGCAAAATGGTAATTTGCATTAGGTAAAAGAGCCCATTCAGTAGATCCAAACTAACAAAAAAGGTAATGACCATGAAATCGCTTGTGATTTGGCTGGGACTAAGCACCTTCGCCACGATTATGACCCTTCCAGCATATGGCCAGAATTCTGACATCATTGGTCCAAGCCCATACAATTATGTCACCGATAGCTGGATGCAGACCTTCGCGGAAGAAGGAATGACGTTCGGTGGAACCTCAGGAGTTTATGTGCAAAACAAGGGGCGCATATTCTTTCTGCAGCGCGGTGAAACACGTCTTCCTAACCCGGTTCCGCAAAGCTACGCAGGCTTTCCTGCTTCACTGGGTTGGAATGTCCTTCAAGGCCGCGGTCGAGTTTGGCAAAACGTTATATATGTTGCTAACAGCGAGGGTGAGGTGCTCGAAATATGGAATCAATGGGACCATCTGTTCAAAGGGACGAATGGACCTGGCCCCCACCGGCTACGAATGAGCCCCTACGACCCGCAAAACCGATTGTGGCTGGTGGACGAAACTAATCACATAATATACGTATTCTCCAATGATGGGGGGCGCCTGGAGATGACCCTGGGCGAGAAAGGCATACCGGGTAAAGATGAAACTCATTATCGCCTGCCACAGGATGTCGCCTTTCTCCCCAACGGGATGTTCCTTGTCGGCGACGGCCTT
>CACJWK010000014.1 GCA_902597095.1 uncultured Pseudohongiella sp.
CGTGCAACCCTGATTTGTTTCGATGAATTTTATGTGTCGGACATCGGAGATGCCATGTTGCTGGGTGGGCTGTTGAAGGCACTCCTTGACCGCGATGTCATGCTTGTCGCTACTTCAAATGTGCCTCCTCACGAGTTATACGAGAATGGTTTGCAACGGGAGAAGTTTTTACCGGCAATTGCGGCCATTGAGAACCATTGCCAGGTGATTAAAGTTGACTCAGCCAGAGATTATCGATTAGAGCGTTTAAGCGCGACAGAACTCTACCTGTTTCCCCAGAATCCGGCTATAGACGAGCGGCTGCGCGCGAACTTTTTTGAACTGGCCAGCGATACGGCGGCAATCCGCGAAAGCGGAATGCTCAGTCTGCTCGGTCGTGATTTAGAAACCATTCTCGTGGCAGAAGAACAGGTCTGGTTCTCGTTTGATGAGCTTTGTGGCGGTCCCAGAAGCGCTTTCGATTATGTAGAGTTGGCGAAACTGTATCGGACGGTGTTTCTGAGCGGTGTCCCTGTGCTTGGTGAAGAGGCGAACGACTGTGCTCGCAGATTCATCAGTCTGGTGGATGAACTCTATGACCGCCGTGTTCAGCTGATTATGGCGGCCGAGGTTGATGTTCATCAGCTGTATACCGGTCAGAGCCTGGCTTTCGAATTTGAGCGGACCCAATCGAGGCTCATGGAAATGCGATCTCGCGAGTACCTCGGGCGGGAGCACCTTCTCTAGGGGCAAAGCGCCGGATGGTGCGCCCCAGAGCCCTGCTGTGGGTGTGCAACATTTGCGGCATTTTGGCAGCAAATATCTTGAATCTTGACGGTCACTCCGGTAGCATTCGCGCTCCCTACACCTAAGCCCCTGGGTCGTGACATGAAGACTTACAGTGCTAAACCCAATGAAGTAACCAAGAACTGGCTACTCATCGACGCCGAAGGCCAGACGCTTGGTCGAATGGCGACCGCCATTGCCACGCGGTTACGCGGCAAGCATAAAGCGGAGTACACCCCGCATGTGGACACGGGTGACTACGTGGTTGTTATCAACGCTGACAAGGTTCAGGTAACCGGTAACAAGACCACAGACAAAATGTATCACGCTCACTCCGGCTTTCCGGGGGGTCTGAAATCCATATCATTTGATAAGCTACGAGATCGTGCCCCGGAAAGAGTCATAAAGCTGGCCGTAAAAGGTATGCTGCCGCGCAGCCCGCTGGGCAGAGCGATGTTCAAGAAACTCAAGGTCTATGCAGGCTCTGAGCACCCGCATGGTGCTCAGCAGCCTCAAACCCTGCAACTCTAACAGGTTAACCAAGCATCTATGGCTAGTACTCAATATTACGGCACAGGTCGTCGCAAGACCTCTACTGCCCGCGTCTTTCTGGCAAGTGGTAGCGGCAACATCACGATTAATCGGCGTCCACTGGATGGATATTTCGGTCGAGAAGTCGCCCGAATGATAGTGCGGCAGCCTCTCGAACTGTGTGAAATGACAGATCGCTTTGACATCAACGTCACGGTGCGCGGTGGCGGTAGTTTTGGCCAGGCCGGTGCTATTCGCCATGGCATCACCCGGGCTCTGATGGAATATGACAATGACTTGCGGCCGACGCTTCGCAAAGCGGGATTCGTGACTCGCGATGCACGTGAAGTGGAGCGTAAGAAGGTTGGTTTGCGGAAATCTCGGAAGAAACCTCAGTTTTCCAAACGATAAGGGAAACATGCTGTCAATAAACGCCAAATCCCCTGCCGATTTGGCGTTTTTTTTTGGGGATGAAAAATCAAAATATCCATAAAAAACATATACTTAAGGATTATTCTGAATTGCGGCTTGCTTGATAAAAAAGTCGAAATTGACTAACATCTGTCGAAAATTTCCGAAACCCAAAGTATCCACTGATAAGCGACCCCGCCGCGGGAAACATTTGACTGAGGTGACCGGATCGTTCACTTGCATTTAGTAGGATCTCAAGGAGTAAATTGAAGTGACTGACGACAGTACTAATGCTGGCCGCAGACGTTTTCTGGCAGGCTCTACAGCAGCTGTGGGCGCTGCTGGCGTGGTTGGGGCGGCAGCGCCTTTCATCGGATCTTGGAATCCGAGCGCCAAAGCCCGTGCCGCCGGGGCACCAGTGCGAATCGATATCGGCCGACTTGCTGAAGGAGAGATGCTCGGCCCCATACCCGCTTGGAGAGGGCGTCCGATTTTTGTGGTGAAGCGAGGCGAGGAAGCGCTGTCAGCGTTGAACGAAGATCCTGCAAGATTAGCCGATCCTGAATCACTTGATCCTGAGCAGCCGGGATACGCGCAAAATGAATATCGATCGCGCACTCCGGAGGTGCTGGTGCTTGTCGGACTCTGTCCTCATCTTTTCTGTTCACCAACACCTCACGTCGAGCTAAGGCCACAGCCCTTCGATACCGACTGGCGCGGTGGCTTTTTCTGTCCATGTCATGGCTCACGCTTTGATCTGGCAGGGCGTGTCTACAGCGGATCTCCTGCATCCAGAAACATGCAGGTACCACCTCATTCGTTCGAATCAGAAAATATATTGGTAGTCGGTGTTGACGAGGAGACATCAGCATGAGCGATATTACTGGAACTGAAAGCCCTAGCGGGACTGGCCAAAGACCCGGTTGGCTGATTGGGGTGCGAGACTGGGTTGACGCTCGCCTTCCCATCATGGATGCATGGAAGAAGCATCTTTCCGAGTATTACGCGCCGAAAAACTTTAATTTCTGGTACTACTTTGGGGTACTTTCGATGCTGGTTCTGGTGATGCAGTTGCTCACTGGGATCTGGCTGACGATGAACTACACGCCTTCGGCGGAAGCGGCGTTCGCGTCAGTTGAATACATTATGCGGGACGTGGATTTTGGCTGGCTGCTGCGCTATCTGCATTCAACGGGCGCCTCAGCATTTTTTTTCGTGGTGTATCTGCACATGTTCCGAGGGCTCATGTATGGCTCGTACAAGAAACCCCGGGAATTGATCTGGGTGCTGGGAATGGCGATCTATCTGGTGCTGATGGCCGAGGGATTCATGGGCTATGTACTGCCCTGGGGTCAGATGTCCTATTGGGGGGCAAACGTGATCGTTTCTCTGTTCGGCTCGATACCAGTCATCGGCGAAGACCTGCTGGTGTGGATTCGAGGCGACTACTTAATTTCGGGGGCGACACTTAATCGCTTCTTCGCACTGCATGTGGTTGCCCTGCCTATCGTGCTGCTTGCACTGGTGGTGCTGCATATCCTTGCGCTGCATGAAGTAGGTTCGAATAACCCTGACGGCATCAACATCAAGGATAACAAAGGCCCTGACGGGGTTCCCGTGGATGGCGTACCGTTTCACCCGTATTACACGCTCTACCACGACCTCCCTGGTGTGATTCTGTTTTTGTTCGTGTTCTGTGCAATTGTGTTCTTCGCTCCGGAAATGGGCGGGTACTTCCTGGAAATTGCGAACTTTCAGGAAGCAGATTCATTGAAGACGCCCGAACACGTGCCGCCAGTTTGGTATTACACGCCGTTCTATTCAATGCTGCGCGCAGTTACCGTCCCGCTGTTCGGTATCGATTCCAAATTCTGGGGCATGCTTGTCATGTTCGGTGCGATTGCGATTCTGTTTGTCCTGCCCTGGCTAGATAAAAGCCCCGTTCGCTCAATGCGTTACAAAGGCTGGTATAGCCGAATCGCTCTCCTGTCTTTTGTTGTGGCATTTCTGATACTCGGCGTGCTTGGTACGCAGGCAGTAAGCCCCGCTAAGACCGCCCTAGCCCAGTTGATGACGGTGGTTTACTTCGCCTATTTTCTGGCGATGCCGTGGTACACGAGAAAGGAACAAACCACAAAGCCGCCGGAGCGCGTGACGGGCCGCTTTATTTCTGTACCTCAGCTGGTCGGGTCTATCGTCCTGTTGGCGCTGTTGGTCGGCTTGCCCCTGATGTTGGTGTCGGGCAGTGCAGAAGCGGCATCAGCCGGAAACCTGGATCTTGAGCATGTTGACACAGACTTTAGTGATAAGGAGTCACTACAGCGTGGTTTTAGAACTTACATGAATTACTGCGCGAGCTGCCATGAGTTGGGTTACGCACGCTATGAGCGAACAGCCGACGATCTCGGGATTCCGCACGATCTGGTACTTGCGAACCTGGTATTCGATGACTCGCTTATTGGTGATCTCATTGAGAATGCCATGTCTGAGGACGATGCAAAATCCTGGTTCGGCGCAGCTCCGCCGGACCTGACTCTGGCCGGAAGAGTCCACAGTCCAGATTGGCTGTACACCTACCTTAAATCTTTCTACAACGACCCAAGCCGGCCGCTGGGTGCCAACAACAAGATCTATGCCAATGTCGGTATGCCAAATGTGCTGCATGAGCTGCAGGGTGATGTTGAATGCGATGATCACGGAAGCGGGAATCCGCTTGCTTGTGAACTGCATCGCGTTGAAGGCACGGGCTCTATAAGCGAGCAGGAATTCGATAATCTTATCGCTGATCTTGTAAATTTTATGTATTACGTAGGCGAACCCGGTCGTGAAAATCGGCAGGCGATCGGTATCTGGGTTTTGGCGTTTCTCGGATTGCTTTACATCCTGGCAGCGATGATGGGACGGGAATTTTCCAAGGACTATCACTAATACGCTGCTGTTCCGCAGGCAGAATAAGATAATATTGACCGAATTAGGGGACAAGACATGGGTGTAGTCGCGAAGCGATCGTCAATGACTTTCTATTCAGATGGAACAAGTCACTACAGTCACAGAGTGCGTATCGTGCTTGCTGAAAAAGGGGTCACGGTAGAAACCATCGATGTTGATCCAGACAATAAGCCTGAAGATCTTGCATCACTGAACCCATATAACAATCTTCCGACGTTGGTTGATAGAGATCTTGTGTTATATGAGGCCGATATCATGATGGAATATCTCGATGAACGGTTTCCTCATCCCCCTCTGTTTCCGGTTTATCCAGTTGCAAGGGCTCAGAGCCGACTTTGGATCTATCGGATCAGGCAGGACTGGTGTGAGCTTGTCGACAGTCTTATGGCCGGGGACGGTACGCCTTCGCAGCTCGAGAAAAAGCGGAAAGAATTACGTGAAAGTCTGATTTCCATTGCGCCGATTTTTGGCGAAAAACCCTATTTTATGAGCGATGAATTTACCATCGTGGATTGTGTAGTCACGCCAATTCTGTGGCGACTGCCTACGATGAGCATCGAGTTGCCAAAAAATAAAACAACCAAGCCGCTACTGGCGTATCGAGATCGTCTGTTCGAGCGTGAGTCGGTTGTGGCCAGCATGTCTGAACAAGAAAAAGAAATGATTTAATCCTGAGATCATTCTTTGGATTAACAAGGGCGATCTTCCATGGCAATGACATCAAGCCGTCCCTATGTGGTGAGAGCCCTGTACGAGTGGATAGTAGAGAACAACTGCACGCCTTACATTCTGGTCAATGCCTTCGGGGAGGGAGTGGAGGTGCCGCAGGAGCACGTGCGTGATGGCCAGATTGTCTTAAATATTTCTCCGATCGCGGTGAGCGACCTGCATCTTGGCAATGAAAGCCTGAATTTTGAAGGCCGATTTGGAGGCATTCCCAAAATTGTCAGTGTGCCAATTAGCGCGGTGTGCGGGATTTACGCCAAAGAAAACGGTCAGGGTATGATTTTTGACCCGGAGTTGGGTCCGCCCGAACCGCCAGAGCCTATTACCCCCGAGGAGGCAAGCACTGACGGTCCTTCAGAGAAAAAGGGAAGTCCAAAACCCGCTCTGCGTGTTGTTAAGTGAGCATTGCGCTAATTGATATATTCAAAGACCTTGACCACCTTGGTCACGCCTGAAACATTTCTGGTAAGATCCGCCGCACTGTCGCCTTCTGTCTGGCTGACCAGGCCCATCAAATAGACTGCGCCATTTTCTACTATCACTTTGACTCGGCTGGAAGGCACATCGCTTTCGGCGATAAGGAGCGTTCTGATCTTGGTGGCAATCCACGCGTCATTGCTCTGGGATAAAAAACCAGTTTTCCCTGCCACTTCCAACTCGTTGTGGATACGTTTGATTTTCGCGCTGGCCCGGCTGGCAATTTCTGTCGCCTGCGCCCTCAGAAAGTCACTTTCAACCTGCCCGATCAAAAGTACAACGCCGTTGTGGCTTACGACACTAAAATTCGACTGTTTAAAAGCGGGCTCCTGCGAGCGCATATTGACGGCAATCTTGGTTTCGATGACTTCATCTTCAATCATCGCTCCCGTTGTCCGTTCCGCTGGGTTTTCCCGAATTCCTTGATCTCCTGTTGTTGCTGTCAATATTGCAGTGCACGAGGACAATGCAAGCGCAACTATTGCAACAAGCGTCGAGTGTAACTTCACGCGTTATCTCCTCCGAATAATTTGGTGTCAATGTAATCACACAGGCAGTGGATCACGACCAAATGCACCTCCTGGATGCGCGCGGTCCGATCCGACGGCACGCGGATTTCAATATCTTCCGCTGACATTAAATCTGCAATCGCTCCTCCATCGCGCCCGGTGAGAGCGACTATCTTCATCTCTCTGTCGTGGGCTGCCCTGATGGCCTGGACGATATTGGGCGAATTCCCGCTTGTGGAAATGGCAAGCAGAACATCGTTGCTTTGCCCTAGAGCACTCACCTGCTTGGAAAAAATCTCGTTGTAATCATAATCATTAGCAATCGCGGTCAGGGTAGAGCTGTCGGTTGTAATCGCTATTGCGGGCAGGCCCGGTCGCTCCTTCTCGAACCGATTCAGCAGTTCGGCTGAAAAATGCTGGGCGTCTCCGGCTGATCCGCCATTGCCGCAGCTCAGGATTTTGCCATCGTTCAGAAGGCAATTAACCATGGTTTCGCCGGCCATCTGTATCACTGCCGTCAGGTCGCCGGCGGCTTTCTGTTTCGTCTCAATGCTTTCCAGAAAGTGGCCAAGTATTCTGTCTTGTAAATCCATGCCTTTGCTCTGTGTGAATGCCAGTCAAAAACGATTATCTGGTGGTATTCTCACACGTGTTATCGGCCACAATTGGTGGTCTGTTATAAAAAATACTCGACAAAAAGTGCGCCATGCTGTGTGGGCGCTAATGAAAAGCAGCTTGAATCCACTGGAACCGATGTCCTTGCGGACTTTCAATCAGCCCGATGACGTCAAAAAGACAGGCAAAAGTCTGATACTTACTGTGAGAAAGCAAAAAATGCGCAGCGGTGCGACGTACCCTCGCCTGCTTCAGTTAGGTAATGGTCTCAACAGGCGAGCCATAATTGTCCTTGCTCCGATATCTGACCTCAATGAAGATCAGTTGTGAAGTGCCTTCCTCAATGATGAGTTTAATCTCGCCGAATTTGCAGGAATAATTCTCAGCGGTGAGTTTTAGACCCCGGCTCAGAAGATGCTTGGCGCCTAGGCGTTCCGCTCTGCGTCCAATCAGTGTCGTTCGCACTGTCAGCAGGTCAATCTGAAACAGAAGCAGGGAGCTGGGCTTCGGAACGCGTTGCGGTGCCGTCTCGGAACTGAGCGAACTGGAGGCTACGATGAATCCTTCCGCTCTCTGAGAGTGTGAGTGACCCGGTCGCGCCCGCGATCGCAATATCCGGTCTGCGGGTCATCTGGTTAAGGCGGGGGTACAGCCTGAAACTGTCGACACCGAGCGCCCTAAGTCGTTGAGAGGAGCCTTGTGCGGTTCTCAGCTGGCCGTCGATCTGCTGTTTAAGGGTGCCATTTTCGAGTAGCCAGGGTGCGTCAGCGAACCAGATGCCTTCCAGATCCCGATTGTCGGTCGACCCATTCAGACCATCAAAAACAGACGGTAAGGCGAATACAGGCACATCGGCTGCGAAATAAAAAGCCAGCGTCGGTTTTATCAAGCGGGCTTGACGGGGATTGGCGATGAGAAAAATGAAGTCGATGTCCTGCCGGCGCCTCGGTGTGAATTCGATGTTATTCCGCGGCAAGAGGCTCCGAAGACTCTCCAGGCGCTCTTCGCTCGCATTGATGGCCATGAGAATTTTAACCACGGTACTGTAATCATTGGTCTCGCCATACGTGGCGAGCGAAACAATCTTCCCGCCCCGATCCTGCCAATTTGCTGCGAAAGTCGACCGCAAACGATCATAATCAGCCGCTTCCGGTGCGATCAGCGCCGCACGGCGATAATTACGTGCCCACGCCAGGTTAAGGATTTGAGAAATTTCGTCAGCGGGTGCCAGTCCGAACTGATACAGATTCCGGGGTGATTCTTCGACCGAGTCTGCATAATTCAGAGCCAGTGTTGGAACCGGTAAATCTTCCTTTTCCGCCAGTTGATTTACCAATGATTTAGTCAGAGGGCCTATGATCAGATCAGCGCCTGATTCTACTGCTTGCTGATAAACAGCCTCCAGATTTACCACCGAGCTGGTGTCGTAAGTAGAGATAGTAGGGGCGTCCCTGCTGATTTGCAGTGACTCGTAATAGGCACTGAAAAACCCTTCCTGAATTGCGATGCCGGCGGGTTGCTGTAGCGGAAGCAAGAGTGCAATTTTTCGCGGGCGGTCGTCCCACAGAGACTGCAGGGCTGCGAGATCTGACGGCAGGGTCTTTGAGGCAGTATGACTGGTCCATACTGAGCGCCAGCGTTCAATGGCGTTGAGTTGGCTGCGGATGTTGCTTTCCCCCGCCAGAAAAACGCGCGCAAGCTCTATCCATCCTCGCAACTCATAGCTGTTGGCGTCTTCAGCGAGCCGCTCTAGTTCGGTCTTTTCCAGAGTAATCAATAAATGCCAGAGTGTTTCGATGCTCTGGATCGATCTGGGGTGATTCAGCGTCCTTGCGGCCAGGGCGTAAGCGGCAACCGCTGCAGCTGTGGAGTCGTTGTCAAGATGAAGATCCCCGAGCGTTGAATAAAGTTCCGGTGCCGCTGCGTCATCTGCGTCCAGATCTCTCACTAGATTTCCCGTTAACCAGCGTAAAGCGGCTGCTCGGTCGTTTTGTGAGATGGCTAAATCGGCTTGCACCAGCGCATAGGAAATCTTTAATGGCGGTGGCAGAGCGGCAGGGCGATCAATGCGTTCCATCAGCTCGCCCGCGCGTTCAAATTCTGATTCTGCAAGCAGCAGGTTTGCGGCTTGGATGAGATTATTGGCCGCTGTGCTTCCCGTTGTCCCCTCAGCTTCCCTGATAAGGGATGTGACTTGTCGCAGTGCGTCACTGTCTTCGTCAGATGGCTGTGGGCCTGAAATTTCGCTGGTGCTACACGAGACCAGCATCGAGAGGCTCAGAATTTTCAATGGAGCTGTGAGGCTTCTGCGCGGTAACATGCGGAGCTCTGACGTCACGGAATAAAAAAAGAGTAATACAAGTGGGCGAACCGGGCAATTTTCCTCGAAATTCCGTCACGCCGAGAGGTACGCTTTTTGTGGTAGCGACCCCCATCGGCAACTTAGCGGACATGTCCTTACGAGCGGTCGAAGTGCTCAAACAGGTGGAGTTAATTGCGGCGGAGGATACGAGGCAAACTCAGAAATTGCTCAATCACTACGGCATAACAACCCGGGTAATAGCGTATCATGATTTCTCAGATCAAAGCGCGAGCCAAAGGATACTTCAGAAGTTGAATCAGGGCGAGTCGGTCGCGCTCGTTTCTGACGCCGGTACGCCGCTTATCTCGGATCCGGGCTATGGGCTCGTCGCGGCGGCAAGGAGTCATGGGATGAACGTGATCCCGATACCTGGACCCAGCGCGCTCATCGCGGCGTTGAGTGTCGCAGGGCTGCCTACTGACCGCTTCATTTTTGAGGGTTTTCTCCCGGCAAAAGCTGGTGCGCGCGACAAACGCCTGATGGCATTAGCCACTGAGCAGCGCACTACGATATTCTACGAGGCGCCTCATCGAATCAATGCCATGCTTGAGTCCTGCGCGTCGCATTTTGAAAGCTCTCGTCAGGTTTTTTTGGGGAGAGAACTTACTAAGAAATTTGAGCAGCATTTTTGTGGCACACTGGCAATGGCCCAGGCCTGGTTGAATGAAGATGAGAACCACATGAAAGGCGAGTTTGTGGTCGTCATTGCCGGCGGAGATGAGACCGCCTGGCAAGAGGCGAGGCTCGAAAAAGCCGAGGACCTGGTTGCAGAGCTCCGGCAGGAGATGTCGATGAAAAAGGCGGTCGCCTTCATCAGTACCTTTCTCGGGCTGTCAAAAAATGAGCTGTATCGACGCGTGCTTGAGCGAGATCAGTAAAAACCATCGATCTTAAGGATTGCGCCGCTGCCTGTCAGGCTCTAAGATTGGCGCGAGTCAGCTGGGCAATTGCTGCAACCTGCCTCTTCTGAGGCACAACTTGCAGAGGAAAGTCCGGGCTCCACAGAGCAGGGTGCCAGGTAACACCTGGGGGGCGTGAGCCTACGGCAAGTGCAGCAGAAAATATACCGCCGAATTGCGTTTGTAATTAGGTAAGGGTGAAATGGTGCGGTAAGAGCGCACCGCGCGACTGGTAACAGTTCGTGGCAAGGTAAACCCCACTCGGAGCAAGGCCAAATAGGAATCCTGAGATGCTGCTCGCATTGGATTCGGGTAGGCCGCTACAAGTTTGCGGTGACGCAAGCTGCAGATGAATAATTGTCCTCGACAGAACCCGGCTTACAGGCTGACTCGCTTTTTCCTTCCCCTTCTACTTGTGCTTTCTTCGCGACAGCCGGTCAGCGCGTCAGATGAGAGAATACTTTAATTTCGTTCGCTATTAATCTGTATTTAGCCCAGTTATTAAAATTTTGAATCGGCGTTTTCTGGGAGTAGCACTCCAGATAGCAGCAGGATCGCGTAATTTCTTGAAAAAAAAATAAATTGTCTTGCGCAGCGGCCGATCACTGCCTATAGTGTGACTTAGTGGAGAAAAGTGGTATTAAATAGTATAAAAGTGGGGCATAGTGGCTCACACTAATCATCAGGGACACCAATCAGTATCAGGGGCAGGGCGTGTTTCGGGGCATCAATACAATCAATCTGGATGCAAAGGGACGGATGGCGATGCCGGCTCGGTATCGTGAGCAGTTGGTCGCTGCCTGCGCCGGCCGGATGGTTGTGACGATCGATACGAATCACTGTTGCCTACTGTTATATCCCTTGCCTGAGTGGGAGCAGATTGAGAGACAAATTGAGTCTCTGTCCAGTTTTGACCCGATGTCTCAGCGGGTGAAACATCTGTTGATCGGTCATGCGAACGATCTGGAGCTTGATAACAGTGGGCGCATTTTGTTGCCACAAGAGCTCAGGCAGTACGCGAAACTGGAAAAACACGTTTGTCTGATCGGGCAAGGTAAAAAATTGGAGATTTGGGATCAGCAGAGCTGGTCTGAGCAGCGAGATACCTGGCTTACAGAGAGCGCAACAGAAGGTGAACTCCCAGAAAAGCTGAGAACGCTCGCGCTTTAATCGAAAGCGAGGGCGGTCAGTACTGATGAGGCATCACGAAACGGTTCTGAAACAAGAAGCGCTCTCAGCTCTAAATGTTCGTCCGGAAGGTAGATATGTCGACGCTACCTTCGGTCGGGGAGGGCATGCCAGAGCAATATTGGACGCCTTAGGTGTGGGGGGGAGTCTCCTGGCGCTGGACCGTGATCCTGAAGCGATCGCGGCCGCCCAGGGGCTCATGGCACAAGACCCGCGGGTCAAAGCCATGAAGACACCATTTGGTGCATTGGAGAGCGCTTTGGCCGAAGCTCGGTTGCAAGGCAAGGTGGACGGCATATTGTTCGATCTTGGTGTGTCTTCGCCACAGCTGGACGAACCCGAGCGAGGATTCAGTTTCATGAGAGATGGTCCGCTCGACATGAGGATGGACAGTGATGCTAAAACCTCAGCAGCAGAGTGGCTTGCTGATGCCCCGGAACAACAGATCGCTGATGTGATCTATCAGCTTGGCGAAGAGCGCTATTCAAGAAGGATAGCCCGGGCAATTGTGAAAGTCAGGACTGAAATGGCCATTACGCGAACCAGTCAGCTTGCAGAGATTGTCAAACAGGCCCACCCCGCCTGGGAAAAGCACAAGCATCCCGCCACGCGCACGTTTCAGGCAATACGCATGCATATCAACAACGAATTGTATGAACTGGACTCTGCGCTGGAAGCTGCTTTAAAGAGTCTGGTCACTGGAGGCCGGCTTGTGGTGATAAGTTTTCATTCGCTCGAAGACCGAATGGTCAAAAAGTTTATGGCCAGATGTGCTAAAGGAGACAGCTTTCCCCGCGGTGTGCCGGTTACGGCTGAACAGCTGAAGCCCTCCCTCAGGCTGATCGGCCGGCCAATTCGCCCGACTGCGGACGAAATGCAGGTAAACAGCAGAGCTCGCAGTGCGGTGATGCGAACAGCGGAAAAGCTTGAAGTTGAAGCGGCGGTGGCGTTGTGAGGGGGATATCTGACAGAAAAATGAGGCGGTCGGGCGGTGAAAAGCCGGTGGTGCCGCATCCGGTTCTCGTTTGGCTTGGTCTTGCCTCAGGATCTTCCGCGTTGTTGTATTTTCTTCTCATTATAATGCTTGTCTCTGGTTTGATGGTTGTTAGAACAACCCATGAGAACCGCTTTGCTTTCAACGGGCTTCAAGTGTTACGCGAAGAAGCCAATCAGTTGGACGTGGAATGGGGGCAACTACTGCTTGAGCAAAGCACTTTCGGTCTGGGCGGCAGGATAGAGCAGAAAGCAACGCATGAGCTGCAGATGCAGGTGCCACAGATCAGCGACATTGTTATGGTGAAACTGAATGATCGACAGCCTTAAATCCATGGCAAAGCAGTGGCGGGTATTGCTGGTTCTGTTCGGTCTGTTCCTGTGTGTCTTGGTCATCGCTTGGAAGTTAAGTGCTCTACATGTGCTGGAAAAAGACTTTCTGCAGGTAGAGGGTGATAAGCGGACAATTCGGAATATTCCCCTGGTTGCGCACCGTGGATTGATTACTGACCGAAACGGCGAGCCGCTTGCAGTTAGTACTCCGGTTCAGTCGATCTGGGTTGATCCGAGCGAATTGGTTCATGCTCCGGAAGTCATTGGCGCACTGGCGACTGCGCTCGAACTGAACCCAGACGTGCTGACCAATTCAATTGCGAACCATGCTTCCAGCAAGTTCCTTTACGTGAAAAGGAGACTGGCGCCGGCTGATGCGAAAAAAGTGCTTGATCTGAATCTGAATCATGTCGGCGCACAGCAGGAATACCAAAGGTTTTACCCGCAGGGCGAGGTTACATCGCATGTAATCGGCTTCAGTAACATAGACGATGTTGGTCAAGAAGGTCTGGAATTGACTTACAACGATTGGCTAAGTGGTACGCCGGGCAAACGTCAGATTATCCAAGACCGCCGCGGTCACATCATTGAAGAACGGCAGACAATCCAGCCTGCCGAGCCCGGACAGAATCTGTCGCTGTCAATTGACTTTCAATTACAGAATCTTGCGTATCGGTCGCTGAAGGCGGAGTTCATTACCCGTCGCGCCAAGGCGGCTTCTGCGGTCGTTCTTGATGTGGATACCGGAGAAGTTCTGGCGATGGTTAATCAGCCATCCTACAACCCTCATAACAAAGCGGACATGACAGATTTTAGTGTTCTGCGTAACCGGGCTATCACAGATGTTTTTGAGCCTGGCTCGACTGTTAAGCCTTTTACGATTGTGGCCGCGTTGGAGTCTGCGCTGTTTGAGCCGGCTACTGTCATTGAGACAAGCCCAGGCTGGATGATGGTTGGTCCAAATGAAGTCAGAGATATTTTCAACTACGGCACACTGAATTTATCTTCCGTGATCACCAAATCCAGCAACATCGGCACCAGCAAAATCGCCTTTGAAATCGGTGCGGAACCGATTAGAGACGTGTTACAAAGAGTAGGGTTCGGCGAAGTGCCGGGGACAAGCTTTCCAGGAGAGCGCGGAGGGGTATTGCCCAACCCTCGACGCTGGAGCCGCATTGAAACGGCGACCCTGTCTTACGGTTACGGTTTGTCTGCCTCGGCACTGCAGTTGGCCAGTGCATACTCCGTAATTGCGGATGGTGGTATCCGTAAGCCCGTTTCCTTGTTGCGGCTCTCAGAAGAAGAGCTAGCGCAACTCCCCCGGTCGCAAGTCATCAGCCCGACGATCGCCGCTGAGGTCAAAGCGATGCTTGAGACTGTGGTTGATTCGAGTCGAGGGGGGTCTGCGATTGAGGCCAACATTCCATTTTACGAAGTGGCCGGCAAGACCGGTACAGCTCATGTGGTCGGTGATTACGGATACGAAGACAACCTGCACAATTCGTTTTTTGTGGGTATGGTCCCTGCTTCAGACCCCAAGATCGTTGTTGTCGTGGTGATCAATGAACCGAGAGGTGATGAGCATTACGGTGGACAGGTTGCTGCGCCGGTATTTTCGCAAATTGCCGCTGGTGCCATGCGAAACTTAAATATTTCGCCGGACGAGATACCCACGCAAAATATTTTGAGCAGCAGTTTCCAATGACTTCTAGTACAGCTCAGACAATCAGCATGTCTGCTTCATTACAGGACCTTATTTCCGGGCTTGTTGAAGTGGAAGTAAATGTGCTGCCTGAATTGGCGGTGCCGGTTACAGGTATTCAGATCGACAGCAGGAAATTGGTTTCGGGCGATTTATTTATTGCCTACTTCGGTCGCAATCACGACGCACGGGATTACATAAGCGCCGCCCTTGACCACGACGTTTCCGCCATTCTGGCTGAGTCCGGAGGGGAATGGCAGGGCATCCGGATTCTCCGGGGTAAACCGGTTATTGCGGTAGACAATCTGACCGCAAAAATCAGTGAAATCGCAGCTCGATTCTATGGCAGGCCCAGTGAGACGCTCAGTATTTTTGGCATCACAGGCACCAACGGCAAAACCAGCTGCTCACAATTTATAGCGCAAATTTTGGGTGCTGTCGGTCAGAATTGTGGTGTTATGGGTACGCTGGGTTACGGTCCATTCGACAACCTGTTAGCAACCGAGTTGACGACGCCTGATGCGGTATTCACGCAAAAGGCTCTGGCGGAAATGAGTCATAGGGGCCTGGATCCTGTGGCCATGGAGGTGTCGTCAGTTGGGTTGCATCAAAAACGGGTGGCAGCAGTCAATTTCAAGACAGCAATTTTTACCAATCTTTCGCGTGACCATCTTGATTATCATGAGTCTATGGAGAGCTATGCAGAAAATAAAAGGCAGCTCTTTACGATGCCCGGTTTGTGCAACGCCGTTATTAATCTGGATGATCAGTACGCACTTTCATTCATCGATGCAGTTTCGGATAGCGTTCGGGTTTGGACCTATAGTGCAGGTAACGCATCTGCTACCGTTTACGCCAAGCAGGTCACTCTAGATAGGAACGGCTTCTCTGCCGACCTGGTGACTCCGGTCGGGGAAGCGAGGTTAGAGGCTGAGCTTCTTGGTCACTTCAATTTCAGTAATGTTCTGGCAGTTGTTACTGCCTTGATCGCCTATCTGGGGATCGACAGTTGGACGTCATTACAGACATTGTGTGACCAGGTGGCTCGTTTGAAGCCGGTTTCGGGGCGTATGGAAATCGTGGGTAACTCTGATATCACCACCCTTGTCGATTACGCCCACACTCCGGATGGTCTTTGCAGTGCGTTAAGCGCCTTGCGAGATCATTTTGACGGCGCAATCTGGTGTGTTTTCGGATGTGGAGGCAACCGGGATAAAGGCAAGCGCCCGATGATGGGTGAAATCGCGGAACAATACGCAGATCACATCATTTTGACGGACGATAACCCCCGTAATGAAGCGGGCGAAGAAATCACGCAGCACATTCTCAGCGGAATGTCAGAGCCGGCTGAATGCCTGGTCATCCGTGATCGCGCGTCAGCTATCGAAGCAGCGGTCAGCCAGGCGGCGCCCGGCGATGTGGTATTGGTTGCAGGTAAAGGACATGAGACCTATCAGGAAAGTCATGGAGTCCGCTCTCTCTTCAGCGACAAAAATCAGCTGCGCATCGCTCTGCAGGCGCGAATCGGGACTGCCGGAGGCGAAACGCTTTGATTGGAGAGATGTCGTTCAGCGCGCTGGCAGAGACTCTACCGGCCCGCCATTTGGGTGGCGAAAATTTTTTCTCGGAGTTGTCTACGGACTCGAGAAAACTGTCTAGTGGCTCGGCTTTTCTTGCGCTGAAAGGAGGAAGATTCGACGGTCACGACTATGTCGAGTCGGCTATCAAGGCAGGGGCTAGTGGTGCGATTGTCGCGCATTCTTCGGATGCTGATGTGCCCCAATTAGTTGTGGACAACACGCATCACGCATTGAGAGATATAGCTCGGCTGAATCGCGACAGGAGCACTGCCAAAGTAGTCGCCCTTACAGGGAGTCAGGCCAAAACAACCATCAAAGAACTGATTGCTGGCATTCTTTCTGGAGCGGCGCCGACGCTGCGGACTGAAGCCAATTTGAACAACACCATCGGCGTGCCGCTAACTCTTTTGAGGCTGCAGGAAGAGCATCGCTACGCCGTCATTGAAATGGGTGCCGATCGCCAGGGAGAAATTGATTTTAGCGCGCGCGCGGCCTGCCCTGATATCGCTTTGATCACCATGGCGAGCGCAGCGCATGTAGAGGGCTTTGGCAGTTTGGACGGTATCGTAAAGGGGAAGGGTGAAATCCTGGACAGTCTCAAGCCCGGGGGTATTGCGGTACTGAATCAGGATGATCCTCACGTACAGGCCTGGATCGATCGGGTGAGAGGGTGCCGGACTGTCCGGTTCTCAGTGCAGCAAGACGCCCGCGCCGAATACCGCGCAGGCGAGATCGAAAGCCTTGCTGACGGCCGTGTCAGCTTCTGCCTTATAACCCCGGCCGGAGCGCTTGACATATCGATGAAGCTATTGGGGCGACACAACGTTATGAATGCAGTAGCCGCAGCGGCGGTGGCGCTCGAAGCGGGCGCGGGCCTTGATCATGTTAAGAGAGGGCTGGAATCCGCGCAGCCGGTTCAAGGCCGACTCTGTGCTCTGGACGGCCTCGGAGGCGCTTTGGTTCTGGATGATTCTTATAACGCCAGTCCGAATTCATTTCGTGCCGCGATTGAGGTGCTAGTAAGCTTTTCGGGCAGGCGGATTCTGATTGCCGGTGATATGAAAGAGCTCGGCAGCGAATCGAGGCGGGCTCATCAATCAGTTGGAGAGATGGCGAAACGGGCAGGGGTCGGTTCGCTATGGGCGGTTGGTGACTACGCAAGTCTGGTTGTGGAAACCTTTGGTGAAGGCGGAGTCGTGTTCGAAGACCAGCAGTCGCTGGTTGAATACGCCTCAAAGCAGCTGGACGCCGATTCGGTAGTGTTGGTCAAAGGATCACGCGGATCCAGAATGGAATGCGTGGTGAACGACTTACGCAGGGGAGAGGACGCCTAATGCTGGTTTGGTTGTCAGATTTTCTGATGCAGTTCAACAGTAACTTTGCGGTACTTCAGTACATCACCATGCGCGGAATCTTCAGCGTATTGACAGCGCTTGGGGTGTCCCTGCTGATTGGTCCGACGATGATTCGGCGGCTGAATTATCATCAAATTGGTCAGGTGGTCAGAGACGATGGCCCTGAGACGCATTTTAGCAAGGCGGGAACCCCAACCATGGGAGGTGCTCTGATACTGGTGAGTATCGCGATGAGCACGCTCTTGTGGTCTGACCTCAGCAATCACTATGTCTGGGTGGTCTTGCTCGTGACTCTCTCGGTCGGGGCGGTTGGTTGGGTTGACGACTATCGGAAGGTTTTCGAGAAAAATACCGCGGGTTTGGCTCCGAGGTGGAAGCTGTTCTGGCAATTCCTGGTGGCAATCACGGCTTCGCTGATTCTTTACTACACGGCGCTCAGTTCCGTTGAGACTGCCTACATCGTGCCATTCTTCAAGGAAGTCGCTGTCGATACCGGCTTCTTCTATGTCGTGATCAGTTCACTGATGATTGTGTTTTTCAGTAATGCAGTCAACCTGACTGATGGGTTAGACGGGCTCGCCATATTGCCAACCGTGATGGTTGGAGGTGCGCTGGGGGTTATTGCCTATCTGGCAGGTCACAGTGAATTCTCTGCCTATCTGAATATCCCTAACGTCCTGGGCTCGGGAGAGATAGTGATTTTCGCAGGGGCCCTCGTTGGTGCGGGCATGGGTTTTCTCTGGTTCAACACCTATCCGGCCCAGATTTTTATGGGTGATGTTGGCGCTCTGGCGCTCGGTGCCGCGCTCGGTGTGATGGCGGTGATTGCGAGGCATGAAATTATTTTATTCATCATGGGTGGCGTTTTTGTGGTCGAAGCCTTTTCGGTCATCATTCAGGTCGCTTCTTTCAAATTGACCGGTCGGCGCGTATTTCGGATGGCGCCTTTGCATCATCATTTTGAATTAAAAGGCTGGCCCGAGCCGAGAGTCATTGTGCGCTTCTGGATTATTACCGTGATGCTGGTGCTGTTCGGCCTTGCGACTCTCAAACTTCGATAAGAATGACAGGGTTTTCATGAGCGCTAACGTTGCTAAAACATTGATTATCGGGCTTGGGACAACCGGATTGTCCTGTGCCCGTTATCTTGCGGCGCGAAATGAGGCTTTCTTTGTCGCAGACAGTAGATTAAAGCCTCCGAATCTTGATGATTTTCAATCCCAGTTTCCGCATGTGGACATTCAGCTGGGAGGGTTTCAGGAAAGCATATTTCTTTCTGCCTCTCGCATAATTGTCAGCCCCGGTGTCAGCTTAAAAACGCCAGAATTGATCAAGGCCAGGGCGGCGGGCATTCCAATCTCTGGTGATATTGATCTCTTTTCTAGGGAAGTGACATCACCAGTCGTGGCAGTAACCGGCTCCAATGGAAAAAGTACAGTAGTAGAAATGCTCGCTGCAATCCTGGACGCCGCCGGAAAGAAGTACGGACTGGGTGGCAATCTTGACAGCGCCAGCGCGAAACCTGCTTTGGATTTGCTGCTGGGGCAGCCGAAAGATCTCTATGTGCTTGAGCTGTCGAGTTTTCAGCTGGAAACCACTGAATCTCTGAATGCTGAAGTGGCGGTGCTGCTCAATGTCAGCATGGATCATATGGATCGCTATGACGACATGGATGAATATCTTGTCGCAAAGCAGCGCATATTTCGCGGCTGTAAAAAGGTCGTGATCAATCGGAGCGAGCCTTCCAGTGCTCCGCAGAATCTGGACGCGCTGCCAAGCATCGATTTCGGATTCGATCGTCCCGGTGTTAACGGTCTGGGTTTGCTGCAAGAAGGGGAAGATCAATATCTCGCTTTTCAGTTTGAGAAGATAGTTTCGGTATCAGAGCTTAAAATTTTTGGCCAGCACAATATTGCCAACTGTCTGGCAGCCATCGGCTTGGCCCTATCAGTCGGAATTGAAATCAAGGCCATTCGAAAGGCGTTGCTCGGCTTCTCCGGTCTGCCTCACCGCTGTGAATGGGTGGCGAACGTTGCCGGCGTTGAGTTTTACAATGACTCTAAAGGGACCAACGTTGGAGCAACCGTTGCCGCTGTGGAGGGTCTCGGTAAGCATATTGGCGGGCACATAATTCTGATCGCCGGTGGCGTGAGCAAAGGCGCAGACTTCAGTGATCTGGTGCCGGTGGTTAATCGATGGAGCAAAAAAGTCATACTGATTGGCAAAGACGCCAAAGAACTTGCCCTGGCTTTGAACCCAGAAACGCAGGCAGTATTTGCAAAGGATATGCATGATGCTGTCACCGTCGCGCTTTCTCATGCTGCGCCGGGCGACGCTGTTCTACTGTCACCAGCTTGTGCAAGTTTTGATATGTACGCGAATTATCGGGAGCGTGGCCTGAGCTTCATTCAGTCGGTGGGGCTATTGCAATGAAAATGGCTTCGGTAGCCCATCGCATCCCGGCATCTAAACAAGCATTACCCAGAATAAACGGCTTGCTCCTTACCGTGAGTGTCCTGCTGACTCTCGGTTTGCTTATGATGACGTCTGCATCCGTGGAAATAGCCAGCAGCCGCTACGGTGATCCATTTTTTCACCTCAAACGGCAGAGTGTGTTTGCGGTGCTGGGTTGTATTGCGATGCTGACAACCCTTCATCTGCCCATGAGATTCTGGCGCAGTATCAGTGCCTATCTGCTGTTGCTTTCTTTCGCTCTGCTGACGCTGGTTTTGATTCCTGGCGTTGGCAGGGTCGTCAATGGCAGTGCTCGATGGATTGATCTGGGCTTATTCAATCTTCAGCCTTCCGAACTGGCTAAGGTATTTATTGTTGTTTATGTGGCGGCCTATCTGGAGCGGCATGCGGATGAAGTGCGCGGGGCATTTGTTGGTTTTGTGAAACCCCTTCTGGTGGTGGCCGGCGCCGTGGTCCTGCTGCATTTCGAACCGGATCATGGGGCGATGGTCATCTTACTGGCAACTGTCTTTTGTCTGATCTTTCTGGCAGGTGCCAAGATCTCGCGATTTTTGCCCTTGCTGCTGCTCTGCGTGGGAGGCGTCACCTACATCGCAGTGATGAAACCCTATGTGCTCGAAAGATTTACTTCTTACTGGAATCCATGGGCAGCGGAAAATGTGTTCAACGGAGGCTATCAGCTGACTCAGGCGCTGATCGCATTTGGGAGAGGCGAGTGGTTTGGCGTCGGACTCGGTAATAGCATCCAAAAACTGTATTTTCTGCCTGAAGCACACAATGATTTTGTGCTGGCAATCATTGGAGAGGAGCTGGGCCTCTTAGGTGTAGGTTTAGTGATTTTCTTGTTTATGTGTCTCGTCTATACGGGCTTCAGAATTGGCAGGCAGGCGCTCAGTCGAGGGGAATTGTTTTCGGCTTATGTTGCTTTTGGAGTGTCGCTGTTATTCGCCGGCCAGGCCCTGATCAATATTGGAGTGAATATTGGGTTGCTGCCAACGAAAGGCTTAACACTGCCTTTTCTGAGCTATGGGGGCGCGAGTCTCATTGTTTGCTGTTATATGGCCGCCATTTTGCTCCGAATACAATATGAGAATGACAATTCGTCGTCCCTTGAGCAGCAGGGTTCCGGTGAATGGTAAATTCCCCAATTACAGTGCTGATAATGGCGGCGGGTACCGGCGGACATATCTTTCCTGCACTGTCTGTCGCCAGAGAATTGCAAATGCTGGGCGCCGAAGTTGAATGGCTGGGCACGCCTTCAGGGCTTGAGCATGAGTTGCTCGCGAATACAGAAATACCCCTTCACACAGTCCCGGTGCAGGGTCTGCGAGGTAAAGGATTCATGCGCCTTCTGTTCGCGCCGTTCATGCTGGTACGTGCATTCTGGGAGTCCTTGAAGGTGCTGCGAAGAGTCCGGCCAGACAGCGTCCTGGGCATGGGGGGATTTGTGGCCGGGCCGGCAGGGTTGGCGGCAAAGACAATGGGACTCCCGCTTCTGATTCATGAGCAAAACGCTGTTGTGGGTTTGACCAACAAACTGCTGTTTCCGTTTTCAATTCGAGCCATGGAGGCATTTCCCTCGACTTTTCCTGCTGCTTCAAAAGTGAGCTATACCGGCAATCCAGTGCGCAGAGAAATCCGCGAATTGCGCAATGCGCATTCCCTGACGGTCGCCACTGGCCATTCACTGAAGCTGCTTGTGTTAGGTGGAAGCCTTGGTGCTGAGGCACTGAACAGCATTCTGCCGGAATTGATTGCGTCTGCACCTGCAGGGAGCGTAAAAACCCTCCACCAAACTGGACGCCGGCAATTTGCCCGGACTCTGCAGCGCTATGAGGAACTAGGGCACGATACGGAGGAGGCACACCGGGTGGTGGCATTTATCGATCGGATGGGCGAGGCCTATCAATGGGCCGACATTGTCCTGTGCCGCTCCGGAGCTAGCACGGTTTGTGAGCTTGCGGTTGCTGCCAAGCCGGCTATTTTCGTGCCTTACCCTTTTCATGAAGACCATCAGCAACTGCGGAATGCCAACTGGTTGCGCGCCGCTGGTGCGGCCGAGGTGATTGAGCAGCACGAGCTTGATGTCGACCGGCTGAGACAGGTGCTTGCCGTACTTATGAGCGATCTGGAGCGAATAAAAGAGATGGGGCTGAACGCGAGGAAAGTGGCGATATTCGACGCCCACACCCGTATTGCCGGTCACTGTCTGGAGGCAGCTCATGGTTAGGCCTTACCTGAGCGATATCCCTGAGATGAGGCGTATCCGCACCATCCATTTTGTCGGAATTGGGGGTGCCGGCATGTGCGGAATCGCCGAGGTGCTCCTCAATCAGGGCTATCGCATTACGGGATCTGACCTTAAACCCTCTGCCGCTACAGATCGCCTGGAAAATATGGGCGCTCGGATTTATCTCAGGCATGAGGCTGCTAACGTGGCAAAGGCGGATGTGGTGGTGTATTCGAGCGCGATCAACAGGCGTAATCCGGAAATCAGGGCAGCAATCAGTCAACAGAAGCCGCTAATACCGCGGGCCGAGATGCTGGCTGAGCTTATGCGTTATCGTCATGCGATTGCGATAGCAGGAACGCACGGTAAGACCACAACGACCAGTATTGTTGCCTCGGTGTTTGCTGCTGGGGGTCTGGATCCTACTTATGTCATTGGCGGGCTGCTCAACAGCTCAGGGAGTAACGCCGGCTTGGGTGAGAGCAGGTACCTGGTGGCAGAGGCGGATGAAAGTGATGCCTCATTCATGCACCTGCAACCTATGGTGGCTGCGGTCACGAATATCGAAGCTGACCACATGGTCACTTATGGTGGTGACTTTGAGAACCTCAAAAACTATTTCGTAGAGTTTCTGCATAATTTGCCTTTTTACGGGCTCGCCGTTCTTTGTATTGATGACCCCGGTGTAAAAAGCATTATTGCTCAACTGTCTCGCCCAGTTCTCACCTATGGCTTCTCGAAAGAGGCCGATTATCGCATTACCGAATTTCAGCAGAAAGCCGGCCAGATTGAGTTTCAGGTGACACGTCCCGAACGCAAGCGGCCTCTCAAAATCAGGCTCGCCATGCCGGGTCGCCACAATGCGCTCAACGCGACAGCAGCCGTGGCTATTGCTGCCGATGAAGGTGTCAGCGATAAGGCCATTATTAAGGGGATCAGGGATTTTGCGGGTGTCGGACGACGATTTGATGTGCAGGGCGATTTTCCGATACCGGGGGGAGAGGTCACCCTCATAGATGACTACGGTCACCATCCTTCTGAAGTCGCGGCGACTGTTGAGGCGCTCAGGTCTGGCTGGTCGGATCGCCGGTTGGTGATGGTGTTTCAGCCCCATCGCTACAGCCGGACGGCAGATCTGTATGAAGACTTCGTCGAAGTGTTGTCAGCTGTGGATGTGCTGCTACTGCTGGATGTCTATTCGGCTGGTGAAAGCAAAATTCCAGGCGCCGACTCCCGCAGCCTGACCAGAAGTATCCGGCTGCGCGGCAAGGTAGAACCGCTTTACGTCAAAAAAGAAAAAGATGTGCGTCATATTCTCAATGAAATACTGCTTCCTGGGGATATGGTTTTGACGCAGGGAGCCGGGAGTGTGGGCGGATTATCGAGGCTTCTGGCATCCAAGGGTTTTATGGATCGGTAATTTGTTGATTTTCAAAGAAGAAACTGGCCTTTTGGGTTAAGAAAAATGCCAATGAGAACGATAAATAGAGAACAGGTACTGGCGAAAGCCGGGCATGTCGTCTTGTTGATGGGCGGGACCTCTTCAGAGCGAGAGATTTCCCTGTTGAGCGGCCAGGCGGTTGCCAGCAGTCTGGTCAGCCTGGGGGTGCGTACAACGGTGATTGATGTTGGTGAAAACATCGTTGACGAGCTTAAGTCGGCAGCGCCGGATCTGGTCGTCAACATGTTGCATGGTCAGGGTGGAGAAGACGGGGTCATGCAGGGGTGTTTGGACCTGCTGCAGATTCCTTACACCGGGTCTGGTGTTCTGGCTTCCGCCTTGGCAATGGACAAGGTCAAGAGTAAGCAGATCTGGTGTCAGATGGGCCTGGCAACTGCCCCGTTCACTGTGCTCAATGAGGACAGTGACTGGGAAGAGGTCATAAAAGGTTTTGGGCGGGCTGTTGTGAAGCCCATTTATGGTGGTTCAAGTTTGGGCATCGCTATTGCTGATTCTCCGGGATCATTGGAAAGGGCCTACAGAGAGGCCTGCGCATTTCGGCAAGGCGTGATGGCTGAGAAGTATATCGAAGGCCCTGAGTATTCGACCGGAGTCCTGGACGAAGAGTTGATGCCAACGATTCTGCTTGAGACCGACCGGGAGTTTTTTGATTTTACTGCCAAATACGTTGACGAGGGCACACGAATTGTCTGCCCCGCTCCGCTAAGCAGCGAGCGTATGGCGGCAGCTGAGGCCCTGATTAAAAGTGCTTACAGTGCGCTGGGCTGCAGCGGGCTTGCCCGAGTGGATTTTATGGAAGACGCGGCCGGTGATTTTTTCCTTCTGGAGGTGAATACAGTGCCGGGTATGACCTCTCACAGTTTCGTCCCAAAATCAGCTGCCCGGGTTGGTATTGATTTTGATGAATTGGTCCTGCGCATACTTGACGGAAAACTGAACGGGTAAGCTCTTGCCATGTTGAAAGCCACTAAAAGGTCGTCAGCACAGACCTCAATTAAGATGTCACCCGGCCGCGTCCATCGGGGTGGTAGGCCGCTTAACACGAAGACTGCTGCGAGAAAACGCTATGTGCTCGCCGGTCTTGTAACCACAATGATAATGCTCGTCGTCCAGCAGAATGGAGAAAATCTGGCGCATGCGATCAGTCGCCCCGTGTCCAAGGTTCGAGTTGAAAGTGCACAGCAGTTTGTGACCGAAGCAGAGCTCAAAAACTTGATTTCGCGGTATTTGGGCACCAGTTTTTTCGCCTTTGACGTCTTGGGAACAAAACAGAGCCTTGAACAACATCCTTGGGTCCGGCGTGCCTCTGCAAAGAAAGTGTGGCCCGACACGCTGGTCTTGGAGATTCAGGAAGAGGTTGCGATTGCCCGATGGGGTGACGAGAAATTACTCAATCAGTTCGGTGAAATCTTTGAGCCGCCCGGGCGCCGGCGCGCCGCTGGACTGCCATTACTGGTTGGTTCGGAGGGTGAACAGTACCGGGTTATGGAACAGTACCGTGCCGTGAGTCAGCAACTTTTTCCGGTGGGGCTGAGAGTAACCTCTCTGAGTCTGAGTCCACGTGGGAACTGGAGCCTGATTCTTAACGATTCGATACAGGTCACGCTGGGGCGAGAGAAAATTCTCGAGCGTCTGGCGAGATTTGCCGAGTTTTATCAAAGTCCTGAGTTGATGGTCTCTGAGAAGCTTGAGTCAGTAGACCTGAGATATGACAACGGGATCGCGGTCAAACTGGTCGCGGAAGACTCGCTGGAGTTGGCTGTCAGATGAAGCAAGCTGGTGTTTCAGTCTCAGGCATTTTCAATGTAGCCAGCAGCCGTGCGGACGGTTTAACTGATGAATGAAGCGGTCGGTGAGAACATGATTGTAGGCCTAGATATCGGCACCTCCAAGGTGGTGGCGATTGTGGGCGATATCAATCCCGGTGGCAGTCTGGATATTGTCGGAATAGGAAGTCATAAATCCCGTGGTCTCAAGAAAGGCACTGTAGTCAACATTGAGTCGACGGTTGAGTCTATTCAACGCGCGATTGAAGAGGCTGAACTCATGGCCGGCTGTCAGATTCATTCGGTGTATGCCGGAATTGCCGGCAGCCACATTCGCAGTATGAATTCTCACGGCATTGTCGCAATCCGGGACGGAGAGGTGATGAAAGCCGATATTGAACGGGTGATTGATGCAGCTCAGGCAGTCGCTATTCCGGCCGATCAGAAAGTGCTTCATATACTTCCCCAAGAATACATCATTGATTCTCAGGAAGGTGTTAAAGAACCATTGGGGATGTCAGGGGTTCGCCTGGAAGCAAAGGTGCACCTTGTCACCTGCGCAATAAATGCGGTGCAAAATATAGACAAATGCATCCGCCGCTGCGGTCTTGAAACAGATGAAATCATTCTTGAGCAGCTCGCCTCCAGCTATGCCGTATTGACCGAAGATGAAAAAGAGCTTGGTGTCTGTCTCGTTGACATTGGCGGAGGAACGTCGGATATCGCCATTTTCACCGAGGGTGCGATTCGGCACACCGGCGTGATACCAATCGCTGGAGATCAGGTAACTAATGATATTGCCATGGCGCTTCGGACTCCGACTGAGAATGCTGATGAAATAAAAATTAAGTACGCCTGCGCGCTGACTCAGCTGGCCAATCCGGATGACACTATAAAAGTACCCAGTGTGGGTGACCGGCCCCCCAGAGAGTTATCCAGGCAATCCCTGGCTGAAGTTGTCGAGCCTCGCTATGACGAGCTCTTTACTTTGGTTCAGGCAGAACTCCAGCGTAGCGGTTTTGAAAATATGCTGGCCGCCGGTGTGGTCTTGACCGGCGGGACCAGCAAGATGGAAGGGGTAGTTGAACTGGCGGAGGAAATTTTTCACGCTCCGGTCCGTATCGGTGCGCCACACAGTGTAAATGGATTGGCCGATATCGTTCGAAACCCCATCTACTCTACAGGTGTCGGTCTTCTGCTTTATGGGTTAAAGCAACATCAGGAGCGCGAAGGCCTGGAGTCGAGGCGTGCTCCGCAAGTTCATCTGGTTGACAGAGTGAAAAGTTGGTTTCAAGGGAACTTCTGAAAACTGTCTGATTGCATGATAGTGAGAATAATTCGAGCAAACGAGGGGATTTTATGTTCGAGCTAATAGACAACATTCCGCAAAGCGCGGTGATTAAAGTGCTGGGAGTCGGCGGTGGCGGTGGCAATGCTGTCCATCACATGATTACCAATCAGGTTGATGGTGTTGATTTTATCTGCGCCAACACGGACTCACAGGCCCTAAATAACCTGAAGGCTAAGACCATCTTGCAGATGGGCACCAGTATCACCAAAGGGTTGGGAGCAGGAGCTAACCCGGAGATCGGGCGACAGGCTGCTCTGGAAGATCGAGACCAGATCGCAGACATTCTGAGCGGTGCGGATATGGTGTTCATTACTGCCGGCATGGGCGGCGGTACTGGTACCGGTGCCGCGCCGATTGTTGCTGAAGTAGCCCGAGAACTTGGCATTCTCACCGTCGCTGTGGTCACAAGACCGTTTCCTTTCGAGGGAAAGAAGCGCTGGGCGATTGCTGAGCAGGGTATTGAGCAACTTTCAGCCAATGTGGACTCGCTGATCACGATCCCCAATGAGAAGCTGCTGGATGTTTTGGGTAAGGAAGCTTCACTGCTTGATGCATTCAAGGCGGCGAATGATGTCTTGCTGGGTGCCGTAAAAGGCATCGCTGATCTGATTATGCATCCCGGCATGATCAATGTTGATTTTGCCGATGTAAAAACAGTCATGTCAGAAATGGGCATGGCCATGATGGGCACCGGATTTGCAACAGGTGAGGGCAGAGCTCGTGAGGCGGCGGAGTCAGCCATCCGCTCGCCGCTTCTGGAAGATGTCAATCTTCAGGGGGCCCGCGGGATACTGGTGAACATCACAGCAGGAGAGAACCTTTCCCTGGGTGAATTTTCAGAAGTCGGTGATACCATCGAAGAGTTCGCTTCAGATGATGCCACAGTGGTTGTTGGCACAGTAATTGACCCGGAATTGGGTGATGAGATGCGAGTGACCGTGGTAGCAACCGGACTGGGTGGCGGGCAAGCCAAACCCAAGAAAGTTGTCGACAACACGCAGCGAGAGCAAACGGATTACAGCCAGCTGGACAGGCCTGCCGTATTGCGGAATCGCCCGGTTGACCGTGGTGCTGTTGTGGCGCAGGCGGTTGGTGCAGAAGCTGATATCGACTATCTTGATATCCCTGCGTTTCTGAGAAGGCAGGCGGACTAGCCCTGCGGCAACAGATCGGTTGCCCCGGCATCGGGATCAGGGATGAAGTGCTCCCCTCAGCTGCTTTTTGATCCCGGCATTGGCACTGGCTCTGCTTCAAATATTGTTAGTCGAACCTTCGGGGTGGCCCGCTTCTCCTGTGTGTTTCCATCTTTTTGGCGGGCCCGCAATACAGATTTATTGGGGCTTATCGGCGGGGGTTGATCCGTTATCTTGGCGATCAGCGTAGAACCCTGAATATCAGCCACTTCAGTTTCTGCAACCCCTGACGAAAAACTGGTATACCTTCGGACTCTGCGAGGGAACTTAATCAGGAAGGTGAGGTCTCACCACCAACGACCGTCACACCGACGCAGTCATCAGGCGACTCTATGCTGAGACAGAGAACATTAAAAAACGTGATCCGGGCCACTGGCGTCGGCCTCCATACGGGGGAGAAAGTTTATCTGACGCTGCGTCCGGCGCCGGTGAATACTGGAATTGTTTTCAGTCGAGTTGACCTTGATCCTGTTGTGCAGATCCCGGCGACAGCAACAAATGTTGGTGATACTACCCTGTCGACCTGTCTAGTTCAGGGAGACGTCAGAATCTCAACCATCGAGCACCTCATGTCAGCCATGTCTGGTCTCGGCATTGATAACGCGTTCGTAGACGTCAGCGCGCCAGAAGTGCCTATTATGGATGGCAGTGCTGGCCCGTTTGTCTTTCTGATACAGTCAGCCGGCATTGAAGAGCAGAGCGAACTCAAGCAGTTTATCAAGATCAAGAAGCCAATCCGCCTGGAGCAGGGTGATAAATCGGTAAGCCTCGAGCCGTTTGATGGCTTCAAGGTGAGCTACACGCTGCTTTACGATCATCCCGTATACAAAAAATACACAAAAAATGCCACGATCGACTTTTCAAGTACCTCCTTTGTAAAAGAGGTGAGCCGGGCCAGAACCTTTGGCTTTATGCATGAATTCGAAGAACTCAGAAATCGGAACCTCGCTCTGGGTGCAAGTATGGATAACGCGATCGCCGTCGGCGATTACAAGGTCCTGAACGAAGATGGTCTGCGGTACGAGGATGAATTCGTTAAGCACAAGATTCTGGATTCGATCGGAGATTTGTACCTGTTGGGCAATAGCCTGATTGGCGAATTTAAAGGGTACAAATCTGGACATGCCCTCAATAATGCATTATTAAGAATGCTGGAAGTAAACGAGGATGCCTGGGAAATCGTCAGCTTCGACGAGGAATCGAACGTACCGATATCCTACGTGAAGCCTGTGCTCGCCGCATAATCTCTTTTCTCTCCAACCTACTGAACTAGCGAGATATTTTCCGAACGCTTCCCGTTCGAGAGAGAAGCCGATTACTCCTTTACGGTCGGATATTGAATTTTTGCCTATCTAACCCCATGACTTGCTTCGATTAGCCAGAAATTAAGCCAAGCAATGAAGCTGATACTAGTCAACCAACGACACGGTCACACCCGAACCATCATTCTGAAGGGATGGGTGAAGGGGTTGTTGTCGGTATGCCTGCTGGGCGCCCCCGTCGCGCTCGGTTATTTTGGCTATCAGCTAGCCATTTCTAGCAATGCTTCTTTACTGACCGAAGACGCTGCCCGCAACTGGCAGCAACAGCTGAGTTTGCAGGAAATCGAGCTGGAAGAGCTGAAGCAGGAGTCCCAGCGTGGACTCGAAGCGCTAAGCCTCAGACTGGCGATGATGCAGGCTCGATTGGTGAGGCTTGATGCGATGGGAGAGCGCATTACCCGTATGTCAGATTTTGACAACGGAGAGTTCGATTTTAGCCAACCCATTGTTGCAGTCGGCGGACCGGTTCGCGGAGGCAGTGAGTTCAGTGAGTCCGGGTTCCTCAACGCCCTCGACAGACTCGAAAGACAACTGCAAGATCGGCAGAGTCAGCTCCAGGTTCTGGAAGATCTGCTCGATGACCGAAAAATTCAGTCAGAGATATTTATCGCAGGCCGCCCGATTGAGCAAGGCTGGATAGCCTCCCGCTTTGGTCAGCGACCGGATCCTTTCACCGGTCGGATGTCCTTCCATGCGGGTCTGGATTTCACCACAGGTCGTGCAGGTGCAGAGATCAATACTGTCGCTTCGGGAGTTGTGACCTGGTCCGGACCCCGCTCCGGCTACGGATTGATGGTCGAGGTTAACCACGGCAGCGGCTATACGACCCGATATGCGCACGCTGAAAAGCTATTGGTTGAGGTCGGTGATATCGTAGAAAAAGGCCAGAACATTGCTCTGGTCGGCTCGACAGGTCGTTCGACCGGCCCGCACGTACATTTCGAAGTCTATAAAAACGGCCGAGTCGTCGACCCCGCCGCCTACATTCACCGTACGATCAGATAAATCCCTTGTGAGGCCCTCTTGCTTGCGGTGGGTACATTACCACAGGGTGAGATGTTGTGCTTGAAGCACTCAAATCTATCTACTGATACCGGTTTTCAGCTTATGAATATCCTTAACAAAATCTTTGGCAGCAGCAATTCTCGCAAGCTGAAGAAAATGAACAAAATCGTTACCGCAATCAATGCGTACGAGCAGGAGCTGAAACAGCTATCTGACGAACAGTTGTCCGGCAAGACGGGTGAATTTGCCCAAAAGCTGGAGGGCGGGGCGGCTCTCGGCAGCATCCTGCCCGAAGCATTTGCGGTGGTCAGAGAAGCCAGTAAGCGGACCTTAGGTTTGCGCCACTTTGATGTGCAGATGATCGGCGGCATGGTTCTGAACGAAGGTGATATTGCTGAAATGCGTACCGGAGAAGGCAAAACTCTGGTTGCGACGCTGCCCGCGTATCTCAACGCAATTTCCGGAAAAGGAGTGCATATCGTCACCGTCAACGAGTATCTGGCGGAGCGGGACGCGAACTGGATGCGTCCGATTTATAAATTCTTAGGGCTCACGGTCGGAGTCGTGAAGTCGGGCCAGTCCCCGGAAGAGAAGCGTCAGGCCTATGGGGCTTCCATCACTTATGGCACCAACAATGAATTCGGGTTTGATTATCTTCGGGACAATATGGCTTTTCGTCTCGAAGATAAAATGCAGAAGCAGCTCAATTTTGCGATTGTTGACGAGGTTGACTCAATCCTCATTGATGAGGCCAGGACGCCGCTGATTATTTCTGGAGCAGCCGAAGACAGCTCTCAACTGTACCTTGCAGTGAACAAACTCATTCCCAAACTTGAAAAGGGCGAGAAGCAGGAAGTCTCCAAAATGGAGATGATGGACAAGAATTTTGTTCCGGAGGAGTCTGGGCACTTTACCGTCGATGAGAAGAGCCGCCAGGTGGAGCTCACAGAAGCGGGCCACGAATTCGTTGAAGAGCTGCTTATCAAACAAAAATTTCTGGCAGAAGGTGAGTCTTTGTACGCGGCGACAAACCTTTCTCTGCTGCACCATGTTCATGCGGCCTTAAAAGCCCATCATCTGTTCAACCGGGACATCGAATACATAGTCCAGAACAAAAAAATAGTACTCATTGATGAGCACACCGGCAGAACGATGGAGGGGCGCAGGCTTTCAGAAGGGCTGCATCAGGCCCTTGAGGCCAAGGAAAATCTCGAAATTCAGAGCGAGAGCCAGACTCTGGCCTCTACAACATTTCAGAATTACTTTCGGCTCTACGGCAAACTGTCTGGCATGACAGGCACTGCAGACACGGAGGCTTTCGAATTCAGTCAGATCTACGGCCTGGATGTTGTGGTCATTCCCACCAATGTACCGATGGTGCGTGAGGATGCAAATGACCTGATCTTTCTGTCAATGGAAGAAAAATTTGAAGCTATTCTTAACGATATTATCGAAATTTGTGACAAGGGCGCTCCAGTACTTGTGGGCACGGCTTCTATTGATACGTCAGAGATACTTTCTAACTACCTGAGCAAGAAGAAAATTAGCCATGAAGTGCTGAATGCGAAATTCCATGCCAAGGAGGCAGAAATTATTGCTCAGGCAGGTAGGCCCGGCGCGGTGACTATCGCCACCAACATGGCAGGACGGGGAACTGATATTGTCCTGGGGGGCAAGTGGGAGGCTGAAGTTGAAGCTCTGAGCAAACCAAGTCAGGAAGATATTGATGAAATCAAGTCGCAGTGGCA
Source organism: uncultured Pseudohongiella sp. (assembly GCA_902597095.1). Lineage (GTDB taxonomy): Bacteria > Pseudomonadota > Gammaproteobacteria > Pseudomonadales > Pseudohongiellaceae > UBA9145. The sequence goes on from CACJWK010000014.1 coordinate 31,948, forward strand.
GCAGCGCCATGACCAGGTCCTGGCTGCAGGGGGGCTTCATATCATCGGAACAGAACGCCACGAATCACGGCGGATAGATAATCAACTGCGCGGCCGCGCGGGCCGGCAGGGCGATCCCGGGTACTCCAGATTTTATCTCTCTATGGAAGATAATCTGCTTCGGATCTTTGCCAGTGAAGGAGTAAAGAACTTCATGCGGAAACTGGGTATGGAGCATGGCGAGGCTATCGAGCATGGCATGGTGACCCGCTCTATTGAGAAGGCCCAGCGTAAGGTGGAAGGGCGAAATTTTGACATCCGAAAACAGTTACTTGAGTACGACAACGTTGCTAATGATCAGCGCACTATTATCTATCGCCAGAGAAACGAACTCATGGCCAGCAATGACATCTCAGATCTGCTCAAGGACATGAGGGAAGAAGTCGTCTACGGGCTGGTCGATGAATATATCCCGCCTCAGAGCGTGCCAGAGCAGTGGGACATTCCAGCTCTGGAAGCTGCGGTTAAGACGGAATTCAACACCAGTCAGCCAATCCAGCAATGGCTGGACGAGGATGATCAGCTGTATGAAGACCAGTTGAAGCGTAAGCTGATCGACATTCTGGAACAAGAGTACGAACTCAAATCCACAGCGGTCGGCGAGAATATGCGGCTATTCGAAAAGCAGATCAGTCTGCAGATTCTCGATGGCCTTTGGAAAGATCATCTGGCCACGATGGATCATCTCAGGCAGGGTATTTTTCTGCGAAGTTATGGCGGGAAAAATCCGCGGCAGGAATATAAAAGAGAAGCGTTTGCCTTGTTCACTGAGTTGCTGGATAACCTGCAGCGAGAAGCCGTAAGAGTCCTGAGTCATGTTCAGATAAGGCAAGAGGATGCGGCTGATGCGATTGAGCGTAAGCGCAGGGAAGAGGCGGCGAGAGAAAGAGTGAACTATCAGCATCAGGAGGTCTCAGCGCTGCTTGGCTCTGCCGCTGCGGAACAAAATCAGCCGACTGATGATGCTCAGCAATCAGACAGACAATCTCCCTTTGTGCGTGATGTGCCAAAAGTTGGTAGGAATGACCCTTGTCCATGCGGGTCTGGTAAGAAATATAAGCTTTGTCATGGAAAGATTTCCTAGTGAGTCAGAATATCCGAGGCCAACGGAAGTGCTTTACCGGCGTGTCCGGCGGATAACTTTTGCGTACTTCCGGCCTTCGTAAGATCGAAAAGCTGCAACGACGCCTATGACAAAAACACCATTGAACGCCGGGGATACGACACACATATCAGGGGTAAAGCTGTCTGCGCTTGCCAGCGGAATTCGCTATAGGGACCGCCTCGATCTTGTGTTGATTGAAGTTCCGGAAGAGGCCACCCTCGCCGGTGTATTTACCCGAAATGCGTTCTGTGCCGCTCCAGTTAAGATCGCGCGCGAGCACCTCGCCACTGCCAATACCCGCTATTTTCTCATCAATACGGGCAATGCCAATGCCGGAACCGGTGCGGAGGGTGAAAAAGTGGCTCTGCAGTGTTGTCAATGGCTAGCAGATGCGGCCGGAGTCCAGGCCGTACAGGTTCTGCCATTTTCCACTGGCGTAATTGGTGAGGCTCTGCCTGCTGATAAGATTCACGCTGCGATTCCTGAGCTTTATGCGGCTCTTGCTCCAGACAGCTGGCTCCCTGCCGCCACCGGCATCATGACGACGGACACCCACCCCAAATTCAGGACGCGGTCACTCCAACTTGCTGGGCAAGACTGTCGGATCAGCGGTATCGCCAAAGGAGCAGGTATGATAAAGCCAAATATGGCTACTATGCTTGCGTTTGTCTTCAGCGATATTCGCGTTCAGCCGGCAACGCTGCAAGGACAACTCGAAGATGTCGTATCTCAAAGTTTCAATCGAATTACAGTCGACGGCGACACCTCAACCAATGATGCCTGCATGCTTGTTGCCAGTGGCAGAGGCGTCGTCTTTGATGAACTGCAGGCAGCCGATCAGGAATCGTACCTAGCAGCAGTTCGTGACATTTTTCAGGAACTTGCTACCGACCTGATCAGGGATGCCGAAGGTGGAACGAAGTTTATTACTGTTAAGGTGACCGGGGGCGGAAATGAACAGGAATGTCTCGCCGTCGCCTATGCGCTGGCTGAATCTCCGCTGGTTAAAACCGCCTTGTTTGCTTCTGACCCCAACTGGGGAAGAATATTGGCCGCTGTTGGCCGTGCGGAGGTCGAGCATCTTGATCTTTCAGGTGTCAGCATTAACTTAGGTAAGCTCAGTCTGATTGAAAACGGTGAATTGTCGGCAAGCTATTCAGAGAGCCTGGGAAAACAGCAGGTCGACCAGACTGACATTGAAATTTCGGTCGAGCTTGGCAGGGGAAGCTATACTGAAACCGTCTGGACTTCAGATCTTTCGCACGATTACGTCCGGATCAATGCGGAGTATCGAACCTAGCTTTTAAGCGTCTCTCTCAGGTGTCTCTCCATGCTGCATGTTGCAGTCGCAATCATCAGAAATTCCAATCAGGAAGTGCTTGTCGCGCTGCGCCCGCCGGACAGTCATCAGGGAAATCTCTGGGAATTTCCGGGCGGTAAGCTTGAGTTGGCTGAGACAGTATTCGCTGCTCTGCGGCGCGAGATTCGTGAAGAAATCGGGCTGCGGATTCGTGCCGCGTATCCCTTCATCAAGATTCAGCATGATTATGGTGACAAACAGGTTCTGCTGGATGTGTGGCAAGTCACCGAGTTTGACGGTGTAGCCGCTGGCCGAGAAGGGCAGAAAATTCAGTGGCTGGCGCCAAAGGACATGGAGTTCCGTCAGTTCCCTGAAGCGAACCACCGGATCATTAATCTGCTCCAGCTACCGACGCAAATGGCGATTACACCGCAATTCAAAAACTTCCCTCAGCTGTCCGCATATCTCGGCGCTTTTGCGCAATCCGGCGCGCAGGCACTTCAGATTCGACAAAAGCATTTGACCCACGATCAACTTCTGGACTGGACCCACAGGAGCCTCGACATGCTGCGGGGTTGTCGGTCACGTTTGATTGTGAATGGTTCATTTTCCCTTGAAAAAGATTTGCCTCATGAGGTCGGCATTCATCTCACGTCCACTGAATTGGGAAGGCTGCAGACGAGCGTGGGCGAGCGTTCACGCTTTGTGGGCTGCTCGTGTCATTCCAGGGAAGAACTGACGAAAGCTGAAGCACTTGGATTTGATTATGCGCTGCTCTCGCCAGTGGCTTCGACGGCCAAATATCCGGGTAAATCGCCACTGGGCTGGAGCAGATTTGAGGAGCTGGCCGCTTCTGTTTCTCTGCCGGTATATGCTCTTGGGGGCATGAAACGCAGTGATGTTCGCATAGCTCTAAAGCGGGGGGCGGCAGGCGTTGCGGGTATCGGGGCATTCGACAAAATAGTGGAGTAAATTGCGTTGGCGACGACTATGCTAAGCATCACTATTAGTGCAATGGGCTTTTCAGATAGAACGCACGGTTCAACTACTGTCGGCTACTGGACGTTATCCGAGCCCTCGCCAACTTCGGGGTAGATCGGTTCGCCGGCAATGGTGTGTTTTTCTGTGGCCCATTCGCCCAGATCAATCAGCTTGCACCGTTCACTGCAAAACGGGCGGTGTTTGTTCGAGCTTGTCCACACTACCGCGGCCTGGCAGGTTGGACAATCTACTCGGCGCGCTTTATTGAATTTCATTGTTACTTCTTGGCTCCTGCCATCGCCAAATACCCTTGATGTAGTTTCTGAACCCGTTGCCTGAGGGGCTTTAGTGGCAGCTCATTGCCGATGATGTCATCTGCATATTCGAGTCTCTGACTTCGACCTATTTGCGATGCAATTATTGCGCGAATAGTGCGCTCATCTCCACCATCCCGAGCAAGCGTGCGCGCGATTTGTGTATCGATCGAGACGTCGACGACTAAGATACGGTCAACCAGTTCCGCCTGCCCGGTTTCGAGCAGAAGCGGGGAAACAAGCAGGCAATAAGTGGTTCGGCAGCTGGAGATTTTTTGCGTCAACCATCTTCTGATTAGTGGATGTAAGAGCTCTTCTAACCAGTGCTTCTCCTTCTTTTGATGGAAAATTATCTGTCGCAGCGCTCCACGGTCTAGACCACCATCTGTCATGAGTATCTCGGAGCCGAAATGCTTAGCTATTTCTGCCAGAGCATGGGTGCCCGGTGCCACGACTTCTCGAGCGGCGATATCAGCGTCAACTAACTCTACATCCAGGGCGGCAAACATCTCAGCAACCGTGCTCTTACCGCTGCCGATGCCTCCGGTAAGGCCGACTACAAACATCGTCGACCACTGCTAGGTATAAATGTACTAAATTGTGGACGCGTCATAGCAAGAACCGACTAACACAAAAAGAAAAGACCTGGTGTCCCCAGATCATCATGATGAGGCCGGCGCCGGCCAGAAACGGGCCAAATGGCATATGCGCTGATTTGTCCCTGCTCGTAAGGAGCGTCCTGCAAATACCAAAAGTTGCCCCAGCTAGTGACGAAAGTAAGACAATGGGGAGCAAGGCTTGCCACCCCAACCATGCGCCCAGTGCGGCAAGCAATTTAAAGTCGCCATAACCCATTCCGTCCTTGCCGGTTGCCAGTTTGAAAACCCAGTAAACCGACCAGAGTGACAGGTAGCCACCAGCGGCTCCAAGAACTGATTCCTGAGTTGTGACGCCGGTTCCGAGATCCCAAGTGTTGACTGCCAGGCCAAGCCAGAGCAGCGGGAGAGTAATATTGTCCGGCAGCAGTTGATGATCAAAATCAATCATGGTGAGTGCGACCAGTGCCCAGACAAAAAGCAGGAGCGCCAGCGTAAGCCATGTGCCGCCAAAATTCACCGCAACAAGAGCTGACAAAAACCCAGTAGCCAGCTCCACGGCGGGATACCGAAACGGGATTCTCACTTTGCAACTGGCACATCTGCCACCAAGCAGCACATAGCTGACCAGTGGGATATTTTCCCAGGCTCGGATGTGGTGCTGGCATTGAGGGCAGTGAGAAGCGGGTTCTGCCAATGACAGGTTTTTCCAGGTAAGTGGACTATTTTTTTCCGCTGGCTGCGGATCCTCTATCTCAAGAAATTCGAAGCATTGTTGTCTCCAGTTTCTCTGAAGCATGATTGGCAGGCGGTAGATTACGACATTGAGGAAGCTTCCTACCAGGAGCCCAAACACAAAGCTAACTGTGATGAGATTTGCTGAGCTCTGCTGTAACAGTTGGAATGGGCCCATTAAGCGTCGACCTAGCTATATAAATGATTTAAGCACAAGATTGGCCGATGCATCTTGATGTCTTGTTTTACGTTGATTGAGCCGATCACTATCGTTCTCATTTGGCTATCAATCATCTGTCCCTTTCTTATTATGCCTGTACCGCTTAGAAACAGTAGAGAGCGTATTATTCAGCTGCCCAGGAATTGCAAGTCATGTAAAGGTTTGCGCCGGAATTAGCGCCTTTAACACAGGCGTTTGCCGACGCAAGAGCCTCCTCGTGACCACTGTATAGGGGGTTTGGCGTCATCTAAAGTCAACGTATAGGTCATCCCATCCAGGATGGTAGAATCATGCTGCCATGTCATTGTGATTACTCCATCAGCAACCATGACACCGTGGGCCGTTTCACCGACCGTAATATTATCTGGTATGCCTAGAGATCCCCCATCGAGATCAGTTAGGGCCGACGGATTTCGAATCTGGATTGCACGCTCGACAGCTTCTTTGTGAGGGATCGCTGCAAGGACAAGCTCAGAGAACTTTGCGCGGATGGAGTAGTTCTGAAATGCTGCGAGGGCTATCGTAATTATTAGGGTGAAGATGGCTAAGAAAGCCATCAAATCCAGCAATGTGAAGCCTTGCGGTTTTTTCATATATTTCGACCTGATTGATGCTATTCCGTTCTAGCCAATATTACGCATATCGTTACCCGATGCATGACACCCGAGCCTTAGCAGCCCTATCAAGGCGTCGATGGAGATGCTTCGATTACTTTCTCGCGTTATTAATTCATCCGGCATGAGGTACTTAGAGTATAATGATACCTAAAAATAAGCTCTTATTAAAAAGCCAAGTCGGTGTTTGCATCTCATGTCGTTAAGTCTGGAACGAATATTTTTATCGGTCAAAACAAGTCGGTTTTATTTTCTGCTAATGTCTGATTTCTAGATTGTCTTGAGCAATGAAAACATGCATTTGATTATTGAGCCACTAAGCAGACGTTCGTCATCAGAAAGATTTTTGGAGTTCCGGACTGCTGGTCAGTTCGATGATATGGGCATGTAGAAGTGGTGTTATTCAGGTAGTGTTCATGAAATCTGGAGTAATTTAAGCTTGCTAATTGTCTGAATTGACTGTCAAAAATCTCCGGATATCGATGAGACTATGCGTCTCTTAGCTTGAACTGTAGTCGCTGCTGGTTTATCGTTATGCTAAAGGTGTACATTGTTTTTAGGTCTATATTATTTTAATCAATGCAGTTATCGGGGCTGATTGCTCTCGGTATTGGAGGAAGGTAATGAAAAAATCGGGACACTTTACGGCTGGCCTGACAATGCTGATTGGCCTCTTTGTCGCACAGCCAGGCCTGAGCCAGGACAAGACAGTCAATGACGGTGTATTCACCGAAGCGCAAGTTTCTTCAGGTCAGGCGGTTTATGATTCGCAGTGTAAAACCTGTCATAACATGCGTTTCTATCGTGATACCTTGCGCTCCTGGAGTAATCAGCCGCTGCTGTATCTGTGGGAAAACATCATGGGAACGATGCCAGCAGACAATCCGGGATCGCTGATGTTTGAGGAATATACGGACGTGATTGCCTATATTTTGTCTGAGAACGGATTCCCCGCCGGTGACGCGACCCTTGACCCTGACAACGGAATGGATGCCATAAAGATACTTGCGCCGTGAGAACTGTCTAGCCGCTGCCGGCGTCAGCCGTCAACGCACACCTTACGGAGAAGGCCGGGCACCACCGGCCTTTTTTTGTGCCTAAAGAGCTTGTGCCTGATGATCTTTTGACTGCTGCGAGACCGGTGTCGGCTTTATTGTGTCACCAGGCTGGGATCAAGGGCGTCTACCGGGCAGTCCTCAAGAACCCGCCTGATTTCATTGCGGTCACTGGATTCCAGCTGAATATCATATTTTTCGGCAATCACTTCCCACAGCTGGGCATATTCGCATTGGAAGTCGTCCCGGGGCATGTAGCGGCTCGGGCCTCTGTCTCGCTTGCGGCGAATTTCTTGCTTGTCGACCAGCATGAGATTCAGTGGGTCGTTGGAAAACTGGATTTTTTTCTCTGGCATCCATCGGTCGCCGCCATGGGTGTGCGCGTACATGCGGGGTATGACGTGGTCGATATCGATCTGGACGGCCACGGTGAAGGTTTTTCCGGTGTATTCATCCAGCCACTCACCGATGCGAACGACGCAATTTCTGGGGTTGGTGTATTTGACTTCCCTCTTGCTGGTGAGAATGAGCATCTCCTGGCGCGTTGACTGACAGTCTTGATCGAAGTCTTCCTCGAATGGCCAGTCATCTTCATTGAAAAATCTCTCGCGGTCCCGATAATTCGTCATGACGCCATCTCTTCTCCGGCGCATTGGATCGAAGGTGTCCGGGATGGAACAACCGCTCATGTGGCAATGGTAGGAGGGGCCGAAGTAATGCCCCCCATTGAGGTCAAGGCTGCCCGGATGCGCCTGTGCGTTAGGTTCGATTACGATACAAGTCAGGAACGCCATGACCTGCATAAGCCGAGTCTTTTTCATGGTTACTCCCAAAGCGTTGAAGCAGAAACCTGGGTTGCCCGATGCTGCCAAGCTTCTGAAAGCGAGTGTTCAGAAATCGATCAGTAGGGAAAGATCTAGTGCCCGACAGTGCTTAGTCAGCGCTCCCACGGATATATAGTCTACGCCAGTTTCTGCGATTCTGACCAGTTGGCCGTCTTCGATTCCGCCTGATGCTTCGAGTTTCGCGCGGTTCTGATTCTGCGCTACCGCTTGCTTTAGCTGGTCAATCGAGAAATTATCCAGCATGACAATGTCCGCGTGAGCGACCAGGGCAGCTTCCATTTCTTCAAGATTTTGGACTTCGATCTGCACTGTTTTGCCGGGACTGACTGCTCGTGCCTTCGCGATCGAAGCAGCAATACCCCCGCAACTCACGATATGATTTTCCTTGATCAGATAGGCGTCGAACAGGCCCATCCTGTGGTTCCTGCCGCCGCCCACCGTCACCGCGTATTTCTGTGCTGTTCGCAGTCCGGGCAGGGTTTTCCGGGTATCCAGCAGGGTAGCCGCAGTGTGCTGAATGAGCTTTGAGAAATTGGCGGTCTGCGTGGCGGTTGCTGAGAGGGTTTGCAGAAAGTTCAAGGCTGTTCGCTCACCGCTCATAAGCGCTCTCGCGGGGCCTCGAAGGTCGCAGAGCTTTTGGCCTGGTTCGATCGGGTCACCTTCTTGCACATGCCAGTCAAGACAGACAGCATCATTTAGCTGGCGGAAGGCTTCTTGCGCCCACGGTATTCCGCAAATGTACCCGTTGTCTTTACTGACAATACTGCCCTCGGCGTGTTTGTGCGCGGGAATCAATGCCGCCGTGATGTCGCCGCTTCCGAGGTCTTCAGTCAAAGCGCGACGCACTGTCTCAGTCATGTCTACGGGGAGTTGATTCGGGGACGATGGGCTGTTCATTGTTTCTGATTTCCGGGTGTCTAGCTTCTGAGTTCCGAACGTCTGAACTGTCTCAGGGTCAGGGTATTACCGCGTTGGGTGAACTCGATCTGTTTCAGTGCGCTCATGCCCAGGAGGATTGTCTCGCCCCCCATGCTCGGTGTGATGCTTGCAGACACCCCGCTGAGCTCAATTTGTCCGAGGGTCAATTGATCGATCGTGGTGGAAAATACAGGTACCACACCGGCGGCAGTTTTCACTCGGGTTCGGGCGCCATAATCCAAGCCAAGATTTTCGGCCAGGCCTGCTGGCACTGCGACATCAGTAGCGCCGGTATCCAAAAGGAAGGTGACGGGTCTGCCGTTAACAGTGCCTGCTGATACATAATGCCCCTGCCTGTTGCGGAGCAGGACGACTTGCAATGAGCCGTCTTTCAGCGTATCGCTGTTCGGGTCGGTATTCGGGTTGTTCTGCCTTGCTATCCAGCCCTCGAAAAAGACGGTCAATGCAGCCAGTGCCAGCGCAAAGCAGATGGCAAGCATTCCCTGTCCGAGCTTTCTCTCAGGCGACTGTGTGGGCGGGCTCATCCTCAAATTATCACCCAAGCAACCATGATTGCAAAGCCAGCGACAGTTTGACGACGCTGGGAATGCCATCCGGGCTGCCGTTCTGACGATCCACTGCACTGGCGATTGACCCGGATGGAAGAACGTTCGGTGTGGGGTGCGCCGTCAAGCCGATAGTCACTGCGAGATAGGTCTCTGTGACGATGTTAGAAACCAGTCGTCGCCCAGCGGTTGCGTGGCTGTTCGAAATCAGTGATTGGCCCTTGAGCTCCCGTGTTGACTGTAAGGCAGGTCGGTGGCCGGAACGGGCTGTGATAAACTTACACCGCGATGCGACTACATGACTATATCCTTTGGACTATACCCATAAGACTGCAAACAGTGCTCAGATGTCTATCGAATCACACAGGTTAACCAGCGCGAGCTTCGTCGAGTCACCGAACCAAAGCGCAAGGCCAGCAGAGGCTCTGATCAGCTTGCTGGTCATTCATAATATCAGCTTGCCACCGGGAGAATTCGGTGGAGACTCGATCACGCAGCTTTTCTGCAACACGCTGAATTGTTCTGCTCACCCTTATTTTCGAACGCTGGAGGGTTTGCGTGTGTCGGCACATATACTCATTCGCCGGGACGGAGGCATCATGCAGTTTGTGCCGTTTGATCGCAAAGCCTGGCATGCCGGAGAATCTTCATTCCAAGGCATTAACAATTGTAATGACTTTTCCATTGGAGTGGAGCTGGAGGGGACCGATCATGATCCTTTTACCGACAGCCAGTATGCGGCTTTAACCCAAGTAACTCGCGACCTGTTGGCTGCTTATCCTGGTTTGACTGAGGCGCGTATCGTGGGCCATAGTGATGTGGCGCCGGGTCGAAAAAGCGACCCCGGGCCATGTTTTGATTGGGAGAGATATCGACGTTCTCTTCGTTCCTGAAAACACATACTGACATCTCTGAATGAAATTTCTGGTTATCTTGATTAGTCTGACAATCAACTATCTCTGGTTGAAGGACTTCGATCGCTTTGATGATTCCTGGTTCTTTCGATTGCGTCGCCTGATTGAGGCGGGTTTTTCCCGCCTTGAAATCAAGACAGAGATTTCATGGCTGGTGCCAGTTGTCTCGGTTTATGCGTTGTTGTTGCTGACGCTCTTGATGCTGCTGCAGCTCGCCAGCGGGATGTTGTATGGGTTTATCACCATGCTGATTCACATCTGGGTGCTGCTCGTTGCTCTTGACAGAACGCAGCCGGGCAAGCTGGCGAATGAATTTCTAACTCGCTGGCGCCGGGGAGACTCGCAGGGCACGCTTATGTTTTTGCAGGAGCAGGGTCTGTGTGCAAAAGACCGAACCTTCGGGTCAGACTCGAAGATTTATGCCTGCTTTAAAGAGCAGCTCGTTTATCGCTGCTTTGAGAAGATGTTCATCATGATGTTCAGTTATCTGTTGGCCGGCGCGTTCGGCGTGCTGTTTGCTTACGTCAGCTATCAACTTCGCGACAGTCACGCTGAGCTCCAAAATAGTAAACAGGTTAATTTGATTGCCGGGATGATTTTTATTTTGGAATGGATTCCGGTTCGGCTGTTGGCTCTAACTTTTTCTCTTGTCGGCAATTTTGTTCTGTGCTTTGATCAGCTCAAGCCCCGATTTCTGGACTTTACCCAACGCTCGCATTCTGCCGACCTCTGTGAATACGCCTCGTGCGCGCTGTTCGACAGGTCCGGTACAGGGCTGTTTGCAGGCGGGCCGTTGACTGCTCAGGTTGGCCTGACTGATGAGGCGGATGAACGGCTTGCTCAGACAGAGGAAGTCGAGGCGCTGCAAGCGCTGCTCGAACGCAGTCAGGCGATCTGGCTGGTGGGTTTGGCGCTTTTCACCCTGCTGGGCTTACAATTACACTGACGTGTCACTGCTCTGGCGGTAACAACGGAGTCTGTGCTATGGGCTACCCTGAGTTTGTAGTTTTTCGGCAAATCATCGGCAGTTTTTTGATCTATTGTGCCCAGTTTTACCCGCTTTCATTTCTAAGGTGCTGAACTTCCTAAAAAAATAAAAATCTCAAATTCGAGATGGTTGAGGCAAATATGTAGTAATACTACATATTGAGGCAGTTTTACATGGAATTATTCATGCTCTTGCGGTAGGATGTCTCCAGTTTGTAATTTATTTACATGCTCTATGGACATCGCCAGTAGCCGAAGAAGCACACAGGACGTAGGACATGACACAACAAAACGACGCGAATCCAGAAGAAACCAGAGAGTGGTTGGATGCGCTTCAGTCGGTAGTAGATGAGGAAGGCATCGACAGGGCGCATTTTCTTATCAACAAACTGAACGACACTGCCATACGCATGGGGCGGTATGTCCCAATCACCTCGGTAGTTACGCCCTACAGCAATACGATTGCGCCTATCGATGAAGAGCGCATGCCCGGCGATATGTTCATGGAGCGGCAGATCAGAGGCATCGTGCGCTGGAATGCGCTGGCTATGGTGATGCGAGCCAATCAGCGGGACGGCAGCATAGGGGGTCATATTTCTACGTTCGCCTCCGCAGCCACCCTTTACGATGTGGGGTTTAATTACTTCTTCAAAGGCCCCAACGAAAAGAACGAGGGTGATCTGATCTACTATCAGGGACACTCATCCCCCGGCATATATGCTAGGTCTTTCGTCGAGGGCAGGCTGGAGGAGTCACAGCTCGACAACTTTCGCAACGAAGTCGAAGGTAATGGCCTGTCGTCTTATCCACATCCCTGGCTGATGCCTGACTACTGGCAATTTCCCACGGTTTCTATGGGGCTTGGGCCGATACAGGCGATCTATCAGGCTCACCTGATGAAATACCTGACCAATCGGGGTTTGCTGGACAACAGTGATCGCAAGATCTGGGCATTTCTTGGCGATGGCGAGATGGATGAACCTGAGTCGCTTGGGGCTATCGGTAAGGCAGGAAGAGAACGTCTCGATAATCTGATTTTTGTCATTAACTGCAACTTGCAGCGCCTCGATGGGCCGGTACGTGGAAATGGCAAAATTATCCAGGAGCTCGAGGGTATTTTTCGAGGCGCAGGTTGGAACGTGATCAAAGTGGTCTGGGGCAGGCACTGGGATCCTTTGCTGCAGGCAGACAAGGACGGCATTCTTCAAGCACGGATGGATGAGGTGGTTGATGGCGAATATCAGAACTATGCCAGTCGGGGAGGGGCCTACACCCGAGAACACTTCTTCGGAACTGACCCTGAGCTTCTCAAGATGGTAGCGCATCTCTCTGACGAAGATATCATGGCGCTTAATCGGGGAGGTCACGATCCCTATAAAGTCTACGCTGCCTACGCGGAGGCAGTGAAAGCGAATGGCAAGCCCACGGTTATTCTCGCCAAAACTGTTAAGGGTTATGCATTTGGTGGAGGGGCGGAAGCCCAGAATGCAACGCACTCAGTGAAGAAGCTGGATATCGAGGCGCTGAAGAAATTCCGGGATCGTTTCGGCATCCCAATCGATGACGCCAAGTTGAGTGAAGTGCCCTACTACCGGCCGGCTGAGGACAGTCTAGAGCTGCGCTATATGCGGAAAATGCGGGAGAAACTTGGCGGGTCTCTGCCGCAGCGCAGGGCAGTGGGTCAATCACTGAAAGTCCCTTCGCTCGAGATCTTTGATGCTCAGGTGAAAGGCAGCGGGGAGCGCGAGCAGTCAACGACAATGGCCTTTGTCAGGATGCTGAATGCACTTTGTAAAGATCAGGAAATCGGGGAAAAGGTTGTGCCTATCGTGCCAGACGAGGCGCGTACTTTCGGTATGGAAGGGATGTTCCGGCAGATGGGCATTTATTCTGCAATGGGGCAGCTCTACGATCCAGCAGACTCCAACCAGGTCATGTATTACCGCGAAGACAAAAAAGGCCAGATGCTGGAAGAAGGGATTTCGGAATCGGGTGCTTTCTCTGCGTGGCTTGCAGCGGCAACATCCTACAGTACCAATAATTGTCCGCTCATCCCGTTTTATATTTACTACTCAATGTTCGGCTTTCAGCGCGTTGGGGATCTCAGCTGGGCGGCTGGCGATTCGCAGGCCCGTGGCTTCCTGATTGGGGCAACCGCTGGCAGAACAACGCTTAATGGAGAAGGGCTGCAGCATCAGGACGGGCACAGCCACCTGTTGGCATCAACCATACCGAATTGTGTGACCTACGATCCAACTTACGCCTATGAGCTGGCGGTAATCATTCAAGACGGGCTCCGTCGGATGTACCACGAACAGGAGTCGGTGTACTACTACATTACCACCATGAATGAGAATTATGTCCAACCCGAAATGCCGGCTGGCTGTGAGCAGGGAATCATAAAAGGGATGTACCTGCTTGAAGATGGGTCCTCGAAAGCCTACAAAGTGACTAACCCTGTCAGTAAAGATTTGCGCCTGCGTCTGTTAGGTAGCGGCACAATTTTGCGGGAAGTTCGCAAGGCGGCAGAAATACTGAGAAAAGACTATTCAGTGCTGGTGGATGTCTGGAGTGTTACCAGCTACAACGAACTCCGCCGGGAAGCGCTGGCGGTAAGCCGTGAAAATATGCTCAGCCCGTCAAAAAAGGCGAAGATACCTTTTGTTACGGAGCAATTGGGGAAGCAGTCCGGCCCGGTAATATCCACGACCGACTATATGAAGCTGTACTCGGATCAGATTCGGGAATTCGTCCCGGATTCTTTCCGGGTGCTTGGTACAGATGGATTTGGTCGCAGCGACAGCCGTGAGCAGTTGCGTCATTATTTTGAGGTGGATGCCAAATTTGTTGTGCTGGCAGCGCTGAGCGAACTGAAGGCGCTGGACCTGATCACCGCGAAGCAAATCAACGATTACAATAAAGCCAACGGGATTGACCAGGACAAGGCCGATCCCGTTTCACACTAGCTGAAGCCCATAAGGTATGAATTAGCAGCGAGGAAGTAAGGTTTGGCGATAGAAAAAATAACAGTACCTGACCTCGGGGAAGCGAGTGACGTAGAAGTCATCGAATTATTGGTCACCGTTGGTCAGCAAGTTGCCGAAAACGACTCTCTGCTGGTGCTGGAAAGCGATAAGGCGGCGATGGAAATTCCTGCGCCGATGGCCGGCATTGTGAAAAGCATCGCCATCAATCTCGGCGATACGGTGAGCACCGGGGTTGAGATACTGAGTCTGGAGGTCGAGCGCAATAACGCTTCAGCAGAACCGGTCGCGGACGCCGCTGCAGACGAAACGCAGCGAGCCCCTCAGGTTGATGAACCCTCTCCTAAGGCAGCACCGGCGTCAGGTAAAGCGGAACAGCCTGCTTCAATCGAATCTGTCGTTACCGTTCCCGATCTTGGGATTGATGATGAAGTGGATGTGATTGAGATTCATGTCAGCGCAGGAGACAGGCTTGAAGCGGATCAACCGCTTCTCACGCTGGAATCGGATAAGGCCGCTATGGAGGTTCCCTCACCGCAGGCAGGTGAGGTTCTCGAGATACTGGTCAAGGTGGGAGACAAGGTCAAAACAGGAGCAGAGGTGCTTAAGCTTTCTGCTGACGCTGGCGGTGACGTGGTGGCGCCGGCTCAGGAAGCGCCCGCCGCGAGTACTGAGGCTTCCGGCACAGCCGCTGATGATTCGCGGCCGTTGCCGGCGTCAGAGCCTTCCTGGCCCTCTCAGCCTGCTGCGCAGAATATCCCTGTCTCTGTTGAGCCGACTAAGATCTATGCCGGTCCGGCAGTTCGAAAGCTGGCGCGAGAGTTGGGTGTTGATCTGGCGCTGGTGCAGGGTTCTGGCGCTCGGTCCCGCGTAGTTAAAGAAGATATTCATGCCTTTGTCAAAACCCGGATCAATGGCGTACCAACAGGATCGGTTGCGGTCGCGCCTCCGGTGCCTGATGTTGATTTCTCGCAATTCGGGCCGATTGAAGAGCTGCCTCGCACCAAATTGCAGAAAGTTACTGCGATCAACATGCAGAGGAACTGGAGCACTGTGCCTCATGTTGCGCAATTTAATGAAGCGGATGTAACCGCGCTTGAAGACTTTCGAAACGAGCTGCGTCCTGAGGCGGAAAAAAAAGGCGTCAAGTTAACTTTTTTGCCGTTTTTGCTTAAAGTTTGTGCGAAAGCGCTGGCAGAGTATCCACAGTTTAATGTTTCCCTGCATTCCTCGGGTGAATTTGTTATTCAAAAGAAGTATTGCCATATCGGCGTAGCTGTGGCGACGGAAGCTGGTTTGGTGGTGCCGGTCATTCGCGATGTGGATACGAAGACCATCTACGAACTGGCACGTGAAGTGTCCGAGCTGACCGCCAAAGCCAAGTCGAGAAAACTGACCCTGGAAGAGATGCAGGGAGCATGTTTTACCATCAGCAGTCTAGGTGCCATTGGAGGAACCGGGTTTATTCCCATAATCAATGCGCCGGAGGTTGCGATACTTGGGGTTGCCAGAACCGAGATAAAGCCGGTGTACGCCAATGGTGATTTCGTGCCCCGTAAGATGCTCCCGCTTACTCTATGCTATGACCACAAGGCCCTCAACGGGGTTGATGGAGGCTTGTTTGCGGATTATCTGGTCAAGCTTCTCGGTGATATTCGCAGACTCGCCCTCTGAGGACAGCCATTGCATCAGGCTGAGGGGAAAAAGAGCGCTGCTTTACCTATGCCGCTTTCAACGCGTCTGATTCTGCACCCGAAGGCTTCCGACAAATGTTCCTCCTGAAGAATTTCGGACACTGGGCCGGCCAGATATGTCCCTTCGCCCATCAGTAATAGAACATGGTCACACATTTGACTGACCAGATTTATGTCGTGACTGGCCATCACGAGGGCGGCTCGGTGACCGGTCACTTTTGCCTTAAGTCTCTGTAATCCCCTCAGCTGATGAGCCAGGTCAAGATGGTTGCTGGGCTCGTCCAGTAAATAAAGCGCGGGTGCCTGCGCCACCAGTTGGGCAAGCGCGAGGCGCTGAGCTTCACCGCCGGAGAGGGTATCGATGCTGCGTGCAGACAGGTGCGCCAGGTCGAATTCCCGCAAGGCGTTTTCGACGACTTCAAAATCTTCCGGGTCATCTTTCCACAGTGATTCATGGTGGGGGTAGCGGCCCAGCATCGCGGTTTCAAAAACCGTTTTGGGCATAACAGGCAGGCCCTGCTGGAAAAGCAGGCCGATTCGGCGGGCCAACGGTTTTCCGCTTAGCGTGGTCAAATTCTCGCCTTCTAGGTAAATTTCCCCAGTCGCCGCGGGCAAAAGCTTTGCTAGTGTGTGCAGCAGCGAAGTTTTGCCTGTGCCATTTCGACCGAGGAGGGCCCAGCTGGTGCCGGGCTCGATTTTCAGTTCAAGCTGGTGGATGAGCCTGCGCCGCGCCACCAAGATATCCAGATTGCGGGTTTGGAGAAGCGTCACGGCGATTGGGTTGCTGTATTTCTCAAAATCAGGATGAAAGACGGCACGCCAATCAGTGCGGTCATCACGCCAACCGGAAGCTGCTGCGGAGCGAGTACTGTGCGAGCGAGACTGTCGGCGAACACCAGAAAGCTGCCGCCGAGCAATACCGCGCCGGGAATTAGATAACGATTGTCTCTCCCACCAAGCATTCTGATAGCGTGGGGTACGATTAATCCGACAAAGCCGACAGAGCCTGCAATAACAACAGCACTTGCGGTGAGTACCGAAGCAGCGAAGTAGAGTGTGATTCTCAGTGCCTCAACATTCACCCCGAGGGTTTGCGCGTTCTGATCTCCCTGAGTCAGCACGTTGAGAGCGCGGCTTAAAGCAAGCCCCCCTCCCAGACCGGCGAGCAGCAGGGCAAACGAATGCCAGCTGGCGCGGCTCTGGCTGAGATCACCCATCAGCCAAAACAGCATGCTCTGGACGGTGTTTTCGCTGCTGGTGGTAAGCAGAAGATTGATCAGTGCCCCCCAACCCGCTGATACGACAACCCCGGTGAGCAGCAATCGGGTAACCGACCAGCGTTTACCGGCGTTGGCGAGCGTGAAGACCAGCAGGATTGACAGGAGGGCGCCGCTGAAGGCGCTCTGGTAAATCCAGAATACGCTGCTGCCAAGAAAGATTGCAGTCAGCGCGCCGACGGCTGCGCCTCCGGAGACGCCAAGAATAAACGGATCGGCTAATGGGTTACGCAGCAGGATTTGCATGATGACACCTGACAGCGAGAGCAGGCCACCCACCAGAAATGCAGCTACGGTGCGGGGCAGGCGAATCTCTCGAACGATTTGCAGCTGAAGGCTCTCCTCACCGGCAAAGGGCGCATTCAGCAAATCATGCAAGGAAAGGGTAACGCTTCCACTGAGAAGCGAGAACAGCACCGACGCAATCGCCAAGAGCGTCAACAGCAGCAACAGCAAAAAAGGTCTTTTTGAAATCAACAGTTTAGCCAAGAGAACGGCATAGCCTTGCTATAGAATGTCTCAGTCCACGGGAGAGCGTAATGTTCTGAACTGGCAGTGTAGCACTTTCTGGCTTGCTGTCCGCCATCAGAGCGTCTGCCGGACACAGTTTGGGAGCAAGGCGGGCGCTTGCATAAAGCCCATTCAGATGAATCGACTCAAGCTCGGCGCAGACGAGCTGCGTGGCTGATCTGCGGCTTGTTCTGTAAAAGATTGAGTTTGCTGTCCCTTGTGACAGATCTGAGAGTGATTAAAACCGGGCGCGGATGGTAAACTTAAAAGCATCCTGTGAAATTCGGGGTGCAGCGATAAGCAGGCCGTCAGTCAATCGCATAACAGTGAGAATGGTTCTCAGAGGGTTCAGTCTAAGGAGAGAAGAATGCCTTCATTTGATATCGTGTCCGAAGTGGATATGCATGAAGTGAGGAATGCGGTGGACCAGTCGAATCGAGAGATTGGCACCCGTTTTGATTTTAAGGGAGTCGATGCCCGCTACGAGCTGACGGCGAGCTTTGAAATTGTGGTGAGCGCCGAAGTCGACTTTCAGATTCGACAGATGCTGGATATTCTGAAAGCCAAACTAGTCAAGCGCGGGATTGACATTACAGCGCTTAAAGAGGGCGATGTGGAATTGTCTGGTCAGAAAGCGGTCATGAAGGTAGTGGTACAGCAGGGCATCGAACCAGACCTGGCGCGGAAACTGGCAAAAATGATCAAGGAAACCAAGATCAAGGTGCAAGCGGCTATCCAGGGCGAGAAACTCAGAGTCAGCGGCAAAAAACGAGACGACTTACAGGGCATCATTGCCATGCTCAAGGAAGCCAGTCTGGACATTCCGCTCCAGTACAACAACTTCCGGGATTAAGTGCCAACGGGGCGGGAGTAGTGTGACACCATCAGATAGCGAATCCGTTGACATATGGGCGAGCATTTTCAGTCCGAAAATGCTGACCTGTGTTTTTACGGGCTTGGCCTCGGGCTTCCCACTGTATGTTTTGTTTCAGTTGGTGCCTGCCTGGTTGCGCACCGAGGGTGTTGATCTTGCGACTATCGGGCTGTTTTCTCTGATTCTGCTGCCTTACAACTGGAAGTTTGTTTGGGCGCCGTTGATGGATCGGTATCTGCCTCCGCTATTCGGTCGGCGGACAGGTTGGATGTTGATTACGCAAATTGCGCTGTTGTTCAGTATATCCGGATTGGGCTGGTTGCAGCCTCAGAATTCCGTGGGTCTGATTGCCTGGGTTTGCGTCATTGTGGCGTTTTTTTCAGCGAGTCAGGATATTGTGCTTGACGCTTATCGCCGTGAAATATTGTCCGACGCCGAGCTTGGTCTGGGAAACTCGATCCACGTGCAGGCCTATCGCATCTCCGGGCTGGTGCCGGGAGCCCTCGGTCTGATCCTAGCAGATCGCTTTGAATGGGATTTTGTGTTCCTGGTGATCGGGAGCTTCATGCTGGTAGGAATTATGGCAACTTTTCTCTTCAAGGAGGAGCAGTTCGCCAGTGAGCCGCGCAGCTTGCGACAAGCGGTGGTGGAGCCATTTACGGAGTTTGTCGCCCGGAACCAGTGGGGCGGTTCGGTTCTGATCATACTGTTCATGTTCTTTTACAAATTGGGCGATAACATGGCGGTCGCGCTGCAAACTCCTTTTTTTATTGATCTCGGATACAGCCTCACCACGATCGGTCTGGTCGCAAAGAACGCCGGACTGTGGGGATCTGTGGTCGGCGGTTTACTGGGCGGCGTATGGATGATCAAACTCGGCATTAACCGGGCTTTGTGGATCTTTGGTCTGGTTCAGGTTGTGACGATTTTTGGCTTTGCGCTGCTTTCTGAAATCGGTGTCAACAACTGGGCCTTGGCGGCCGTGATGTCTGCAGAATATATCGGGGTAGGGTTGGGTAGCGCGGCACTGGTTGCCTTTATTGCCAGGTCTACTTCGCCTGAATTTGCCGCGACGCAACTGGCGCTGCTCACCGCGATCAGTGTTTTGCCGCGAACGTTTGCCAGTGCCGGTTCAGGCGTGCTTGTCGAGGCCATTGGTTACACTTCGTTCTTCTATGGGTGTATGGCGCTGGCGGTTCCCGGTCTGTTGCTCCTGATTAAGGTGGCACCCTGGGGCAAGGCGACCGGTTCGGACGCCGCTGCCTGATCGTTCGGGCAGTTGGGTGCGTGAGACGTCGCCGGGCGGCCTGATACAGGGATGTTCAGTCAATCACCCATTGGTAAGTGTGAAGGCAAAACCTTCCCTCGCTGAAAATAACCCCCTCTGCTTCCAATTTTTCCAGCTGCGTCCGATGTTGCGCACTGTGCTTGGGGAAGGACAGCTCCCCTTTTGCGTTCACTACCCGAAACCAGGGCAGTTTGCTGTCCCTCGGCAGCATTTTCATCGTGTATCCCACGTAGCGAGCGTAGCCGGGCAAATCGGCCAGGCGCGCTACTTGCCCGTATGTGGCGACCTTACCGCGCGGAATATGGCTCACTACCTGCCAGATTTTTTCTCTCTTATTCAACTGGCGGATCCCTTTGTGGTTGAAGGTCTGAAGCAGAGCCATCATGATAGGGATTCAGCTTATTGTAAATTAGGATGTCTGATGCCTGTCGCTTTTATTGTCTTCATCATCGTTCCGTTATTGGAAATGCTATTGCTGTTTGCAGTTGCTGATCGGATCGGGGGTATTCAGACGCTGCTGATGGTTGTTCTGACCGCCGTGATCGGGGTGCAGGTCCTGAAACAACAGGGCTTTTCCACCTTGCTCCGGGCTAATGACCGGATACGTCAGGGCCAGCTTCCCGCTAAGGAAATCATTGAAGGCATGCTGCTCGCCGCGGCCGGCGCCATGCTGCTTACGCCGGGGTTTTTGACCGATACCCTGGGTTTTCTGTGCCTTACCGGGCCGGTGCGGCGGCCGTTGGCCGGCCGTCTGGTTGCCGCCGGGGTTGTTCGGGCCGTTGGTTTCGGGTCATTTTCCAGTCGCAACGGCTCAGTCCGGGGCGATGATGCATTCGGCAATAGGTCGGGCTCCCGAGGTCAGGTGTTCGAAGGGGAATACAGTAAGGCAGGATCAGAGCCACCGCTGGAGGCGGAAAATACGATAGGCGTCGGAAAAGAAAACAGAAATAAAAACTCATAAAAACAGTGAGTTAGAAAACTTCCCATCATATATTCAAAAAAAAAAGCAGGTAGAGACTGCATTTGCTGTTGAATTTTGTCTAAGTAACCCCATCTTGCCTCTCAGCAATTAATCCGCCCGCGCTGCGTTGTCTGCGGTTCGGGCAATCAATTGGAGGGAGATCTGGGCTGTCGGTAGCGGCCGACGATCCACCAGATGTTCAATTCTGTTCTAGATTCAGGAGTGACTGAGAATGAAAATCCGCCCCTTACAAGATCGTGTCGTAGTGCGACGCATGGAAGAAGAAACAACGTCTGCCGGAGGCATTGTGCTGCCCGGTTCAGCGACTGAGAAACCGGCCCAGGGTGAAGTCCTGGCGGTTGGGCCGGGCAAGCGTCTGGACAGTGGAGATACGCAGCCAGTCGACGTCAACGTGGGAGACACCGTCGTCTTCGGTAAGTACTCAAGCAACACCGTAAAGGTGGGTGACGAAGAGCTGCTTATTCTCAGCGAAAGTGAAATCTTCGGCGTAATCGAATCATAGGGTACTCGGAAGTTACCGAGCCAACACTGAATAATCTTTACAGACAGGAATAGTTAACAATGGCGAAAGATGTGAAATTCGGCGACTCAGCTCGCCAAAAGCTTCTGGGTGGCGTGAACGTACTCGCAGATGCTGTGAAAGTGACCCTGGGACCAAAAGGACGCAATGTCGTTCTCGACAAGTCCTTCGGGGCGCCCACCGTAACAAAGGACGGAGTCTCGGTGGCAAAGGAAGTCGAACTGGAAGACAAGTTCGAGAACATGGGTGCTCAAATGGTCAAGGAAGTTGCTTCCCAGACCTCCGACGTTGCCGGTGATGGCACTACCACTGCGACCGTGCTCGCGCAGTCAATTCTCAACGAAGGGCTTAAGTCAGTTGCCGCTGGCATGAACCCAATGGACCTAAAGCGCGGTATTGATAAGGCCGTTGCGGCAATGGTTGAGGAAGTTAAGAAGTTATCTACCCCTTGCAAAGACTCCAAGTCAATTGCGCAGGTTGGCACCATCTCTGCAAATTCAGACAGCGAAGTCGGGCAGATCATTGCGGACGCCATGGACAAAGTCGGCAAAGAAGGGGTGATCACTGTAGAAGACGGGTCCGGGTTGGAAAATGAGCTTGACGTCGTCGAAGGTATGCAGTTCGACCGCGGTTACTTGTCCGCCTACTTCATCAACAACCAAGACAACATGATGGCCGATCTCGAAAACCCGCTGATCCTTTTGTTTGACAAGAAAATATCAAACATCCGTGACATGCTGCCGTTGCTCGAGAGCGTCGCGAAGGCCGGGCGTCCCCTGCTGGTTATCGCCGAGGACGTGGAGGGCGAAGCTCTGGCAACGCTGGTAGTCAACAACATGCGCGGTATTGTCAAGGTTGCTGCTGTGAAAGCACCAGGTTTTGGTGATCGTCGCAAGGCAATGCTGGAAGATATCGCAATCCTTACAGGTGGCACCGTGATTTCTGAAGAAGTCGGTCTGAGTCTTGAGGGCGCAACTGTTGAAGACCTGGGTAGTGCCAAGCGCGTTCAGATCAGCAAGGAAAATACCACGATCATTGATGGTGCCGGTGAGGCTGCCAACATTGAAGGCCGGGTTAACCAGATCCGCGCCCAGATCGAAGAAACCTCTTCAGACTACGATCGTGAGAAGCTGCAGGAGCGTGTTGCGAAGCTTGCGGGCGGCGTGGCCGTCATCAAGGTTGGTGCTGGCACCGAGATTGAGATGAAAGAGAAGAAGGCACGCGTTGAGGACGCGCTGCATTCGACTCGTGCTGCAAACGAGGAGGGCGTCGTACCTGGTGGTGGTGTTGCGCTGGTGCGTGCGCTTCAGGCGGTCGACAGTCTTGAAGGCGACAATGAAGACCAGAATGTCGGCATTGCGCTGCTGCTGAAAGCCGTGACTGCTCCTCTACGTCAGATCGTCGAGAATGCAGGCGAAGAAGGATCCGTTGTGCTCGATAAGGTCAAGGCCGGCGAAGGAAACTTCGGCTTCAATGCCGCCACTGGCGAGTATGGTGATATGCTGGAGATGGGGATTCTTGATCCGGCCAAGGTGACTCGCACGGCGCTTCAGGCTGCCGGTTCCGTGGCCGGGTTGATGATCACCACCGAAGCGATGGTGTCTGAGCTGCCGGAAGAAAAGGGAGCTGCGCCTGCCATGCCTGATATGGGCGGAATGGGCGGCATGGGCGGTATGATGTAAATCAGTCCCCGCAGATGCTGAGAGGTGCCTTTTGGTTCCTCTCAAGCGTAAAAGCCGCTGTTTTAAACTGCTCTAGCAGTTTGAAACAGCGGCTTTTTTGTGCAGCCAGCTTCATGGTTTAGTGTTGTGTCTTATCGCGCAATGCCGGCTGGCTCTGACACTGCAGACACGCGTCAGGCAAGGTTCTGGTTGGCAAATTCCCAGTTGACCAGATTATCAAGGAAAGATGACAGGAAATCCGGACGACGATTCTGGAAATCCAGGTAGTAGGCGTGTTCCCAGACATCACAAACCAGTATCGGCTTCAGGCCTTCGGTCAGGGGTGTATCTGCATTGGCGGTTTGGACGATTTTTAGCGTTTCGCCTTCGGCTGCCAGCCAGACCCAACCGCTTCCAAACTGACCGACGCCGCCAGTAACGAACTCGGCCTTAAAATTCTCATAGCTGCCGAAGCTTGCGTCGATCGCGTCGGCGACGGCACCTGCGGGCTGCCCGCCACCGTTCGGGCTGATGCTGTTCCAGAAGAAACTGTGGTTGTAGTGCTGGCCGACGTTGTTAAAAAGACCGCCGCCCGCTTTGGCCGCTTCCATGACAAGCTGCTCCAGGCTGTCTGCCTCGAGGCCGGCCTCCTCAAGCAATTCATTGCCCTTAACGACATACGCGTTATGGTGTTTCCCATGATGAAAGTCCAGCGTGTCAGCAGACATGTGCGGTGCCAGTGCGTCTTTCGCAAACGGCAGTTCGGGTAACTCTAATTTCATAAGATCCTCTATATTTTCGATGTTGTCACTACACTGTGTGACAAATAGTACGACGCTTAAGCCGGCTTCAGACTAGCCGTGCCGTCGGTTAACTTTTTTCGAGCGCCAGGCCTTGTCAGTGGCTGGTAAAGCGAGGCGCCGTGGGAGGCCTAATTCTATCAAAAATGAACGCTTGCTGTGGTCAGATATCGCCTCCGCCCGGTCACTGAGGGCGGAGGATATGTCGGGCCAGGCTCAGAGGACCTGCATGATCACAAGTAGCGCGATCATCAGCGCGATACCAAGATGAATGACACCCACAACACTAGCCATGGGCCCCATCTTGCCTTTGATTGCATTAGCCTCCAGCGCCAGAATCAGAATCAGGCAAATCGCCATTGCTGTGCCGCTGACGCCGCCCTCGGAGGAGAGGGGAACCCGCCCTAAGCCTCCGAGATGCGCTGATGCGCCCATGAAGAACAGCATCGGCATCGAGAACAGGGTATTGGTACGTGAGGCAAGTCCCGCTTTGGCCTGCGCGGCTACCGCTTCAGGCATGGGTTCACCTCCGGCCATCACCTGGGCATTGGACGCAATGACTGTTTTCTGGTTCGGCCAGATGATCAGCCAGACGTTCAGAAACATTAAAGTGCCTAGCAGCATGCCAACGGAAATATAGAAATTTACAGCGCCGCCCAGATATCCGGCAAGTGCCAGTCCGGAGAGAAAAGTAAACAGTGCGCCGAACCGGAACCACCAGAGGGCGCGGGGCACTAATTTATCGATTGCTGACGCCTTGGCGGGCGCTTCGGCCTCCTTGAAATATTCAGTCTGAACAAAATTGAAATAGTAGAGCAGACCTATCCAAGCCACTCCGGCAAAGAAATGAATCCAGCGAAACAGATAGGCAAGCAGTTGATCAAATTCCATGATGATTGTCCTGAATTGGTTCATAGTTATCCCGGCGATTTGGCAAATCACTCATTGCTTGCTTCCGGCTGTGATCAGAAAGCTTATCACTCGAATTGGGTTGAGGCCATGAGGGGGATAGCGTCAGTTCGAGAATTTGAGGATAATATGTGCATGGACAATTCTGACGAATTAAAAGACATCCCTCCGATGATTCCCGATCGGGATGACGTTGACTCGCATTTGAGTAACCGTCGCTCTCAAAAGGATGAAATTGTACGTCCCAGTTACTATGCTGAGCGCGTTACCGTCAGCACTTGGCCGGTGAGGATAGTGCTTACGATGCTGTGCCTGATCGCTGGAGGCGGTGCCTACGGAGCGTACTACTTCTATGGGCTCTATCAGTCGAATTTGCGACAGGCGGATCTGCGAATAGGGGATCTGGAGCTCCGTCTGGCGCTGGTAGATGAGAGTGCTGCAGAATCTGACAGCAACCTCATGGAAAATATTGAAAAGACCATTGAGCAATATGACTTGCTCTGGGCTAACTGGCGGGCAAACAACCGGGATTTTGAAGAATTCAAGGGAGAAATAGCCCGTCTCAAGTTGGTCAACGAAGGTCAGGACGAAACTGCAGCGAACAACAGTGCGCAGCTTGCCCGCACCAGCGAATCTCTGGTGTCAGCCGAGGCGCGTCTGAATGCCATGCTGGACGATCTGGCACAGATCAGCGATTCTGTAGACAGTCTCAGCGGATCGGTGGCCAACCTTGGCGCGATGCGCGGTGACCTGGAATCCATACGTCAGGCGCTAAACAGTGGTGACAGCACAGTGCTGGGCTTAGTGGGCAGAGTCGAATACATGGAGCAGTCCATGGAATCAGTCAACGCCCACAGGCTGCAGATCAACGAGACGTTGTTTCGGCTGCAGGAAAGCGTGGAATCGCTGCAGCGTTCGATGTCCGGCCCCGCCGCCGGGCTCTAACTAAGTTCCGGTAAATTTCGCTTCGCGTTTTTCAATAAATGCCGTAACTCCTTCCTTGAAATCAGGCCGTGAAGCGCAATCCGCGAAGTACTCAGCTTCCGCCTGCAGCTGTGATTCGAATTCACTCTCCAATGATCGATAAAACAGCGCTTTGGTATTCCCGTACACATGAGTAGGGCCGGTGGCCAGCCTCGATGCCAGAGCTGCAGTTTGCTCGCCCAATTGATCGTCAGGTACAACGAAATTAATCATGCCGATGTCCTTGGCTTCCTGCGCGCTGAAACGATCGCCCAACAGCGCAATTTCCATCGCTTTCTTGATTCCGACTGCTCTGGGCAAATGAAAGCTAGAAGAGCCGTCCGGGCTGGTTCCGATCTTGCAGTAGGCCAGCGTGAAGAAAGCGTCTTCGGAAGCGATGACGAGATCGCATGCCAGAGCCATACTGACACCAGCCCCGGCGGCTGCCCCCCGGCAACTTGCGATGATGGGTTTTGGCATGCGCCGCATCGCGAACATGATGGGATGCAGATCATGGATCCGGAGGATGAATTCCTTACGGATTTCTTCCGGCGTTTTCTTGACGGATTCTCCCATGCCTTTGACGTCCCCGCCGGCCATGAAATGCTGCCCGGCGCCCTTTAAGACGACACATCGCACAGAATTGTCTTGTTCAATATCGTGCAGGACATCTGCCAGGGCAGAACGCATCTCCATACTGAGCGCATTTCTGGCCTCCGGCCTGTTCATCGTCAGGGTGGCGATGCTATTTTCGACACTTACTTCCAGATCAGTCATCGTTCTTCTCCATTATTACGGGAACAGTAGCAGTATAGCGGCGAAGACCGCCAAGAGACAGCGCCGGCGATTCTTGGCAAAAACAGGCGGTGAGGTATAATGCGCGTCCTCATTCGGCTTCTTCAGACGCCGGACCCACACTGCGGACGTGGCGGAATTGGTAGACGCGCTAGATTTAGGTTCTAGTATCGAAAGGTGTGAGAGTTCAAGTCTCTCCGTCCGCACCACAGCATGCCAGTATCTGAGTCAGATTCTCTGCGCACTCTGTCCAGTTTGCTGGAGGGACCGAATTTACGTTGACTAGGCAGTCGCTTCGCTGTTGTGCCGTCTTAGCTCGGCGTAGCTCTGTCCGAGGCGAATGTCCTGTGAAACGGCGCTGCTAGGAACGAAGGGAACTTCTAACCCGATCTGGTCATCAAGCTGGACTGACTGTCCGGCCAAGCAACACAATTGGTATAAACGTCGACAACAGAAAACGTGCTTGCAGGGTCGGTTGTAGAATCGGATAAATCGGTTCGCTCTTCCAGTGAGCAGGGAAGGAAACATATGAAAAAATCTACTAACACGTCAGCAAGATGGTTTCGCTTCTCGCAAGTTCTTCAGAGCATACTGGCGTCCTGTTCTCTGCTACTACCAATCGCCGCGGCTGCGCAGGATCCCTTTTCGAATCCGAGTTTCGGCGAGGTATCCTTGATATCGGGCTTCGAGCCTGATCCGCACACGGTCTCTATTTACGCCGGGGGTAGCGTCGATCTGTCTGCCTCCAGGCTGGTGGACTGTGTTGGTTTCGTCAGCGACGCACCCGATTACCGGGTGGTCTATGATTCGGACAACCAGCAGCGGTCTCTCAGTTTCTATGCGGAATCCGAATCGGACACCGTGTTGCTGATCAACGATCCTGACGGGGAGTGGTACTGTAATGATGATTACAGTGATGAACTCGGTCTTGCGTCGGGTTTGGATCTTGCATCGCCCCAATCCGGTGTCTACGACATTTGGGTGGGTTCCTACGAAAATGAATTCTCCTCGGCCACGCTCTATGTCACCGAATTGGGTTATCTCATCGACCCGGAAGCTGAGGGATCGGATTCTGATAATCGCGGTCGGGGGTCTGATAGCTCTGGCACCGCGTTTTTCGTCAGTGAGAGCGGACATCTGATTACCAATTTTCATGTCGTATCAGAGTGCAGTTCGATACAGTTTCAATTGCCCGGAGAACCGCCCGTTGCGGCGACCGTGATTGCCACCAACGCGGTGTATGACCTCGCTTTACTCAAGGCGGAACTGGAAAAGCCACCTGCGAATTTTCCTTTTGCCCGCAGGCCGGGTTTGGGTCAGGAGATTGTCGTTTACGGCTTTCCGTTGCGAGGTGATCTCTCGTCTCAGGGGAACTTGACCAGTGGCGTTATCAGTGCGCTTACAGGCCTGAACGATGATCTCAGCATGTTCCAGGTGTCGGCTCAGATTCAGCCGGGGAACAGCGGTGGGCCCGTATTAGATCGCTATGGGGCTGTCACTGGTGTTATCGTGGCCATGGCCGATTCCGGGTATTTTGCAGAGCAGTCCGGTTCGATACCACAAAACATCAACTTTGCGATCAGACCCGGTATCGTGCAATCGTTTCTGGATATTAACAATATCGACTATCTGTACAGTGCCGGAGAGACTGAGCTCAGAATTGCCGAAATTGCAGAGATTGCACAGACCTTGACCGGTGCGCTTGTCTGCGAATCATTTTAGAGTTTCAAGGATCAAAGGACTTCTGGAAAGACTCACATGTCAACGATTGTGAGACGACTCTATCCCTGCAGGCTGCTCGGTGCTGCCCAATAGTTGCGGCGCTGCATTTGCCGTCGAGCCGCGAAGCATTCGCTGAGTATCCCTGACAGCT
>CACJWK010000015.1 GCA_902597095.1 uncultured Pseudohongiella sp.
CCATGATCAACTGAGCGCCATGGTTGCCCTGGCCGAGGCAGGGGTTAAGCAGTTGCTGGCCATTCAGCAGGCGAGTTTAGCGTGAGCCAGGGCGCTTGGCCTGTCATGAGAGGCGGATTAAATGAAAAACTATCAGAAAGCGTTCCTGCATTTCGTCATTGAAAACAGCATTCTGCGCTTCGGTGAATTTACCCTGAAGTCGGGGCGTATCAGTCCTTATTTCTTCAACGCGGGCCTATTCAATACAGGCTCCAAACTCGGGTTCCTGGCTCAGAGTTATGCCGCTGCAATTGCCGATCTCACGACAGATTATGATGTGCTGTTCGGTCCCGCGTACAAAGGCATTCCCCTTGCCGCTACGACTGCCCTGTCTCTGGCTACCCGGCATGGTATCGATAAACCCTACTGTTTCAACCGCAAAGAAGGGAAAGATCACGGGGAGGGCGGTTTCATTGTGGGCGCACCGTTAAACGGGCGGGTGCTCGTCATTGATGATGTGATTACCGCGGGAACAGCCGTCCGCGAGGCCGTAGAGATCATTCAGTCTGCGGGAGCTCAGTTAGCCGGCATCGCAGTTGCCATGGATCGCCAGGAACGAGGTCTTGGCGACGCGTCGGCAATTCAGGAGATTGAGCAAACCTACGGCATTGAGGTCGCCCACATCATCAATATGCAGAACATTATTGACTTCCTGCAGGATGCAGAAGATGAAGCGCTTGTGGCGCATTTGCCCGCAGTGGAACGCTACCGCAGCGAATATGGCGTCTAGCCGGCGGAAGCGGCGACAGGGTTGGTGTCTGCGGAATACGGCGTAAGCAGGTGACTGCTCAGAAATTGCCACTGAAGCTCCCAATTCTCCAGAGGGGAGTCCTGGAATTCGTTCCTTACGAACTGTATGAGGCGTCCCTCACAGCTGGCCAACAGTAAATTGGCCAGTGCGGCTGCTGAAATACTGGGCTTCAAACCCTCTCGAATTTGTGCCTCCCGCAGTACCTGTTTGAGCTGGGCTTCAAGGCGGCTGAAAAACTGAGCGATCCGTTCTCGCAGCCGTTCCGTTTCCCCGGCCAGCGCATCACCGGTTAAAAGGCGCGTCATGCCGGGATTTTTGGCGGAAAAAGTCAGGAGCAGCGTCAGTATTTTCTGGCAGCGCAGCTCGGCGTCAGACTCTTCTTTCAGAATTTGGGAGATCCGCTGAAACAGCGTGTCCTCGATGAACTTTATCAGGCCTTCAAACATGCGCGCCTTGCTTGGGAAGTGCCGATACAGCGCTGCTTCGGATACACCCACTTCTTTGGCAAGAGCGGCGGTGGTGATTCGCTCACCAGGGGATGTTTCAAGCATCCTGGCTAGTGCCTGCAGAATCTGGTCTTTGCGCGAGACTTTGGTGACCTTGCTGATGTTTGTCATAGGTTCTGGAAATCTGCTGCAGTTACGGTTTGCCGGAGTCTGATGATTGTTTGCTCCGTCTTGCCTAGGTTATCAGGGTGCCTACACCCTCATCGGTAAATATCTCCAGAAGGACAGCGTGTTCAACCCGGCCATCAATAATATGTGCGCTGGTAACACCGTCCTTGACCGCCTTAAGCGCGCACTCCACTTTAGGTAACATGCCGCCCTCTAGGGTTTTATCGGCAATTAAGCCGGCAACTTGCCTTACGCTGAGGCCTGTCAGCACATTTCCTTTTTTATCCAGTACGCCGGCCACATTGGTGAGCAGAATCAATTTTTCGGCACCAAGGACCCTGGCAATCTCGCCGGCGACAGAATCGGCGTTGATGTTGTAGCTCTCACCCTTTTCATCAGCTCCGATTGGGGCAATTACCGGGATAAAATCGCTGGCCTTGATCACTTCCAGAACTTCAGTGTTGATTTCGACCACCTCTCCTACCTGGCCGATATCGACGACATCCTGATTGGCGTTTTTGCTCTTCAGGCGCAGCTTCTTTGCCCTGATGAGATTGCCATCCTTGCCGGTGACGCCTACGGCCTTTCCCTGATTCTTGTTCAGGAGGCTGACTATTTCTGTATTTACTAGGCCACCAAGAACCATCTCAACGACATCCATAGTCTGACTGTCTGTTACCCGCAGCCCATCAATAAAGTTCGATTCGATATTGAGCTTTCCCAGCAGGTCGCCTATCTGTGGTCCCCCGCCGTGCACCACGATTGGATTCATTCCAACAAGTTTCATCAGCACAATATCCCTGGCAAAGCTATTTTTGAGCTTTTCATCAACCATGGCGTTGCCGCCATATTTGACCACCACCGTTCGACCGGTGAATTTTTGTATATAAGGCAGTGCTTCGGTGAGTACCTCGGCAATGGTTTTGGCACGGTTAAGGCTTATTGACATGGCAATACATAGCGCCCTTTACGGGATTCAAATATTCAGCTCAATGCTGTTATCTGCGCGCTGAATCAAAGCTTTAAACTCCGACTGGATGCGCTGCAGGGCTTGTTCAGTCACGGCTTCGAACCGGAAAAGCAGCGTGGCGCTGGTATTGGATGCGCGCACCAGTCCCCAGCCGTCATCAAACTCAAGGCGCAGACCGTCGACCAGGAGTTTGTTACCTGTCATACCTTGAGCCGCTTCGAGTATTTTTTCCATCAGGCTGAACTTATCCTGTTCGCAAACTTCAAGCCTGATTTCTTCGGTAGCGAATGACTGAGGAAAGGTTCTGAATTTTTCGTCGCAGCTTCCTGCGTGCCTGGTGAGTAGTTCCAGAATTCTGGCACCAGCATACATGCCATCGTCAAATCCAAACCAGCGGTCTTTGAAAAAGATATGTGCAGAAAACTCACCGCCAAGAGGCGCTGCTGTCTGTTCGATTTTTTGTCGCATGAGCGAATGTCCGCTCTTGTGCATGGCCGGTTGCAAACCAAGTTTCTCAATCAAGTTGCCGAGCTCTCGCGAGCATTTCACATCGTAGACAATAGTGGCGCCCGGGTACTGGTCAGCGATACTTTCGATCAGCAGCATGAGTAGGCGGTCTGCCGGAATGATGTTGCCCTGATCCGTCACCAGGCCGACACGATCGCCATCACCATCAATGGCCAGCCCCAGATCGGCTTTTTCATTGATAACCGCTGATTGCAGTGCGGCTAGGTTTTCTGAGCGCGTGGGGTCAGGCTCATGGTTGGGAAAGCCGCCGTCTATTTCACAAAATAGCTCTATTACGTCGCAGCCCAGCACTCGGAAAAGGTCTGGGGCAACACCGGCTGCAACGGCATTGCCGCAGTCAATGACTATCTTGAGTGGACGGAGCAAGCGGACTCGTTGCTGAACCTCGTTAACATATCTGCGTCGGATCTCCAGAGTTTCATAACTACCGTGTCCGCGTCTCAGAGTCTGTTTTTTAATTCTCGTGCGGA
This sequence comes from uncultured Pseudohongiella sp., assembly GCA_902597095.1. Classification (GTDB taxonomy): domain Bacteria; phylum Pseudomonadota; class Gammaproteobacteria; order Pseudomonadales; family Pseudohongiellaceae; genus UBA9145. The sequence continues at coordinate 3,373 of CACJWK010000015.1, forward strand.
TAGCCGCGATTTGCCTCTCTGCCAGCGGTGCCCGCCGGAATATCACCTTGAGACCGTTGTAATGCGCTGGGTTATGACTTGCAGTCAGCATGACACCTGAATCCAGAGCGGTGGTGTGCGCTGCAAACTGCATCAGAGGGGTGGGCACCATCCCTAAATCCACGACGTTGACACCCGAATTCCTGAGCCCCGCAATGAGTGCCTGGGACAGCGCCGGACTTGAAAGCCGGCCATCACGAGCGACCAGCAAGTCACTGATGCCCGCGTCAAGGGCCTCGCTGCCGATACTCTGACCGATCAGTCTAATATTGTCTGCGTTCAGCTGCTGCTCAACGACGCCTCGAATATCATACGCTCGGAAGATGGCCCGGGGCGGCAGATGGAGGGATGAATCGATTTCTTCAGTCACGCGGCATTCGGATACAAGGCAAGGTGTCGCAAAAACATCAGCTGGCTAGGTGTCGGATGGCATTGCTTTCTGCTCAAGGTGTTCGGCGATCAGGTCGAGCATCAGCCGCGCGATGTTCGGCTTGCTGCCGGGTCCGAGGGTTTGCTGGCTGTGCCCCGAAAGTGCGGTGACAGTCACTTCATCGCTGTTGAAGGTTTCGGCAGCCTTATTGGCAAATAATAAATCCAGGCCCTTGCGCTTGAGCTTCTCTGTGCCATGTGCTTCGAGGTGTTCAGTTTCTGCTGCAAATCCTACGACCATCGGGCCGTCTGACAGCGCTACGACGCGGCTGATAATGTCGGGATTCTTCACCAGCGCCAGAGTCATGCTGTCCGCATTTTTCTTGATTTTTTGCGCTTGAATTGTGTCCGGCCGATAATCTGCGACCGCTGCCACTCCGATGAAGATATCTGTGTCAGCCACTCGCTCCATGACCGCTTCGAGCATCTGCTCGGCGCTTTCCACGTCGGTGCGGCCCACCCGGTCAGGTGTGGGCAGATGAACAGGCCCGCTGCCCAGGCTAACCTGAGCGCCAGCGGCGGCGGCCGCCGCAGCAAGGGCAAAAGCCATCTTTCCGGAGCTAAGGTTGCTGATAAAACGAACAGGGTCTATTGCTTCGCGAGTCGGCCCGCCGGTGATGAGCACTTTTTTGCCGGCCAGCCGCGTGGTCTCGAACATTCCAGAGCAGCGGTCTGCGATTTCCTGAGGCTCCATCATCCTTCCCGGGCCCACATCACCGCAGGCCTGTTCGCCGGACGCCGGCCCCCAGACATGAATGCGCCGATGCTGCAGAGCTTCGAGATTGCTTTGGGTGATGCCGTCTGCCCACATGGCCCGATTCATCGCCGGCGCGATGGCAATCTGAGCGGTGCTCGCAAGGATTACCGCTGTCAGCAGATCATCGGCTTGCCCGTGAGTAATCCGGGCCATGAAGTCGGCTGTGGCCGGTGCAATGACAATCAGGTCGGCCCAGCGCGCCAGTTCGATATGGCCCATGCCCGCCTCGGCTTCGGCATCCAGTAAATCAAGATGCACCCGATGACCGGACAGAGCCTGCAGGGTGAGGGGCGTGATGAATTCAGTGGCGGCGGGCGTCATGGCAACGTGAACTTCTGCCCCTGCCTTTACCAGAAGGCGGGTGAGTTCGGCGCTCTTGTAGGCAGCGATGCCGCCGGTGATGCCGAGCAGGATGCGCTTGTTAGTGAGGCTTAACATGGTAGCCGCTGGATCGTGGAGGTTGTCACTGAGAAAGTCAAAAGACGGTCAGCCTAGCAGGTCAAAAACCTGCGCGCAATTTAGGCGACAAGGCAGAAACTCCGAATCATCCGGCTATGCTGAGCTGAGGAAACCACTCCCTGGACTGACCGGTTAAGCGCCTGAGAGGTGATACAGCTGATGAGAATCCGTAATGCTCCCGGCCGGTGCTCTGACATCTGTCTGAAGTCAGCCGCTGAGCTGAGCGACGCTGAATTGCTTCCTATTCTGCTGGGCCCGGGGCTGCAGCGGGACGTGCGATGCATATCGCCAGGGAAGCCTTGTCAGAGTGGGGTGGGATCCGCGGTGTTTTTGCGCACAGCAAAGAGCTTGCCCAGAGTACGAAGGGGGTGGGTTCCGCCGGCGAGGCAAGGCTGGAGGCTGCCAGAGAGCCCATCCTCCGCCAGCTCCGAGCGGAGTTGCAGGAAAAGACCATTCTGTCCGGCTCAGCAGAGGCGAAACAGTATCTTCAGGCCGGCTATGGAGGCGACCCTCACGAGTCTTTTGTGTGCGTTTATCTGAAAATAAGCATCATGTTGTCAATATAGAGGTGCTTTTACGGAGTACGATCGATGGCGCACCGGCATACCCTCGAGAAGTGGTGAAGAGATACTTATATTTCAACGCGGCTGCGGTGATTTTTGCTCACAGTCTTCCGTCCGGCGTGGCTGAACCGAGGGAGGCGGATATCACTGTGACCCGACGACTGCCGGCTGCACTGAATACCGCAGACATTCGGGTGCTGGATCATCTGGTGCTGGCCGAGCAGGATGTGGTATCGCTTGCAGAGTGCCGGTTGATGGTTTGAATCGCTCAGATCGCCCGATTTCAGGCGCTCCGGGACATCCCAAATTGCCTTGATCTTGGCAGGGCGTTTTGGTATAAAACGCGCTCTTTTTGCCCGCACAAACCCACCTGGGTCAGCAGGGCTCAAACACTGACAAAACTGACAATAGAACAATCTCCAGCACGACGAGGCAACACCATGTCCAGGGTTTGTATGGTAACCGGCAAGAAGCCTGTTACAGGTAACAATGTTTCACACGCAAATAACAAGACTCGACGCCGGTTTTCTCCAAACTTGCACACCCATCGTTTCTGGGTGGAGTCGGAAAATCGCTTCGTCAAACTGCGCGTTTCAACCAAGGGCATGCGCACGATAGACAAGCTGGGGATCGATACCGTTCTGGCAGACATTCGTCGGAAGGGCGTGCAGGTCTAGTCTGCATCGCGCGAAATCGGAGGAAACCCCATGAGAGACAAAATCAAGCTGGTGTCGAGCGCAGGTACTGGACACTACTACACCACAGACAAGAACAAGCGAACCATGCCTGACAAGATGGAGATCAAGAAGTTCGATCCGGTCGTCCGCAAGCATGTGATCTACAAAGAGTCGAAAATCAAATAGGCTACAACCCCAGATATAAGACAACACCAAAAAGCCGGCTTCATGCCGGCTTTTCAGTGTTCTTGCCGTTTCCGTCTCGTCGGAGGCGGCATAGCTTCTCATCTGCTACTTATGTTTCCCCTTGCTGAGCCGCTTGCTTAATCGCTCCGTAATCGCTTTCAGCTTAGGATCCTCAGCAAATTCGGCTTTTAACTTTCCAACGGTGGTGGACACTGTTCCGTAACGCTGGAGCTTAAACAGCTTGGCAATTGACTGAAGGGTAACTGCAGACAGCTCCTGGCACAGGTACATGGCTACCCAGCGCGGCACGTTTTTTGACCCGGGGCCCCGTGCTGCCTTGTAAATGCTGGCTTCGGATACCCTGAACTGTTTTGCCACTGCTGTGATGATCTGCTTACAGGAGGGTCGCCACTTTGCGTTTGCGCCCCGCGAAATCCCGCGTGCGACGGTCGCCGATCTCTTCCGCTTCGCCGCGGCTTTGAACTTCGTGCCACCCATTACGGACGACAGGTTCTTTTTGCTATAGAAACCGGCCATTTCTACGTCGACTTCTTGCGCAATAAATCGCTTGTAGGCCAGAGCCCGCTTTGCTGCAGCCACTTTCAGCTGTTTTAAGATCTCGTCCCGTTTGAACCACGCGGGCGGCGTCGCTTTACGAGTAAAGTAGCCATAGCTGCTGTAGTCGTAGCTGGCGCGATCCTTCGGTTTAATCTTGCAATGTATGAAGCGCGATAGCGGCAACAGGTATTCATCTGCCTGCACCAGTACCGCTTTGTACCTGCCGCGGAACAGAGATCCCTCTACGCCCTTCATACGCTGGTAATTCTGTGTATACAGCCCATCAACCTGGCGCATGAAGCGACTGAGATTTCCCTCCGGCGTTTTGATCAGAAGGTGATACTGATCGCGCAGCAGACAAAAAGAATGCACTTCAACGTTCAGTCGTGCGCAGGTTTCAGCCAAGCCGGTTAGGAAGGCTTCATAATACTTGGCGGAAGGGAAGACACGTTGACCGTCTGATCCATAATTCGATACGTGATAAACGGCGTCTGGATATTCAATTCGTAAGGGCCTGGCCATGATTATTCTCGACTTGACAAAGAATTATAGAATTAGAGCTGACCCTAAAGGTCGATGTTCTAGTGATAACCAAATATGCTGCAATCGTCAACCAGAAACGCGGCAAGCCATAGATGCAGATTAATAACTGCTAGTCTGTTTGCAGAGCGGCCAGCAGCCGTGTCACTGTCACTTGGTAAGTTCACGACGCATAGTGCGACGCATGACCCCTTTTTTTTATGCGCCAGCGCAGGCGCCTGCCAAGCCAGCCGCACCGAATTCTCAGGGCTTATTAGCCAGCACAATCGCCCGCTTCGGAGACGGGTGCCCTTCGACAGTCTGGCTGGGGTTGTCAGCCATTAGCGCGGAGTCAAGCGATTTGAAGGGCATCCATTCAGTTCGACGCTGTTCAGCCATGCCGGTGGTGCTTTCATCCACCACCTTTACGTTTATGAAGCCGCAGCGTTCGAGCCAGTGCGACACACTCGGGACAGAGGGGACGAACCAGACATTAGACATGCGTGCGTATTGGTCTTGTGGCATCAGGCTGTAGCCAGCTGGCCCGTCGACCACAATCGTTTCAAGAACCAGCTCGCCGCCGCTGCGAAGGGAATCCTTGAGCTGAAGCAGGTGGTCGATCGGTGAGCGGCGGTGATAAATCACCCCCATTGAGAACGCCGTGTCAAAGTGCGGCAGCGGTCTTGGCAGTTCTTCCAGCGGAATAGGCAGCAGCACAGCCCGCAGGTCAGGCAGGAAATGCGCTAAGGCGCAGAACTGTGCAAAGTAGGCCATGTGGGGTTCGAGACCGACCACCAGCTCTGCTCCCGCCGCAGCCATACGCAGGCTGAAATATCCGTTTCCGCTGCCGACATCCAGTACCGTACGTCCCTCCAGTGGTGCGATCAGTTGCTCGAGTCGGGACCACTTCATGTCGCAGCGCCACTCACTGTCTATCTCGATGCCAAACAGGTCGTATGGCCCTTTGCGCCACGGAATGAATTCCTTGAGCTGTTCTCTCAGAGCTGACTGTTCAGCGGCGGTAAGATCGCTGGATTGGCCGATACTTATGGTGTCAGCGAGTTGAACCCTGGACGGTGTGTGGCGAGGCAGTCGAGCGAGATGTTCGCGCCATCGGGCCCAATCTCCCTGCTTGATTCCGTCAAGAAATGGTTGGGCCACGAACGGCAGCAGGGGGTTCAGCCTGGATTGCCCGGCATTCTTCAAGATTTTCTGAAACTCCGAGGAGCTGTCGTTATCGTTCAAGGGGCTTACTTGACTGCGACGAGTGAGGCAAAATTGAAGCACTGATACCAGACGTCCTGTGCACTGAAACCCGCAGCACTCAGGCGCTGTCGGTGGCCGTCAAGGGTTTCCGGAACCAGCACGTTTTCCAGAGCCGTGCGCTTTTGCGCGATTTCCATCTTGCTGTAGCCCATCTGCTCCTTGAAGTTGTAATAAAGCTCCGTGAAGAGGTCATTCAGGTTAGGGTCCCGAAACTCGATTTTCTCGGATATGATGAGAATGCCACCGGGGCGGAGACCCTCGTAAACCTGTTTGATGAGCGCATCCCTTGATGCCTTGGCCACGAACTGCAGCGTAAAATTCAATACCACCACCGAGGCGTTGATTATTTCAGCTTCAGCTATGTCTGCGCACTGAGCCACAATCTGTGGCGCTCCGCTGCTTCGAAGTCTGTCCTGAAGCCTCCTGATCATGGCAGGCGAGTTATCAATGGCATGAATCCGGTAGTCTTCGCAGGTAACCTGCTCCGCCATGGCGAAGCTGGCAGCACCCAGACTGCAGCCAAGATCATAGATTGCTGACCCTTCCTGATAGTGCTTGTTAGCCATGACGCCGATCATCGAAATAATCGTGCGATAACCGGGTATCGAGCGGCTTATCATGTCATCAAAAACACTGGCGACGCTGTCATCGAAAACGAAATCGCCAGCGGTTCGTTGCGCGGTGAATAACTGATCTCTTGACTGGTCGAATTCTGACACGATCTTCGTCGCTTCCGGGTTGGTTGATAAACGTGGCTACCTGCGCTATGTCGAGTTTTGTCTGTGCTCGAGCGGCATGCCTGTTGTACGCAGTGAGCGATTCACTTATGTTAGCACCATCGGTGCTACGGCCCTGACACCCCATTATCCGCTTATCTGTGACCCATTTAAACTTGGAAGCGTCGGCATTACTCGTCAGGCATATTACACTGCTTAAAGCGCTTGAGATTTCGCACGGCGTCCTCGATCTTGCCTGCGGCTCTGGTCGAAACGGCCGATATCTCCTCAGTCGTGGCCTGCCAGTAGTATTCGCCGACATTGATGGTGAGAAGCTAGCCAGTCTCAGCGCTGTGGAAGTTTCTGATCCTGCTATGGTGACGCTGTGGGAAGTGGATTTTGAATCGAAGGCAGATGATCCGCTGGCTGGCAAAACTTTTGATGCAATCATGGTGTTCAATTACCTGCACCGCGGGCTGATAAACAGGATCAAGCAGTCAGTAAGACCGGGAGGTCTTGTGTTTTATGAGACATTTACCGAGCAGCAGCGCCGATTCGGGCGCCCCAGCAATCCGGACTTCCTGCTCAAACCCAATGAACTTACAGCCTGGTTCGAGACGTGGCAGATTATTCATTATGAAGAACGGGAGCGAGCTAATCCCCCAAGCCATGTTGCGAGTCTTGTTGCCCGAAAACCCTAGGCCTCCAATTTTCTGAAATCATGTCATCCTGCAACGCATTGACGAGCCGTCAGTTTGCTCCTGCATGGGGTCGCGCGATGTCAGAGCCTTTCAGCTGTGAAGTTCAGCGCAGCAAGCGAAAGACTCTGGCACTCTATGTTAAGCCCGGCAAGCTTATCGTCAGGGTTCCTCTGGATGCGTCGAAGTCCGAAGTAGAAGACTTTGTTCACACCAACAGAGCCTGGATTGAGAAGCGACTTTCGGAAGAGTCTGCTCGCCAGCAGGAAAGGCTGGTGGTTGAAGATGGCCGTCAGATTTTCTATCGAGCCAGAGAACTGGAGATCGTTTTCCGGAAAGGGGCTAAACCGCGGATTATGACAGAAGGTGGTCAGTTCATAATTCAGGGGCATCGTCTCACGCCAGCCAAGGCGCGTGAGCAACTGGAAGACTTTCTTATTGATAAAGCCAGCCATTACATACTGCCCAGAGCGAGAGGGCTTGCCCGTTACCTGGGCGTCGAACATAAAATTTCGGAAATCAAGCTACGCAAAACCAAGTCAAAGTGGGGACACTGCACGTCTCAGGGGGTGCTGCAGTACAACTGGCTCATCATGCTGGCGCCTTACAGCATCATCGACTACATGATCGCACACGAGGTCTGTCACCTGATCCACATGGATCATTCGAAACGCTTCTGGCTGCTGGTCAACTCAGTTTGCCCGGAGCACGAACAGTACATCCGCTGGCTCAAGGAGCATGAGCATCGCTTCTGGTTCTAGTTCAAGAGCCTGCCTTTTCAAACACCAGATCCCACACCCTATGGCCCAGGCGGCGGCCCCGGTGTTCAAATTTTGTTTCCGGCCTGGCAGGCGAGTCGCAGTACTTTCCTGCTCCAGACCAATTGATTAGCGTTGGCTCGTTTTCCAGCACTTCCATCATGTGCAGTGCGTAGGCTTCCCAGTCGGTCGCGAGGTGTAATACGCCGCCTTCAGCAAGCCGGGTCGCCAGCAACTCAACAAATTCCGCTTGGATGATGCGTCTCTTGTGATGGCGTTTTTTGGGCCACGGGTCCGGGAAAAATATCAGCAACCGGTCCACACTCTGCGGGTCGAAACAGTTGGCAATGACTTCGGTGGCGTCATGGCACATGATTTTCAGGTTATGTAAATTGTGCTGTGCAATGCCGTGGAGCAGTTTGCCGACACCCGGCCGATGCACCTCGATTCCCAGGAAGTTTGACTGGGGATCTGCCTGTGCCATTTTCAGCAGGGAGTCTCCCATGCCAAATCCAATCTCCACGGTGAGCTGTCGGGTATCGGCAAAGTGCTTCTTGAAGTCCAGTAGGCCCGCTTCATAGGGAATCACGTGGGTATCCCAATGTTGTTCCAGTGCCTTGCGCTGAGAACCAGTAGCCCGGCTTGCTCTAATCACGAAGCTGCGTATCGGGCGATCAGATGGTTTAAGGCTCATGTCCGCGTGGGCTCATAAAAACCGCATTCGCTCGCTGCGTTGTGCCGTCATGCGACGCTGACAATCGAACACGGGTCTGAGGTGTCAAAAAAATGTTCCGTCGACCGGCGAAGATGCGCTGGCGTACAGTCTTCTCGGCATTCGCCCGGCGAGATACGCCTCACGACCCGCCTCGACGGCTTTGCGCATCGCTGAGGCCATCATGACCGGATTCCGGGCTTCGGCTATCGCAGTGTTCATTAGAACCCCGTGACAGCCCAATTCCATTGCAATGCTTGCATCGGATGCAGTGCCCACTCCGGCATCGACAATGATGGGGACCTTAGCATTCTCCACTATCATTCGAATATTGTAGGGGTTGCGGATTCCCAGTCCAGAACCGATGGGTGCGCCCAGCGGCATCACCGCGACGCAGCCGATCTCTTCCAGTCGTCGGGTAACCAGAGGGTCATCGCTGGTGTAGACCATCACATCAAAGCCTTCCGCGACGAGGGTTTCTGCAGCAGCCAGCGTTTCCGTAACATTCGGGTAAAGCGTTTTCTGATCTCCAAGCACTTCCAGTTTCACCAGCTTGTGGCCGTCGAGGAGTTCTCGTGCCATCCGGCAGGTCCGCACAGCATCCTCGGCGTTATAGCAGCCGGCGGTGTTGGGCAGAATGGTGTACTTTTCAGGGGAGATGATGTCCAGCAGGCTGGGTTCATCTTTGTCTTGGCCCAGATTCACCCGTCGGATGGCGACGGTAATCATCTCAGCGGCACTGGCTTCAAGTGCAGCGAGATTCTCTTCGAAGTCTTTGTACTTGCCACTGCCGATGATCAGGCGAGAGCGATACTCAACACCAGCAATAAGTAACGGCCTGTCTTGCTCTGTGCTCATGGTGAGTCCCTTATCCTCCGCCTATCGCCTGCACGATTTCAATACTGTCTAGATTGCTGATTCGCTGTGAGCTGAACTGACTGCGCGGGACGATATGACCGTTTAGCTCCACGGCTATCCGCCCTTTGGCCATCCCAAGGTCCAGAAGCAGGTCCTCAAGAGACAACTCTGCCACCAGCGTTTTAGTTTTGCCGTTTACGGTTATCTCTATGGTCATTGTGGCGACTCCCCCTGCCGCATGTCTGACGACAAACACAGCCAGGCAAGGCTTGCCCAACCGCCGAGAAAACCCAGACCTCCAATCGGCGTGATGACCCCCAGCCAACTCAGGCCCGTCACGCTGAGCAGGTAGAGGCTGCCGGCGAACAACACAATACCCGCTGCAAATAGGCTCGCCGGAATCCAGAAAAGCTTCTGCGCGGAATATTGTCGCGCAAGTAGGCCGTTGCTGAGCAGCGCTAGCGTATGGAACAGGTGATATTGCACGCCCGTCTCATAAACCCCCATAGCCCTGTCATCTACGATCGCTTCGAGAGCATGAGCGCCAAAAGCACCCAGGGCAACGACAAGAAAGCCATTAAAACAGGCAAAGCTAAGAATGTATCTGGCCATTTTTCGAGGGTCACGGTGAACGTGCCATCATTATACATTGTTGGGCGATGCGCTTGGCCTGCGTTTTTAGGCAGACACAAAAAAAGCCGCGTGGGTTGCGGCTTTTTACGAGAACAGGATGGCTGCCCGGGCAATTGGTCAGAGCCTGTTAGAGTGGTCAGGCTTCCATGCAAGCCTTGATCTTATTCATCGCATTTTTTTCCAGTTGACGAATACGCTCTGCAGACACGCCATACTTGCCGGCCAGGTCATGCAGGGTTGCCTTTTCATCATTCAACCAACGGCTACGCAGAATATCCTGACTGCGATCGTCCAGGCCATCCAGTGCAAGCATCAAGCTGTTGTTGGTCACTGCCTCCCACTCGGCTTCCTCTAGATTTTCAGCAAGATCTGAACTTTGGTCTTCAAGGTAGAAGGCAGGCGCCCGATAGGCTGTGTCGTCATCACTGTCAGGCTCAGCATCGAAGGAAGTGTCGTAAGCACTCATGCGACCCTCCATTTGTCTGACAACTTTGGGATCTACGCCAAGGTCCTGTGCAACCGCATGGGTCTCTTCATTGTTCAGCCAGCCAAGCTTTTTTTTGGAGCTGCGAAGGTTAAAGAAAAGTTTGCGTTGGGCTTTGGTCGTGGCGACCTTAACGATACGCCAGTTGCGCAAGATGTACTCGTGCATTTCGGCTTTGATCCAGTGCACAGCAAACGAAACAAGGCGAACACCCACTTCCGGGTTGAAACGCTTCACCGCCTTCATCAGTCCGACGTTACCTTCCTGAATCAGATCGGCCTGCGAGAGGCCATATCCCGAGTAGGTCTTAGCCATGTGTACCACAAACCGCAGGTGTGCCATGACCAGTTGCCGTGCGGCATCCACATCATCGTCATAGTAATACTGTTTGGCTAACTCGAGCTCATGCTCTGGCGTCAGCACAGCAATGCTGTTTACTGATGCAATGTAGGCGGTCAGGTCGCGGCCCGGCGTGATCGGGTCAATGACTTGTAAATTTTTACCTGTGCTCATGGTAGTAAGTGCGCTCAACTGCTGTTGCCCAAGTAGACCGTAAACTATAGCATTTTTCGCGTAGTCATGCCATATCGTATGGCTGCATGGGCGTGCTGGCGTAGGTCGGAACTGACTGTTATACGGCCTGTAAAGCACGCCTGGATTACTTAAGGCTCAGTCTTGGGGCACAAAGCGCTCTTTTCAAGGGGGGAGGCCGCAAGCTCAATGGACTGGTCGGATTTGTCGCTTAGATCGCCTAATATCCAAGAATTAAAAGTTAAATGTGGCGATCTTCCTTGAAACAGAGAAAAAAGCAGCGAGCCCTCCGATGCTGGCGCCGAGCAGTATGATCGCGCGATTCTGGCCAACGCTGAGACCGGCTACCGCAAAGACAGTCTGGACTGGCTGATAGTGCAGCGCGAGCGCGTTGACCGCCATTGCCAATTAATGCCTAAGTGCCGCAGTAAAAAGGCAGGCCAGCGTACCGCCGGCCGCCCCGAGAAAGCCGCCAAAATAGACTACCGGGCGGCGGACATAAGCATCGGTACCCCCAATTTGCTTGATGATGCGGATTTCCTCTCGCCTGCTCTGCACGCTACTGACACTATGTTGCCAATAATCAATAGCAAACCACTGACCACGATCAGGGAAAGGGCAGATGACAGGGTGTCCTGGAGGTCGAGCCACGCCTCAAGTCGCTGTAGCCAGAGGGAGTCCAGCTGGACCAGCTCGACCTCCGGCAGGCCAACCAGGATCTGTTCGATTTCCCGCGCGATGGCGACATCCGGTACATCCGGCCGAACAATTACAGCGGCGGGCAGCGATTTGGCTCCAGCGCGCCCAGAACGGGCTGCAAAGCCGTCACCTCAGTGAGTTGAGCGAGCGCTGAAGCCGCAGAGACATATATGATTTCTGCATGAGCAATTTCACTTTGTGAGCGCTCACTAATCTCAGAGACTCTGTGATCCGGCACATCTTTGAAAAAATAGGCGGTTACTTCAGCTATATCCTCGACCTTTCCGAGCTGTGTCTGGAGGTTTACAGAGATCAGCACCAGCAGGGCAGGCAGCGTCATCGCAACGCCGATCACCAAACTCATCGGGCCTGCCGTTAATGGTCTGTTCCTGATCCGGAGGACAGTTTCACGCATCGCTCGCCCGTGCTGCTCGGCCAGCAGGCTTACCAACCGGCGACCGCCCTGCTTGGTGGGGTCGGCTTGAGTTAATCATGTGGACTCAGTTTGCCATGATCCAGCGACAGGGTTCGGTGTCCGAACTGGCTCAACAGAGCGCCGTCATGACTGGCAATCAGAATGCTGACGCCGACAGCACTGAATTGTTCGAACACAGTCAGAACGTCTACTGAGAGTTCCGGGTCAAGGTTTCCGGTGGGTTCATCGGCGAGAATTATGCGTGGTCGGTTGACGACTGCTCGGGCGATGTCCACCTGCTGCTGTTCTCCGCCCGGCAGGTGCGCCGGTGAAAAGGTTTCCTTGTGCAGAAGCCCGACTTTATCCAGCGCAGCTCTCACTCTGCGTTTAATCTCTCTACAGGGAAACTCAGCAATTTGCAGGGGCAAGGCCACCTGAAAGACGGCGCCAATTTGTCGGAGATGCAGTGCCAGTTCAGATTTTGACAGTCCCTTAATGGGCTTGCCTGCCACCAACAGATTGCCGCTGCTGCAGGTTTCCAGAGCTAACACCAGGCGCAAGACTGTGCTTTTACCTGCCCCTAAATGCCCGGTGAGAAAGACCAGCTCGCCGCGGTTAATTTCAAAACTGACCTTGGAGGGCGCCTCGAGCCCCGGGCCGTAGCGCATGCTGACGTTTTCGAACTTGACCATGCGTTTTAATCGGAGAACAGCGCGTCGGTAAACTGTTCTGCATCGAACGGCCGCAGGTCATTGACCTGTTCGCCCACTCCAATGAATCTGATTGGCAAGCCGAGTCTCTTAGCCAGCGCAAAAACGACACCCCCCTTGGCCGTTCCGTCCAGTTTGGTCAGGGTGATGCCAGACAGGGTGGTCGCCTTATTGAAACTTTCTGCCTGGTTCAATGCGTTTTGCCCTGTCGTTGCATCGAGCACCAGCATGATCTCCTGAGGAAAGCGATCGTCCTGCTTTTTCAGCACCCGGACGATTTTTTCCAGCTCGTTCATCAGATTGTCTTTGGTATGCAGGCGCCCTGCAGTGTCAGCAATGAGAACATCGATGTTTCTCGCTTTCGCCGACTGTGCGGCATCGAAAATCACGGACGCACTGTCTGCCCCGGTAGCTTGCGCTACCACCGGCACGCTGTTGCGCTCTCCCCAAACTTGGAGCTGTTCTACCGCTGCCGCACGGAAAGTGTCTCCTGCAGCGAGCATGACGCTTCGGCCTTCGGCCTGAAATTTCTTCGCTAACTTGCCGATCGTGGTAGTTTTGCCTACCCCGTTTACGCCAACGACCAACAGCACAAAAGGGATTTCGGACTCCGGAATTTGCAGGGGTTCGCTGCTGGGTTTTAGTATCGCCTGCAGCTCTTGTTTTAGGCCCGCCATAAACGCCTCGCCGTCACTCAGCTGTTTACGATCCAGTTTTTCCCTGAGGTTGCCGATGATCTGGTCAGTGGCCTCGAGACCGACGTCGGCTGAAAGCAATTGTCCTTCGACGTCATCCAGCACGGCCTGATCAATGACCTTCTCGCCCAGCACGAGCGTCTGCACTCCGGCAGTGATGCGACTGCGGGTTTTGGACAGCCCGTTTTTCATGCGGGCAAAGATACCGCCCTCGGCAGGGTTGGCAGCTTCCTCGGCCGTTGCCGGTTCTTTCGAGTGGGTCGACTTGCTTCTGACGAACATATCAGTTGCTTCTGCGGATTCGATAACAGCGCGCTATGCTATCACCCCCGCTGGATATCTTGCACTGTCGCAGTCTACCGGGGGTGCGGACAACCGGGGATTTGCTTATTATCAACAGCAACTCAGTTTCGCTACTGCTATGTCTGGTCACAATCAGTTAAGAATAATCGGGGGCAGCCACCGGCGCCGGAACATCAGTTTTCCGACCAGCGAGGGACTGAGGCCTACCGGTGACCGGATTCGCGAGACCGTATTCAACTGGCTCGCGCCAGAAATCGCCGGCACCAATTGCCTCGATTTATTCGCCGGCAGTGGTGCGCTTGGCTTTGAATCACTGTCGAGAGGCGCTCGGGCAGCCACTCTGCTGGAGATCAACAGAAGCGTTGTCATGAATCTGAGGAACAATACAGCCAAGCTAGGTTTCACCAATGTCCGGGTAATTCAGGCAGAAGCGCGCCAGTGGCTGATCAGTGAAGCGGCGAGCGAACCTTTTGATGTTGTTTTTGTTGATCCCCCTTTTGCCGACCACCTGCTTTATGACTGCTGTGCCTGCCTGTCAGAGAGCCGGTTGCTGGCTGAAGAAGCAAAAGTGTATCTGGAACACCATCAGACAATCGATAGCACAAAACTGCCCTCCGGCTGGTCACGGCTAAAAGCCAAATCTGCGGGCAAGGTTTGCTTCGGGCTCTATCTTGTTTCCGGAACACTCTAGCCCGTACCATCAATATCGGGAATGTCCGATTCGAACTATTAAAATGCGACCTGACACCACAGAAAAGACATTCGAGCCAGCATGGTGGCTGCCGGAAGGCCACAGTCAGACGCTCTGGCGCAAGTTTGGCGGTGCAGAGCCCGTCGAGCATATCCGTAACAGGGTCGAGCTTGAAGATGGGGATTTTATAGATGTCGACTGGCTGTCGGCTTCTCGGGCAGATGCCGCAGGCCAGCGCGCTCTGGTATTTCTTCTGCACGGTCTGTGTGGATGCTCCTCTTCATCCTACATATTGTCCCTGCAGCGGCACTTGTCCAAAGGAGGATACAGCAGCGTCGCGATGAACTTTCGCGGCTGTAGCGGAGAGCTGAATCGCCGGAGCAGAGCCTATCATTCTGGCGTTTCTGATGATCTACAGGAAGTGTTATGTGCGGTCATCGAGACGTTTAATCCGGATTCCGTCTCACTGGTGGGTTATTCACTTGGCGCCAATGTGCTGTTGAAGTGGCTCGGAGAAGGGCGTGACTACGCCAGGATCAATCGCGCAGTGGCTGTGTCAACGCCTTTCACATTGGGCCTATGTTCTCAAGCCATGCTGTCCGGCGTATCCCGACTGTATGGCGGTTACTTTACCAGGCGACTGCTGCGAGATTTCCTCGCTAAGCGTCAGGCGTTCAAGCAGGCCGGTGCTGCCGATTTCGATCACTTGTCTGAACTCGGTGATGTCTCTCATATCAGCAGTATTCTGGACTTCGACGATTCGATTACGGCTCCGTTGCATGGCTTTCGCAACGCCAGTGACTACTACGAACGCTGCAGCAGCATCCATTTTTTACCGGGTATTTCTGTTCGCACCCTGTTGATTCAGGCCAGCGACGATCCACTTATTCCTCCGGCGGCGCTGCCTGATCGGAGCCAGCTTTCTGCCTCGACATGCCTGGAACTGAGCCCCAAGGGGGGGCACGTCGGATTTGTGTCCGGCAGAGACTCTGACTGGCTGGAGCGCCGGATCTTGCGCTTCCTGCGCGACTGATTGAGCGCCCCACCGCATTTCGCTAAACTAGCGCTTAACAAACAGAGGCAGCCCGATGAAGATTGCTGTATACCCCGGCACGTTTAACCCGATCACCAACGGCCATACTGATCTGGTGGAGCGGGCCTCGAGGTTATTCGACCAGATCATCGTTGCAGTCGGGACCAACGCCCAGAAAAATAACACGATGACTACGGACCGTCGGGTGGCCCTGGCGCAGGAAGTACTCGGTCATCTCGACAATGTGAGTGTACAGGCTTTTGACTCTCTGCTGACGGAGTTCGTTAAATCTTGCGGCGCAAACATTATCCTGCGGGGCCTGCGCACGGTTGCAGACTTTGAGTACGAATTCCAGTTGGTTGGCATGAACAGAGTCCTGGAGCCTGAAATCGAAACGGTGTTTCTGGCCCCTGCGGAGCATCTGTCTTATATCTCATCCACACTGGTCAGAGAAATTGCCTCGTATGGCGGAGACATCTCCAAATTCGTTCACCCTGCCGTCGCCTGTGAAATTGCAGCCGGTTAGGTTTGGCATTGCGGGCAATACACGGTGCTGCGCTGGCCCAGACGAATTTCTTTCAATGACGCGCTACAGGTCTTGCAGGCTTCCTTACCGCGGCCGTACACCTGCAGGGACTGTTTGAAATATCCCGGGTTTCCATTGCTGTTGGTAAAGTCTCGAAGGGTAGTCCCGCCAACTTCTATGGCTCTGCTCAGTACGTGTTTGATGTTGGCGGCGAGACGGTCGTAGCGGCCGCGACCAATCCGGCCGGCTGCCCGCTCCGGGTGTATGCCGCTCAGAAACAATGCCTCATTGGCGTAAATGTTGCCCACGCCAACGACAACGCGATTGTCCATGATGAAACTTTTGATCGGAGCATGACGGTTTCTGCTTGCCTGAAACAGGTGATCTCCATCAAATGAATCAGTCAGTGGTTCTGGACCTAAGCTGCTCAGCAGTGGATGACTGTTTGGATCTCCCTCCTGCCACAGAAAGGAGCCGAAGCGCCTGGGGTCTGTGTAACGCAAACAGGTGTTACCGGTAAAAACCAGATCAATATGGTCATGTTTGGCGGGCGGGACTTCATGATTAAGAATCCGCAGGCTCCCTGACATGCCCAGATGAATAAGCAGAGTTCCCGGAGGGGTGCTCAATAACAGATACTTGGCTCGTCGCTGGACATCAACGACCGGTTGACCGCTGAGTATGGCGGACAGGTCCTCCGGGACAGGCCAGCGCAGCGCTCTTTGACGGACGACCACCTGTTCGATCTTCCGGCTTTTTATGTGATCAATGATGCCGCGTCGCGTAGTTTCGACTTCAGGAAGTTCTGGCACACTGGGTCTCGAATTGGCTTTGATTAGTTGGGCGGAATTACAACAGGTATACTCGGGCCAGGAAAGTAGCGGAATTCAGAATCAATTGCTAACTGACAAGATTTTTCTCGGTATTGACGCCGGCGGCACATTTACCGACTTTGTTGCTCTGCGTGTCGGTGAAGCGGTAGAGATCGAGGTCCATAAGACCTTATCTACCCCTGATGCCCCTGAACAGGCAATTCTGGCCGGCATTGAGGCTCTGGGCCTTTCGGGAGAAGCAGAAAGGGGCACGTTGCACATTATTCATGGCAGCACGGTTGCTACTAATGCTGCTTTGGAAGGCAAGAATGCACCGACTGCCTACGTTACCAACTATGGTTTTGGTGATACCCTGAGGCTCGGCCGACAAACGCGCCCCACCCTTTATGCGCTGGAGTTTCCCGCGCAGAGCATGCCATTGCCTTCCGCCTATTGCCTCGAGACCGGAGGACGGATTTCGGCTGAGGGAAAAGTGCTCGAGACTTTAACTCCTGACGAGCTTCAGGATCTGGTGGCCAGGATCAAGGATCTAGCGCCTGAGGCTGTGGCAATTAATCTGCTGTTTTCTTTTCTGGACGATTCTTCAGAAGTGGCGATCGAAAAAGCCATCACCGACGCAGGGGTTCCCGTTTTCGTCAGCCGATCCTCTGCCGTTTTGCCAGTTTATAAGGAGTATGAGCGGGGCATAGCGACCTGGCTCAACGCTTCGCTCGGGCCGGTTGTCTCCGGTTATCTGTCCCGGCTCAGGATGTCGATGAATCGTTGTTCTCTGAGAATCATGCAGTCCAATGGCGAAACCCTTGATGCAGAAAAGGCGGCAGAGTCAGCGGTGAGATTATTGCTTTCCGGCCCGGCTGGTGGGCTGATTGCAATGAAGACACTGGGCGAGCAAGCCGATTTCAGCAAGATTATCAGCTTCGACATGGGGGGAACGTCAACGGATGTCGCTTTACTCGATGGTGAGATTGCAACCACCTCGGAAGGTCACATCGGGCCCTATCCCGTGGCGGTTCCCATGGTTGATATGCACACAATCGGCGCGGGTGGCGGTTCGATTGCCTACGTCGATCAGGGCGGTATGCTGCAGGTGGGTCCCCGGTCGGCCGGCGCAGACCCCGGCCCTGCCTGTTATGGTTTAGGCGGGCCTCACGCCACTGTCACAGACGCGAATCTGGTGTTGGGCAGGCTTGGTCCCGGCGCAAGACTCGCAGGAAGTCTTGCGCTCAGCGTGGCGCAGGCCAGACATGCGGTCGGGGCTCTGGCGCAGGAAATTGCGCTGTCCGTTGAAGAAACGGCTGCCGGCATTATCAGTATTGCCAATGAGCACATGGCTAAAGCAATCAGGGAGATCTCGGTTAACCGGGGTTATGATCCGGCGGAGTTTGTGCTGGCCAGTTTTGGTGGCGCGGGTGGGCTTCACGTTTGTGCTCTGGCAGAGGCGATGCGCATGCATCAGGCTCTGGTGCCCGCCCGGGGCGGTGTGCTCTCTGCCCTTGGCATGCTGATGGCGCCCCGTGGCCGCCAGCTTACCCGAACGCTGGGAACGGCGATGGACGGAATCGGAATCAGCGCGGTCGAGGCAGCAATGGCAGACCTGGAGAGCAGGGCGACCGAGGAATTGTCTGTCGAAGGAGACTCTCTGGGCGAATTGGTCTGCAGGCACAGCGTTGATCTCTGCTACAAAGGTCAGTCCTACACGCTCAATGTCCTGTGGCAGGGCCCCGCTGAGTCGCTTGCAGCATTCAGGGCGCTTCATGAGCGCCGCTATGGCTATTCGCTTACCAGCAGTGTCGAGCTGGTGAATATCTGTGTTGATGTCAGGGAAGTCTCTGAGCCGATTCAACTGCCTTCAGAAACGGCAATGAAAGTACAGCCAGCCAAGCTGATTGGGCAGGATTTGGCCTCTGAGGCGTATGACATTCCCGCGTTTCCCCGGGAGGCACTGGCTTGCGGGCAGCAACTCTCTGGCCCCTGCGTGATCACGGAATACTCAGCGACGGTTTACGTCGCCGAGCACTGGCTGGCCGAGACCGATCCCCTGGGTAATCTCCGACTGTCGCGTAAGCAGAGCTACGAATAAGCGGCGGACCGGCCGGTTTCGGGCGAATCGCAGCGGGATTGTTTACAGCGCTCATGCGGTGCTTTATAAAAACAGAGCGACGGGCCAGTCTCGCTAGACCTACGGTCCGGATCGCCCGTCCGAACCCACAAGCATTGATCTGCAGCCTATTGAGTTAGCCGGAATATCCCAGAGCATGTTCGATTCAAAAAAAGCCAAATGGATTGTCTGGGGCTTGGGTGCCTGGCTAGCATTGGTTGAAGCAGCTGTTGGGCAGGAACCCTCTGTCAACGATCAGGCTGATGAGGTGCTCGAGCAAGCTGAGCCGGTTTCCGGGCGCACCTTGCCCCGGGCCGTTTACATCGATGTGCCGCAGCCCATTATTGATGATCAAGATCCTGTTTTTCCTGCGCTTGACCGGGTTCCTGCTGCGAGCGCAAATCCCCTGACAGACCAGCAGGAACAAACGCTGCTGGAATATCGTGACCTGATTGAGCGGATCGAGACCTCCGGCGGTGCGTGGAGTCCTGATCTGGTCGAACAGCTGGCGGCGGTCGGAAACGCGCAGCAGAGTCAGGGTGACCATCTTGCTGCGCTGAGATCTTTCGACCGGGCGATGCACGTGAGCCGGGTGAATACCGGTCTGAATACCGTCGATCAGATCCCCATTGTGCAGAATATGATTGATAGTCATGCGGCGCTGGGGCAGTGGGCAGAAGTCGATCTGTATCAGAATTACCTGTTCTACATTCAACAGCGTACCTATGGTCCCAATGACCCGAGGATCATTCCCGTGCTGCAGCAGCTCGGGGAGTGGAACATGCAGGCATTCGGAATCGGTCTGGGCGACACGCTGGGATTGAGATTGAGCGCCGCACAACTGCTGTTCAATGCGGCTGCCAGGCTGGTTGAGTTCCACCATGGCCGCAGTGACGCCAGGTATATTCCCTATCTGCGCAATGTCGTGCATTCAGCGTATCAGGTGGCGCGGAATCCGCAGCTGATCAGTGAGCTCGGCAGCCCGGAATTTCGTGGCGATCAGGCCGTTCTGGCGGCCATGATTAATGAGCGCCTGCCCTCGCAGCCCGCTGGTTTCATAGCCGGTGAGCAAGCGCTGCGGTCCATTATCAGCTTCCGTCAGGAGCTGGGAGATATCTATGCGCTCGCGGAGTCAATCGCGGAGCTGGCTGACTGGTACCTGCTATATGAGCAGCGCAGAGCCGCTGACGAACTCTACCTGTCTGCCTGGCAGTTGCTCGCAGAAGCGGAAAACTCAGAGGCCCTGCAGCATAGCCTGTTTGGCTCAGTGGTTGCGCTTCCGCTGATTATCACCGAGCCGCGTATGGTGGACCGACGGGCACTGGGTAAGGGGCCCGAATCATTGACAGAGGGTTTCGTTGATCTCTCGTTCACTGTGACGCGTAACGGCTCTGTAAGGAAGGTAAGCGTGTTGTCTGACGAGAACCCGCAAAACATTATCCAGTTCGGCAGCGTCGGGCGAGCGCTCAAAAGTTTTGTTTTCCGGCCGGTTCTGCAGGAGGGTGTGCCTGTGACCACTGAGGATAACCGTTTCAGAATCCGTTATTGGTACTAGTTCTCGGTCGTTAGCGTCAGTCTCAAGCCTGATTCGCTCCGAGGTTAAGCGAGGATTCAGGCGCCAACGGTCACCCTTACTGATCAGGGCCATTCCGGCCGGAGGCCGGCTTGAGTCAAGCGAATGTGTCTGCCGACGGTTTTTCTGCTCTAATCCGCAAAAAATGTTATTAATGGTGGTGTGGCATCAGAGGTTTTGATAGCGCACGATGAGGGGACCTATGAAATTGTTCAGACTGGCTGTTCTCGCCCTGCTGGGTACGTTGCTGATGGCCTGCCAGAGCTCCATGAGCCAGAGTAGCCAATCCAGCGCCAGCATGCCGATGCCGAGTTCGTCGAGCTCTTCATCGAGCAGCGCCCCGAGTATGCCTGCCCCGTCCAGTCCGTCAACGGCCCAGAGTGGCTCGCGGCCCTCAATACCATCGTCCGCCAGCGCAGGACAGCAATCCCAGCGGTCAAGCCGAAGTGGCAGTCAGTCCAGCGCGCCGGCGGCGTCCAGCCAAAGCAGCGGGGCGTCTGCCAGTAACAGCCAAAGTGGGGGAAATCTTCCTACTGCATCCTTCCCTGGGGCGGGATCGCAAGATCAAGACAGCCAAAATGACAGAAATTATGGGTCAAGTGGGGAAATTGGGATTGCTGATTCGGGTCCAGGCAGTGGCAACGGAGCGGTCTCTTCCTCAGGGTCCGGAGACCTCGCGCGCGAGAGCACCGCCCAGGGGCCCGGTCGAGCGGCCGGTACGTCAGCGCGACTGCCAGTCGGGGGATCTGGTGGTGGCGGTGAAGCAAGAGACGCCTCGACTGGCGCCGCGAATGGAGACTCAGGTGGGAATTCAGGGTCTTCAAACGGCACCTTGAGAAGGCCTGGTGGTGATTATGGTCTAGATTCTCTGCCTTCTGGTGCGTCTGGTGGATCAATAGGGCCAACAGGTCAAAGCGGTGCGGGCAGTATGACGGCCGATGAGCGCGCCGCTGTGCTGGACGAGCGTCTGCGTCGGGGATACGAAACCTTCGACGGGTTCATTCTCGGAGAACGCGAGCGTGCCCAGAACGAGAGCAATGCCGCAGGGTCAGTAGCCATAGGAGGTGCGGGTGTTGGCAGCAGCGGCGCCGCCGCTGGTGGTCAGCGACAACCTCAGACTATAGAAGAGGCCTCTGCAGCAACAGCTGGCGCAGCGGCGGCTGTGGGCAGTCCATCGACCTCAAGTGGAGAGCCACAGGAGACTTTTCCGCCGCCGGAAGACATTCCCAGTGGCCGGGATGATGATGTGGTAGCCCGACAGCTGCGTGAGGCGGCGATGACCGAGCCTGACCCCGAATTGCGGGATGCGCTCTGGGAAGAATATCGAAATTACACAGGTATTGGTGACGATCAATGATTTTTGAATATAGGCAAGCAGTACTCACGTTGGCCCTGGCATTTCTGATGAGTGCCTGCGCAACCCACACCGTAAAGACAACCAGCTACACGCCGGTAGTTCAGGACAGTCAGGATGTGCCCGAAGACTTTTTGTTGGACGTCGGTGTTTCGCTGTTCGACCCCGGCATCGATGAGTACCTTGGGGATGATGAAGACACCGCGAACCCCGAAATCCGTGTTGCGGAATCACGCTATGCGCCGTACCTGTTAGCAGAGACCCTGCAGCGATCCGCAAACTGGGGCATCGTTCGCGTCATGCCGAACAGCGAAAGCCCGATGGATGTACAGGTCAATGGGACGATCCTGAGGTCCAATGGCGAGGCGATGATTATCAGAGTGGAAGTCAACGATTCTCGTGGGCGTCACTGGTACACCGACGAATATGAAGAAGTCATCAGCCAGTTTAGCTATGACCCCCAGAATCGCCAGAAGAACGATCCGTTTCAGGTGATCTACAACAAGATTGCGAACGACCTGCTGGCTTACCGGCAACGAAACATTGAGAGTTCGGAGGTGCAGGAAATCAGAACGGTCTCTGAGCTGCTCTTCGCGCAGCGTTTCTCTGATGACGCCTTCGGGAATTATCTCGCCAGAGACAGGAGCGGAGAATACCAGCTTACTGCGCTGCCCGCCGATAACGACCCTTTGTTGGGTCGAATTCGCAGCATCCGAGAGCGCGACTTCATGTTCATCGATACGGTTCAGGATTACTTTGCGACCTATGTCAGACAGATGCGTCTGCCCTACGACTCGTGGAGAGAGCAGAGCTATCAGGAAACCATCACGCTGAGGGAGCTAGAGGCCTCGGCAAGACGCCGCTTCATTGCGGGGGCAGCGGCTGTTGTTGGCGGCGTCGCTGCAGCCAGCAACGGGGGTAATTGGGCAACACAGGCCGGGGGCGCCACCGCTGTTGGCGCGGGAGCGTTTCTGGTGAAGAGCGGATTCGACAAGCAGGCCGAGGCTCGTATCCACATGCAGGCCCTGGAGGAACTGGGTGAGTCTCTGGAGAACACAGTGGCCCCTCAAGTCATCAATCTTGATGATCGCACGATTACGCTGAGCGGTTCGGTAGAAGAGCAGTACGGACAATGGCGTGACATTCTGGCAGACCTTTACGCGGCCGAGATGGGCGAGCTTTGATCGCAAATTTCAGCATTCTTCCGAGTTCTTTGTAGAAAAGACATGTCCGCAGACGCAACTGAAAACACAGAGCCTATGGCTCTGGAAGGCGATGACGCCGGCGTTTACGCCAGACAGGTGGCTCCTCAGCAGCGTCAGAAACCCAGTGCAGCCATGTGGTTCGGTCTCGGTTTTCTGGTGGTCGTGGCTCTGGTGGTCGTATTTGTCCTGCCAAGCGTGGTGTCTGAATACGAGCTTCCGCTGGAACGCAGAATCCAGGAAGCCACTCAGCCAGTCGTTTCCACGCCGTCTCAGCAGGCGGCCGCGGTTTCCCCTTTCGAGGAGGCGCAGCGGTCCATCAGGCGCAAACAAGCTCAGGATGTCCTGGCGGAATTGCTGGAAAAGCAGGGTCAGCTGGATGCCCTGGAAGTTACGTCCTGGGGGGAAGCAGACTATGACGCCGCGCTGGAGATTGCATCCATTGGTGATGAGTATTACCGGACGCAAGATTTTGAGCTCGCCAGAAGCTCTTACAGTGAAGGGAATGATGCGCTGGCAGAGCTTCTGGCGCGGATACCCGAGGTGCTGGCACAAACACTCATTGACGGTGACAAAGCCCTTGCTGATGGAATTTCTCAGCTTGCTCAAGACCGATATTCACTAGCGTTGGTTCTGGATCCGGACAGCGAAGCCGCTCAGATCGGCCTGGGGCGAGCAAGAACTCTGGATCAGGTGCAGTTGTTAATGCAACAGACAGAAGAGCTGCTGGAAAATAGCGATCTCGAGGCCGCCAGAAGCCTTTTGCAAGAAATAGTGAGTCTTGATCCCTATAATGAGACTGCGCCGCTGGCAATCGCAGAGGTCGATGCTGAAATTCGAGAAAAAGAATTTTCCCGAATCATGTCCGAAGGATACTTGCTGCTTCAGGCTGACGATCCCGGATCAGCCATCGCTGCATTTCAGCGCGCCGCTGCCATGGGTATCAATGTGCAGGAAGCTGAGGCCGCTATCCGGCAAACTGAGACCGAGGTGGCGAATGCGCAAATTGCCCAACTGCGGATAGACATCTCCTCAGCTGAGGCCGATGAGCGCTGGAGTGATGCAGTGGCTGCCTATGATCAGGTGATTGCCATTGATGGCAATTTACTCTTTGCCCAGGAGGGGAGAGAACTGGCAAATCAGCGCATGACGCTGGACCAGCTGCTGGTTACCGCCATTGAATCGCCTGAGCGCTTTTCAGACCAGGCCGTTTACGAAGAAAGCCTTCGCTATTACTTTATTGGGCGAGACATTGGGGAGCCGGGGCCATTGCTGTCTTCACAGCTCGATGAGCTGCAGGCGTTGCTGGAAAATTCTCAGATGCCCGTTCGGATTGTGTTCCTGTCAGATACGTTTACGGAGGTCACGCTACTTCGAATCGGAACGCTCGGCGTATTTTCCGAGACGACGATGGATCTCAAGCCCGGCAATTATGTGGCAGTTGGCAGGCGACCAGGATACCGGGATGTCCGCGAGGAATTTACGGTAGGATTTGGTCAAACGCCGGATGCCGTCGTGGT
Organism: uncultured Pseudohongiella sp.; assembly: GCA_902597095.1. Classification (GTDB taxonomy): domain Bacteria; phylum Pseudomonadota; class Gammaproteobacteria; order Pseudomonadales; family Pseudohongiellaceae; genus UBA9145. Next base: position 27,868 of record CACJWK010000015.1, read on the forward strand.
GCAGTGTGATGAGCGCGTAGTGACGACCAACAGGTGAAGATGCTGTGACTGAAGTGGAAAAACCAGCCGGGGCAAACCGATCACTTGATTCCATAGTACCCATCGACTTTACGCCCAATCAGGAAACGACAAGGCACTTCAGTTACCGGTTCAGGTGGTTTCACGCGGTTGTGCTTGTCTTCTCCGTGCTGTCGTCTGCGGCCGGGTTTTTTGTGCTCACCGCGCGCTCTGTCTTCATCGAGGTGAATCCGGCTTCTGCCGGAATTGAGATCAGCGGTGGGATCGCTCTGCAGCTCGGGCCCCGCTATCTATTGCGCAGTGGTACCTATCGCTTGATGCTGAAGAATGAGGGTTACTATGATACAGCGACCCAGCTGATCGTGGGCAGTGAGCAGTCGCAAACCCACCCGTTTGATATGCGTAAATTACCGGGCCTGGTAAGTATCGATACCGAAAATGTGACCGGTGCGAGGGTGAGAATAGATGGTGTTGATGTTGGATTGACACCCTTATCCGATCTGTCGGTCGAGCCGGGAGATCATCAGCTCACTATCAGTAGTGATCGCTATCTCGACTATGGGCTTCCGGTTGCCATTGAGGGCCGGTCCGTCCGCCAGCAGTTCAGCGCCAGCCTCGAGCCGGCATGGGCGACCCTGTCGTTTACGACAGTGCCTTCGGGTGCGGACGTCATCATTGACGGAGCGCTGAGGGGGCAAACTCCTCTGAATGCGGAAATCATTCAGGGTCTCAAGGAAATCACTCTAAAACTCAGCGGTCATAAAGCCTGGCAGGAAGGGTATGAAATAACAGCCGGAGAAAACATGGTTTTGCCGACCATTGCTCTTGAGCCTGCCGATGGTCTGGTATTTATTAGTTCAAATCCAACCGCTGCCAGTGTCACGATAGGCGGCACGTTTCAGGGTCAGACCCCTCTTGAAGTGGCGCTGGCACCCGCCGAAGATCATCAGATTACTTTTTTCAAAGACGGTTATGAGTCGTCAACGACAACGGTGCGCACTGAGCCCGACCAGGAGAGCGAGGTGACAGTCAGCCTCAGTCCTGTTCTGGCCAGCGTCAGCATCATCGCAGATCCACCAGACGCCGAGCTCTACGTGAATGGGGAGCTGATGGGGCTCGCTAACCAGAGGCTCGAGCTCATGGCAGTAAACCAGCAGATCGAGATACGCAAAGAAGGATATGTGCCCTATAACACCGCATTTACCTCAAGACCCGGCCTCGAGCAGGCAATCAGGGTCACATTAAAATCGCTGGAGCAGGCTCGCCTGGAACAGATCAAGCCGGAAATCTCGACAGTGGCAGGGCAAAGGCTCAAGCTGTTTTATCCCGGTTCCTTTTCCATGGGAGCGTCCCGACGGGAAGCGGGCCGCCGGCCCAATGAAAATCTTCGCGAAGTCAAACTGGAACGCCCGTTCTATTTGTCTTATCAAGAAGTCACCAACTCTGAGTTCAGGCGCTATGACAGTGAGCATTCTTCCGGAACCATTCAGGGATTGACTCTGGATAACGAAGCTCAACCGGCAGTTCAGATCAGCTGGACGCAGGCCGCGTTATACTGCAACTGGTTGAGCGAGCAGGAAGGTTTACCGCTTTTCTACCGGACTGAGGGGGAAGAAGTGGTTGGTTTCAACCCTGATGCGACCGGTTATCGGCTGCCAACCGAGGCAGAGTGGGCATGGGTTGCTCGGACTGATGGCAGTGGAAATGTTCTGAAATACCCGTGGGGTGAGCAGCTTCCGCCACCCGAAAATGCTGGAAACTTTGCGGACATTACGGTCCGGGCCTACCTCGGTGAAGTGATGTTTGATTATGACGACGGCTACTTTGCCACTGCGCCGGTAGCGTCTTTTCAGGCCAATCAGTACGGGGTCTTTGATATGGCCGGTAACGTGTCGGAATGGATGCATGACTACTACGGCGCAGTTGGTCGCGTTGGTGGCCCGGAAATCGACCCGAAGGGGCCGGTACTCGGTCAGTTTCATACAATCAGGGGCTCCAGCTGGGCGCATGGTGCGATCACGGAGATGCGTTTGTCGTTCCGGGACTTTGGGGAAGAACCCAGAGATGATGTCGGATTCCGCATAGCGCGCTATCTGGAGGACTGATGAAACTTAGACAGATCGGAGCTGCAATCATGCTGTTTTGTGCTGTGGCTTCTTTCGCGGCAGAAAGCCCGTTAGAACAGACTGAAGAGGATTCAGACGCGTTGGTCTCAGATGAGATTGAAAGTGTTGAAGCCAGCGACAGTGCCACAGCGGCCGCAATGACGGAACCCTCCGACGAAGAGGAGTCGCCGGTCCGTTTTGTGCCCACCGAGCAGATCTCTCAGGATCTCGGCGTGTCTTTCCCGGTAGATATATGATCGCCAGCTTGCGGGCTGTCGAGCAAACACAAAAGGACTAAGCCATGAAACAAGGCTCACTCTACGAAACGTTTATTCAGCTAGCGGCACTGGTCTTTGTCTTTATTGTTGTTCAGGCGACCTATACCACCGTCATTCGCCCTGTAGCTGCTGATATTCAGGCCTATCAGGCAGAGCAGCAGCAGGTGAATGAGGACTTTGTTCCCGAGCGTTCTGTGTTTGTCATTCTGAAAGATTTCGAGCAGCAGGCCTGTATCACGCTTATGCTGTGGGCCGTGTTCATCATTGGCATGAAAACGCAGCAGACTGTCCGACAGCGCAATCTGCTTGAGCGCACCCTGGTTCAGGTGAAAGAAGGCATGAGCGTTTTGCCGGAGGACTCGCGAAACTATGCCAGACCGGTTCAGGCGCTGCCGGAACATGAGCGGGAGTATCTGTTACCGCGCGCTCTGCTGGCTGGCCTGCACCGATTCCAGAGCACCCGCAGCATTCAGGATGTTTCTCTGACGGTAAAAGATGTCTGTGAAACTGAGGCGGACCGCATGGAAACCGAATTAACCATCGTGCGCTATATTGCCTGGGCTATTCCTTCCATTGGGTTCCTTGGCACTGTGCGCGGAATCGGTACAGCACTGGGCCAGGCCTATCAGGCCGTCAGTGGCGATATTGTTGGCGTTACCGTGAGCCTCGGGGTCGCTTTCAACTCAACTTTCGTGGCCCTGGTTGTGAGTATTTTCCTCATGTTTTTGCTGCATCAGCTGCAGCTGATGCAAGATCGTCTGGTACTTGATACTCAGAATTACTGTGATGAGCGGCTGGTCCGGCACCTTCAAGTGCCAGATGCCACTGCCCTGTAAGCGGTCGGATACGCATCGTTCAGGAGCGATAGGTGAACCGTGAGCCTTAAAGTTATCGAATTCAATGATCACGGCATTTGTGTGAGTGACGAAACCGGTATCCTCCTGCACAGTCCCGGTTTTGCCCTGGCAGATGGGGCTGAGGTGCTGTTCGGTGAGGCCGCCGAACAACAGGCACGCCTGAGGCCGACCGAAAGCTATAACCGGTACTGGCAAGAGCTCAGTCTCGATCCGATTTCCCATGGCAACAGTTTCCGGCACTACGCGGACATCGCCTATGCGCATCTGCTGCATCTTGCTGAGGTCTGTGCGATTCAGGACGAAGCCATTTTCGCGGTACCGGGTAGTTTCACGCATCAGCAGCTAGCAATATTGCTGGGGCTAGCCAAGCAAACGCCGTTCACCGTTATTGGTGTCGTGGATTCGGCGGCGGCGGCTGCCGCGACGCAGGCAAAGTCTGCGCAGGTGATTTATCTCGACCTGCAGCTGCATCAGGCTCTGGTGTCCAGCCTAGAGCTGGAAGCGGGCGTATTGCAGACGAAGGCCACCGTTCAGGTTCCGGGAGTCGGTAGTCAGAGCTTTATGAATCTAATGATGCAAATGGCGACAAACCTGTTTATCCAACAATGCCGTTTTAATCCTCAGCATAACGCTGAGAGTGAGCAGCAACTCTATAACACGCTTCCTCACTGGCTGGGTGCCAGCGACGACGGTAATCTGATTTTGGAGCTCGCGACGGGAGAAACCAGTCATACTGCCAAGATGCCTCTTGAAGCGCTGGTGAGCAACCTGAGATCCCAGTATGCGAAAATCAGCGATCAGGTTCTCGCCATGCAAAGCAATCAGGACTGTCAGCTGATGATAAGCCCTGCCATCGCTTCTCTGCCGGGTTTTGCTGCTTCCTTGCCCAGCCCGGTTAGGCCGGTCATCCTGGAGCGGGAGGCCCTCACGGGTAACGTCCTGCAATTTGTCAATCTGATCGCCGGCACCGGAGAGAGTATCCAGCTGGTAAACAGTCTGCCGGTTTTCGAAGCCCCTTCTCGTCCGAGTCCTCCGGCGCTTGATCAGGGTGCTCCCTCACATATCCTGTTCCGGCATCATGCCCTGCCCGTTGAAGATCTTCCGATAGAGAACAGACCGAACCCGGACCGCGAATCTGATTCGGCACCGGCCCTGGTGTTGTCAATACAGGGCATGCCGGCACTAATGGGGCATATTTGTCTGCGCGATGGTGAAGTGCGCCTGAAAGCCGAAGCCGCTGGCATTAAGATTAATGGCAGCCCTGCTGCGGCTGAGAATCGTCTTCAGCTCGGCGATGAGATTCAATTTGAGGGTTGTGATGACCGCGCGAGCTTGATACGGGTAAGCCATGGCTAGCGTGAATACAAAAACAAAACGCCGGGAGCTGAACCCGATCAGCCTTTCGTTTCTTGATGTCATGTTCTGCGGGTTTGGTGCAGTGATTCTGATCTTTCTGATTCTAGACTACGCCAGTACAGTCACTGTTGAAGAAACCGATGGCGAGCTCATGGCGGAAATCAATCTTCTGGAAGAAGAAATCAGGGAGGGCCAGCTTGGTCTGGTGCGGGTCCGCAATACTCTGTCCGACGTGGACTATGAAGTGGTGGAGGCAGAAGGGCTGGCTCGGGAGATACAGCAACAGATCGATACATTTCTGCAGGAACTGGCGGCGCTTGAGAACTCCAGCGTGGCGACCGAGGAGGATATTGCCCAGCTTCGGGCAGACGTTCAGGCTCTGGAAGAGGAGCTGTTGCGGCTACAAGCCAGTGCGCTGGATCAGGAAGGTTCAAGCGTCAGGCAGTTTATCGGCGATGGGCAGCGACAATACCTGTCCGGTATGTTTCTTGGCGGGCAGCGCATCCTGGTGCTAATGGACAGCTCGGCAAGCATGTTGGATGACACGCTGGTCAACATCATCCGCACCCGCAATATGGATGATGATCGCAAGCGCAATGCCCCTAAATGGCAGAGGGTCGTCAAAACGGTGGACTGGATCTCGACCCAACTGCCGGTCACCAGTCGCTATCAGGTGTGGCACTTCAATCAGGAACACAGCAGTGTGCTTGAGGGCACGACCGAAACCTGGCTCGAAGTCGCTGACCGCGATCAGCTGAATCAGGTCATCGCCGGCTCCGAACAGGTGGTGCCACAAAACGGAACCAATCTGCAGCAGGTGTTTCGGGCGGCCTCGAACATGAACCCGATGCCGGACAATATATTCCTGATTACTGATGGGCTGCCTACGCTCGGAGTTCGGGAGAGTCGCGATAACCTGATTACCCCGAATCGGCGGATGGAATTATTTGAGGAAGCGGTTGAAGAGCTACCCTCAGGCATTCCGGTGAATATAATATTGATGCCGCTGGAAGGTGACCCCAGCGCTGCAGCAGCATACTGGCAACTGGCCCAGTTTTCCCAGGGCTCATTTTTGACGCCTTCAGATGACTGGCCCTGAAGGAACCTCAGCAGGCAAAGCCTCATGGCAAGACGCAAACGCGCAGAGACAGACTCCTTTACCGTATCCTTTCTGGATGTGGCGTCCTGTGGCTTCGGTGCAATGATCATTTTACTGATGATCGTGAAGCCTGCCGACCCTGCCATGATCGAGGTTTCAGAAGTGCCGCAAGAGGCGTCAGTGACAGAGCTTCAGGAACAGCTGTTCGAGATTCGGGGGGAAACCCGAATCCTGAACCGTGACCTGAACGCTAAACATGAACAGCTTTCGGCGCTTACGGATCGGATCGCCAGATTGCGGCGAGATCTGAGCGACATTGAGGGACGCTATCAGGCTTCTCAACAGCTGTCCGATGAAACCACTGATGAAATCGGCAAGCTGGCCGTTGCGCGGCAAACCCTGACTGAAGAGATGCAGCGCCTGCTGGCTAACGTGGCGTCTCCGGAAAACAATGCGATTGGCGGCGTGCCGGTAGACAGTGAGTACATCATTTTTCTGATCGATACCTCAGGCAGCATGTACAACACTCCGGGCAATTGGAACACGATGCTTGAAGTTATTGACAACACACTGGATGTTTACCCTGAGGTGAAGGGCATACAGGTGATGAATGATATGGGTGACTATATGTTCAACACCTATCGCGGCGAATGGATCCCGGACACGCCGGGGCGCAGGCAACAAATTATCCAGACTCTGAGAACCTGGCAGCCTTACAGTAACAGTAGCCCTGTAGAAGGAGTGACAAGGGCTATCAACACCTTTTATTCACCAGACAAGAAAATTAGTCTCTATGTGCTTGGCGATGACTTTCAGCCTGGCGGATCCATTCAGGATGTCCTGCAGACCATAGATCGGATTAACGCTGAGGATGAACAAGGAAATCGTCGCGTGCGAATTCATGGTATCGGTTTTCCCACAATCTTCGCCGGCCCCCGTCGATTCCAGCAAAGCGTTTATCGCTACGCCACACTCATGCGGGAGATCACGTCGCGAAATGGTGGTACATTTGTCGGACTAAACGACTTTCAATAGGTTTTGCTGATGGAATCCTGATCAGCGCAATGGTCGTATATCCAGGTAAGTCACGGTTTTTTTGACACGTAATTACTAATGGGCCAGGTCGGTATGTCTTCTCGTAAATCTCTGATTCGACTCGCAGCGCTGCTGGGGCTGACATTCTTGGTCGGTTGTGGTGTCAGTACTGTCACCATCGAGGGGAATTTTCCGACGCCCAATATCAGCAAGCTGCCTTTGAATGTTGCGGTCTACTACGATCAGTCGCTTCGGGACTTCGCTTATATGGAGTACTCGGAAACAGGAGCCGAGGAATTCAATGTCCAGAGTGGGCAGTCTCATATTGCGTTGTTCAATGCCGTCCTGCCAGCTATGTTTGATGGTGTCGTGGTGATAGACAGTCTCGATGATGCGGTGGCAGCGGAAGTTGACGCTGTCTTTACCCCGCTTATCGAAGAGTTCCAGCTTGCTTTGCCCATGAAAACCAAGCTCGACGTCTATGAGGTATGGATCAAGTACAATATGCGCCTCGCTACGGCCGAGGGCGACTACATCGCTGACTGGGTTCTGACTTCCTACGGCAAGACTCCGACAGAAACCTTCCGTTCTACGGAGGCGGCCATCAACGATGCTGCTGTCGTGGCACTCCGCGATCTTGCTTCAAGCTTTTCCCTGAGCTTCGCGCAAGTCCCGGAAGTGCGTGACTGGTTGGCACAGCTATGAGCAATTGATCAGGAGCCGGAGCTTGTTCGAATTCATTAATCAATGTCATGTCAGATCCGTGCGCGGCGTCCTGCTCGCCGCGCTTGCCGTACTCGCTAGCTGCACCAGCACGACCGTCGATGAATTCCGACAAGGGGAAACCGGTATCGCGAGCGATGAGGCGGTTGTCATTCTCGGCCGGCGACAGGCCAGTGACTATGAAACTCGCAGCGAATTCGTTCAGTGCGTTGGCGACCGGATGGCGCGGGGCGAGGGCGCAATCAATGTTGTGCCCGAGCAAGAGTTTGTTGACGCGATGTTTCCCTGGTTTGAACCGCGCACCGCGCCGCTGAGAACGCGGGACCTCGAACAACTCATGGCCGAAAACGTCGTGGCGGAAAAAATGAGTGAATTTGGCATCCGCTACATCGTCTGGCTTGATGGCTCCACCGAGACGACCGACAGACAGGGTTCTATCTCTTGCACAATTGGACCGGGCGGAGGTGGTTGCTTCGGGTTCGGCACGTGGGAAGACGATGCCAACTTCGACGCCCGAGTTTGGGATGTCGGCTCTTTGACCAGTGTAGGAACAATCAACACCGATGCAACAGGCCAGTCCTACTTACCGGCACTGGTCGTTCCCATCCCCCTGATCGCTCGTGTGGAGGCGAACGCCTGCAGCCGACTGGCAACTCAGCTTAAAGACTTCGTTAACGGCAGCTAGACGTCTACTGGCGGTCAGCAAGGAAACAGGAGTCCATATGATTAGACCGGCGCCCCGAGGCAAGACAGCCCTTTATCGGATGACGCATTTTCGCGGCAGTCTGTTCGCCTCTGTGCTGACCGGATTGCTGGTGCTTTCAGGCCTGACCTCGTGTGCGGTCAATCCGGCTACAGGCGGTGCCAATCTGGTCCTGATGTCAGAATCCCGCGAGAAAGAAGTGGGTGCTGAAGAACACGCAAAGGTTCTGGCCAGCCAGCCGGTCTATCAGGACGAGGCGCTGCTGGCTTATGTCACTGAAGTGGGAAATCGCGTAGCAGCAGCCAGCCATCGCCCAGATCTAGATTACACTTATACGATTATCGACAGTCCGGCCATCAATGCGATGGCGCTGCCGGGTGGTTACGTTTATGTCAATCGCGGGCTGCTGACCTTTATCAATACTGAAGCCCAGCTTGCTGCCGTTATTGCACACGAGATTGGTCACATCACGGCCAGACATGCAGTTCAACAGCAGGCCCGGGGCAGGCTTGCCAACGTCGCTGCTCAGGTTGGCGGCTTCGTTACCGCGGTGGCCACCGGGAGTGGTTACGCCGGGTCTCAAATCAGCCAAGTAGCTTCTATTTGGGCGCAAACCGGCCTGAGTGGTTTTGGCCGGGATATGGAGCTGGAGGCGGACAGTTTGGGTGCCGAATATCTGCTAAAGGCAGGGTATGAACCCGCCGCGATGATCGATGTTGTCACGGTTCTGAAAAATCAGGAAGACTTCAACCGTCGCGTCTCTGGCAGCAGCGGAAGCTACCATGGGCTGTTTGCGACCCACCCACGCAACGACACACGCCTTAAGGAGGCCATTGAGGCAGTAGGGCAGCTTGAAGAAGCTGAAGTGACACTGCAAGACAATACAGCGCTGCGCGAACGGCTCGACGGACTGATCGTTGGTGAAAGCGCGGGATCCAGACAGCAAGATGAGCGGAACCGCTACTATCAGACTCTGTTGGGATACACTCTGGTTTTTCCTGATGAGTGGTCGGTCAGCGAAACAACAACGACCGTCACAGCTGCAAATCAGGGCGTCGCTGAGCTGCGCGTCGAAGCGAGACGTCTGAGTAAAAATATTGAGCCCCGTGTCTTTCTCAGAGAAGAACTGGGTATTTCGGATTTACAAAAATCTGAGGCTCTAAACCAGTATCGTTTGATTGGTCATACGGGACTGACAACTTCGGAGTCCGGCAGGCCAGAGCGCGTCGCTGCCATTTATTTCGGCTCTCGGGTATTCATCTTCCGTGGCGAGATTGAACAGGGGGATGATATTGATGCGGTGGATCAGGCTATGCTGGATAGCATACGCACCTTCCGGGCCATTCAAAACGGAGAAACCCTCCTCGGCAGCGAATTGAAGATCAGATATGTGCAGGCCAGCGAGTTTTTTGACTTTGCGGTAGTTGCCCAATCAAGCCGAATTGCGAATTATCCCGAGGAAACCCTGCGGTTGCTCAATGGATATTACCCCCGCGGCAACCCAGAAGCCGGCGAATGGGTCAAACTGGTCGAATAGGCGCGCTGCTGCGGCTTTCCGATATGCTCTCTTCTCATGACCCCGGCAAGGTGTTTAACCGGCCAATCAGGCAGTATTATCCCCCGTACGCCAGCTGTTCTCGATCTCGGAAACATGTTGGCCTGCAGAGATGTCAACGAGACCATAACCAAGTCTGACTGCCGAGGGTGGCAGGCATTTTGAGTTGCCCCAAGCTATGAGCTCAGCGAGCACTTATAAGATCCTGATCATCGGCCCGGCCTGGATCGGGGATATGGTCATGGCGCAGTCATTGTTCAAGGCCCTGTGCCAGCAACATGACAACGGCGAGATCAGCGTGATGGCGCCGCCTTTTACGCAGCCCTTGCTTGCGCGTATGCCCGAAGTGTCTGAGGCCTTGACGCTGGACCTTGCTCATGGCGAGCTGAACCTCAGAAAGCGGAGACGTTTAGGAAAAGCTCTGGTCAGTAGGCGCTTCGATCATGCTTACGTTTTGCCAAATTCATTTAAATCGGCACTTATCCCCTTTCATGCCGGCATCGGTCGACGAACCGGCTGGGCGGGTGAGTTTCGCTGGCCTCTGCTGACTGACGTCCGCCGACTGGACAAGGATCAATATCCCCTAATGGTGCAGCGGTTTGTTGCGCTGGCTTATCCCCCCGGGTCCGCTCCACCGGTTGACTGCACAAAACCGCAGTTGACGGTTGATTCCCTTCAGCAGGCGGAAACGCTCGGCGCATTCGGACTGCAGCGCGACAGCCGCGTTATCGGCATCTGCCCGGGCGCGGAGTTCGGTCCGGCCAAACAATGGCCGGCAGAGCACTATGCCGAGCTGGTCAATGATTTGCTAGCTAAAGGTCGGGAGGTCTGGTTTTTTGGTTCACCGGAAGACGAATTGATGGTTGAGTCAATACTCGCCGACGTTGAGCCCTCTATGCTGGCGAGATGTAAGAATCTGGCCGGTCGGACCAGCCTGGGTCAGGCGATTGATCTGCTCGCCGCGACGGAGGCCGTGATCAGCAACGACTCCGGCCTGATGCATATTGCGGCAGCGCTGAACAAGCCGGTCATTGCCATTTATGGCTCGACAACGCCTGACTTTACACCGCCCTTGGCAGACAAGGTAAAATTGTTGGCGACAGACATTGAATGTCGACCGTGTTTCAAGCGCACCTGCCCCTTTGGCCATCTGCGCTGCCTCAGAGAATTGCGGCCACAACTTGCTATTGACGCTGCAGCAGAACTTTTGGAAGTTGCCCCAGAAGTGACTGAACCGAAATAAACCAAAGCAACGAGATAAAGGTTTCAGAGGGCTAGATTGCGGTGCGTGTGCTTATTGTCAAAGTGTCTTCCCTTGGAGATATTATCCATACCCTGCCGGCAGTTACCGACGCCCATCGGGCCCACCGGGGTCTTTCTTTCGATTGGGTTGTTGAAGAAAACTTTGTAGATGTCCCTTCTTGGCATCCTGCTGTTGATCGGGTTATTCCGGTTGCCATTCGCAGGTGGCGGCGCAATCTGTGGCGTACTGCCCTGAACCGTGAGGTGCGGGCTTTCAAGAAAACGCTTCAGACAGAGCGATATGATCTAGTGATCGATGCTCAGGGGCTTATCAAGAGCGGAATCATTTCCCGGATGTCGCGGGGGCTCACGATAGGCTTGAGCAACCACACTATCCGCGAACCCCTGGCGACTTTGTTCTACAACAAGAGATATTCGGTGCCGTGGAAAGATCATGCGGTTGACCGGATTCGTCAGCTTTTTTCCAGAGCCCTGAAACATGACTATGATAAGGATGAAATTAACTACGGTCTCGATACCTCTCTCGTCGATGCTGAGAGCACGGTTAATCACAAGCAACTGATTTTCCTTCACGGCACAACCTGGGCGACAAAACATTGGCCGGAATCCTATTGGCGGCATCTGGCATATATCGCTACAGAAAGCGGGTATAGTGTGCTCTTGCCGTGGGGCAATGAGGCAGAAAGACAGCGTGCTGAGCGAGTCGCCGCAGGCAATGAACAGGTAACCGTGCTGGAGCGAATGCCGCTTAAAGGGGTTGCCCGCATGATTTATCGCTCCGCCGGTGTGATCGCAGTGGACACTGGTCTTGGGCACTTGGCGGCAGCTCTGTCAAAGCCGACGCTTTCACTGTATGGCCCGACAAACCCCGGATTGTCCGGTACATTTGGTCATCAGCAGATTCACATGAAGTCGAATCTAAACTGCTCTCCCTGTGTTAAAAAAGTTTGTAGCTATTCAGGGCCAGGGGTATCTGATGCGTTTCAGGGCCAGCAATTCGCGGTAGAGCCGCCGTGTTTTGCCTCTCATCAGCCAGAAACAGTCTGGACACAGTTCGAAAAGCTGCTGCCGGTGAATGCAACGTCATGAGGCTTTGTTTCCTGATATATCACTATTTTCCTTTTGGTGGACAACAGCGGGATTTTTTCCGCATCGCGGAAGCTTGCCGGGCCCGGGGCCACAAAATAGAGGTATATGCGCTCAGGTGGCAAGGTCCGATGCCGGACGACTTCAATGTCACGCTGGTGCCTGTCAAGGCGTTAAGCCGGCTGTCCATGTACCGGCGCTATACTGATTGGGTGGCCGAAAGAATCAAGGAGTCCCGACCGGATCTGGTCATAGGGTTCAACAAGATGCCACATCTTGATGTGTATTTTGCCGCCGACGACTGTTTTTTTCATAAGGCCAGGACTCAACGGGGACCTCTGTATCCGCTTACGCCCCGTTTCAGACATTTTCACCGCTATGAGGCGGCAGTTTTCGATCGGGACAGCCAGACCCGAGCTTTGGTTTTATCCCCGCTGCAGAAACAGAATTATCTCAGACACTACCCCAACTGTGCCCAGCGCCTGCAAGAACTGCCACCCGGCATCGATCAGGAAAGAAGAATTGAGCGCCGCGACCCTGCGGTTCGTTCGGCGTTGAGGGCGGAGCTGGGGATCTCTGGCGATCAGCGGTTAATCCTCCAGGTCGGGTCAGGTTTCAAGATAAAAGGCGTGGACAGAGCGATTCGTGCCATTGCGTCACTCCCTGGCAAACTGCGTGCCAGTGTTCGATACGTGCTCGTGGGACAGGACAGGGCAGGCCCTTATCATCAGTTGGCAAAAAAACTCGGACTTGCCAATCAGGTGGTAATTCTGCCGGGCCGTGATGACATACCTCGCTTTATGGTTGGCGCTGATCTTTTACTGCATCCGGCCTATATGGAAAGTGCGGGCTATGTTCTGCTGGAAGCCACGGTGTCAGGGTTACCTGTCCTGACGACGGCAAGCTGCGGTTATGCCTGGCATGTAGAACAGGCGCAATCCGGTGAGGTGTGTTCAGACCCGTTCACGCAGGATGAACTCAACGCCAGGCTCGGGGCAATGCTCAGTAATCTGGAAAGCGCGCACTGGAGTGAAAATGGTCTCGCCTATGGCAAGCAGGCAGAGCTTTATTCTCTGACCACCGCTGCGGTCCGGTACATCGAGGATTGCGCTGACGCTGTGAAGTCAGAGGCTCAATCATGAGCAACGTAACGCTTGGACTGGCCGGCGCGATTGGGCATGACCCTGCTGCCGCGCTTTTTGTTGATGGAGAGCTGCTTGCAGCGGTCGAGGAAGAGCGGTTAATCCGAAGAAAGCACGCCAAGCATGAGATGCCGTTTCTGGCGGCCAGACAGTGCCTTCAGATCGCCGGACTGCGTGCTTCAGACGTCACCCATATCGCTACGCCATACGCGCCGGTTTCGCTGTTCAGCAAGGCGCGCTGGCACTACGCCTATCGACACTGGTATGCACCTGATCGAAGTATCGACAGCCTGCTGAATGGCAACCGTCGCTACCGGAGGCACGTCAAAGATCTGCGCACACTCGTGGAAAAACTGCATATTTCTAATCTCACGACGGAGTTGGTGCCAGTAGAACATCAGTTGGCACACGCCAGCAGCGTCTATCATCTTGCCGAGGGCAACGAAAAGACAGCCATTTTTTGTAATGACGCCAAGGGTGAATACGCGAATATATTCCTGGGCTACGGGCATAAGGGAAAGATCTTCAAGATCAAGCAATTCTATAGTCCTGATTCATTGTGCGGGCTCTATGCCGCGCTGACTGATTACCTTGGATTCGAAACTCTGGACGGTGAATTCAAAGTGATGGGACTGGCAGCCCACGGCGACTCTGAGAAATACGATTTGTCTCCGCTGGCCAGATTTGAAAGGGGAAAACTGAAGGTAGATACACGCCTGATTACAACCATCGGGATGCGTCGTTATAAGGCCAAATCCAGAGGGCACTATTTCAGCCGCAAGCTCGTGAAAATGCTGGGCCCAAGAAGGGCGGGCCACTTGCTGGAAGACCCTTATGTTCATTATGCTTCAGCAATCCAGAATCTGTACGAAGATCTTGCTTTGCAAATGGTTGAATACTATCTGGGCGATGTCCTGGCAGAGGCCGGTCGTCTGGCTCTGGCCGGTACCGGATCGATGAATATTCGATTGAACCATCGGTTTCATTCGCACCCGAAAGTGAAGCAGCTACTGGTACATCCGGCCTGTGGTGATTCCGGTACTGCGATCGGCGCTGCAGCCTTTGCAGTCAATCAGGCAGGCATTCCGATTAAACCTCGCCGGGATCTGTATCTGGGACCTTCTTTTTCTACGGACGATTGTCTCAATGCCTGCATAAACCATCGAGACAAACCGGTCTGGGAGGTGTTGCCAGACCCTTTCGAAAGAGCTGCTGAATTACTCGCTAACGGGCAAATCGTAGCCTGGTTCCGGGGCCGGATGGAATTCGGGCCCCGAGCGCTGGGGAACCGGAGCATTCTGGCGAACCCTCTGCAAACCGGGATCACGGATGCGATCAATCAGACGGTTAAGTTTCGGGAGCACTGGCGGCCCTATTCCCCGAGTATCCTTGATTCTGCAGCGGAGCGGCTGTTGCCAGAGCAATTTCGGGACGAGTTTATGTGCCTCTCATACCCTGTCAGCGGGAATTGGCAGGAGCAGTATCCGGTGACGGTTTATCGTGACGGTACGATGAGAGCTCAGATCGTCAGGCGGCAGTCAAATCCGGATTTTCACAAGTTGCTCAGTGCGTTCCAAGGCCTTACCGGTCATGGCCTGCTCCTTAACGCCAGTTTGAGCCGCCCGGGAGAGGCGTTGGTTTGTACCCCGGAGGACGCGCTCAACATGTTTCTTGGTACCGACCTGAACTATATAATCATGGAAGATGTGTTGGTGACCAAGAGAGAGTCGTCCCCGAAATGGTGATTCAGCTGAACAGAACCTAGTTCTGAAGTGATACCCGCTCATAGATGGCTCCCTGCGGTTGATCTCTGTCAGGAAAAGCCGCTAGCAATTTTATTTGCGCCTGAACCGGTTCCTGATTCACCAGCTGCCGAATCTCGGGGATTAATTCTAGAGCAATTAAAGTGCCAGGTGGCAGTTTCTGAATATCACTAGCGCGGAGTTCTCTGGTCACTTCATCATACTCCGTGACTCTGTCCGAAAGATAAGCAATGGTATGGTTGTTCGTCAGAATCTGTGCGCCGTCCGGCGTTGCCGTTCTGGCAAAGCTCGCAGAATCTACCAGCCAGTCTTTACTTCTCCCAAAGGTGACGTAGGCGTCAATCATGCAGTAAGAGAAAAACACTATGAACAGCAGACGTAGTGTCCGAACGGTGTCTGGCGAGCGGAATCTTGTCAGTATTTCTTGCCACAACACAGGCACCATCATGGATACCATAATACCGAACATCATCGCGTACCGGCCTGTCAGAAATCGGGTCAGATAAAGAAACCCCAGCGTGATAAAGAAATTCACCAGAGCCACCACCAACAGCGGCCGTATCTGCTCAACTTCCCATCGAAGCATTCCTCTGACTGCCCCAAAAACGAGTAGCCAGAAATAGGGCCCGCCAATGGTGTAGAACAAGCTGGAGAAGAGGATAATCGGCAGACCGAGCAGCACAGTGGTATGGAGATAGTCAGATGCGATCAGTGCAGAAAAATCGCCAAAAATTGCCGTAGCCTGTGCGGCAAGTGTGATTTCGGTTGGCGCGGACCATTGGGCAAGAAAGGGATCATAGACAGCGATCAATTTCAGCAACATGGTGGGGATATTTATCCCCACCGTGCGCGCTGTCAGAATCCCGAGTGCCGATATGATGGCCGTAAATCCGAGCGCCTTCCACACTGCCAATTGGTTTTCAGCGGCGGTAAATCGTCTGTCGAGCAGTAAAACGAGGGGTGTGGCTAAAAGGTAAATCAGCGCTTCTGCTCTGAAGAGTGCTGCTGCAATCATGACGATGACAAAAGTGGCCAAGGCTGAAAATTGCCGCGAGTCTCTGTAAATCATGAAGCGCCAGATGGCGAATAGACACAAAGACCAATACCCGATGTCCCGGATGACCATGTCTCGATACTCATTCAGCTCAGGGTAGGCCAGTACGGTTACTGCGCCCAGATAGGCCGTGAGTCTGCTGTTGTCTATTTGCCGTACGATACTGATGTACGAACAAACCAGTAGGCCATAGAACAAAGCGTTTAGCGCGTAAGCCGCCTGCAGAAGTGACAGACCCGACAGACTGGTGATGCCGATCAAGATCGGATAACCGGCCCAGGTATAATGTGAGATCGCAGCGCCGATGCCATCATTCAGGAATATTTCAGCCGTTCGTAAATAGGTATAGGCGTCATCGTTTGGCAGGGACGCGTTAAGCGCACTCAACCCGGACAGCGCCAAGCTGGCGACTACCGCAAGATAACGAATATCCCAATGTCGCCAGGCCAAATTCATGCTGAGTAGGGATTGCCTATTTTGCCGGGTGGGGGTGTCTTGAACCGTTTATGAAGCCAGAGATACTGATCTGGCTGTCTACGGATTGCCGCTTCCACCAACCGGTTAATGATACGCCCGTCCTCTTCATCATTGCCGCTGGGGTAGTCAGTAAGCACTTCGCTGAAATAAATGTCGTATCCGGAGTTGTCGGGGCGACGGTAATGACTGAAAAATACCACGGGTGATTCATTGAATTTAGCAAAGCGGCTGCCCGCGGTAATCGTAGCAGCAAGATTGCCAAAGAACGGCACAAAAACCGAATGCTCTGCGCCGTAGTCCTGATCCGGGGCATACCAGAGCACGCGACCTTGCTTAAGGCAGCGCATGGCGCCCCGTATCTCTTTGCGCTCAAACATGCCCGGATAAGAACGGTGTCGCCCATTAAACATAAACGCATCGAACAGCGGGTTTTTGTCGTTGGCCCTGTAAGTGGCATTCAACTCGCCGATGCCAGAGTAGAGAAACCCTGCCATTTCGAAAGTTGTCAGGTGAGGGCCGATTAATAAGACCCCTTTTCCCTGCGTCGCAGCGGTTTTCAAATTGTCCAGACCATGGAAGTTGGCCAGATGCTGGTATCGCTCGGGGTTGCCGACCCAGGCGATCACTATTTCAACAAAACCGATTCCATTGGACTCAAATGTCTTCCTTAGCAGGTGCTGCAGTTCGTGCTCACTCAGTTCGGGGAAACAAAGCCGCAGGTTTGTCTCACAGACATGCCGCCTGCTCCGCGCGAAATGAAAGGCAAGCATACCCAGCAGCTTTCCTATCCCGAGCTGGATGGAAAAAGGCAGCCGGGCGATGAGCCACATGCCGCCTATGCCGAGCCAGGTCGTCCAATATCGGGGATGTACAAACGAGCGCAGCCGTACAAATTGTCGCGAAGAATCGGGCATGGAGCGGAGCATTAGGTTGTGTTAGTGACTTTGTCTATTGTACCAAAGCTGGCGGATCAGCTCAGATTTGAGTACAGCGTCTTCCTTATATGCCGTAATTGGAAGCGACAGGGTGCTGAGTTCCTATGATATTATGCCGCGGAAGCGCCATTTATTTTTTCAGGCCGATTTCATGAAGCTGGAAATGCCCTCTTTCCAAGAAGCCCGGATCCTGGTGGTTGGTGACGTCATGTTAGATCGTTACTGGCATGGCAGTGCGTCCCGAATTTCACCAGAAGCCCCGGTACCCGTCGTCAGGGTTGCCAATCAGGAAGACCGCCCCGGAGGGGCTGGCAACGTTGCTCTCAACATCTCCGCTTTAGGAAGCGCAGCGCGTCTTGTTGGCATAGTGGGTGATGATGAGCCGGGAGAAGAGCTCGCCTCGCGGCTGACCGCCGCGGGTGTTCTATGCGATTTTTTTAAATGTGGTGACAAACCGACCATTACAAAGCTGAGGGTTATCAGCCAACATCAGCAGCTTATCAGGGCGGATTTTGAGCAGTCTTTCGCTGCAGAGGACAGCATAGGCCTTCTCGATAAGGCCAAGAACCATGTCGACGGAGCGCGGGCGATGGTGTTGTCCGACTATGCGAAGGGAGCGCTGCAGGACGTTGAATCTCTGATAGACCTCGGCCGGAAACACCAAATACCGATTATTGTCGATCCTAAAGGCACAAACTTTGACAAGTACCGTGGAGCGACGCTGATTACGCCAAATTTCGAAGAGTTTGAGGCGGTAGTGGGTCGCTGTGATAACGAAGCTGATTTGGTGGACAAGGGGACTGCGCTTGTTGAAAGACTTGAGCTGGAAGCGATATTGGTAACTCGAGGGGAGCAGGGGATGACCTTAATCCGCCCGGGTTCGCCGGAGTTGCATCTGCCGGCGAAAGCGCAAGAGGTATTCGATGTTACAGGAGCAGGGGACACGGTGATTTCAGTACTGGCAGCTTCGCTTGCTGCGGGAATTTTGCTGGCTGATGCAACAGCCCTGGCCAATCTTGCCGCGGGTCTTGTTGTTGGCAAATTGGGTACAGCAGCCATCAGTGGCCCAGAGCTCCGCCGGGCAGTTTTGGTTGAGCAGGACTCAGGGCGGGGAGTTATGACTTCTGAACAGCTTGCCATTACAGTTCAGGATGCAAGGGCCCATGGGGAAAAAATCGTTTTTACCAATGGGTGTTTCGACATCATCCATGCCGGCCATGTGGGTTATCTTAACGAGGCGAAAAAGCTTGGCGACAAACTGGTGGTGGCGATTAATGATGATAACTCTGTGCGTCGCCTGAAAGGTGTGGGTCGCCCAATTAATCCGGTAGAACGTCGTATGGCTGTGCTTGCCGGTCTTGAGGCGGTCGACTGGGTGGTGAGCTTCAAGGAGAACACGCCAGAAGCCCTGCTCGAATCGCTGCGGCCTGAAGTGCTGGTCAAAGGCGGGGATTACGGGATTGGTCAGGTTATCGGTGGCGATTTCGTCAGATCTTATGGCGGTGACGTCAAGGTGCTAGAGTTCCTCGATAACTGCTCGACTTCCGACATTGTCGACAAGATCACCCGGGCGCAGGATTAGAGGCGCTTTCTGCCTGACAATTAGCCGCCGCGTGAGCGTTACTGCGCAGATGAACCGGGTTGATTGTGCCGACAATGACGCTGCTGACGCCGGCCTTGCTCAGCACAAACTCTAATGCCAGCTCGTTTCCTCCCGGCTCATGCGCAATGTGGCCGCTGTCCAGAGCTTTTTTGACGATAATGGCCTTACCGGCGCGCTGGGCCAGATCAATCACCGGGCTTTCCCCTGTATGGCTTGGATTGTATGTCACCATTGCGATGTCACTCAGTGCCAAAGCGCGCTTGCCCCCCTCCGCTGTTTTGGTCGACATGCCCACCGCTCTGGTCAGTCCTTTTTCCTTAAGTCTCATCAGAGACTCAAGACAATCGGTGTGTTCAAGGATCTCCAGATCGTTTCCATCAGAGTGAATGAGAACCAGGTCCAGATAGTCGGTTTTTAGCCGACGTAAACTGCGCTCTACGCTTTCCCGGGTATGAGCGCCGGAGAAGTCAAAGTGCGATTCCCCGGCGCTGAACTCCTCTCCCACTTTTGTGCCGATGATCCAGTCCTGACGGTCCGGCAGTAATTTTCCGATTTTTTCCTCACTCGTCCCATAAGCCGGGGCGGTATCGATAAAATTGATACCAAGCGTTCTGGCTTCTTCGAACAAGGTACGAATTTCACGGTCGGAAGGCAGCTTAAAGCGATTGGGGTACTTCAGGCCTTGGTCACGACCGATTTTTACCGTGCCCAGACCAAGAGGCGATACCTGGATGCCCGTGTTCCCCAGCGGTCTTGGTGACAAGGGGATCAAGCTGAATTCTCCAGGTTCCAGCGGGAATCTCCCAGCCGCGCCGGCTCAAAGTCCGCTTCTGAAATCCAGTCTGCGGGACTAGGTGATGGTCTGATTCTATCCGCCATCAGATTTTGTAAAATTTGTTCTCCCAGCGCAGGCGTCAGGGTCAGCTTGGTAGGCCAGGCAACCAGTATATTCTTGTCTCGCAAAAAATAGGCGTCATCGGGACGGTGATTGTCGTTAATGTTTGCTTCGGACCGGTTAATCGTGAAGCATTGCCATTCTGCCGAGGAACAGTCCAGCCAGGGAAACTCCCTGCTGATTGCGTATTGTGCCGCTGTGATCTGTTCTGTCTCAGATTTGCCCACACCACTTTCGGCAATTTCACCTCCCAGATACCAGACAGTATTGCCATTGACATCCTGATGTGACGTGACGGTCAGTCTCGGTGTGAGACTGAAGCTGTCGCCTATGCAGTGCACGTAGAGTCGGGGCAGGTCTCTTTGTTTTAAGTACACCATATTGAGGGGGCGTGTCTGCGCTTCGGCGTTCGCAAGCCCGGCGGCCTTGATGAGCGATGCGTTGCCCTCTCCGGCGGTGAAAATAAAGCGCTTAGCGCTCAAATAAATGTTGCGGCCGCGATGGGCAACAACGGCAACTCTGTCCTGATGTGGATTGCTAGTTTCGAAGCTTACGCCTGAACCTGGCAGGGAGAAGATAGCGCCGTGTTGCTTCGACGCAAGAGTTTTAACCAGGCTTTCGCTGTCGACAACGAAGTCAGGTAGCTGATACAGGCTTCCCTTTACAGAAGCGTTTTGAAAGAAGGGCGGATAACTGTCGGGCGCGACCGCCTCAACGCGTCCACGCAGGCTTTTGCTGCCCAAAAATGCTATTAATTTTGATCGTAGGCTGGCGTTCGACCACATGTAGTAATGATCACATAGAACCCGGGTGCCACGCAGGTCGAGTTCGCCACTACCATCGAGACAGGCCCGCCAGCGAGTGGGCATATCTGCGATTGCTTGCGCTGCGCTGCTCAGCGCGCCCTGCAGGGCATACTTCAGTCCGCCATGAATGATTCCCTGCGAAGCCAGAGTCTGCGCTCCGCCGAGTGACTCCTTTTCAAACAGAATGGCTTGATAGCCAGCGCTGCGTACAGCATTGAGTAACCAAAGTCCGGCTACGCCGCCGCCGAATATGACGATGTCAGTTGAATAGCGCAGTGTCATTGGTTACCTTTGGGCCAAGTAAAACAAGGCAGAGTATATCGACATAAAGCCTTTTTTCCCATCGGCCCCAAACGATGGATCAGCCCGCAAGGGCCCCGGATGTGACACTTTACTTATGTGGCGATTGTTCTATAGCCTGCTACTGATATTCTCGCTCCCTTTTATTGTTCTCCGTCTGCTGATCAGGTCAGTTGCTAACCCGGCCTATCGAGCGCGGATTGGCGAACGGTTTTCTTTTTTTGAAGCGCCGGAAATTGACAAGGCAAACACAACCCAGATTTGGCTGCATGCTGTTTCAGTGGGTGAGACGGTGGCAGCTTTGCCGCTGGTAAAATCCCTTCAGGCGAAGCACGCCAATTTACGATTCGTCATTACCACTACAACGCCGACAGGCTCGGACCGGGTTCGCAGCTTGTTTGGAGAGACTGTCTTCCACGTGTACGCACCCTATGATCTGAACTTCGTGCTGCGCCGCTTCCTGAAGAAGATCCAGCCGGACCTATTGATACTGATGGAGACCGAACTGTGGCCGAATACGATTGCCGCTTGCCAACGGCTGGGGATAAAGATTCTGCTGGCTAATGCCAGGCTTTCTGAAAAATCAGCGCTGGGTTATCGCCGGATCGCTTCACTGTCGCGCCAGATGCTCAGCGCAGTTGATGCGATTGCCGCACAGTCTCAGCAGGATGTCGAGCGACTGGTTGCTCTCGGTGCCGAGCGCAATTCGACAGCAGTAACCGGAAGCCTGAAGTTTTATCTGGAGACGGCCCCTCATCTAAGTGACCGGAACCACGAAGCCGAGCCCTTTCTTTCTGTTCGGCAGTCGGGGCGCCAGGTCGTTGTGTTTGCCAGCACCAGGGAGGGAGAAGAAGCGATTATCCTGCGGGCTCTCAGTGGCCTGATGACGCTTCCGGATGCGCCGCTGTGCCTGCTTATTCCGCGTCATCCGGAACGGTTCGATCAGGTGGCAGCACTTGCCCGGCAGCAGGGATTTGCAGTTCAGCGCAGGAGCAGTGCTGAATCCATAGCGCCGGAAACGCAGATCCTGC
This sequence comes from uncultured Pseudohongiella sp., assembly GCA_902597095.1. GTDB lineage: Bacteria > Pseudomonadota > Gammaproteobacteria > Pseudomonadales > Pseudohongiellaceae > UBA9145. Next base: position 49,952 of record CACJWK010000015.1, read on the forward strand.
TGGGCGATTCTATGGGCGAGATGATGGATTACTATGGATTGGGCCACATTGCTTTTGTCGGTGGCAGTCTTGTAGATACCGGATGCCATAACGTTCTGGAACCTGCTGCCTGCAGCCTGCCGGTTCTGATCGGTCCTTCTCAATTTAACTTTGCCAGTATTTGCAGACAGCTTGAAACAGCCGAAGCTCTGATGACCGTCAAAGATGCTGCTGACCTGACAGATCAGCTGCGTCTGCTCTTGGCCGACCCCGATCTAAGAAAGAGAATGGGGGATGCCGGAAAACAATTGATTCGGTCGAATAGGACTGCCCTGCCACAGGTGGAAGCCAGGATCGCAGCGCTGTTGGGGCTTGCAGGGTAACTACGAGGAGCGAAAGCCGCTCAGGTGGCAGAAGTCAGATTCTCTGCGCCGTCAGCAGTGACGCAAACATTGTCCTCAATCCGGATTCCGCCCAGGGGATACAGCTGTTCGATGAGATCCCAATTGTATGTTCCGCTGCGATCACTCTGCCGCTCTGTCTCAAGGAGTAAAGGAATAAAGTAGCAACCGGGTTCTATGGTAAACACCATACTCTCTGCGCATTGCCGGGTATGACGCAACATGGGGGAATGAGCAGGGGGGGCGAGTATGTCGCCGCGCAGATTCTGCTGATAGCCCGCCACATCGTGAACCTGAATACCCAGCAGATGACCAACCCCGTGGGGCATAAACCGATGCACAATCTCTCGCTCTAACAGCTCAGATGCCGTGCCCCGACAGATGGCAACATGGGTCAGCAGTTCGGCGATTTCTGCCAGAGCCGTGAGATGAAGATCAACATAGGAAAGCCCGGGCCTTACTGTTGCAACCAGCTTGTCCTTTATGGATTCCATCCCGGCTAGCAGGGCGTCGAATACAGGATGTATGTCTTTGCTCACCGAAGTTCTGGTGATGTCGGACCCGTACCCACGCACCCGGTATCCAGCGTCAATCAATAACACCCGGTTGCCACCCTGATGCTGCCGGCGCTTGTTCTGATAGTGCAGGATAGCCGCTTTCTCGTTCAGCGCGACAATGTTCGTGTAGGGGGTTTCGTCTTCCAGAATACCGCAGGTCGTGAGGTAAGCCATATGGATGTCATATTCCGAGCCTCCCGCCAGAAAGCACTCTCGAGCTGCGCTGTGACCAATCAGGGCCAGCCGGTTCGCGACCCGCAGTTGATCCAGTTCATAGTCGGTTTTGTAGGCGCGCTGATAATCGAGGCAAGCCAGCAACGCCTGAGGATTGCTGAGAGCATCGGGCACACCCAAGGCTTCTGCGAGAGCGCGATTGTTACCCAGAAACACATAGTTTCCCGCAATCTGTTCAATCAGCGCTGTCTCACTGGTGAGGCGGACCACCTCAAAGCAGTCACTCCAGGCCGGGTCGGACACAATATCCTGCTCATACCAGTAGTCATCAGGGACGACCTGGTAATAAACCGGCTTATGGCCGGGGCGAATGCACAGCATCTGACCTGGCCGGTTCACGTCAATCCAGTGCAGGAAGTGTCCATTAGCCTGAAAGGCAATGCCTCGGTCATCGGCATAATAGTGTTGTTCGCTGCCGCTGTAGAGCAGCACGCCGTCAGGCGGTTGTTCATCAAAAACACTCAGGAGCGCGCTTTCATAATTCGTCTGAAGTTGGCTCATATGATCTTTATAGCGTGCTGCGATCACTGCAAATTCCTTCGGGAGAGTGGCAAGTCTGACAAAGCAGTTCGCCCAGGGTTTTCTGTTTTATCCACCAAGATAGAATTATACTGAACTCCAATATGCGCGCCATGTTCTTCAATGCAGGCTTTATAGTGAGGAAGATAACTAATGCTTTATCCCATGTTTTTCATGGTCATGCTGACTTTTGTGACTTTGCTTTTCACGCTGCGGATACGCTTGGCTTCCGTTCGCAGAGGTGATGTGTCACTGAGTTACTACTCCATGTTTCAAGGTGAAGAGATTCCCGATTTGGTCATCAAGACCAGCAGGAATGTGGCAAACCTCTTTGAAGTGCCGGTGTTGTTTTATGCAGCAGGCGTTCTGTACGTTGCCCTTGAAATGTCTGATACGGTCCCAGTGACACTGGCCTGGATATTTGTGACTGCCCGCGTGATTCATACCGGAATACATCTCAGTTACAACAATGTCATGCACAGGCTGATTGTGTTTGGCCTGGGGAATCTGTCGGTTCTTGGCATGTGGATATCGATAGTGTCATCGGCAGGCGCCGCTTAGTAAAAGATCAGGAGAGGAAGAGATGATTCGCACAACAACCAATACCCTAGAAGGCAGGGAGATTGAGGAATATCTCGGTGTGGTGATTGGGGAAGCCATTCTGGGTGCCAATATTTTTAAGGACTTATTCGGCGCAGTGCGTGACATTGTTGGCGGTCGGGCTGGAGCCTATGAAGATGAACTTGGCAAAGCCAGAGACATCGCGTTTCAGGAAATGGAACAGGAAGCTGTCAGCCTTGGCGCCAACGCGGTCATTGGCATCGACATTGACTACGAGGTAGTTGGCCAGAAAGGCGGTATGATGATGGTGAGCGTGAGCGGTACCGCGGTTAAAGTGAAACCCAGGGAGTGAATATTCGCGAAAGAGGCGTATGGGCCGCGCTCATGGAGTGACAGGCGCAGACCTGAGCTGACGGGATACTGAAGCAGACTCTGCCTCACACTTACTGTGAGGCAGAAACTACTTCGTAGTTTTCGATGGCGGGGCAGGCGCAGAACAGATTCCTGTCCCCGTAGACATTGTCAATGCGATTGACGCTTGGCCAGTATTTGGATTCGACCGGTCCGCCCAGAGGGTTGACGCCCTGTGCTTTGGTGTATGGCCGCTGCCAGTCGTCATCAAGCAGATCCTCGATGGTATGCGGCGCATTCTTCAAAGGGTTATTTTCAGCATCGATCTGGCCCGCCTCAACCTGAGCGATTTCCTCACGAATTTTGACCATAGCCTCAATAAACTTGTCCAGCTCCTCTTTCGATTCACTCTCTGTAGGTTCTATCATCAGCGTGCCCGCCACCGGGAATGACATGGTGGGCGCATGAAAGCCGAAATCCATCAGTCGCTTGGCGACATCTTCTTCGGTGATTCCAGAGGCTTGTTTTAATGGGCGCATGTCGATGATGCACTCGTGGGCAACCATGCCCCCACGTCCTGTGTACAGCACGGGAAAATGAGGCGCCAGTTTCGCGGCAATGTAGTTGGCGCTCAGAATGGCAACCTGAGTCGCTTTCAGCAGCCCTCCGGCTCCCATCATTGTGATGTACATCCAGGAGATTGGCAGAATTCCGCAGCTTCCCCAGGGGGCCGCCGAGACGGCGCTGTTGCCGGAATTGGGGCCTTCGAGTTCAATCAGGGGATGATTGGCCAAATAAGGAGCCAGGTGTGACTTTACACCAATGGGTCCCATGCCGGGCCCGCCACCTCCATGAGGAATGCAGAATGTTTTATGCAGGTTGACGTGAGAAACGTCTGCCCCGATCTCGGCTGGTTTGGTAACAGCGACCTGGGCATTCAGGTTTGCTCCGTCCATATATACCTGTCCCCCGTGCTTATGGACGGTCTGACAGATATCTTTCACTGCCCCCTCAAAAACCCCATGAGTTGACGGATAGGTAATCATCAAAGCGGCCAGAGTCTCGGTGTGCTCCTCGGCTTTCTTTGTAAGGTCATCCAGATCGATATTGCCGTCTTCGTCACAGGCTACCAGTACAACCTGCATGCCGATCATCTGCGCGCTGGCCGGATTAGTGCCATGGGCTGAGGTAGGGATCAGGCATATATTGCGTTCTTGTTCGCCTTGCGCATCAAGATACTTTCGAATCGCCAGCAGGCCCGCATATTCACCCTGAGCGCCAGAGTTAGGTTGCATGCTGATCGCATCGAACCCCGTGATTTCTCGCAGCATGGCTTCCAGTCCGCTTATCAATTCCTGATAGCCTTGCATCTGAGAAAGGGGTGTGAACGGGTGAGGCTTTGAAAATTCCGGCCAGGTTACCGGTATCATTTCTGCAGCGGCATTGAGCTTCATGGTGCAGGAACCCAGTGCGATCATCGAATGGGTCAGGGAGATATCCTTGTTTTCCAGCTTCTTCAGGTAGCGCATCATGTCTGTTTCGCTGTGGTAGCGGTTAAAAACAGGATGGGTGAGGAATGGCGTCTTGCGCTGAAGGCCAGAGGGAATGACAGACTTTATCTGTCCAGATTCGATTTGCTTGTCGATCTCCGATACAGAAAGTGACTCTCCGTCAGTGCCCAGAACAATTCGCCAGAGGGTGTTGATCTCGCCCTCGCTGGTACATTCATCCAGGCTGATACCAATCGTCTGGTGGCTCGCGATACGGTCAAGACGCAGATTGACAGAAGTGTCGGATGCGCGCTGCGCTATCTGCATGGCTTGATCTTCGCTGACTTCCAGAGTCAGCGTGTCGAAATAGGTCTCATTCGCCAGAGAGACTCCCTGGCTTTTCAGGCCATACGCCAGAATCGCAGTCAGGCGATGAATTCGGCTGGCGATGCGTTTGCTTCCCTCGGGTCCATGATACATGGCATAGAAACCCGCTATATTGGCAAGCAGAACTTGTGCTGTGCAGATGTTGCTATTGGCTTTCTCACGGCGGATATGCTGTTCGCGGGTTTGCAGCGCCATGCGATAGGCCTGCTTGCCTCGTCCATCTTTGGAGACTCCGATGATCCGTCCTGGCACAGCCCTCTTGTAATCATCACGTGTTGCGAAGTAGGCCGCATGGGGGCCACCATAGCCCATTGGCACCCCGAAACGCTGGGTGCTTCCGAGGACGACATCAGCGCCCATTTCTCCGGGCGGCTTGAGTAAGGCCAGGCTCATCAGATCAGCCGCCACCAGGGCAATAGCTTTGTGCTCATGGAGCTTCTCGGTTGCCGTGCTGAGATCGCTGAAGTCGCCCAGCGCTGAAGGATATTGAAAGAGTGCTCCGAACAGCTCTGAGCAATCGACTTGTTCGAAGTTGCCTATTATCAGCTCAAATCCAAAACACGATGCGCGGGTTTTCAGAACATCGATAGTCTGCGGGAAGCAGGCGGCATCCACGTAGAATTTGTTGGCGCCGCGATTCTTGCTTACCCGCTTGGCAAGTGCCATGCCTTCGGCCGCTGCCGTTGCTTCGTCAAGTAAAGAGGCGTTTGCCAGTTCCATGCCGGTGAGATCCAGAACCATTTGCTGGTAGTTCAGCAAACTTTCCAGTCGGCCCTGAGAAATCTCTGGCTGGTAGGGTGTGTAGGCGGTATACCAACCCGGATTTTCCAGCACGTTTCTGAGAATTACATTGGGAGTCAGCGTGTCGTAGTAGCCCAGCCCGATGAAGGAACGGTTGTGTTGATTTTTGCCGGCAAGCTGTTTGAGCGCAGCTAGCGCAGTGTCTTCATTCATCGCAGCGGGCAAACTGAGTGGCTTATCAAGCGCAATGGCAGCGGGGACGGTTTTTTCAACCAGCCTTTCCAGAGAGTCGAGGCCCAACTCATGGAGCATACGGTTAATGCTTTCGGTGTCTGGGCCGATGTGGCGCCCGATAAATTCGTTTTGATGCTGCAAGGATTCAAGACTATGGGGCTGCTTGGGGTGCATTGGTTCTCTCTTTGGCTTGGTTAGTGACGGAGGAGGGCTTGTGGGTGCGATGCACCCCTTCTTCTAACGCTGACTGGTTTCGGCACTCGAAGCCTAGTCGTCGTCGCAATGGTCTGCATAAGCATCAGCGTCCATGAGCTCGTCCAGCTCAACGCCATCGCTGATGGCTATTTTGAAAAACCAGCCATTGTCATAGGGGCTAGCATTCACCGTTTCCGGAGCATCCAGCAGGGCCTCATTGATCTCGGTGACTTCACCGCTCAGCGGGCTGTAGACGTCGGATGCCGCTTTCACAGACTCCACTACGGCCACTTCCTCTCTGGCGTTCACGGTGGCTCCGAGCTCCGGGAGTTCAACGAACACGATGTCGCCGAGCGCTTCCTGAGCGTGATCACTGATGCCGACGGTTGCGATGCCATTGTCGTCAACACTGACCCATTCATGAGATTCAGTGTATCTTAAATCTTCAATGATTTTGCTCAATGGGAGGGCCCTCTGCACTTGGCATCTGTTGAGACAGACTGCCTGATTTACTCAAATACTTTTTTGCCGAACCTGACGAAATTGGGCTTTACGATCCGGACCTCTGTAACGCTGCCACGTATGTCGACCTGACAAGTCGTGCTACCCGTGGGAATTCTAGCTAAAGCGATGGAATGCTTCAATGTGGGGGAGTAACTGCCGCTGGTAATCTGCCCTTCGCCTCGGTCGGTAGACACTGCCTGGCCGGCGCGCAGAACGCCGCGCCCCTCCAGGACTAAACCGATCAGCTCCGGCAAATTACCCTGCGCTTGCGCCGCCAGGTCATCAGTTACGGCTGCTCGGCCGATGAAATCACGGTCTGCGGGTTCAAAGGCAATGGTCTGGGCCATGTTGGAAACAACTGGCGAGGTGGACTCATCCATGTCCTGGCCGTACAGGTTCATGCCTGCTTCCAGACGCAGTGTGTCCCTGGCCCCCAGGCCCACGGGCTTTACCTGTGCTGCCAGCAGCTGATCCCAGAGTTCCGCGGCATCTTCAGCGGGGACAATGAACTCCACCCCCTTCTCTCCCGTATATCCAGTCCGAGCAACGAACAAGTCACCCAGCTCTTCGCCTCTAAAATTTTTCAGTCCAGCGACGGCCTCGCCTGTTGTCTGATCCAGCAAGGCGCTGGCCGTCTCAATAGAGGAAGGCCCGTGGACGGCAAGAATGGCCAGATCCGGCCGTTCAGTGACCGCGACCTCGAACCCATCAGTCTGCGAGTTCATCCAAGCCAGGTCTTTGTCACGGGTCGCGCAATTCACCACGATGCGATACCCAAAGCTCATCCGGTAGACAATCAGATCATCACTGACCCCGCCATCCGTTCGCAGCATGGCGCTGTAGAGGGCTTGTCCCGGCTCTTTCAGCCTGGCAACGTCATTTGCGAGCAGATGGCGCAGGTACCGCTGCGCATCAGTCCCGCTCACATCGACGACAGTCATATGGGATACATCAAATACGCCTGCCGCCTGACGAACCTGGTTGTGTTCCTCAATCTGTGAGCCGTAATTGATCGGCATGTCCCAGCCGGCGAAGTCGACAATTTTCGCGCCGGCGTTGAGGTGTTGCTGGTAAAGCGGAGTGCGTCTTCCCACGGCAGGAGGTCCGAGACTGTTTAGAAACGGTATTTTACCTGCCTGTCAGGGTTTATGACAACGTTCCGGGATAACTAAGCTGATGTGCCTGACGGAAATCACAATAGCTTCCAAGCAGAGCTTCTTTCCCCGCTGGACTGAGCTGCATTGGACGATGGACTCTGCAGTAGTGACCGGTGCTGCAGAAGTTACGAGTTAGTGGCCGGTGAGCGAGGGCCGCTGAAAGTGTGGTCAGGGTTGCCAGGCGTAACTGAATTTCGCGAAAAATGTGCGGTTGGTGCGGTAGAGGCTGTCCTGACTGTCGTCCTGAAATCCAGCATCGGAATAACCCAGAAAGAAACGGGTCGCAGCGTTGACTCGATAACTGTAGAGCAGTTGCGAGGTCAGTTCTCTGTCACGGCTTTGCACAGGGTAGGTATAGAGTTCCTGATTTCGCTCCCGGTCATCCTGTTGCACGATGATCCTCAAAAAACTGCGGTTACTGAACTGATAGGTTGTCCGGAAATTGGTCAGTTCGGCAGTAAATAGGCGGCCGCCGTCGACGTCAAAATTCTGAATGGTGTGCTCAAGATCAAGCTGAAGATGGCGGCCGAACTGATAGCGAATCTCTGGCCGGACTCGTCTTGAATGACCTAACCTTGTGTTGGCAAAATCCACCACGTCTTCTACCCGAATGTTTATGCCGAGCTGGAGATTGGGCGCCGGAGAGAAACTGAGGTTGAGGTTGTTGAATTGTTCGTCGAAGTATTGCCCGTTCCAGTAGGTTTTGCTACCGCCAAACAGTCCAAATAAAGATGACTGCAGTGGCCCGTTCAAGTTCAGAAAGAATTCGGTTTCTTCCTCAAGCAGCAGCCCGGACTGGTCTTCTGTCCGATCGTAGTCAGCGGCAAAGCGAATGCGGTTGAAGAAGCTGTCGCCGCTCCACCACCAGGTATGCCCGATGGTTGCAACCTGATAGATATAGTCTACCCGGTTGATGAAGCCCAGATCAGCGCGAAAGTCTTTTCCCCAATCGTAGTGTCCGAAACGCCAGTCCCAGTTGCGATCGTTGTGCTGATATTCGATGACCAGGCTTTTGTCGCTGAGCTCTGCGGCCTGACCGTAATTATCCTGAATCTGCTGGGGATATTCGGATTCAGAGTGCATTGCTTGAAGGTAAATGGTGTCCTGTTCTGTTGGCCGTAATGTTGAGTCGAGGCTGCTGACCCGGTTACGAT
>CACJWK010000016.1 GCA_902597095.1 uncultured Pseudohongiella sp.
ATCATCCAGCAGCAGGCTGGTCTGCGCTGACTGCATCAGCGCCAGCGTTCTGGGCGCCAGGACCGCGAGCGCCAGACCCTGACTGGCGAATGCGTCGAACAGGGTCGTCAGACGGGCCTGCCGTATCCACAGCGCCAACCTGTTGCCGTCAGCGCCGCCATCAGACACGGCCAGCGCAAGCGCCTCTTCACAGGCGGGGAGGATGGTTTCCTGCTGCAAGGTAATGGCAGAAATCAGGTTAGTCCCGCTTAAGCCCGGCATGTGCTGCTCGGTGGCTAAAAATTCTGAAGGCGGCAGGAGTAACAGGAACGAGGGCTCAGAGTCAGCTGCTCCAAGCACATGCTTTGCCGCCTCGGCAACGGCGGCCGCATCGATGTTTCCCTCCGTCGAAGAACGGTCAGCGAGGCCAATTCTGTGGCCTCGCCCGCTTTCTGCATGCAGCAGCTCATCACCGAACACCACCAGCGTGTCCGTTACACGGCTGAGCAGGTCCTGCCGGCTGTTGCCCAGCAGTGCCTCTCTCATGCCGCTAGGAAGGCGGTGACTGATTTTATCGAGCAGGCTTGTCATGGTAGTGCGCGTCGTTTCCAGGGGCGATTACCGCCAAGGCCCGAAAGTCGCGGTGCGAGTACCAGGATCAGGCCAGCAGACTGAAAAATTCATTAATTCCAAGCCATTAGGACTGAGGCAGGCCGAAAATAGTTCTAACGAAGGCGAGGTTTTTTCGATCTGTTGTGGCCGGCAATGTCAATCAGCGCACCGCGCGGGGCGAGGAAAAAAATAGGCAACGACGGGGCAGGGAGGACGAAGTGAGCGAGCCTGGAGCAGGCAACAGGGAACGGATATTCTTTCGCCACAAGCAGGACAGCCCCGATCATTCGGGGCTGTTCCACGGCAATAGTTGGCGCTCGAGCGTCTTATTCGCCTGAAGAGCCGAGCATCCGGCGTTCTTTTTCTACCAGAAACTCGACCACCTCCAGCATTTCTTCCTGAGTCGGCACATTCTGTCCGGTAGTCACCAGATACTTGCCGTTCACGATCATGTTGGGTGTGCTGCGAATCTGGTAATCCTGCATGCGCTTCTCAGCCTGATTCACCTTGGTTCTGACCGAGAATGAATTGAAGGCTTTCTCAAAATCTTCGGCGGTCACGCCATGCTCGGCGAACAGCGAGCCGATCTGGCTCTCGTTCTGCAGGCGGTTGCCCTGCAGGTTGATGGCGTTGAACACCGGCGTGTGCAGCACATCCAGCTTATCCAGCGCTTCAGCGGTATAGTACACCTGCGCGTGGATTTTCATCAGATTGTTCCACAGAGCCGGAAAACGCACGACATCTACATCTTCAGGCGCGCTCTCCTCCCAGGCCATCAGCAGGGGCTCAAAACGAAAACAGTGGGAGCAGCCATACCAGAAGGCTTCCAGCACCTCGACTTTGGAGGCATCCCGCGTATTCACGGGGTTGGGCAGCTCAGTGTAGTGCGTGCCGGCAACATAACGTTCGATCTGTGCGAAGCCGGAAAGCGTCACGGGCAGCAGGCTGATAAATAATGCAATCTGCAAGGTACGTTTGATCATTTTGCGAATCCTTTGTCGTTTCCTATTTCGGTACCAAATAGGTTCCCGGGTTATTTCGTCGTTTTGCTAAATGGATGTATTGGGTTCTGGGTACAGACTTTACCGGGCAATGTCTCGGTAGATCAATCGGCTTTTTCAGTCTGTGTCTTTTACTTTGTCTTTTCGTCTGGTACCGGTATCAGGTCTTTTTGTCAGGTCTTATTATCTGACCTTTTCTGCCTGAACTTTGCTGTGAAGTCAGAGATCTGATTTATGCTCTGATCGTGCTGTTTTTCTTTGTGTCCGGGCAGGCCGGTATTCCTGTGTCAGCAAAGCCGTTCAGTGGTTTCAGACTTTCGATCCGTCTTTTCAGTCGTTATTTTCAGGCCTCTCAGCGCTTCCAGCTTTTCCAGCTCTTGCAGATAGGCCCGACGACAGCACGCTTTCAGCCGGCGGTCGACCCTCGACGGAAGATACGAAGTCTCGCCGATGGGCCACTTTCAGCTTCTGCTGATGAATGCAGGCTTAATGCAAGCCTGACACATAGTTAGCCAAGGCTTCCAGCTCAGAATCCGTGAGACGTTCGACGATGATACGCATCATGGCACTGTTGTCGTTGGCCCGCTCACCTGAACGAAATGCCTTCAGCTGCAGCAAGGTGTATTCCGGGTGCTGCCCACCCAGAGCCGGGAATCCGGCCGGGCCATTGCCCTGGCCTGAGGGGGAATGACAGGCAGAGCAGGCTGCAATCGACAGCTCCTTGTTGCCACCGCGATACAGCGAGGCCCCGAGCTCCAGGGAGGCGGGGTCTGCCCCCAGCAGGGTAGGCTGCTGCGAGGAGTACCAGGCCGCAATATCCGCGATGTCTTCGTCCGACAGCCCGGCTGCCATCGCCGCCATTGTGGCATTTACCCGTGCACCTGACTTGTAGTCATTCAGCTGCTTGACTAGATAGCTGGCATTCTGCCCCGCCAGCTTGGGGTTCATCGCAATGGCGCTGTTGCCGTCGGCGCCGTGACAGGTCGCGCAGAGTGCTGATTTTGCCTGACCCGCCGCTGCGTCGCCCTGACCGAAGGCAGAGCCGGCAAGCAAACCGGTGAAAAGTGCGGTGACGATTACAAATACGTGCTTACTCATGGGTGTTCCTGAAAACCTCAACTTAATTCTCAAATGCGGAAATATGCCCTGGGCGCTGTGGGATACGCGGTCAGCAAGGGTATGATACGCCCTGCCCAACTGCAGCGGTCCGAAGGGTATGGCCAACGGGCTCCGCTGAGCGATTTCGCTGCGTTTCTCCACATCGCCCACGAAAACGTGTTTGGATTATAGCTCAATAGACGCAGCGACACCACGCACGAAAGCCTCGGAACGTGTTGATTTTTGATGAATTTTAACCAGACCCATTTCATCACCAGTGCCGACCAGCTTGCCGGCTGTCCGGGGGACAGCCTGGCCGAAATCGCCTTTGCCGGGCGCTCAAACGCCGGCAAATCGTCCGCGATTAATGCGATAACCGGCCAGAAAGCGCTAGCCCGGATCAGCAAGACGCCGGGACGCACCCAGCTGATCAACTTTTTTGAAGTTGAAAGTGGCCGTTATCTGGTGGACTTGCCGGGTTACGGGTTCGCCAAGGTGCCGCTAGCCGTCAAGGACAAGTGGCAGCGTGAACTGGAAAAATATCTGCGCCAGCGGGAAACGCTGGCAGGCCTGGTCGTTCTGTCGGACATCCGGCATCCCATGAAGGAGTTCGATCAGCAGATGGTCTCCTGGTCTGTCCAGTCCGGACTTCCGGTTTTACTGCTGCTGACCAAGGCGGACAAGCTGAAGCGGGGCGCGGCTCAAAACACGCTTTTAAAAGTCAAAAAGGAATTACAGGATGAAACGCTGGTTCGGGTGGAGCTGTTCTCAGCGCATAAAGGCACCGGCATCGACCGGACCCGCGATCAACTGTCGCAGTGGCTCACCGAAGAGGCAGCCAGTGACAGGCCTTAATCTGGCGATCAGTGAGCCTCATCCCAGTTATCCCCGACGCCTACATCGACCACCAGCGGCACATCCAGTGCGGCGGCGGAGGCCATACGGAATCTGACTCCTTCACTCAATAGCGCCACGTCGTCTTCTTTGGCCTCAAACACAAGCTCGTCGTGAACCTGCAGAATCATGCGCGCATCAATCGGATCCTGCTCCAGCCAGTTGGCAATATCGATCATAGCCTGCTTAATGATATCAGCGGCCGTCCCCTGCATCGGTGCATTGATCGCGGTTCGCTGGGCCGCCTTGCGGATCATGGCATTTCCCGCATGGATGTCAGGTAAATAAAGCCGCCGACCGAACAGGGTTTCCACATAGCCCTTTTCATCGGCGAGCGCCTGAGTCTGTTCCATATATCCGCGCACGCCCGGATACTTCTCAAAGTATCTGTCGACATATTCCTGCGCCTCGCCGCGGGAGACATTCAGCTGATTGGCCAGTCCGAAGGCGGACATCCCGTAGATCAGACCAAAGTTAATGGCCTTTGCCGAGCGGCGCTGGTCAGCGCTAACGTCCTCGAGACTAACGTTAAAGACGTCGGCTGCTGTGGCCCGGTGCACATCCTGATCGCTGGTGAATGCGGTGAGCAGCCCGGGATCACGTGACAGATGCGCCATAATTCGCAGTTCCACCTGCGAGTAGTCTGCAGCGAGCAGCTTATAGCCAGCGCCAGCAACGAAAGCCTGTCGCACCCGTCGACCCTCTGCGGTGCGAATGGGGATATTCTGCAGGTTCGGATCACTGGAAGACAGTCTGCCCGTTGCCGCCACGGCCTGCTGGAATGACGAGTGGATCCTGCCCGTCTCTTCATTTACCTCCAGCGGCAGTTTGTCCGTGTATGTGGACTTCAGCTTGTTGAGCGAGCGATGTTCCAGAATGAGACGGGGGAGCTCATAGTCCTGTGCCAGCTCCTGCAGCACCGGCTCAGCAGTTGAGGGCTGTCCGGTTTTAGTTTTCTTCAGGACAGGCAGTTCGAGCTTCTCGTAAAAAATACTCTGCAGCTGCTTCGGTGAGGCCAGATTGAATTCCTCACCCGCCAAAACAAACACCTCAGTCTGAATGCACTCCAGCTGTTCAGCCAGCTCCGCACTCTGCTTTTCCAACACGCCGGCATCGAGCAAAATCCCGTTACGCTCCACCTGCTGCAGCACTGAAATCAGGGGCGCTTCGTAATAGCGATACAGCCCTGCCAGCTCGCCGGCCGATTTCATGTCATGCTCCAGGCTCAGGGCCAGCCGGTTGATGCAGTCAACGCGCTGACAGGCATACTCGCTGTAGTCAGACAGGTTGATTTCCGCCGGAGCGAGCTTACCGCGCCCCTTGCCCTGCAGCGACGCAAGGTCGACCGGATCCAGATCAAGATAATAGCGAATGATGTCGGGCAGCTTGTGTTTGACCGCCACCGAATTCAGCACGTAAGAGGCCAGCAGCACATCGGACTTCAGCGGCTGCAGATCAATGCCGAGGTTCTGCAGCACATGTCGCTGCGTCTTGAGGTCGTAGCCTGATTTTGCAATCTCTGCATTTTCCAGTGCGGGTTTGAGCGCAGCGAGCACCTCATCAGCGGACAGTTGCTGCACCTCTGTCGAGGCATGACCAACGGGGACATAGTGCGCCTCGCCGAGCCGGTAACTAAGTCCGATGCCGAGCAGACGGGTGCTGAGGAAATGATCGCCGTCAAACTCTACGCTCAGGGCAAAGCGCGCGTTGCGTCCCGCCCGCTCCATCTCCTGCTGCAGCGCCGCCAGCAGGTTGTCGAGTGATTCCCTGTCGGTGATGCATTGGTAGCGGATCTCCGCAGGCGTCACCGAGAGAGGTTCGGCCGCGGCCTGCGCCGCGGTACCTTTATGCTCTGTATCACCCTCTATCTGGTTGCCTGCCTTGCGCGCTCCCTGATTCGCTGCCGGGTCTTCGGCTTCATCCCGGCCAGCGCCGGTGACGCCTTTTTCCTCAAGTTCCCTTACCCAGGTTTTAAACTCCATGACCGAGAACAGATCGTAAAGCGCCGCCTCGTCCGCTTCGCCATGCTTCAGCTCGGGAATCTCAACCTCAAGCTCTACGTCCAGCTTGATGGTCGCCAGCTCATGCGACAGCCGCAACTGATCGAGATTCTCCCGCAGGCGCTCTCCGATCTTGCCGCCTACGGATGCCGCGTTCTCAATGATGCCTTCCATGGAACCATATTCCAGCAACCACTTGACCGCCGTCTTCGGGCCGACTCCGGGGACTCCCGGAATGTTGTCCGCCTTGTCTCCCATCAGCGCCAGGTAGTCCACAATCAGATCGGGGCCGATGCCAAACTTTTTTTCGACGCCAGGGATATCCAGCACTTCACTGGTCATGGTGTTCATCAGAGTGATGTGCTCATTCACCAGCTGTGCCAGATCCTTGTCGCCGGTTGAAATGAGCGTCTTCTGGCCCAGCCCGGTGGCCTGGTGAGCCAGCGTCCCGATCACGTCATCTGCCTCAACGCCCGGAATGATCAGCATCGGTAGGCCCATGGCTCGGATAATTTCATGAATTGGCTCGATTTGACTGCGTAGCTCATCCGGCATGGGCGGGCGATGGGCCTTGTATTCGCCATAGATCTCATTGCGAAACGTCTTGCCCTTGGCGTCAAAGACAATGGCAATGTTGGCATCAGGATGCGATTTGATCAGTGAGCGGATCATGTTGATGACGCCTTTGACCGCACCGGTAGCCTGACCGCGGCTGTTGACCAGCGGTGGCAGGGCGTGAAAAGCCCGGAAAAGATAGGACGATCCATCTACCAGAATCAGTTCTTTCGCACTCGTCATCGATCAGTCCTTCTTGTGTCAGTGAACACAGGTCGCGAACCCGCCAATCAGCCGCTCCAGCTGTTGGTGATTAAGACGTACCCTCCGGCACGTTGCTGTACAGTACATCCAGCGTGATACGACGGGTGCTGTGATCACGCAAGACCGTGTCCACCAGAGCGTCGGAGGTCTCTGGCTCCAGTAAGATGCAAACCGGCGGAGTCGCACGCACAGTATACAAGCAAATTCACACAAGCAGCTTGGTATTAGTAACTCTTAGTAGAAGCTTCGTACCAGCAGATACCGACAAGAACCATCATACAGACCACCCTGTACAGGACGCTTTGCATCTGGGGAAGACGCCGTAGGATTCAGCGGACAGACGGGCACAGGGCCGGTGGCAACATGTAGTCAACGAAAAACTTGGCAGACGCTAGTCGTTGATCAGCAGAGAATACGCCTGAACCAGAGACTCACGCCGCACCGGCGGCCTGATCAGCGCCACAAGCTCTGCTTCCGGGTTCACAAGTGAAACGTGGATGTTGTGGTTGATCATGTACCCTTCTGCCGTCACGCCGCCATCGGGCATGTGTGACTCATGACCCGTCTCGCCGGGAACCATTTCAGCCTGATCCACTTTACTGAAAGCGACAAACAGCTGTTCGGCCAGTGTGCCAATGCCCGCTTCGGATCCCGACAGTCCAATGAAATCCGTGTTGAACTGCTCGACATAGCGTTTCACAGCCTGCCTGCTGTCGCGCTCCGGATCCACTGAAACGAACACCACTTGCGGGTCAGGCAAATCCGGCATCTCCGTGATTGTCCTGTGAGCCTGAGCCAGCTCCGACATTGTGATCGGGCAGACATCCGGGCAGGAAGTGAAACCAAAAAAGACCAGTGACCACTGCCCGGCAAAATCGTCAAGCAGAAACGGGTCACCGCTCTGGTCGCTGAGCTGGAAGGGGGTAAGACGGTAGGGGTCCGGATATTCGATCGCGCCGAGCGCATTGAGCGCATTGATAGTCTCAACCTCATCGCGCGCATGAAAAAGGGTGATCAGCCAGTAGGCCAGCAGCAGGTCGAACACGACAAAAGCGGCAAAAGAGACCTTTGAATTGCGGGACAGTTGCACGGAGTCTTCCCCCGGTCAGAACAGGTAATGGTCGACTACCAAAGCGATGAAGAGCAGCGCCAGATACACAATCGAATATTTGAAGGTGTCCATCGCCGTGCTGGGCTCGGGCCTGCGCATAAGTTTGACGGACCAGTACAGAAAACCCGCGCCGAGGGCGACCGCCGCGGAAAGATAGAACAGGCTGCTGGAACCGGTCAGGGATGGAAACACGCTGATCAGCACAAGGATGACGGTGTATACCAGGATGTGGATCTTCGTCACCCGCTCCCCGTGCGTAACGGGCAGCATTGGAATCCCGGACTTGGCGTACTCTTCCTTGCGGTGGATGGCCAACGCCCAGAAGTGAGGAGGCGTCCAGGCGAAGATAATAAGCACTAACACGACGGCATCTGCTTCGATCGTGCCAGTAACTGCCGACCACCCGAGCAGCGGCGGCATCGCGCCGGCGAGCCCGCCGATGACGATATTCTGTGGCGTGGCGTGCTTCAGATACCCTGTGTAGATAAAGGCGTAGCCGACGAATGAGGCCAGCGTCAGCCAGGCCGACAGCGGATTCACCCATATCATCAGCATCGCCATGCCAGCCATACCAATCACGGCAGCAAAGATACCAGCCTGCAAGGGATCAACCCGTCCCTGAGGAATTGGTCGGTTATGGGTGCGTTTCATTACCACATCGATTTTGCGGTCAATCAGGTGATTGACCACTGCGCCCGATCCGGCGACCAGCGCGATCCCCAGATTGCCGAGAATCAGAATGTCGACCGGCACCATGCCGGGCACCGCCAACAGCATGCCAACCAGGGACGTCAGAATCATGAGCATCACCACACGGGGCTTGCACATCTCGTAGTAGTCCCGCCAGCTGGCGGTTGACTGGGTGGTAATGTCGGTCATTGCGTACTGCTTGGCTCGGCAAAGGATAATCGGATTCGGCAATTGACCGGGCCGGGTCTGAGACTGTCCCGGTCGCGTCTTCTCCAGATTGCTACATGCTGGGACGCTCGGACCGGTTGCCGGCAAGGTCACGGCGTGAATTTTACAGATTTTTCGATTGATTGTTAGTGCTAAACTCGAAACCTATTTGAAGCTGACAGCTTCCTGTCAAAAACGCTCGAGTAAAGCCCTGTTTTCAAAGGTTTTGGGGCACTAAAGCCTTGCTAGAAAAGGCATTTTTCTATAGCATGACTCCCACTTGAGGTGTGCCAAAAAGCTAGGATTTATCGGGGGTTTTACGCCCGCATGAAACGGAGTCTGGCTGCGGATATACCCCACCCAAGTGAACAACAATAATTAGGACGGTCATTCAGAATCGAAGCTCGTTTTGAGTTTGCCAACAGCTTGCTCTGTGGCGCTCGGGCGAGTCATTCAAATGACACAGAAATTAAAGCAAATCCTGCCCGGCAGAGCGCTGCGCTGATCCTGTTATCAGCGGTGCGACGCAGGGCCGAGATGTCATCAATTATAGAAGGAATTCAGTTTCATGGCTTTAGCGGTCGTTATTTTTCTTCTGGTCGTCGGATCAATCATCTTTCACTTTGCCAGTCCCTGGTGGTTCACTGATATCGCCACAGATTGGGGGTCCATCGACTTCACCATCAATATCACTTTCTGGGTGACCGGCTTTGTGTTCGTCGCGTGTAATGTGTTCTTGGCCTACTGCATCTGGAAGTTCAGGCAAAGGGACGGGCACAAGGCGGTTTACGAGCCTGAAAACGCCGGCCTGGAAGCCAAGCTGTCCATTTTCACGACCGTAGGAGTCGTCGCCATGCTTGCCCCGGGCCTGTTTGTCTGGGCCAGTTTTGTAACGCCCCCTGAAAACGCCCTGGAATATGAAGTGCTGGGCCAGCAGTGGCAGTGGCAGTTCCGCTACCCCGGGGCTGATGGCATTCTCGGCACTGCTGATACCGGTTTCGTGAGTGAAACCAATCCCTTCGGCATCAACCCGGAAGACCCTAACGGTATGGATGATGTCGTCGTTAACGACCCGAACATGCATCTGGCAGTGAATCAGCCGGTCAAGGCGTTGCTGCGCTCTAATGACGTGCTGCACAACTACACTGTCCCCCAATTTCGCGTGAAGATGGACCTGGTTCCGGGGCTGGTATCCTATCTGTGGTTCGATCCGACTCAGGAAGGCACTTACGACATCATGTGCGAAGAACTGTGCGGTATCGGCCACTTCGTCATGCGCGGCTCTGTCACGGTTGAGCCTCAGGCGGACTATGACGCATGGATCGCGGCCCAGCCTACCTTCGCTGACACTCAGGCCCTGGCTGCTCCTAATGTGGCCGCTGGCCAGGCTCAGTACGCAGCATGTGCCGCGTGCCACGGCCAGAACGGCGAGGGCAATCCGATGCTGAACGCACCGAAGATCGCCGGCCAGCAGGCCTGGTATATCGAACGCCAGCTTAACCATTTCAAACAGGGCGCACGGGGCGGAGAAGGCGACACCAACGGAGCACAGATGACCGCATTCGCCAACATGCTAACCACAGACGAGGCGGTACGTAACATTGCCGCTTACATCGCAACTTTTCCGGATACGCCCGCACAAACCACCATCGCAGGTGACATCGCAAACGGTTATGACATTTACGACCGCAATTGTGCTGCCTGTCACTTGGATAACGGGGCTGGTATCTGGTACACCGACGCGCCGAAGCTTGCCGGCATGAGCGATTGGTATTTTGTCACCCAAATCAGCAACTTCAGAGCCGGAATCCGTGGTAACCACCCGGCAGACGCTTATGGAGAGCAGATGGTCCAGATGGCAACAGCAATGGGTGATCTGGAAGAGATTAACGACGTGGCCGCGTACATCAACACGCTGCGCTAGTCTGCAAGGTTTTGATCAGAAAGTTTTGAGAGTTATTGCCCCAGGGCATCAATTTATCGATTAGGAGTAAACAATGGCCTACGTACCATTAGCAGACCAAGACCAAGATATGGAGATGCATCATCCCCACAGCTGGGTCGAAAAATACGTTTGGAGCCAAGACCATAAGGTCATTGCCATTCAGTATGGCGGTCTCGCAGTTCTGACGGGCATAGTTGGGCTGGTACTTTCCCTGCTGTTCCGAATGCAGCTGGGCTTCCCTGAGTCCGTTAACTTTGTGGATCCCAATTTCTACTATCAGGCGGTCACCATGCACGGCATGATCATGGTGGTGTACTTCCTGACCGCACTGTTTCTGGGTGGTTTCGGGAATTACATGGTGCCGCTGATGCTCGGGGCCCGGGACATGGTATTCCCGTTCCTGAATATGATGTCAGTCTGGACCTTCCTGATCTCAGTCATCATTTTAATGGCGAGCTTCTTCGTCGGGGGCGGCCCTACCGGAGCCGGCTGGACGCTCTACCCCCCTCAGACCGCCATGGCAGGCACGCCCGGGCATGACGCCGGGATTATCCTGATGCTGGTCTCACTCATCGTGTTCGTGGTGGCATTCACCATGGGCGGACTGAACTACGTGGTCACGATTTTACAGTACCGCTGCCGAGGCATGACCCTGATGAGAATGCCTCTAACTATCTGGGGTATTTTCGTTGCTACGGTTCTCGGTTTATTCGCGTTCCCGGCACTGCTTGTCGCTTGCATCATGATGCTTTTTGATGCGCTTTTGGGGACCAGCTTCTTCATGCCAGCCGTTCTTGAAGCAGGCACTCCTCTCGACTTCGAAGGCGGCAGCCCGATCCTGTTCCAGCATCTGTTCTGGTTCTTTGGCCACCCAGAAGTGTACATCGTTGCACTGCCCGCTTTCGGTCTGGTTTCCGATGTGCTGAGCGTACACGCGCGCAAGAATATTTTCGGTTACCGGATGATGGTCTGGGCGATCATTGCGATCGGTGGTCTGAGCTTCATTGTGTGGGCACACCACATGTATGTGAGCGGAATGAACCCTTACTTCGGCTTTTTCTTTGCGACTACCACGCTGATCATTGCAGTGCCGACTGCTCTGAAGGTTTACAACTGGTTGCTCACGCTCTGGGAAGGCGATATTCGCCTGAACGCGCCGATGTACTTCGCCATAGGATTTATCTTCACGTTCATTCATGGTGGTCTGACAGGCTTGTTCCTCGGCAACGTTGTTATTGACCTGCCGCTGTCCGATACCTATTTCGTCGTGGCTCACTTCCATCTGGTCATGGGCGTGTCACCTATCCTGGTTCTTTATGCAGCGCTGTATCACTGGTACCCCAAAATCAGTGGTCGCATGTACAACGAAACTCTGGCGAAGGTTCACTTCTGGCTGACCTTCCTCGGTGCGTACGCGATCTATCTGCCAATGCACTACCTCGGCTTCCTGGGCGTACCCAGACGTTACTACGCACTGGGAAATACCGACTTCATTCCATTGTCTGCGCAGGATCTGAATTCCTCCATCACCATTGCGGCATTGATTGTGGGGGCCTCTCAGATACTGTTCTTCATCAACATCATCGGTAGCCTGAAGTGGGGCAAAAAAGCGGACTCCAACCCATGGGGCGCTGCCTCTCTGGAATGGCAAACGCCTGATACTCCGCCAGTGCACGGCAACTGGGGTGAGAACCTTCCTACTGTGTATCGATGGGCCTATGACTACAGCGTCCCCGGAGCCGCGGAAGACTTTATCCCGCAGAATATGCCGGAAAGCGATGTGACTACGGCGCAATACGCGAAGTCATCTCAAGGCAACGACGAGTAACGGGAAAACGACATGGGCCTGATAAAAACAGTCACGGAAAAGCCGTGGGAACGTAAGGGCGTCATCGGCGGCATGGTTCCGGAAGGGACCTTCGCCGTCACGGCCGAGCGTGTAGCACTGACGTTTTTTCTTGTTATTGCGACAGTCATCTTTTCTCTCTTCATGGTGAGCTACTACTTGCGCATGGAGTTACCTGACTGGGAGCCGCTTTCAGAGCCAGCACAACTGTGGTTCAACACAGGTTTGCTGATCGCCAGCAGCGTGCTGTTCCAGTGGTCGAGAAACATTGTGGTACGTGGTGACACCCGAAATCTGTACACCTCGTTTTTCGGTTCGGGTGTTCTGGCAATCCTTTTCATCGTGGCCCAGATGGTCACGTGGAATCACTTACAGGCGGGTGGATTCTACCTGTCCTCAAATCCGGCTGTTGCCTTTTACTATCTGCTGACAGGCGTTCACGCCCTGCATTTGATCGGTGGTCTCTGGGTTTGGAGTAAGTGCGCTATACGCTTGACCTCAGGCGGAGAGCCCAAAGAGGTAAGGCTGAGCATTCAACTGTGCACCATTTACTGGCACTTCCTGCTGCTTGTCTGGATCGTGCTGTTCGCCATACTAGCGAATACCTAAATAACTAAACTAAACAAACCAAATCGCACTTACGGGAAATTGGGATGAGTGAAGCAACTACACAAGCTGTCAGCCAGGATGGCATGACAGGGATGGTCGATGACTGGAGCGCCGACCGACAGGCGTACCATGTGCCCTGGGGAAAGGCCATGATGTGGATATTCCTGGTATCTGACACCTTTATTTTTTCCTGCTTTCTGATTGGCTATCTGAATGTGCGGGTCACGACAACCGACCCGTGGCCGCCACAGAGCGAGATTTTTGCCCTGTCTTTCGGCGGTGACCCGATCCCGCTGATTCTCATCGCGATCATGACATTTGTGTTGATCACGAGTTCCGGCACCATGGCGCTCGCAGTCAATTTTGGCTATCAGAAAGACAAAGCCAAAACTTTCTTATTGATCTGCATAACCGCCGCCTTCGGTGCAACCTTCGTTGGCATGCAAGCGTTCGAATGGTCAAAACTAATCGCTGAAGGGGTTCGACCCTGGGGTAACCCGTTCGGGGCGCCTCAGTTCGGTTCGGTCTTTTTCATGGTAACCGGCTTTCATGGTCTACACGTTACCGGTGGCGTAATTTACCTGCTCTGGGTGGCGCTTCGGGTAAAACGCGGATACTACGACAATAAAGGATACGAAATCGTTGAAATTGCCGGTCTGTACTGGCACTTCGTTGATCTGGTTTGGGTATTCATCTTTGCATTTTTCTACTTACTGTGAGAGAGGACGATAATGGCTTCGGCTGAAGGACAACAACACCCTCTGGGTATTTACTACAAGATCTGGATTCTGCTCTTCGTACTCAGCGGATTCTCATACGCTGTCGACTACTTTGAAGTTCAAGGTGCGATGCGGTGGGGGCTGGTGATATTTTTCATGCTACTGAAGGCCGGGTTTATCATCGCCATCTTCATGCATGTCGTGTGGGAAAGGCTGGCGCTGGTGTTCACGATTCTCGGTCCACCGACGGTGCTGCTTTTATTCATCGGGCTGATGGCCTTTGAAGGCGCCTATACCGAAGAGACCCGCTTTAACTATCGCGGACACGATCGAAATGCGGTCGCTCTGGGGCCAAGCGATATCCACCATGACGAACATGCGGAAGAAGCCACGCACTAGTCAACGCTTCCGGTTCAAAAACCAAAAAAGGGGTTATCTGCTGATGACCCCTTTTTTTGTCTGGAGAAAACCTCCTCGCTCGCCAGATCTCTCGCAGTCTTTCTCAAAGCCTTTCTCAGAGATCTTTTCAGTGGTCTTCTCAGTGTTCTTCGAAAGGTTTTACTCCGAGCGTCCCTCGAGTGCTCTCCCTCGCATCTCTCTCGCTACACCAGTTTGCAGCAAACGCGATGATGGCTGCCCCGAACCATGCCGGGCCAACCCATCGATCAGTTTAGAGACCAGAGTGATTGACGAATCTGATCAATGACGCGCTGGGTCTCAGGTCGCTTGCCCCGCCACAGTGCGAAAGACTCCGCCGCCTGCTCCACCAGCATCCCCAGCCCGTCCAGCGCCGCGCCTGCACCGGCTGCTGTTGCCCAGCTCATGAAGACGGTTTCCTCAGCCCCATACACCATGTCGTAGGCGACGAAGCTTGCAGCAAAGAGCGCGGCATCCAGCTGCAGGCCCTCGTTTTTCAGGCTGGCACTGGTCCCATTAATCACCAGATCATAGCGCGGGCCTCCCGGCTCATTCATTGCCCTGACGTGCATGACACCCTGCGCGTTCAGGTCGGTCCTCAACTCCTCGGCGCGCGAAAGGGTCCGATTCATGATGGTGATACTGGCGGGTGCGCAGTGAATCAGTTCAGCCAGCACCCCTCTCGCCGCGCCGCCGGCACCGAGCATCAGAATATGCTTACCGCTCAGAGACAGCTGGTGATTGTCGGTGAGGTCTCGCACCAGCCCAACCCCGTCGGTGTTGTCTGCCCAGATACCCCCTTGCGGATCGCGGCCGAGCGTATTGGCGGCTCTGGCCAGACTGGCACGGGGGCTCGGATGATCGGCCAGGGCAAAGGCTGCTTCTTTGTGGGGAACCGTCACATTCAGTCCGCCGCC
The DNA here is from genome assembly GCA_902597095.1 of uncultured Pseudohongiella sp. Lineage (GTDB taxonomy): Bacteria > Pseudomonadota > Gammaproteobacteria > Pseudomonadales > Pseudohongiellaceae > UBA9145. The sequence continues at coordinate 14,865 of CACJWK010000016.1, forward strand.
ACCGCGCTCGAAAAAACCCGCAACCTCGGCGGGGAAGTCGACCGCGGCTATCTGAAATTTATCGTAGTGCATGTCCTCGCCGGTTTGCTCGGCGAACAGCGAGTGGATCTGAGGGGACTTACTGTGTGAGATGGGATATCCCATCACCGCATACTGAGTCACGAGATGTTCCACCTGCAGATAAACAATCCCATCAGGCCCACTCGCGCTGGATGAGAAAATTGGTGTAGAGCTTTTCTTCGGCAGAACCCGGCTCCGGCTGCCAGTCGTACACCCACTGCACAGCCGGTGGCAGAGACATCAGGATCGATTCAATTCTTCCCACGCCTGACTGCAGGCCAAACACGGTGCCCCGATCATAAACCAGATTAAATTCCACATAGCGCCCGCGACGATATTCCTGAAATGATCTCTCGCGAGCGCCGTAGTCATTGTCTTTGCGTTTTTCAACAATCGGGCAGTAGGCTTTCATGTAGCTGCTCGCCATGGACTGAACAAACGCAAATGACTCCTCGAAGGGCAATTTGTTGAAGTCATCAAAGAAAAGACCTCCGATACCCCTGGGCTCGTTTCTGTGCTTCAGATAAAAATACTCGTCACACCAATCTCTGAATTTTTCATAATACCCCTCGCCAAACCGGTCACAGGCCTGCCTGGCTGTCTGATGCCAGTGCCTGCAGTCTTCCTCAAAGCCGTAGTAGGGAGTCAAATCGTAGCCGCCGCCAAACCACCAGACGGAATCGGCTCCCGCCCTCTCAGCAACAAATAATCTGAAGTTAGCATGTGAGGTGGGCACATAGGGATTTCTCGGGTGTACCACCAGCGATACACCCATCGCTTGAAAAGCCCGGCCGGCCAGTTCCGGTCGGTCGGCAGTCGCGGAGGCCGGCATTGATTTACCGAACACGTGTGAGAAATTCACGCCCGCCTTCTCAAAGACGGCGCCGTCGCTGATGATACGAGTAATACCGGAACCGCCGTCCTCCCGGTCCCATTGGTCAGTCCGGAATTTTGCTGAGCCATCCAAATCCTCAAAGCCTCTACAAATATCTGATTGCAGCTTTTGTAAAAACTCCTTAACGGAGGCAATGTCTTCGCGTTTCACTCTCTTCCCACACATCTTGAGCACACATGTTTCTATTATGTCTGGTTTATCAACCAGAACCAATAACGCGAATCCAACGCGCTACCCTTCACATGCGTTCTCCAACCTCGCGAACACGATAATCTGATGTCCTGGCAAACTTTCGCGCGCACTAGGGATATGGGCAAATTTTTAAGCATCACGCTATAATCGGGCCGTGGGGCGTTTATGCATCACCACAATTAAACTTAATCCGGTTGATATTAATAGGCATAACCAATACACAAATCATGTCGCTACTACCCATATTGGAGTTTCCAGATCCCAGGCTTCGAAAAATAGCCGGCCCCGTTTCTGTTTTCGATGAGAAGCTAGAAGCATTGATCGATGACATGTTTGAAACCATGTATGACGCGCAAGGGATCGGGCTCGCGGCCACTCAGGTCGATGTGCATAAACGCTTGCTGGTCATCGATGTCTCAGAAAATAAAGATAGTCCGCTGACCTTCATTAATCCAGAATTTGAAATCATTGAGGATGAGCTTTCCGAATATGACGAAGGCTGTTTGTCCGTACCGGGATTTTATGAAACTGTCTCAAGACCTCAGCGAATCAGGGTGCGCGCGCAGGACCGGGCCGGCCAAGCATTTGAAATGGAAGCTGACGGCATCCTAGCCGTATGTATCCAGCATGAAATTGACCACCTCGAGGGCAAGCTGTTCGTTGACTACCTCAGCTCTTTGAAGCGCCAGCGCATACGCAAGAAGCTGGAAAAAGAACACAAGAAGTCTGCCTGAGCTGATGTCCGGACTGAGACTTTGCTTTGCGGGAACGCCCGATTTCTCGGCGGCACATCTGTCAGCGCTGATCGCTGCCGGCCACACCATTGACGCCGTCTACACGCAGCCCGACCGGCCATCCGGCAGAGGCAAGAAACTGCAGCCCAGCCCGGTCAAAGCGGTCGCCATGGCGGCTGGCCTCGAGATCAAGCAGCCTGTCAGTCTGAAAACCGTCGAAGCGCAACAGGAACTGGCCGCAATAGCCCCCGACCTGCTGGTGGTGGTGGCCTACGGACTGATCCTGCCACAAGCCATTCTCGAGTTACCCAAACTGGGATGTATCAACGTGCACGCCTCCCTGCTGCCACGCTGGCGGGGAGCGGCACCTATTGAACGCGCCCTGCTTGCGGGGGATCCCGTCTCGGGAGTCACCATCATGAAGATGGATGCGGGGCTCGATACCGGTGACATGCTGTACAAGCAGCAAGTGGAGATAGGTCCGGAGGATGACCGAATTAGCTTAACCGACAAAATCTGTGATGCAGGCAAACTGGCCCTTCTGCATACCTTGTCCCATTTCCCCGAGCTAAGCAGTCAGGCTCAACGGCAAAACGACAGCCTCAGCACCTACGCGGACAAACTTGAAAAATCAGAGTACCTGTTGCGGTGGCAGGAGCCTGCCGAAAAGCTCCAACGCATCATTCGGGCAGGACTCGGCAGGGCACCGGCCTTCAGTTTCATCAACGGAGCACGGCTGCAGATTCTCGAGGCCTCTGTTGAACAAACCAAATCTCAAAAGACACCCGGCACTATTCTTGAGATTAACAGACACGGGATGCTTATTGCCTGCGGTGAGGCCTGTCTGCTGGTCACCCGAATTGCCCTTCCCGGCAAGAAGCCCTGGACCACCACAGATCTGCTCAATTCAGGAACAGATCTGCTTCAGGCAGGCGCGATACTCAGCCACAACGACTGATCATGATTCACCGCACCCGAGCAACAGCGGCGCTGATTTTGGCAGAAATACTCGCTGGCAAGGGCTCTCTCAGCGCTGCCCTGGATCAGCACCGTGAACGCAGCGATTACCAGCTGCTACAGGAAATGTGCTTTGGATGCTGCCGGTGGTTTCACCAGCTCGACTTCCTGTTAGAGCAGCTTCTTAGCAAGCCCTTCAAGAAGAAGGATCAGGACTTACGCAGCCTGCTCGTACTCGGTCTCTACCAGCTCAAATTCATGCGTATTCCTGATCACGCCGCGATCAATGAAACAGTCAGTGCAACCGGCGAGCTGAACAAGCGCTGGGCGAGAGGCTTGAGTAACGCGGTGCTGCGTAATTACCGGCGCCGGGAGGCGGAGCTGCTGCAGAACCTGCAACTTGCAAACCTTGCTCAACGTGAGTCCCACCCTAACTGGCTGGTTTCTGCCCTGACCGGCAGCTGGCCTGAACAGTTTGAAGAAATCCTTACTGCCAACAACCGCAGACCGCCTCTCACCGTCAGAGTGAACCTGTCCAGACACAGCCGGCAGCAATATATGGACAAGCTCGGTCGGGCTGGCTTGCAGACACGGCCGGGGCAGCTTGCTCCTTCAGCGATTTATCTTGACCGGGCAGTGCCGGTCAGCAACATTCCCGGATTTTTCGATGGCGAGGCGAGCGTGCAGGACGAAGCCTCACAGCTGGTACCCGAACTGATTCAGCTGGCACCCGGCCTGAGGGTTTTAGACGCCTGCGCGGCCCCCGGTGGCAAAACCTGCCATATTCTGGAAAGTGAAGACTCACTTGCCACGTGTGTTGCTCTGGATCGGTCTCCAGCAAGGCTGACTAAAATCGAAGACAATCTGAAGAGGCTGCAGCTAGAGGCCAGCCTGCTTCTCGCAGACGGCGCCGACACGGACGCCTGGTGGAACGGGGAAGCGTTCGACCGCATCCTGCTCGATGCACCCTGCAGTGCCAGTGGCGTGATCAGGCGGCATCCGGATATCAAGCTGCTGCTTACTCCTGCACAGGTGGAGAAGCTGGTTGTTGAGCAACGCCGTTTACTGCACGCCCTCTGGGCCTGCTTGAAGCCGGGGGGCCTGCTGCTGTACACCACCTGCTCGGTGCTGCCGCAGGAGAATCAGGCGCAGATTCACCGGTTTTTGGGCGAGCATGCGGATGCTAAATATGAAGGCATGACGGCCGATTGGGGAGTAGAATGTGAGTCAGGAAGGCAGCTTCTTCCCCGTGCAGACCGCGGCACGGACGGATTCTTCTTTTCCTTGTTAAGAAAGTTGAGAAAACTCTGAGTCTCCGACAGTCAGATGGAGATCAGGTATCCAGGCCTCATCAGGGCCGGTAACACAGCCTCAAAAACACGCGATTCATGAAAATAGTCATTGTAGGTGCCAATCAGGTGGGCAGCGCTCTAGCTGAAACCTTGTCGAATGAAAAAAACGACATCACCATCGTGGATGAAAACAGCGAGCGTTTGCACGAGCTGAACGACCACATTGACGCCCGAGTGGTTGCCGGCCCTCCCTCGCATCCGGCTACTTTGCTGAATGCCGGCGCAGATGACGCGGAAATGTTAATTGCCGTCACCGACAGCGATGAAATCAACATGGTGGCTTGCCGGGTCGCCCACACTGTCTTCAAGGTTCACCACCGGATTTGCCGCATAAGATCCTCTTCCTATACCGAGAATGACAAGCTGTTCTGCACCGACGGCATGGCGGCAGACGAAATCATCAGTCCGGAAGAGATTGTATCAGGCTATATAAGCCGACTGATTGATCTGCCCGGCTCACTGCAGGTTCTGGACTTTGCCGATGGCCGGGTTCAACTGGTTGCCGTAAAAGCATTTTACGGCGGCCCGCTGGTCGGACAGGAAATCCGGATGATTCGGCAGCACATGCCCGCCATTGATGCGCGAGTGGCCGCGATCTTCAGGAAAGACCGTCCAATAACTCCAGAAGGCTCCACCGTGATTGAAGCGGATGACGAAGTGTTTTTCGTAGCGGCGCAGGAAAATATACGTGCCTGCATGAGCGAATTGCGTCGACTGGACCGCCCGTACAAGCGCATCATGATCGCCGGCGGGGGCAAAATAGGGCATCGCCTCGCCAGTACCCTGGAGCAGCGCTATCAGGTTAAGGTCATTGAACGGAATGCAGAGCGCTGCGCCTATCTTTCAGAAAAGCTGCATGAAAGCATCGCGCTGAACGGCGAGGGATCTGACAAAGACCTGCTGACCGAAGAGAATATTGAAGACACCGATGTGTTTCTGGCCCTGACCAATGACGACGAAGCCAACATTATGAGCTCCTTGCTGGCGAAGCGGCTGGGTGCCAAGAAAGTGATGACGATCATCAATAACCCCGCGTATGTTGATCTGGTGCAGGGCGGTGAAATTGACATCGCGATCTCACCACAGCTCGCGACTATCGGCAGCCTGTTAGCCCATGTCAGGCGGGGGGACGTGGTCGCAGTGCACTCCCTGCGGCGCGGCGCCGCAGAAGCGATGGAGGCCGTCGCGCACGGAGACCGGACCAACTCGAAAGTCATCGGCCAGCAGATTGGAGACATTGAGCTACCCGAGGGCACCACCATTGGTGCCATTGTTCGAAACGATGAAGTGCTGATTGCGCATGATGACACCGTAATTGAATCAGACGATCATGTAATTCTTTTCCTGGTTGACCGTAGAAAAATCCCTGAAGTGGAACGGTTGTTCCAGGTCGGCTTCAGCTTCTTCTAACCCAGACACCGTCTAACCTTGATAATTTACCATGCATGCCGCCATCATAGTTAAGATTCTTGGCATCCTGCTGATGATCTTTAGCCTGCTGGGCAATGTGCCACCGCTCCTGATTTCCCTGCTGTACGATGACGGCGCGAGAGGCGCTTTTCTAACCGCCCTACTGGTTCTGTTTATCACCGGACTGGGGCTTTGGTTAGCAACCGCGGGCAAGCAAAGAGAGCTCAGTAATCGGGATGGCTTTCTTGTGGTCACTCTGTTCTGGGCTGTGCTAGGAACAGCAGGTTGTCTGCCGTTTATTTTTTCTTCAAGCGTCGAGCTGAGCATAACCGACGCGGTGTTCGAGTCTATATCGGGGCTCACCACCACAGGCGCGACTGTTATTTCCGGTTTGGATGCACTGCCAGAGTCGATTCTGTTTTATCGGCAGCTGCTGCAATGGCTTGGGGGCATGGGTATCATTGTCTTAGCGGTTGCGCTGCTGCCCATGCTGGGAATCGGTGGCATGCAGCTTTACCGGGCAGAGAGCCCTGGGCCTGTTAAAGACAACAAACTGGTGCCGCGACTGGCTGAAACAGCCAAGTCGCTGTGGCTGCTCTACCTTTCACTGACGATTGCCTGCATGCTTGCGTATTGGGCAGCGGGTATGAGTCTGTTCGACGCGATTTCTCACAGCTTCAGTACCGTGGCCATTGGCGGGTTTTCCACCCACGATGCCAGCATTGCCTACTTCAACAGCCCGCTCATCGAGGGCATTGCGGTGCTGTTCATGATCGTTGCCGGTATCAACTTTGCCCTGCATTTTTTTGCGCTGCAAAAAAAACAGCTTAAGCATTATCTGAAGGATCCCGAGTTTAAATTTTATGCCTTCATACTAGGCAGTGTTTCATTGATTACTGTCGTGGTGCTCGCCGCAGACGGAACCTATGGCTCCCTCTCCGAAGCCATGCGGCGCGGCGTATTTCAGGTGGTGTCCTTTGCGACCACTACCGGTTACGCCACCGCAGACTTCAACTCCTGGCCGCTGTTTCTGCCTTACGTGCTCCTGTATGCGGCCATCATCGGCGCCTGCGCCGGCTCAACCGGAGGCGGCATGAAGGTGATTCGGATTCTGTTAATTTTCAAACAGGGTTTTCGGGAGGTACAGCGACTTATCCACCCCAGAGCCATAATCCCCATCAAACTCGGTAAGAAAGTCATGCCCGATCGCATCGTTGAGTCGGTGTGGGGTTTCTTTGCCGTTTATGTCATGGCCTTCATGGTGATGCTGCTGGCACTGCTTGCTACCGGCCTTGACATAATTACCGCGTTCAGCGCGGTAGGCGCCTGCATTAATAACCTGGGGCCGGGCCTGTCCGATGTGGCACAGACCTACGGCGCACTGCCAGGCGCAGCCAAATGGATTCTCTGCCTGGCCATGCTGCTGGGCCGGCTCGAAGTGTTTACCCTGCTGGTGTTGTTTACGCCGATGTTCTGGAAAAGGTAGTGCGGAACAAATCGCGTAAATCCGGGGGGCGTCAGCGTAGCCTGAGGTTGACCCACTTAAGAGGGTTCTTGTGACCCGTAAAATTCGGAGTTATCCGGACGTCGTCGAAAGCGTTTATATTCCCACTGATACTGAGGCAAGGCCCGATTGACCACAGACTCAACCGAGCGGTTAAGCCCTGCCAAAGATTCCTGAAGATCGGCACTGTAAATTGCCTCATCGGCTGGCTCGAACACAGCAACAAAACCCTTGCCATGGGGAAGGCGCTCAGCAAATCCGCAGAACACCTGCGCGCCGGTGCGCTGAATCAGCTTGCTGACAAGCGTCATGGTTAAAGCCGGTTCTCCGTAAAAATCCGCAAACGCGCCGCCCGCATCCGCAGGCACCTGATCAGGCAAAATGCCAACGATTTCCCCCCGTTTGAGTGCGCTCAATAATTGGGCGACGCCCTTGCGGTTGGTCGGCGCCAGATTCACGCCGTTACGCGAGCGCACGGTTCTGAGCAGGTTGTCCAGACCGGCATTCTGGGGTGGCTGGTACATAAAGTTGGCCGGTCTGCCTTCGCAGGCGAAAAACCCGAAAATCTCCCAGTTACTCAGGTGGGGGGCCAGCAGAATGACACCATGCGGGCCAGCCACCGCGGCATCGAACGCTGACAGCCCCTCACTGTCCTGAACTAGTTTCAGGGTTGTCGGTAGCGGCGCTACCCAGGCTTTCCCCATTTCCAGAGCAGTGGCAGCAGTATGCACCAGGCTCTCTCTTACCAGCCGGTCCACCTCCGTGTCCGAACGTGCCGGAAAACAGGTTGTCAGATTCCTTCGGGTTGTCTCTCTCATGCGGTTGGGCAGCTGATAGAGCAGACCTCCCCACAGTCGGGCAAGCGCATGCAGAACCGGCAGCGGCAGCCACGCACACACCGCCAGCAAAGCCCGCAGTAACCTGTAAGTCAGTGATTGAATCCCTGTTCACCCGCCGTTTCTTGAGAGCCAGAGAGTCTGTCATAAAGACCCCGCCGGCATTATATCAACAGGCTCTCTGGAGTAGCAGGCACCCCGATCAGAGATGCGGTGTCACACCGCTTGACCCGCGCCGCGGAAAAGCTTGCCCGCTAGATTAGTTCGGGAGAATCAAGGATAATCAGGTTCCCACAAACCCTCGAAAAATCAAGTACATCGTGAAAATCAACAACGACTTGTCAACCTTTCAGGGGTTGATCATGACGCTACAGCAATTCTGGGCCGAAAAGGGTTGTGTTGTTCTGCAACCTCTGGACCTCGAAGTGGGCGCCGGCACCTTTCACCCCGCGACTTTTCTCAGAGCAATCGGGCCGGAGAGCTGGAACACCGCCTACGTGCAGCCCTGCCGGAGACCGACGGACGGCCGCTACGGCGAAAACCCCAACCGGCTGCAGCATTACTATCAGTTTCAAGTCATCCTAAAACCATCTCCAATAGACATTCAAGAGCTGTATCTCGATTCGCTTCGCAGTCTGGGCATTGATATGTCGGTGCACGACATCCGCTTTGTTGAAGACAACTGGGAATCGCCGACATTGGGGGCCTGGGGTCTGGGCTGGGAGGTCTGGCTCAACGGCATGGAAGTCACTCAGTTCACCTACTTTCAGCAGGTCGGCGGGCTCGAGTGTCACCCGGTCAGCGGTGAAATAACCTATGGGATAGAGCGAATAGCGATGTATCTGCAGGGAGTGGACAGCATCTATGACATTGTCTGGGCCCATAGCCCGGACGGAGATGTGACTTACGGCGACGTCTTCAAGCAAAATGAAGTCGAAATGTCGGCCTATAATTTTGAGCAGGCAGATACGGCGCTGCTATTCCGGAACTTTGATGAATACGAGGCGCAGTGCCAGTCTTTACTGGAAAAACAGCTTGCGTTGCCCGCTTATGAACAGGTACTCAAGGCGTCACATACTTTCAATCTGCTCGATGCCCGAAAGGCCGTGTCTGTGACAGAACGCCAGCGCTTTATTCTGCGGGTGCGCAGCCTCGCCCACGGTGTCGCCAAGGAGTACTTCGCCAGTCGTAAGCGTCTGGGATTTCCGCTCGCCCCGGAAGCACTCAGGGCTGAATATCTAGATGCATCCTGACCATGAACACGCGTGATCTGCTGATAGAAATTGGGACCGAAGAGCTCCCACCGAAAGCGCTGGCAAACCTGTCCGCTGCTCTAGAACTCTCTCTGACTGAACAGCTGCGGGCATTGCAGCTATCATTCGACAATGTGCAACGGTTTGCCTCTCCGCGCAGACTGGCGGTGCTGGTAGAAGCGCTCAATGAAACACAACAGGATCAGGAAAAAACCCGATTGGGACCAGCCGTCCAAGCGGCGTTCGATAACACGGGGGCACCAACCCCGGCAGCCCTGGGATTTGCAAAATCCTGTGGCGTTGAAGTCGATCAATTGTCACGGACTGAAAAAGATGGCGTGGAAAAGCTGAGCTTTTCGGTAAGTGAAAAAGGGCGTACAACTCAGGCGCTGATACCAACGCTGATCGAGACGGCCCTTACCAGGCTTCCCATCCCCAAACGAATGCGCTGGGGCGCTTCAAGAATCGAATTCGTGCGACCGCTTCACTGGGCCGTCGTTCTGTTTGGAGAGGAAACCATAGAGACGAATATTCTCGGGGTCCGGTCCGGCCATTGCACCCGGGGGCATCGTTTCCATAACAATCAAGATCTGCCACTGGTTCAGCCTTCTGATTATGAAAGCGTGCTTAAGGAGCAGGGTCGGGTAATTGCCAGTTTCGACAAACGCCGTGACCTGATCCGGGAGCAGGTCGAGCAACAGGCCCGAATGCATGAAGCGGTAGCCATCATTGATGAGGCACTGCTTGACGAGGTGACCAGTCTCGTCGAGTTCCCTGTTGCCCTCACCGGCAGCTTCGACGAGGCATTTCTGGCAGTTCCACAAGAAGCGCTCATTCTCGCCCTGAAGTCACATCAGAAATGTTTTCATCTGGCGGATGCGGAGGGTCGACTTCTGCCCAAATTCGTGGCCATCAGCAACCTTGAAAGCAAAGACCCGCAGCAAGTCATTACGGGCAATGAGCGGGTAATCAGGCCGCGACTGGCTGATGCCCAGTTCTTTTTCGATAAAGATCGGGAACAGCCTTTGATGGCCAGAAAGGACAGTCTGGGAAGCCTGGTTTTTCAAGACAGATTAGGGACGGTGCTGGACAAGTGCGAGCGGGTGAGTCAGCTGAGCCGGCAGATTGCCGAGCAGGTCTCCGCCAACCCGGCACATTGCATGCGCGCGGCAGAGCTGTCCAAGTGTGACCTGGTGACCAGCATGGTAGGTGAGTTTGCGGACCTGCAGGGGCTTATAGGTTCGTACTATGCGGCTAATGACGGAGAAGCGCCCGAAGTCGCGCAGGCAATCCACGAGCAGTACCAGCCGCGTTTCGCAGGCGACGATTTGCCGGCCTCTGAGACAGGGGCCATTCTGGCAGTGGCCGATAAACTCGATACGATGGTGGGCTTGTTCGGCATCGGGCAACCTCCTACCGGCTCCAAAGATCCGTTCGCGCTACGACGCTCTGCCATCGGGATTCTCAGGATACTCGTGGAAAAGCCGCTTGAACTGGATCTCAAGTGGCTCATAAAGGCATCTGTTGAGAGCTTCCCGGATGACCTGTTGCAAGCAGACACTGGCGATAAGGTGTTCGAATTTATCCTGGAGCGGTTCAGGGCCTGGTATCTTGACGAAGGAATAAGCAGCGAGGAATTCCAATCTGTATTCGCTCTGCGGCCGAGCCGACCGCTCGACTTTCATCGTCGAATTCAGGCTGTTCATGTCTTTGCCCTGAGGCCTGAGGCTCAGTCACTCGCCGCAGCAAACAAGCGCGTTGCAAATATTCTTTTTAAGCAGGATTCGGCTGCTGTCCAGCCGGCACTCAGCGAGGGCCTGCTGCAGGAGAGCGCCGAAAAAGCCCTATACGCCGCGATATATGATAAAGAGTTAGAGGTGGCACCTTATGTAAAACAGGGAGATTACCAGAAAGGTCTGGCCCTCCTTGCCGAACTCAAGCCGGTCATTGATGGCTTTTTTGACGAGGTTCTGGTCATGGCGGAAGACGAAGCCGTTAGGGACAACCGGTTGGCACTACTTGCAAAGCTGCAGTCACTGTTTCTGAACCTCGCCGACATTTCCTATCTGTCCAAATCCTGACTGTACACCGAGGTTTGCGATCATGACATGCATCGTGCTTGACCGAGATGGAGTGATTAACGAGGATTCAGACGATTACATCAAATCAGCCGAAGAGTGGGCCCCCATTGACGGGAGTCTAGAGGCCATCGCTACGCTAACTGCCACGGGATACCGGGTAGCGATCGCCACCAATCAGTCAGGTCTCGCTCGCGGTCTTTTCGATGAGTATGCTCTTGCGAAAATCCATCAGAAGCTGTGCGCCTTAGTTGAGGATAAAGGCGGTTTTATTGAAGGTATTTTCTACTGCCCGCATGGGCCTGATGAATCTTGTTCGTGCCGTAAGCCCGGCACCGGGTTGCTGACGCGAATCGAGCATGAGCTGGGCGTGAGTCTGGCGGGTAAGATTTTTGTCGGTGACAGCCTGACAGATCTCCAGGCCGCGCAGTCGTACAACATGAGAGCTGTCCTGGTTCGAACCGGGAAGGGGGCAAAGACCGAGGGGCAACTTCAATCGCTGGCTGATAATGAGGTTGAGATCTTCGATTGTCTGGCTGAATTTGTCAGCGCAGAGACCTCTGTAAAACATGCTTAGGCAATTGATCCTGACCCTTCGCTCCGTTGTGTTTTATCTCGGTTACGTACTGATCACGGTAGTGCTGTCGTCGGGTTTTATACTGCTTTTTCCGCTGCTGAAGCCCGGGGGCAGACATCGCATTGCGGCAGCCTGGTGCCGGTCCATACTCAGCTGGCTCAAGCTGACCTGTGGCATAAGCTATCGCGTTGAAGGGGCCAAACATCTTAAGCGCAGCCCCGCCGTCTATCTGGCCAACCATCAGAGTAGCTTTGAAGCGATCCTTTTTTACCAGTTGATCTATCCCGTCTCGCCGATTCTGAAAAGAGAGCTGCTGCAGATTCCTTTCTGGGGTTGGGCTTTGCGGTTGTTGAAGCCTGTCGCGATTGACAGGAACAAACCGAGGGAAGCTGCCCGCTCTCTCATGGCTCAGGGAGAGGCCATGCTTAAAGAAGGGAACTCGATCATCATATTCCCCGAGGGCTCTCGCTCTGAGCCAGGGGTTGTCGGCAGATTCTCCCGGGGTGGCACCGCACTGGCTGCTGCTGCGAAAGTTCCCATCGTGCCTATAGTGCATAATTCGGGATACGCGTGGCCTTGCCGTCGCTTCATCAAGTTGCCAGGCGTTGTCTCGATAAAGGTTGGCGATCCGATCCGAGTAACAGATCGATCAGTTAAAAACCTGACAGATGAGGTAGAGCAGTGGGTCCGGGCCCACTTTCAGGCTAACGACTCACGCTAGATATCCAGATTCTCCGCCGTAAGCGCATTATCCTCGATGAACTCTCTGCGAGGATCAACCTGATCACCCATCAGTGTGTTGAACAGCTGGTCGGCACCAATGGCGTCATCAATCGTGACCTGCAACATGCGCCGGGTCTCTGGGTTCATCGTCGTTTCCCACAATTGATCCGGGTTCATTTCACCCAGACCCTTATAACGCTGTAGGTAGTGGCCCTTCATTGCCTCCCTTGTGAGCCACTCAATGGCGTCTCCAAAACTGGAGACCGCCCGAGTGCGCTCACCACGCTTAATGTAGGCGCCCTCTTCCAATAACCCGTTCAAAGTCTCACCAAGGCCGGTAAGTAATTTGTATTCGCCGGTATTGAAAAAATCCGCCTGGAAAACATACGATCGCTCCAGGCCATGTGCGTTCAGTACAGCTTCTGGTAGGAATTGCCGCCTCTCAGTGTCTTCATTGACCCGAAAGGTATAGTTAGCGCTCACTCCGGGATGTCGCAGCACCAACTGCTGACTCATGCCTTTCATCCAGTCTTCCAGCCGGGACGGGTCCTTCAGGTCAGATTCTATAAGCGGGTCGCTGTAAATCATCGCCTCCAACACCTCGGTGGGGTAGATTCGAGACAGCCGACTGATCATGGCGTAGGTTTCGTGATACCGGTTAACCAGAGACTCCAGTGATTCGTCCGCTATGCCGGGCGCATCTGGATTAACGTGCAGGCTTGCGCCCTCAAGCGCAATTTGTGTTTGATAGCTCGCCAGCTCCCCGTCGTCCTTGAGATATTGCTCTTGTTTGCCCTTGCGAATTTTATATAGCGGCGGCTGAGCAATATAAATATGTCCGCGCTCGACCAGATCACGCATTTGACGGAAGAAAAAAGTGAGCAGCAGCGTACGGATATGAGAACCGTCTACATCGGCGTCCGTCATGATGATGATGCTGTGATACCGAAGGTTTTCCGGAGTGAATTCCACATTGCCAATGCCACATCCCAGTGCCTTTATTAACGTGCCGATTTCTGCAGAACTGAGCATTTTGTCGAATCGGGCTTTTTCAACATTAAGTATTTTGCCTTTCAGAGGAAGAACGGCCTGATTCTTACGGTTTCTGCCCTGTTTCGCGGAACCTCCCGCTGAGTCACCCTCGACAATGTAGATTTCAGATCGGGCCGGATCCTTTTCCTGACAATCTGCCAGCTTACCGGGCAAGCCGGCGACATCCAAAGCCCCTTTGCGACGAGTCATTTCGCGCGCCTTGCGGGCCGCTTCACGCGCACGTGCTGCATCAATCATTTTATTGACGATGAGCTTGGCGTCCTGCGGATTCTCTAGCAGATAGTCATTGAAGTGCGAGGCCACTTCCTGCTCAACAACCGTCTTCACCTCTGAGGACACCAGTTTGTCTTTGGTCTGTGATGAGAACTTCGGATCCGGAACCTTGACGGAGATGATGGCGGTGAGCCCTTCTCTGGCGTCGTCGCCGCTAGTAACCACTTCCTTACCTTTCTTCTGGGCAAGCTCCTTGTCGATGTAGCTTTTCAGCACGCGGGTCAATGCGCCTCGGAAACCCGCCAGATGCGTGCCACCATCCCTTTGGGGGATATTGTTCGTATAAGGAAAAATATTTTCCTGGTAGGAATCGTTCCACTGCAAGGCAATCTCGACGGTGATGCCGTCTTCTTCTCGCTCAGAGGTAAAGTGGAACAACTTGTTCACCGGCGCCTTGTTGGTGTTCAGATAATCGACGAAGGCCCGCAATCCGCCTTCATACTTATAGAGTTCTGATTTACCGGAACGCTCATCGTTCAGATTGATGGCAACGCCAGCGTTAAGAAACGCTAACTCCCGCAGCTTTTTCGCCAGGATGTCATAGTGGAATTCAATGTTGGTGAAGGTATCGGCCGCCGGCTTGAAATGCACCTCTGTTCCGCTACTTTGCGTCTCGCCGACCACGGCAAGGGGAGCTCGAGGCGTACCGTGTGCATAGTGCTGCTCGAACACCTCGCCCTCCCGGCGAATGGTTAGCTTGAGTTCCTCAGACAACGCGTTAACAACCGACACTCCCACCCCGTGCAGACCACCTGACACTTTATAACTGTTGTCGTCGAACTTTCCGCCGGCATGCAGCACGGTCATGATGACTTCAGCAGCCGAGACCCCTTCCTTATGCATCTCGGTCGGTATCCCACGGCCATTGTCAGACACGGTGACGGTTTCTCCGACATGGATAGTGACTTCGATGGTGTCACAGTGTCCTGCCAGGGCTTCATCAATCGAATTATCCACCAGCTCGAAGACCATATGGTGCAACCCGGTACCATCATCGGTGTCACCGATGTACATACCCGGTCGCTTTCGAACCGCATCAAGGCCTTTGAGCACCTTAATGCTGTCAGAGTTATAGTCCGGCGTGTTCTCTTCGCTCATGGCGACGCTCCGTAAACATGTCTTGTGTTCCTGCCCGCGCTTGTGCGGCCCAAACCCCCGCCGTACGGTAGTTATAAGCCGGCTCTCTGGGTTGAGATTGTACCACGTTCCACGTGAAACCTAGTGATTTCTGCGTCGTGGAATACATTCAGATCAATTGCTTCCGCCTCCACGGAGGTCACGAATAGCTGAGACCCCAGCTTGAGTAAATGCTTCATTACCCGCTGACGGTTCTGGCTATCGAGCTCCGCCGGCAAGTCGTCGACCAGATACAGGCATCGCCGCCCGACTGCGGCAGACAACAACTCACCCTGAGCCACCTTCAACGCGCAAACCAGCAGTTTTTCCTGTCCGCGGGATAAACTATCTGTTGCTTTTCTACGCCCTATCTTCACCTCAAGGTCCGCGCGATGAGGCCCCGCCTGGGTTGAGCCGTACTTGGTATCGAGCTCACGGTTCGTGTCAAGCCACTCACCCAGCGAGCTTTCTTCCGGCCAGCCGCGCTTGTACTGGACACTAAGGTCGGTGTGAACGCCCACTAACGCGCTG
Source organism: uncultured Pseudohongiella sp. (assembly GCA_902597095.1). GTDB lineage: Bacteria > Pseudomonadota > Gammaproteobacteria > Pseudomonadales > Pseudohongiellaceae > UBA9145. Next base: position 30,409 of record CACJWK010000016.1, read on the forward strand.
TAGACCCGCTCAAATAGCGGCAGAAGTTCTGCGCAATAGGCAGCCCTGGCCGTATCCACGGCGTGGGCAGCCACGCTGAGCTCGGCCTCCCACGCACTGATCTCGTCACTCGTGGAAAAACCTGATTTAAGAAGTCTGTTTCTGTGTGCCAGGCATTTTGCGGTCCGTCGCCAATTGCCGAGGAAGGTGGGTTCCACGTGGAACACCCCCCAATCCAGAAACCTACGTCGGATCTTTGGCCCCCCCTCCAGCAGATCGAAGGCCCCTGAATCAATGACCAGCACGGGTAACGCTCTGGCCACCTGATCCCAATTTTTCTGGTTCTCCCCGTTGAGCCTCAACTGGGCTTTTTTATTCCTCGACTTGGACAACCCGAGCTTTGCGCTCTCGGTGGTACTGACGAAGACCGTGGCCTCGCACGCGCCGTCTTTAATGACCGGCTCCACCAGAGCACTGCGAAATGATTTTCCCGACGACAACACATAAAGCGCTTCCAGAAGACTCGTTTTTCCGCTTCCGTTGCGACCATAGATAAGATTTACACCGCGACCCGGTGCCAAGCTGACTTCAGAGAGATTCCTGAAATTGTTGATCTTTAGCTGATCAATAGTTGGCATAGTCAGGGGGCGCAGATCGCAAGAGACCAAGCCACGCAAGTGATCTCAATGGAGTGAGCGACTACCAACGAGACAGCCGATTCACCTGGCACCACCGAGCTGGCTCAGAGTCTCATCGGCATAACGACATAGACCGCATCGCCGCCTCCTTCGGCTTCAAGCAAGGCACTGCTGTTCGGATCAGAGAGCGTGATCCGGGCCCGTTTGCTGTTCAGAGTGGACAGGACATCAATCAGGTACGACACATTAAAGCCCATCTCCAGAGACTCGCCGCTATACTCCACAGCAACCACTTCTTCCGCTTCTTCCTGTTCCGGGTTGTTTGCCAGTATTTTCATTTCACAGTCTGCCAGCATCACTCGGACACCGCGATACTTTTCATTAGAGAGTATGGACGCCCGCGCGAAGGCCTGCCGCAGTTCCAGACAATCCCCGATAACGGATTTGTTGCCGCCTCTCGGCAGCACCCGGTTGTAATCAGGGAATTTCCCGTCGACCAGTTTCGAGGTGAAGGTAAATTCCGGCACTTTGGCTCTAATATGATTTTGACCGAACGTCAAGGTAATGTCTCCGCCCTCCTCGCTCAATAATCGCGAAAGCTCAACAACCCCTTTCCGAGGCAGAATTTGCTGTTGCGTATCCTCAAGCGAAGACTCAAGGCTGACCGTCTCCATCGCCAGTCTATGACCATCTGTGGCCACCAGCCGAAGATAGTCCTTACCAACCTCAAACAGCATCCCATTCAGATAGTAGCGTACGTCCTGCTGCGCCATGGCGAAGCTGGTGTTGTCCAAAAGTTGCCTTAGCTTCGATTGGTCGATACGGAGAGAGAAGGTATCGGGCTCTTCCTCCACGTTCGGGAATTCAGATGCCGCCAACGTGGTCAGCGAGAACCGGCTCCTCCCCGACTTCAGCACCAACTTTTTATCCGCCAAGGCGATATCTACAGTCGCGCCTTCTGACAGTGACTTACAGATGTCGAGAAGCTTGCGAGCGGTTACAGTGACCTCTCCTGACTGAAACGCCTGGTCAACCTCCGTTTTACCCACCAGTTCAACCTCTAAATCGGTGCCAGTCAGGGACAGCTCTTTATCTTTCAGAACTAGCAACACATTGGCAAGCACCGGAAGGGTCTGGCGACGCTCAACAACCCCAATCACCAGCTGAAGTGGTTTGAGCAGTGCTTCACGGCTTATCTGAAATTGCATTTCCTGATTATCCCTATAGTTTTCAATGTCTTATTAGGTGGAAAGTGAGCGTAGAAGGTTATTGTAGTCTTCTTTAATATCCATAGAGCTATGCCGGAGCTTGTTAATTTGCTTACAGGCGTGCAGGACCGTTGTGTGGTCTCGTCCGCCGAAAGCGTCGCCAATTTCCGGCAAACTGTGGTTGGTCAGCTCTTTAGACAGCGACATGGCGACTTGTCTGGGTCTTGCGACAGACCGATTACGCCTTTTTGACAACATGTCGGCCATTTTAATCTTATAATACTCGGCGACAGACCGCTGTATATTGTCAATAGTCACCAGCTTGTCTTGCAGAGCAAACAGATCTCTTAACGCCTCCTTGATCAGCTCAAGATCGATAGCAGCCCCCTTAAAGCTGGCATGCGCTATCACTCGCTTCAGCGCTCCTTCCAACTCTCGCACGTTGGACCTCAGTCGTTGCGCAATAAAAAGGGCCGCATCATAGGGCAGTTCAATGCCAGACTGTGCGGCCTTATTGATCAGAATGGCCGCCCGGGTCTCGAGCTCAGGGGGCTCCACCGCTACCGTTAACCCCCAACCAAAACGGGATTTGAGTCTTTCTTCGAGGCCATTGATCTCTTTGTGGAAACGATCACAAGTGAGGATTATTTGCTGCCCGCCCTCTAATAAGGCGTTAAAGGTGTGAAAGAACTCTTCCTGCGACCGCTCTTTGCCAGCGAAAAACTGAATGTCATCAATAAGCAAGGCATCAACTGAGCGGTAAAACCGTTTGAACTCATTAATCGCATTCATCTGTAATGCAGTCACCATAGTAGCCACAAACGTTTCCGAATGTAGGTAAACCACTTTGGCATCTGGTTTTTTGCTAACCAGATAATTGCCAATCGCATGCATCAGGTGGGTTTTCCCCAGCCCTACTCCCCCGTAGATAAACAGGGGGTTATAGGCGAAGCCGGGGTTCTCAGCAACCTGCATGGCTGCCGCGCGAGCAAGCTGATTAGATTTACCCACAATGAAACTGTCGAACGTGTTATCCGGCTTCAGCGAGCCCCGATGCATCAGCTTACCGTCTATGATCGTATCGACTCTGAACCCGGCTTTTCGCTGCAGCGCTGACATCCCGGATTCCGGGCGGCTGCCGCGCTCGTCGCAGGCCGGCGGGTGCGACCCCCTTGCGGCCGTCGGCTCCGGGGTCGCTGCGACGGTACCATGCGGGTTGCTGACCTGCAGTTGCACCTTGACCGGCTCGCCCGACTGTTCTTCCAAGAGATCTGAGATTCGCGCCAGATATTTATTTTTCACCCAATCCAGAATGAACTTGTTAGGCGCATAGAGGCGCAAGCTGGTTTGCGCCAGCTCAGCCCGAAGAGGCCGTATCCAGGTGCCGAATTGCTGCGGGGGTAACTCTTCTTTGAGACGCTCACTACATCTCCGCCAATGCTCAACTACCACGACTGTCTTTTCCAATTGCCTGTTTTTGTTTTTTTACGCTCGGAATCATAACGATGAACAAAGCACTTATCCACTGCCCTGAGGGCAGAAAAGCCATTTTTTGGAACGGTTTTTTTTTGTTATTTTTCAGATATTAATGGGATTATGCCCTGTTTTTTCAGGCTGAAAATCCCGTAAATTTTTGCCTTATGCGCTCAGCCTGTGCATAAATAACCTGTGGATAACTTGTGGCTAATCTATGGATGGCCCATCCGCGCACTCAGCCGGCCTCAGGCCGGCGATGCAACCCACAGTCCGACGGCATTTGACCAGGCAATTCTCTCGAGTCTGCGTTGCAAGTTTGAGCCAAAACCACTAGAATTCGCGCTCTTTTTCGAACCTGTTTCGGTTAACGAGCAGAACAAACGGATAACCCACTATGAAGCGAACATATCAGCCGAGCGTTCTAAAGCGGGCTCGCACTCACGGATTCCGCGCGCGGATGTCTACCAAGGGCGGCCGACTTGTGCTCAAGCGACGTCGCGCAAAGGGTCGAGCGCAGCTGTCGGCTTGAGAACCCGACGCTCAATAGCATTCAGGTGCAAGGCCTTGTGGCAACTCAGAGCTTTCCCAAAGCTTCGCGCCTGCTTAATGCTGCCGACTACAGCGCTGTCTTCGATAAGACCCACTTCAAGGTTTCCTGTCGCTACTTTCTGATGCTAGCCAGAGTCAATCGCGACGCGAATACGAGGCTCGGTTTAGTCGTCGCCAAAAAACACGTCCCAACTGCCGTCCAAAGAAACCGGTTGAAAAGGCTAATAAGAACGTCATTCAGATCCCTTGAGCCGTTTCCCCGTCATTTAGATCTAGTTGTTCTGGTCAGAAAGGGTGCTGATAAAATCCACAACCGACAAGCCTTTGCCCAACTCAACACACTCTGGGCTGATGTTGCGCTAAAATGCCAGAGTATCAACCCGCGACCTGACTTAGGGCAGCCTTAAAGCACCATACTGAAATGATTACCAAGCTCCTGATCGGCATCATCGACATCTACCAGCGATTTTTCAGCCTCTTGCTTGGCAGCAACTGCCGCTTTTATCCCACATGTTCGCAATATCTAAGACAAGCCATCCAGCTACATGGCCCGGTTAAAGGCATGATGCTGGGCATCAACAGGCTGAGTAAATGCCACCCCTGGCATGAAGGCGGAATGGACCCTGTACCTCACCCCGCTAGCCATCCGGAACTTAAGAGCTGACCTATGGATTTCACGCGCTTTTCACTTTACTCAGCCCTCGCAATCGTCACCTACCTGATGCTGCTTGCGTGGCAGAAAGACTATCCGCCGAACATTGGGGGCGCTGACTCTGCCGTGGTCTTGACGCAAGACTTGGCCGCAGACGGGAAAAAACCTGTCGATTTACCAAGCTCCTTGCCGGCCACCGCGCCAAATACGTCTGATACCATCACCAGTGGCAATCTACCGAGCGGTGCTACCGGTGAAACCGTGCGCGTCGCTACCGACACCCTGGAGCTCAGTATAAGCTTAGATGGGGGAGATATTACCAGCCTCGCGCTTCCCTTGTTTCTCAAACAGCTAGAAGTTCCAAGTGATCCCTTTGATCTACTTCAGACGCAGCCAGGGCGCAGCTACGTGGCACAAAGCGGGTTGATCGGACCAGACGGGATCGACAGCGGCGGCAGAGCAAGCTACCGAAGCCGGCTATCCAGTTACGTGATGCAGGAAACCGACGAACAGCTCACAGTGGATCTGGTGAGCGAAACCGATGAGGTCAGCGTGACCAAACAATATCGGTTTACGCGGGGTAGTTACCTGATTGAGGTCAGCTTTCTTATTTCAAATAAAAGTACCGATCGTCTTCAGGCAAATGCTTTTGGGCAGATTAAACGGGACGTTTTTGACGACCCGAGCGCCGTAGGCGGGTTTGGTCGCACTTATCTCGGTTTTGTCAGCACCTCTGAGGATGACCCCTACATCCGAATCGATTTTGACGAGGTAGATGATGGCACTGAGGCCTTTGACACCCAAGGTGGCTGGATCGGATTCAGTCAGCATTATTTCATTTCTGCCTGGATTCCTGAGCCTAGCCAGACCAACCGGTACACCACACGGAAAAATGATGTGGGTCAGTATTTCGGGGAGTTCACAGGCAGTGCAATCATCGTTGCGCCCGGGGAGTCGGCCGAATACCGAATGGGTTTTTACGCCGGCCCGAAAGACCAGTATGTCCTAGCTGAAATCTCGCCCAATCTGGACCTGACTATTGATTACGGGTTTTTGTGGTTTCTTGCTGCCCCAATCTACTGGCTGCTGCGTCAAATCGATTCCTTTATCAATAATTATGGGCTCTCGATCATCACGCTGACGCTAGTGGTCAAAGCCCTGTTCTACAAATTGACGGAGACCCAATACCGGTCAATGGCCGGGATGCGCCGCGTGATGCCGAAAATGGAGTCGCTGAAAGAAACCTATGGCGATGACCGAATGAAGCTGCAGCAGGCCACCATGGAGCTTTACAAGAAAGAGAAGATCAATCCGTTTGGTGGGTGCTTGCCGATGCTGGTTCAGATGCCGGTTTTTATTGCGCTCTACTGGGTCTTGCTGGAAAGCGTGGAACTCCGTCATGCGGCTTTCGGATTGTGGCTGCAGGATCTTTCCGTGCGGGATCCCTACTTTATCTTGCCTCTGCTGATGGCGGCGACCATGTACCTGCAAACAAGCCTCAGTCCGACACCGGCCGATCCTATACAGGCCAGAGTCATGAAAATCATGCCCGTCATGATGGGGGTGTTGTTTCTCTGGTTCCCGGCAGGTCTTGTACTCTACTGGTTAACAAACGGACTGCTGGGCATTCTTCAACAGTGGTATATCACCAGAAAACTGGAAGCTGCCCACGACGGCAAATAGGCGGCTTGAGGGGCAATCCCGAGCACTGACGCTGGTACTAAGCCGGCATCCTTTGCCAGTGAACGCCTGAACAGATCGCATGATTAAAGAGGACGCAGACACCATTTGTGCCATTGCCACTGCCACAGGCCGTGGCGGCATCGGTATCGTCCGACTGTCCGGGCCCAAAGCACTGGCCATCGGACAACGGATTACCGGACTTACCTTACAACCCAGGCTGGCCACCTTTGTCGACATGATGAACAGCAACTGCGAGCTGATCGACAGCGGCATCGCGCTTTACTTCAAGGCGCCCCACTCCTTCACGGGCGAAAATGTTGTGGAACTTCAGGGTCATGGCGGTCCGCAAGTGCTTCAGTCCCTGCTTGAACAGTGTATTGCCCGGGGCGCCAGATTGGCGGCACCGGGAGAGTTTACTGAACGAGCGTTCCTGAACGGTAAGATCGATCTCCTGCAGGCTGAAGCCATCGCTGATCTCATAGACGCAAGCTCAGCCCAGGCGGCCCGGTCAGCCATGAGAACGCTTAAAGGCGTCTTTTCGGAAAAAATCCACCAGCTGGTTGAAGACATCACTAGAATCCGGGTCAATGTTGAAGCCGCCATCGATTTCACTGATGAAGACATCGATATCATGACAGACACTGGGGTGGCCGAGGCGATGGAGACCGCCAGTCAGCGTCTTAACGTTGTGTTTGAGGCGGCCCATCAGGGACTGGTAGTCAAAGACGGGATTACCGTGGTTCTTGTCGGCGCACCCAATGCCGGCAAGTCGAGTCTGTTGAACGCGCTGGCCGGTACCAACACTGCCATCGTGACAGACATCCCCGGTACTACTCGGGATGTCATTCGTCAGGAAATTAACCTCAATGGACTGCCCGTCCATATCATCGACACCGCCGGAATGCGTGACAGCGAGGATCTTGTTGAGCGGGAAGGCGTCAAAAGAGCTGTCTCTGCACTCGATGAAGCGGATCTGATCCTGCTGGTGGCGGACAGCGCTGTGTATTCTGATCAGGAGCCCGGCCCGGTTTTACAAACGCTTTTTGCCGGAAAGTATGGTCATACAGCTATTGACGAGGCAACCCATTTAACCGAGCTTGCCCAGCTGCTTACCCGGGTATGTATGGTATACAACAAGATCGATTTAACTGAGTGCCATGGGCCGGGTGTTTCATCCACACACTACCAAGAGCATGCGCTCAAGTTATTCCGACTATCGGCCAAAACGCGCGCTGGTCTTGATGATCTGAGGGATCACCTCACCGAGCTGGCGGGGTATCAGAGCTCCGGAGAGGGGAATTTCAGCGCCAGGGAGCGACACCTTATAGCCTTGTCGAATGCTCAGAAATCCCTTGAAAGCGCCGTTTCAGGGGTTTGTGAGCGCTTACCACTAGAGCTCGTTGCAGAAGATCTACGTCGGGTTCAGACCTTTCTCGGTGCGATTACCGGCGAAGTGAGCAGCGATGACCTTCTTGGAGAGATCTTCTCGAATTTCTGCATTGGTAAGTAAACTCGCCAAGACCTCTGACCCGCCAGGGTCAGTCGAGACACCGTGTCAGCTTCCTGTGCAGAACCCTGTTCAGCGTTGGGTACGTCTTGTGGGTGATTCACCGGTACACGGCTGAACACCCTGGGGCGTCAAAACACCCACAATTGGTGCATAAGGTATACCGCTTTAATACCGCGGTTTCACACCCACTTGTCAAAGGGGTAGGTGTATGAAATATATACCGTTTTTTAGGATTTCAACAGATATCCTGTCCCTCTATAACAACAGTATCAATACTTTCTTCTATCTATACTTTATATATTTATACATTTATTCATCAGATAATTAACGGCTCAGATAAATCAGCGCTGAACAGCCTTACCGTACTGAAAGGCCTGTCAATTGCCCGAGATCGCTATATACTTCCGCCCTGAAAATCAGCAGATAAAAGTCACTATGCGCTACGGATTGGAATACGACGTCATCGTGGTAGGCGGTGGGCATGCCGGTACCGAAGCGGCTCTTGCCTCTGCTCGTACTGGGGCCAATACGCTGCTGGTTACCCACAGTATTGAAACGCTGGGTCAGATGTCCTGCAACCCGGCGATAGGCGGCATAGGCAAGAGCCATCTTGTCAAAGAGATTGACGCGCTCGGAGGTGCAATGGCGCGGGCGACGGACCGAGCCGGCATCCAGTTCCGGGTTCTAAATGCCAGCAAAGGGCCTGCCGTTCGAGCCACTCGCGCTCAGGCAGATCGTGTGCTCTACAAGGCGGCCATTCGGGAAATACTCGAAGCGCAGGAGAACCTGTCAATCTTTCAGTCTGCTGTTGATGATCTTTTGCTGTCCGACGGGGTGGTCGGTGGCGTGCGAACGCAGATGGGACTGGAGATTGTCAGCAAGAAAGTTGTACTCACCACTGGCACCTTTCTGGGCGGCAAGATTCACATCGGTCTTGAGCAAAGCAGCGGCGGTAGAGCGGGTGATCCACCCTCTGTTGCGCTGGCAGAGCGTCTTCGGCAGCTCCCTTTCAGGGTAGAGCGCCTGAAAACCGGCACGCCGCCGAGAATTGATTCCAGGAGTGTGGATTTTTCCGTCATGGAAATACAACATGGCGACAGTCCGACGCCGGTCATGTCATTTCTGGGGAGACAGGCAGAACATCCGCAGCAGATCCCCTGCTATATCACCAGCACCAATGCTGCCTGTCATGAAATCATCCGCAGCGGACTCGACCGCTCGCCGATGTATACGGGAGTGATTGAAGGAACCGGGCCTCGCTACTGTCCCTCGATTGAAGACAAGGTGATGCGATTCGCTGACAAGGACAGCCACCAGATTTTTGTTGAGCCGGAGGGGCTAAAAACCAACGAACTGTATCCCAACGGGATCTCAACCAGTCTGCCTTTCGATGTGCAGATTGAAATGGTCCGGCAGATCAGGGGATTTGAAAAAGCACATATCACGCGCCCCGGCTATGCCATTGAATATGATTTTTTTGATCCCAGAGATTTGAATTATTCTCTTGAGACGCGTTTTGTGGAAGGACTCTACTTTGCCGGCCAGATCAACGGCACAACCGGATATGAGGAAGCCGCTGCGCAGGGTCTGCTAGCCGGACTGAATGCCGCGCTCGCGGTGCAGGGGAAGGTGTCGTGGTGCCCCCGCAGAGACCAGGCCTACCTCGGTGTTTTAATTGATGACCTCATCACCCTGGGGACCAACGAGCCGTACCGCATGTTTACCAGTCGGGCAGAATACCGACTGACGCTGAGGGAAGACAATGCCGACTCCCGACTTAGCCCCACTGGCAGGCAGCTCGGTCTGGTTGATGCTGAGCGCTGGGCGTTTTATCAGCAAAAAGCCAGTGCGGTTGCTGCTGAACTTGATTATCTGAATGAAAATATCATTCACAAGGACTCCAGCGCCGCGGCAAAGCTGAATGCTTTTCTGGAGAAGCCTATTGCTCGTGAATACCGACTGTCTGAATTGCTTGCGAGACCTCAGTTGAACTATGACACCCTGCTCGAAATTCTCGGGAGCCCAGTGGCCGGATCAGACTCAGACGCAGACAGCCCGGAACGCCGGATAGCGGAACAGGCTCGTCTTCAGGCTGAGATAAAGATCAAATACCAGGGGTATATTGACCGGCAGTCTGAGGAAATCTCCAGACTGAAAAGACAGGAAAACACGACCATTCCTGCTGATTTTGACTACTCATCGGTTCAGGGACTCTCCACAGAACTGAAGCAGAAACTGGAAGTGGCGAGGCCGGACAATATTGGCAGGGCGTCCCGCTTACCGGGTATGACGCCGGCTGCGATTTCTCTGTTGCTGGTCTATCTCAAGAAATACGGTGCGACGACTCGAAAAGCGAGCTAGGCCTTTTGCGCCACCCGCCCGCAGTACACCATCACCTCAACCCGGGCGGTTATCGGTGCTTTATGTTATTGCATGATCGATTGTCAGACGGGTTAAAGCAGATCGGATTGCCTGTTACCGCCCGGCAAAGTGAACACCTCGAAACCTACCTGAGTCTGATTCAGAAATGGAATCAGACCTACAATCTTGTGGCTGATTGCAGTCCTGAGCCGCTACTGATCAGACATCTGTTTGATTGTTTGTCGGCTCTGCCGCTCGTCGCAATCTCCCCTGGTGCGCACGTGCTGGATGTCGGCTCGGGTGCAGGCCTGCCGGGAATCCCCTGGGCAATTTTTCATCCAGAGTCATCATTCACTTTGCTTGACAGCAATGGCAAGAAAACGCGGTTTCTGTTTCAGGTGAAAGTGGCGCTTAACCTGGAAAATGTCCGCATCGAGCACAGCCGGCTGGAACATTATCAACCCGTTGCACCTCTGGATATCGTGACTTGCCGCGCTTTTGCATCCTTGCGGGATTTGACCGAAAAGCTGGGCGTTCTCATGCAGATTCACACCCGGTTGTGCGCCCTGAAAGGCCAGCTGGCCAGCGCCGAAATTGCAGATCTGCTTCCTGGCTTTGAAGCACTGGCGCTGCAAAAAATTTCGGTGCCATTCCTCAACGAGCAGCGACATCTGGTCACCGTTGTAAAAAGCCCAGCAGAGAAGGAAGTTGTCAATAAGATTTAGCACACACGGCGACCTCATTAGGGTAAACTGTTTGGGACGTCATGGCGCGCGATAGGAACATAAAGGACAGGGAGTGACTGTGAGCAAAGTACTGGCCATTGCCAATCAGAAAGGCGGCGTGGGGAAAACCACTACCTCAGTGAATCTGGCGGCCTCACTCAGCGTGACTCGAAACCGGGTTCTGCTGATTGATATGGACCCCCAGGGCAATGCCACGATGGGTTCGGGGGTAAACAAGAACGGGCTCGAGTATTCAATCTACGACCTGTTAACTGATCAGGCAGACTTTGCCAGCGTGGTAGCACGACCAGAAGACGGAGAGTACGATCTGCTTCCTGCGAACGGCGACCTGGTGGCAGCGGAAGTCGAGTTGATTTCCCTTGAGAACCGGGAGCTCCGGTTACGGAATATCATCGAAGCAAACCGGGAGCGTTATGACTTTATCGTCATCGACTGTCCGCCGGCGCTCAACATGCTGACGATCAATTCCCTGGTGGCTGCTGATGGTGTGGTCATCCCGATGCAGTGCGAGTATTACGCACTGGAGGGGCTGTCGGCGCTGATGGATACCATTCGCGCAATTCAGGACCGGATTAACCCGACACTGAAAATAGAAGGCATACTCCGCACAATGTATGACCCGCGCAATAAACTGACAAGCGAAGTTAACGGCCAATTGTTTAACTATTTCGGCGATGCGGTCTACCGAACCGTCGTGCCGCGAAATATTCGACTCGCCGAGGCGCCGAGCTACGGCAAGCCTGTCATTAAATATGACCGTAAATCTCGGGGAGCCATCGCCTATTTGGCTCTGGCTGGAGAAATGTTGCGCCGCCATGATGAGTCGGCCCGGGTGATTCAATAAGCGTGACTCTCTTGGTGTTAATTAGTAAGCATTCACTAACTTTATACATCAGGGCTTCCCAGCTGGGCTAACCACACAATGAACGATAAGAAGAAACTCGGCAAAGGGCTCGATGCGCTACTTTCCTCCGGAAGTTCGCAGATGATGGCGAGCCTGCTCGGCGGGCGTCCGCGTGACACGGAGCCGTCGCAGACCCAAGTCGACAGTCCGACACCTGACCGGGATGGGGATCTCAAGAACATACCCGTAGATCTCATTCAACGCGGGAAGTATCAGCCGCGAACCGACATGCATGAAGAAGCCCTCGAAGAATTGTCTGCGTCGATCAAGAATCAGGGTGTCATGCAGCCAATCGTTGTCAGGCCAATTTCCTCAGATAAGTACGAAATTATTGCTGGTGAACGTCGCTGGCGAGCCACGCAGATGGTGGGTCTGGACACCATACCCGCAATTGTTAAACCGGTGGGTGATGAAGCCGCCATTGCCATGGCGCTGATAGAGAACATTCAGCGGGAAAATCTCAACCCGATTGAAGAAGCCATGGCCCTCAAGCGTCTGCAGGATGAGTTTGGACTCACCCAGCAGGAAGTCGCCGACGCTGTGGGCAAATCCCGTGTGACGGTGACCAATCTGATGCGTCTGATTGGCCTGCACATTGATGTCAGAAGAATGTTGGAACACGGGGACCTCGAGATGGGGCATGCCAGAGCGCTGCTGGCGCTGCCCGATGAACAGCAAACCAGTGCTGCGCGAGTGGTCTCGGGCAAGGGGCTTTCAGTGCGTCAGACGGAAGCTTTGGTCAGGCGGCTCACTTCCAAGTCGGGCGCGGTCAAGAGCAAGCAGGCAACTGACCCTGACATCAAGAATCTCGAGGACAATCTGGCCGAAAAACTCGGCGCGAAAGTGATGATCCAGCACACCACCAAAGGCAAGGGCAAGGTCGTGGTGAAGTACAATTCGCTCGACGAATTGGACGGCATTCTGGCGCACATCAGTTAGGTCTGAATTCCAACCCGAAACCAATCAGAAATTCTAGTCGAAAAGGCGTTGCTAGATACCGCCATTTGGCAAAAAAAACCCTTTATTTTCAGTGTCAAAATGATTCTGATGCAGTGTTGCGATACCCCAGCAAAGTCCCTATAATGCGCGTGCTTTTGGTGACCACCGTAGCAAAAAAAGTGTCGTGGGGGGCCTTGGGACAGACTCAGACATACTGCGAGTCTTTCTGTCGTGATCGTGACAAACTTGAAACCCCCGCCTGTCCATAAAGTGATTATTGCCCAGATATCGGCAACCACTTTTATAGCAGCTGTCTCTTTGGTTCTGATCAATGCCTCTACAGCCTTCTCTGTGTTGCTGGGGGGTGGGGTCAGTAGCGGATCGAACGCTTTTTTTGCAGCGCAGGCGTTTAAGCACCGGGGGGCGAGAAACGCTCATAAGATTGTTAAGGGATTTCTTGCAGGGGAAATCGGCAAATTTTGCATCACCGTTGTGATGTTCGCTTTGTGCTTCTCTTTACTGCCCAACGTGGTTGAAGGCGCCATGATAATGGCGTTTGTGATCGTGCACGTGGTCGGAGTTGCTGCCGCTGTCAGAATCGATTACACCCCGAACGGGCACAAGAGCACCCCATCACCCTGAGAGGGTGTGGGACGGCGGGCGACAACAGGAGGCACTGAGCCACCCGGCGTGCTATAGGCAAATTTGGAATTTGAGAGAATCAGGAAAACCTCATGGCAGAGTTAGCCGATGCGGCACACGCCGCAGCTGAGCATGGTGCTGAGACAACCGCTCAGGAATACATTACCCACCACCTCTCCTATCTGACATTCGGCCAGCACCCCGATGGACACTGGGGCTTTGCTCATACGATGGAAGAAGCCACCGAGATGGGCTTCATGGCGTTTCACGTTGATACCCTATTCTGGTCCCTGTTTCTCGGCGGCGGCGCCCTGCTGTTTTTCCGCTGGATCGGCAAAAAAGCCACCTCTGACGTCCCCAACGGCGTGCAGAACTTTGTCGAGAGTATATTCGAGTTCGTGGATGAGCGAGTTTCCGAGGGTTTTAATCATAAAAACCCGGTTATTGCCCCGCTGGCTCTTACCGTGTTTGTCTGGATTCTGCTGATGAATTTGATGGATCTGGTGCCCGTTGACTGGCTGCCGGAGGTTGCCATTTTTATCGGACACTTCTTCGGGCAGGAGCACATGTCGTTCAAGGTGGTGCCGACAACGGACCCGAACATCACTCTGGGCATGTCGTTCAGCATTTTTGCCCTGATTATTTACTACAGCATCAAAAACAAAGGCGCCTGGGGTTTCTTCAGCGAGTTAGCATTCCATCCCTTCGGGAAGTGGATGATGCCGTTCAATCTGATGATTGAAATACCCACTCTGTTAGCCAAGCCTATTTCACTTGGCCTCAGACTGTTTGGCAATCTGTATGCCGGCGAGCTGCTGTTTCTGGTGATTTCAGCATTGCTGGGACTTTACCAACTTCCGTTCCATTTTGTCTGGGCGGCCTTTCATATCCTTGTGGTACCTCTGCAGGCGTTTGTGTTCATGATGTTAACCATTGTTTACCTCAACGCAGCGCATGACGGGGTCCACCACTAACTTACTTTGTTAACACTTTCCTTCTGAACTGGAGAAAAAAATGGAAACTATATTGGCAGCAACTGTAATCGGCGTGTTCTGGCTGCTCGGCATGGGCGCACTGGGCACGGCGATCGGCTTCGGCATCTTAGGGGGCAAGTTCCTGGAAGGTTCTGCTCGACAGCCTGAAATGGCACCCAAGCTTCAGGGCTCAATGTTCCTGGTTGCCGGTCTGATCGATGCGATCACAATGATCGGTATCGGTATCGGCATGTGGTTTACGTTTGCGAACCCCTTCCTCAGCCAGTTGGGTTAAAGGCTCCGTCAGAATTTAAACCATACTAACTAGCGGGAGAATTCTCCGTGGATATCACCCTTACCATCTTTGGACAGTCGGCCGCCTTCTTTGTTTTCTGGTGGTTCTGTTCTACCAAGGTCTGGCCACTCTTCTCCAATGTTCTGGAAGAGCGCAAGCAGCGTATCGCAGATGGCCTTGAGGCTGCTGCTCGGGCGCAGAAAGATCTGGAGTTGGCGCAAAACGCTTCGACCGATCAGCTGCGCGAAGCCAAGGAGCAGGCAGCTTTGATTATCGACCAGGCCAACAAGCGCGCCTCACAGATTGTTGAAGAAGCCAAAGGCAAGGCCAGAGAAGAAGGCGAGCGGATCATCGCGGGAGCCAATGCAGAAATTGAGCAGGAGATGAACCGGGCCCGCGAAGCACTGCGCGAACAGGTCGGCGCCATTGCGGTAGCCGGTGCTGAGAAAATTCTGGAACGATCAATCGATCAGGCTGCGAACGAAGAGCTTCTAAGCAAGCTCGCAGCGGAACTGTGAGTAAAGGGTAATCTCAGGCAATGGCAGAACTCACCACATTAGCCAGACCCTACGCGAAAGCCGCGTTTCAATCGGCCCTGGACGACAGCGCGCTGGATAACTGGTCTGCCATGCTGACTACAGCCGCAGCTGTATCATCTGAGCAGTCAGTCATCGGGTTGCTGACTGACCCTGCGCTCTCGACTGACAGCATGGCAGACGCTTTTGTCGGGTTGCTGGGTGACGAGCTTAGCGACAAGGGTCAGAACTTCATCCGGCTGCTTGCTGAAAACAAGCGCCTGATCCTGCTGCCCGCGATCTCCTCCCTGTTCCATATTCTGAAGGCAAATCAGGAGAAATCCATTGACGTCGACATCACGACGGCCTTCGAAGTCAGTTCAGAAACTTTAAACAATTTGGTGCAGGGCCTGAAAGCGCGCCTAGCGCGAGAGATCAACCTCAGCACGAGCGTGGACAACAGTCTAATAGGTGGAGCTGTTATCCGTGCTGGCGATACCGTCATCGATAGTTCGGTGCGCGGAAAACTGGTCAAGTTAGTTGAATCAATGAATTCCTGAGCCCTAAACAGAAGGCATTTCAGGAACAAAGGAACCAAACATGCAACAACTGAATCCGTCAGAAATCAGTGAAATTATCAAACAGCGCATCGACAGCCTCGATGTGTCTGTGCAGGCCAAAAATGAAGGCACAATTGTCAGTGTGTCAGACGGCATTATCCGTATTTTCGGTCTGACCGATGTCATGTACGGGGAAATGATTGAATTTGAGGGCGGTATCTACGGCATGGCTCTCAACCTAGAGAGAGACTCTGTGGGTGCTGTTGTGCTGGGCGACTACCTAAGCCTGAAAGAAGGTCAGTCCTGTAAATGCACAGGCCGCATTCTTGAAGTGCCGGTAGGGCCCGAACTTGAGGGTCGGGTAGTTGACGCTCTTGGTAAGCCCATTGATGGGAAAGGCCCGGTTGAGACCAAGCTGACAGATGCGGTCGAAAAAGTGGCACCCGGCGTCATCGCGCGACAATCAGTGTCTCAACCGGTGCAGACCGGGCTAAAGTCAATCGACTCCATGACACCGGTTGGTCGTGGCCAGCGCGAGCTGATCATTGGTGACCGAGAGGTAGGCAAGACTGCGGTTGCTATCGACACCATCATTAACCAGAAGGGCAAGGGCGTAAAATGTATCTATGTCGCGGTTGGCCAGAAGGCATCGTCGATTGCGAACGTGGTTCAAAAGCTTGAAGAACACGGTGCGATGGAATACACCATCGTTGTCGCTGCCTCAGCGTCGGACCCCGCGTCCATGCAGTTTATCGCACCGTACTCTGGCAGCACGATGGGGGAATACTACAGAGACCGTGGCGAAGACGCTCTGATTGTATTCGATGATCTGACCAAACAGGCGATTGCCTATCGACAGATTGCGCTGCTTCTCCGTCGACCGCCTGGTCGAGAGGCTTATCCCGGCGACGTGTTTTATCTTCACTCCCGCCTGCTTGAGCGCGCCTCCCGGGTCAGCGCAGACTACGTTGAGAAATTTACCAATGGGGAAGTGAAGGGCAAGACCGGCTCACTTACCGCTTTGCCGATCATTGAGACACAGGCTGGCGACGTATCGGCGTTTGTTCCCACCAATGTGATTTCAATCACCGACGGACAAATCTTCCTTGAAACAGATTTGTTCAACTCCGGTATCCGTCCGGCAATGAACCCCGGAATCTCGGTGTCACGGGTGGGTGGTGCGGCACAGACCAAGATAATTAAGAAACTCGGCGGTGGTATCCGTATTGCCCTGGCCCAATATCGTGAGCTTGCAGCTTTTGCGGCGTTCGCCTCTGATCTGGACGATGCGACTCGCTCGCAGCTTGAACACGGTCAGCGCGTTACTGAACTGATGAAGCAGAAACAGTACTCTCCACTCTCCATTGCGGAGATGGCGGTATCGATCTATGCAGCCAATGAGGGATACCTCAAAGATATCGAGCTGAATAAGGTTCTGGATTTCGAAGCCGCCCTGTTGAGCTATATGAATAGCGAGCATGGTGACCTGCTGGCCAGCATCAATGAATCTGGTGAGTGGAATGACGAGATCGAGGCTCAGTTTAAGGCCGGGATCGATAAGTTCAAAGAAACTCAGACCTGGTAGCTTGATCGACTCCACGACGAACACAAGCAGTCAATCACATAAGCGATAAGGTAGCTAAGACACATGGCCGGCGGCAAAGAAATACGCAACAAGATCTCGAGTATCAAGAACACTCAAAAGATCACAAAAGCGATGGAAATGGTCTCTGCGAGCAAAATGCGCAAGGCCCAGGACGCCATGCAGTTGGGCAAACCCTATGCGCACCGCATTCGCGCGGTCATCAGTCACATCGCGAGCGCCAAGCCGGAGTATAAGCATGCCTATTTCGATACGCGCGAGGTGAAGCGAGTCGGTTATATCGTGGTATCCACCGACAGAGGTCTGTGCGGTGGCCTGAATATCAATTCATTCAAGGCAACTGTCGCATCGATGAAGGAATATGCTGATGCCGGCGTGGGCATTGATATCGCCACTATCGGAGGTCGAGCCGCAACGTTTTTCAACAGCTACGGCGGTAACGTGGTTGCTTCGGTGCGAGACATGGGTGAATCACCCGAGCTGGCGGATGTGATCGGTTCGGTTCGTGTACTGCTGGACAGGTTTGACGGGGAAGAAATTGATCGTCTGATGTTGGTGAGCAACGACTTTGTGAACACCATGACGCATCAGCCGACGGTTCAGCAGCTGTTACCTCTGCTGCCGTCTGATGATGAGGAACTGCAGCATCACTGGGACTATCTCTACGAGCCTGATGCCAAAGAGCTGCTGGACGGACTATTGCTTCGATATATCGAGTCACAGGTCTTTCAGGCTGTGGTGGAGAACAATGCGTGCGAACAGGCTGCGCGCATGCTGGCCATGAAAAATGCCTCCGACAATGCCGGAGATCTCATTGAGGAGCTTGGGCTGGTTTATAACAAAGCCCGCCAGGCGGCCATTACTCAGGAGTTGTCGGAAATCGCGGGCGGCGCGGCGGCTGTTTAGCAATAAAACGCGTTTTGTGGCGACCCCATAAAACGCAGAAACGAATTTAACTTTTAGATTGAACTGGCTGTCGCAACGGCCACATTGAAAGAGGAACCGAACATGAGTAGCGGTCGCATCGTACAAATCATTGGCGCGGTTATCGACGTAGAATTCGCGCGCGATGACGTGCCCCAGGTATACGACGCCCTGACTGTCGACGACAGAGACATCACGCTTGAAGTGCAACAGCAGTTGGGTGACGGGGTTGTGCGCACTATCGCTCTGGGCAGCACCGAGGGTTTGAGCCGGGGACTCAACGTGCAGGATACTGGAGCGCCTGTGTCGGTGCCGGTCGGCACGGAGACGCTGGGACGGATCATGGACGTACTTGGCCGGCCTATTGACGAGCGGGGAGACATCGGTGAGCAGGAGCGTATGCCGATTCATCGAAAAGCGCCTACTTATGAAGAGCTTTCCAGCACTAACGAGCTGCTGGAAACCGGTATCAAGGTTATCGATCTGGTCTGCCCGTTTGCCAAGGGCGGTAAAGTCGGTCTGTTCGGTGGCGCAGGTGTCGGCAAGACCGTCAACATGATGGAGTTGATCAACAATATCGCGACCGAACACTCCGGGCTGTCTGTTTTTGCGGGCGTTGGTGAGCGAACACGTGAAGGCAACGACTTCTATCACGAAATGCAGGAGTCTGGCGTTATCGACCTGGAGGGCGAATCCAAGGTGTCCATGGTGTACGGTCAGATGAATGAGCCACCGGGCAATCGCCTGCGTGTTGCGCTGTCTGGACTGACCATGGCGGAAAAGTTCCGCGATGAGGGCCGGGATGTCCTGTTGTTCATCGATAACATTTATCGATATACGCTAGCGGGCACCGAAGTGTCTGCGCTGCTGGGCCGTATGCCGTCGGCGGTGGGCTACCAGCCGACCCTGGCTGAGGAAATGGGCGCGCTGCAGGAGCGAATCACGTCTACCAAGACAGGTTCAATTACCTCCATTCAGGCGGTTTACGTGCCTGCGGACGATTTGACTGACCCGTCACCGGCGACGACCTTCGCCCACCTTGATGCCAAGGTGGTGTTGTCCAGAGAAATTGCCTCCTTGGGCATTTACCCAGCGGTAGACCCGCTGGACTCCAGTTCCCGGCAGCTTGACCCGCTGGTCATCGGGCAGGAACACTACGATGTCGCCAACGGTGTGCAGACGGTGCTGCAGCGCTATAAAGAGTTGAAGGACATTATTGCGATTCTAGGCATGGATGAACTGTCTGATGAAGACAAGCAAACCGTGGCACGGGCTCGCCGTATCTCTCAGTTTCTTTCCCAGCCATTTACGGTGGCGGAAATTTTCACGAATGCACCCGGCAAGTATGTTTCGCTTAAGGACACGATTGCCGGATTCAAGGGGATTCTTGACGGACAGTACGATCATCTGCCAGAGCAGGCATTCAGTATGGTCGGCTCTATAGATGAGGCGGTGGAAAAGGCGAAGACGCTTTAACCACAGCAGCCAGTCCCGGTGACGTTCCCAGAGACTTTCCCGGAATTAGGCACAATGAGCAGGCGGATAGGAGCTAAATTCTATGGCAATGACAATGCATTGTGACATCGTAAGCGCTGAACAGAGCATTTTCTCAGGACGCGTTGAGATGGTGATTGCCGCCGGCTCACTCGGGGATCTGGGGGTAGCTCCGGGGCACGCGCCATTACTGACTGCGCTGAATCCCGGACCTGTTCGCCTGATCAAGTATGGCGGTGAGGAAGAGGTTTTCTACGTCTCCGGAGGGTATCTCGAAGTTCAGCGAAACACGGTGACCCTGTTGGCTGACACTGCGCAGCGAGCGGAAGCAGTCGATGAAGCTGCTGCCCTCGAGGCCATGCAGGAAGCAGAGAAAGCCATGCAGGATGCCAATGCGGAAATGGATTATGGCACGGCGGCCGCGCAGCTGGCCGAGGCTTCTGCTCAGCTACGCGCCTTGCGCCAGCTGAAGAACAGAGCGCAGTAAACGGCCCTACACCATCAGCAAAACAGACAAGAAGGTAGCTCCGGCTACCTTTTTTTTTGGTAGTCTACCGTGATTATTGATTTTAGAACTCAGGGGAATTTGCAGGTTTAGCTATGGAAGTCGTCATTCTTGCTGCCGGCAAGGGTACCCGCATGCATTCCGCACTCCCCAAGGTGCTGCACCCAATCGGGGGAAGACCGATGCTCTTGCGCGTTCTTGACACGGCAGTGAGCCTGTCTCCCAATGCGATTCACGTGGTGGTCGGTGTCGGTGCAGAGCAGGCGATCGCACTGGCAGAAGAAGCGTATCCTCATGCCGGCATCAACTGGGTAACGCAAAAGGAACAGCTGGGCACGGGGCATGCGGTACGCGAGGCGCTGCCCGGCTTGAAGCAAAGCGACGCTGACAACAGCGTGTTGATTCTGTTCGGTGATGTTCCGCTGATTTCCCGCTCGACTCTCCAACAGGTGATCGACCACTGTGGGCCGGAGCAGGTCTCTTTATTGACTACCCGGGCGAGTGTGCCAGAGGGCTTCGGCCGGATTATCCGTAACCGTGATGGTGATGTTGCGGCGATTGTGGAGGAACGTGACGCCTCCATGGAGCAGAAACGCATCAATGAAGTTAATAGTGGCATCATGGCAATTCCGGCGCTGAGGTTGCGCGCCTGGCTGGACGCGCTGGATACTGGCAACGATCAGGGCGAGTATTACCTGACAGACATCGTGGCAATGGCACATGCCGACGAGTTGCGCATCCGGGCTACGGTGGTGGATGAGACGGAAGTTATCGGGGTCAACAACAAGTCACAGCTGGCTTTCTTGGAGAGGCATTATCAAATGGGTATAACCAATACACTTCTCGAGCAAGGCGTCACCCTGCTGGACCCGGCACGGCTGGATGTGCGCGGTGACGTTGATTGCGGCCGCGATGTTCAGATTGATGTGAATGTAGTGCTTGAAGGGCAGGTCCGTCTTGGGGATGGTGTGTCAGTGGGTGCCAACTGTGTCATCAAGGATTCGACCATCGGTGCCGGAACCAAAATCCTAGCCGGTACCCATATTGAAGGTGCTGAGATCGGCAAAGAGACCAGTATCGGGCCGATGGCGCGACTCCGGCCTGGAACCGTGCTCGGCGATGGTTGCAAGATAGGGAATTTCGTCGAGACGAAAAACGCAGTCATCGGCGAGGGGTCAAAAGCGAACCACCTCGCTTACATCGGCGATGCGGTCATTGGCGATGACTGCAACATCGGGGCCGGCGCGGTCTTCTGTAACTACGACGGTGCAAACAAGCATCAGACCACGCTGGGAAATCACGTTTTTGTCGGGTCAAATAGCGTCCTCATTGCCCCCGTGACGCTGGAGGACAACGCCTTTGTAGCAGCGGGGTCCTCGGTCTCCAGTGATGTGCCGGCCGGCAGCCTTGCGGTTGCGCGGGTCAAACAGCGCAACGTCCCGGGCTGGAAGAAGCCGAGAAAAAAGTAGACCGCCTGCGAAGTTTTTCAGACCCCGGGCGCACCGGCCTGAGTGAAACCCTCAACCGTTGTCTTGAGCACGCAGCGCCTTCTGGCTTTTTTCCAACCGCTTCAGATGCTCTTTGAGCAGCGGTTTGCGGTGCAGAGCCACACCGGTAGCTAACACATCGATGACCACCAGATGAGCAATCCGCGAGGATACCGGAGTTGCGGCCCGCAGATCCTCCTCGATATTGACAGTTATAGAGATTGAGCTGGCCTTGCTCAGCGGGGTGTTTTCAGGTGCCAGCCCAATGACCGTGGCACCGGCTTCTCTGGCCAGACGCACACTTTCCAGCAGAGCTCGGGTCTGTCCTGACTGCGAAATGGCGACGATGACATCACCGTCTCCCAGCGAGATGGCAGACATGTGCTGGATGTGCGGGTCTGTGTAGGCGGCCGTGGACAGCTGCAGCCGGAAAAATTTGTGCTGGGCGTCCGCTGCCACTGAGCCGGATGCACCAAACCCGTAAAACTCCACCCGCCGGGCGTTGCTGATCGTGTCGATTGCCCGCTTTAGCACGTCAGGATCCAGCTCATCTTTCACGGTAAGCAAGGAACCTACGGTCGTGTCGAAAACTTTGTTTCGCAGGTCTTCTACGGTATCACTGTCATCTATAGCGAACTGAGTATATAAGCTGCCCGAACCCAGCTGCCGCGCGAGGCTTAACTTGAACGACTGGAAGCCATCGAATCCGAGCGCACGGCAGAAACGGATGACGGTGGGCTCGCTGACCATGGCCCGAGAAGCCAGATCAACAATACGCATAGTGATGACTTCATTGGTGTTCGACAGAACAAAGTCCGCCACTTTGGCTTCGGATTTCCTCAGGCTTGGCCTGTTATCGTTAATCCGTCGTATGAGATTAGGCGATCGCACGGGGTGACTGTACACTGAGTCAGGCATCAAAGATCGAGACAATGCTACCCAATTAGGCCGCCGGGCGCACTTCTTTCCATGGACAAACAGGAATCCCGCTACAGCGCATATTTTTTGGAGTCCCTGTCATTACTGGGCGCCAGCAAGTGGAACGGCCTGACAGGCACGGAGAATCCGTTTACTCGCTACGAGTTCCTGTATGAACTGGAAAGAACAGGATGCACTGGTGAGCAGACCGGTTGGCAGCCCTGTCATCTGGCGCTGTATGAGGGCGACACGGCCAGTACGGAAGAGCTATCCCCGCTCGCGGTTATGCCGCTGTACCGGAAAACCGACAGCTGGGGTGAATATGTCTTTGACTGGTCATGGGCAAATGCGTATCAGAGTCATGGTTACGACTATTATCCGAAGCTGGTTACGGCAGCGCCTTTCACTCCTAGCCATGGTCAGAGGATCTTTGTTGCTGACGGCCAAGACCGGGACGCTATTATCAGCGTGATTGTCGAGAAGCTGATAGATAAAGCAAAGTCCCTTGATTTGTCGTCATGGCATGTGTTGTTTCCGCAACAGGAGGAGAGCGACTCTCTGAGCAGACTGGGCTTAAAGTCGAGAATCGCCACACAATTTCACTGGTACAACAGAGACTATGAATCATTCTCCGACTTTCTGGAGAAACTCAGTTCCAGAAAAAGGAAATCAATCAAACGAGAAAGGCGCCAGGTTCAGGAACAAGGGTTCCAGTTCTCGATCACGGAAGGGTCTGAGATCTCCGATCAGCAGTGGGCGGAGTTTTATCGCTTTTATCAGTCTACCTATCTGGTCAGAGGCATGCAGGGCTATTTGAAGGAGTCTTTTTTCAGAGGGCTCGCACAATCCATGCCCGAACAGATATTGATGATAAATGCGCGGCTGGCAGGGAAGAATACGGCTGCTGCACTGTTTTTTAAAAATTCAGAAAAGTTGTTCGGGCGATATTGGGGATCCCTGACTGACTATCAGTTTCTGCATTTTGAAACCTGTTACTATCAGGGGCAGGAGTACGCTATTGCCAATGCGCTGCAATCTTTTGATTCAGGCGCACAGGGGGAGCATAAAATACAGCGAGGCTTTGAGCCGATACTCACGTATTCCAACCACTGGATTGGCAACGACGGGTTCTCACTGGCGATTGACCGTTTTTTGCAGGAGGAACGGGCTCACGTGGAGTCCTATCAGGATGAGGCGAGAGGTCTGTTGCCATTTCGCCGGGAAAACTAGCTGCTGTCAATTCGAGTTTGTGCAGCAGGCTGCCACCGACTTAGAATACTGTGGCAATCAAAACAACAATCAAATCAGAAAGGAGCTCGCATGATGAGAATCCTACCCCGCATGATACTGGCGACGACAGCACTCGGATGTTTCGTTTTGCTGCCCGAATCCGCGATGGCACAGCAGGAAAGAAGCTACGACTACTGGCAGCATCAGCGAGAGATGATAAAAAGAGGCCAGCAAGCCGTCTTTATGTGTAATGGCCTGTTTACCTCTAAGCGCACAATTGAGCAGGTGTATGAAAGGGAACTGGCTTTTTTTCCTGACCCGATCGGCACACCGGAGGGTGGCGACTATCATGTTGCCTGGGAAGAGCAGGGCGTTGAGGTAGGCGCTGCTGGACAGGTGCCAACGATGCGGGCTGTTTTTCGTGAAGGCATTGGCTGCATTATATTGCCTCCTGACCAAACCCTTGCCGATGCAGATCGGCTGCCAGAACTGACGTTGCCTTATCCGCCGGGTAATCCCTCCCAGATTCCCTGGCCTGATGGTGACCTGGTAGAAGACAAGGCGTTGCCGGCTGAGGTAGACGCTGCCGCCTTGCAGCGCGCATCAGATTGGGCGTTTGACCGCCCCACACCCGATCAGAGCACGATCAGCCTGATGGTGGTCTATCGGGGTGACATAATCCATGAGCGCTATGCTGATGGTTTTGACATGACGACAAGAACGCGCACCTGGTCGACGGCCAAGAGTATCGCCGCGACTCTGATTGGCATGCTGGTAGACGAGGGGCGTCTGGAGCTGGACGGTCCTCTGGGTTTTGAGTGGCTGCCCGAGACCAGCTCTCCGGAAACCGACCCACGCAATGCGATCACGCTGCGCCACGCGCTGAACATGTCGACCGGGCTACAATCAATTGACAATAATCGAATGGAGTATGCCACCGGTTCTGGTATGTCCTACTGGGCAGGTGACAGCTCGGTCGAAGATGCCAGAGAGCGCGGTCTGATACGTGAGCCGGGTACTCGGTGGGATTACGAAAATTATGACACGCTACTCGCCGTTTACGCGATGAAGCTAGCGCTCGGGGGAGAGCGAGAATACGCGGAGTTTCCCAGAAAGGCGCTATTGGACAAAATCGGCATGAGGAACACGCTAGTGAGCACCGACCGTTTTGGTGATTTTGTTCTGAGCAGCCAGGTTTACACTAACGCGAGAGATCTGGCCCGTTTTGGACTGCTTTATCTACAGAAAGGCGTCTGGAACGGAGAGCGCCTGCTTTCCGAGGAGTGGATTGATTTCGTGACCACCCCGGCACCTGCGACAGCGGATATCGGGAATATGTATGGGGGACAGTTCTGGCTGGTGCCGGATGATCGCACAGACGTGCCCGGGGACGCTTATATGACGAATGGCAACCGCGGGCAGTTCACGATTATCGTGCCATCTCATGATCTGGTTATTGTGCGCCGAGGTCTTGACTACGGCAGGCAGGGGTTCGATCGCTGGGGCCTTGCCAGAGAGGTGATTAAAGCGATCAACTGAGCGTAGATTGAGCGCGCGGTAAGAGCGCTGCGCAACGGGACATCCGTTTGCCACCCGGCAGCGCGTGCCCCGGTGTCATGGGCAGCGCCATCAAGCGCGATGGATGCTGCCCCGGCCTGGTCGAGGCCGGTGGTCTGAAAGGCGGCCTCAGAATCGAGCTCTTAGCAGGCCCGGCCCGGGTCAGAGCGCGCGATAGAGCTCAGCATACAGGTTTGTGACCCAGGGGTTGCCGTCAGGGTCGACGCTGATGTCGATGGCGTTGCCATAAACCTGATCCCAATCCAGTCCGTTCCAGCGGAAGATACTCCGGAGTTTTTCGCTGCCGTCAAATCTGAACTCTGCCGGCGCCACAACATAGACAGAGCCGTCTGCACCCACTCCGATATCTCCGGCGAATCCCGGCAGCTCCTGCCAGAAGCCCTCTACGAGAGTATAGATGTGGTCGCTCATGCCGACGACCCACGGTTGCCCGTTGGGGCCCACATCGATGCGGCTACCGGAGCCGCCATAGTTTATCCAGCCGAGCCCGTTCCACAGATACACGCCTTCATAGGAAGCGACCCAGACAGAGCCATCTGCGCCAATGCCGACATCCAGCGCTTCACCCGGTATCCGCTGCCAGTAGCCATCCACCCACCGGTAAATTTCATGATAAAAGTTGATAATCCATGGGTTGCCCAGCGGATCGACATCAATTCTCAGAGCACCGCCGGGTACAGCGAAACCGCCATGACGGCTGAGATGGTAAATTCCGAAGCCCCCCGGTTTAGGGTCTGTACCGATGACCCAGACATCACCGTTAGCACCGATTCCGACGTCGTAGGCGAAACCCGGAAGCTGTTGCCAATAAGGATCAAGTTTTCCGGGATTGACGCTAAAAGTTACCGGCGCCGGTGAAAGCTCTCCCCAGCCTGTGAGAGTGAAGACACGGTTACCCGTGTTCTTGAATTCAAGCCAGTAGGTGCTGCCGCCCACGCTCGCTTCAGGAATGTTGAGAACGTCTTCATGAAAAGTCGCTGCCAGCAGACTGCCAGTCGGTCTGATGTTTGCTGAGGCAATCAACTCAAAGCGCATCGGCTGACTGTCCTCCAGCAGTCTGAACTCAGCGCTGAACGCTACTTCTCCGGCGATCAGTTCCGGCACAGTCAGTATGCCCTGATGAAAGTCAGCGACCTGCGCCCGGCTCGCTGAGCTGATCATCAGCACGCACCCGAAGGTCATCAGCTTAAAGTGTCTCCACATTGCAGGCTCCGGCAATCAAGTTAATGGCTCTGGCCACTATGCCGAGAGAAGGCTGAACGCTCTCTTAACGGGATTCGCTAAAAAGCCTGGAGGTCTTGCAGTGTCTGAACAGGCAACGGTGGTCTTTAGACCGCATCGCTGATACTTGAGAGGTTGAAGTTTGAAACCTTGAGGGTAGGCACGACAATCGGGGTGCTGACAGAACTGTTCTCGGAAGCTGCTACTCTGACGCTGGGTCCGAGCATTTCAACATTCTGAAGCATTTCCACCAGCGACTGATTGAAACGAAAGTTGGTGACAGGCCTTGCTATCCGGCCATTCTCGATCAGAAAGGTGCCATCGCGGGGCAGGCCGGTGTAGGAGATACTTCTGGGATTCAGCCCGCGAATATACCAGAAGCGCGTGATCAGCACGCCCCGCTCCGTACTCGCGATCATCTCGTCCAGACTGTCATCGCCTCCTGCCAATCATTAAGGACGGCCTCTTTGTTGACTATCAGACCACCCGGGAACAGGCCGCCTGGATCTCTCAGTATACCGGCATCGAACGCAGTCACGGTTGTTCCTATGGCCAGAACTGGGAGTCCATGCCATTCCAGCGCATGCCCAATGTGAGCATGCTACCCGGCGAAGCCAATCTCAGTGAAAACGATGTCATAGCTGCAACAGAGCGGGGAATACTGATCGAAGGGCGAGGCTCGTATTCTATCGACCAGCAACGCTACAACATTCAGTTTGGCGGGCAGGTATTCTGGGAAATCCGCAACGGACGAAAGTTTCAAATGCTGCGCGATGTCGCCTACGTCGGCCGCACGCCTGAATTCTGGAACTCCCTCGATGTAATCGGTGGCGCACAGACTTATTATCTTGGCGCTTCTTTTGGTGATGCCAAAGGACAGCCGATTCAGGTTAATGCCGTTTCTCACGGCTGTCCTATCTCTTTGTTCAGAGATATTGACATCATTAACACCGCTTAAAGGTCATCCGAAACTATGGTAGAAGCAAAAGGACTTTCTGAAAGCGACATCAGGACCCTGTGTGACACCGTCATGCGTTTATCGCAGGCCGATCACTGTCGCGTCAATGT
>CACJWK010000017.1 GCA_902597095.1 uncultured Pseudohongiella sp.
CCCCTGCCTCGAGGCATCTTCCGCCAGCGCAACATATCGAAGCACGATGTCCTGCAACCCCTGCAGGGCAATTTCGTTATCGGGATCATAAGCGAGAACGCGCTGGAATCGCCCGTGGGCACTGTCGTCGACGGGAGTCAGCAAGCGATCGGCGTCAAGCGCCTGCAAACCGGCAAACAACAAGTCGGCAATAAGACGCGACTCATTGTCCGGCAGTGCCGACGATCGCTGCGCCGTGGGCAACGGACGAATCTGCAAAATCTGATCATCAGCTTCCGAGTCAGGACCGACAGCGGGCTCCGTAGCACAGGAAACGAGACTCACAGCACAGGCAAGGAGGCACGTTTGGGTCAGAAAGCGGTGACAAAAGCTGCAGTTCACGGAAGGCTTATAGACCTCAGACAAGTTCAGAAAATGGCAGAAATTTCAGCCTGTCACCCACCAAAACGGCGGTTTTCGGCGGCACGACTGCCAGGCCATCGGCAAGACTCAGAGAAGCACCGACCCCGGAACTCTGGTTATCAAATCTCTCGAGCGAAGCATTGCCTTCACCGTCTTCCTGGACACGGACTCGGAGGTATTCCTGTCGCTCCCCTGATCGGTCAATGGCAAAACCAGCCGGTACGTCAAGACAGTCCGGAAACAGGCGCGAGGTTCCCTGCATGGAAAGCAACGCAGGCCGCACCAACAGCACGAATGTCACAAAGGCGGAAACGGGGTTGCCCGGCAAACCAAAAAACTGTTTACCGCAAACCTTCCCGCTGGCGAAAGGCTTACCCGGCTTAATCGCCAGTTTCCACAAATCCAGTCCACCCAGAGACTCAACAGCAGCCTTAACATGATCTTCTTCGCCAACAGAAACGCCCCCGGTACTGACAATGACATCAGCCTCCTCTGCCGCCTGCACCAGCACCGACCTGGTGGCCTCATAATCATCCTGCACCACGCCCATCTCAATGACCTCGGCACAGAGATTGCTCAACAGTGCGTGAAGCGTAAAGTAATTTGAATTGTAGATTTGACCGGGCCGCAACGGCGTACCGGGCATTGCCAATTCATCTCCCGTCACGAGAAGCGCAACCCGTAGTCGCCGTCGCACGGCTATGTGAGACAGACCAACCGAAGCCAACACGCCAAGATCTTGCGGGTACAATCTCCGGCCCGGCTCGAATAACAGCTGACCAGTTTTGATATCTTCGCCGGCAGCGCGCACATTCTCGCCCGGATGAACAGACTGCAGAATTCTAATCCCTTCGCTCAATGACTCGATATTTTCCTGCATGACAACCGCATCAGCACCGGGCGGCAAAGGGGCGCCCGTAAAAATTCTCGCTACATACCCAGTGTCAAGCGCGTTGCCAACCTCGCCCGCAGCGATGCGCTGACTAACAGGGAAAATATGCCCTTTGCTGAACTCGGCGGCGCGAACCGCATAACCATCCATCGCACTGTTGGCATGAGGCGGCACATCAATGCCGGCCAGCACCTCGGTTCCCAGAATTCTGCCAACCGCGACACGAAGCGGTACCTCCTCTGTCTCTACCATGCGTGGAAGCGAAGCCAATAGTTCAGGCAGCGCTTCAGCGATAGGTGTCAGCTTGCGGTCTGCTGGGTGGAGAATCATCGGTAAACCTTGGAACGAGTAGCAGGTGATTCTGAGGGCATCTGAGACAGAATATTGGATTCAGGCAGCGTGATTCCCTACCCTGCTGTCGTCAGTGCTGCCGCTAGTACCGGTATCCTTGGCATAGCCCGCAGCCGGCCCATATAAGCGTTTCACAACTTCTTGCAAATTTCCCCGCCAGGATTTCTGCTTGATACCAAAAGTGTCAAAAATTTTCTTGCTGGAGAGAGTCGAATTGCGGATTTCAGGCGCTCGTGACTCACGCTCGATAAACTGTAGCGAGTCCAGTAGCTGATAGATCGACTCGTCATAATTGGCCGCATATTTCAGCGCCAACTCCGCAAATTCAATTTCTTCTTTACTCTCAAGCCCGCTGTAGTGGTAAGCACCCCATACACTAGCTCCGCAATCAACTTGCTGAGCCATGGCAAGAATCGCGGTGGCAAGATCGCCCGTATAAGTCGGACTGAAGCGACGCTTTGTCACTTGAACAACCCCCTGATTCTTAATTGCAGTGCGAATCCAGGACTTGATGAGCCCGCGCTTCCATTTCCCGAACAGCCATCCCGGCCGGATAATCAGATGCTCGGTATGCTGGCGAACAGCCTGCTCTCCCTTAAGCGCAGATGCGCCGTAAATCCCGCGCGGGTTGGTTTCATCGTTTTCGTTGTAGGCCAGTCGCTTGTCACCCTCAAACACATAAGCTGTCGACAAATGCATCATGGGGACCTTCAGGCCAGCACAGACCTCTGACAGCGTGGCGGGAAGGTCTGCGTTAACTTTTAAACAGCGTTCACTGGCGGATTCTGCCCTTTTCAAGGCACTGTGATTCCCCGAAATAAAATCAGTCAGGTTGATCAGCTGCGTCGGACCATAATCGGTGACCATCTTCGCGATAGCGGTTCGATTATCAGGATCAAAGAGCTTATCGGGAGGCGCCATGAAGCGGATTTTGCGTCTCCGCAAAATTTCGATGAGATCTTTACCGGTTGGACTGTTCGTTCCGGCCAGAAACAGGCGCATCATCTGATCAAGGTTCCAGTGTGGTCTAGCGCTGACACGGGCTAACTTCGGGCAAGACGGCGTTCAAGTCAAGTTGCCGAAACTTCGAAACATCGAGCGCTTGATTCCTGAAGGCGGTCGCCGCAGAGTTCGTCAGAATCATGTTTCGCACAGCGATCCAGACGGCCGACACACGGACCACGCAACGGCGGACAATAGATCGGCATTCGGTGGATGGTCGCTAGAATGGAATGTCGTCGTCAAAATTATCGAAATTCTGAGGCGGCGCTGCAGCCTGCCCCTGACTGGGCTGGGCTGCCGGTGCCGCGGCCATCTGGGAGCCGCCGAAATCCTGTGACACGCCGCCGCGGGAATCGAGCATTTGCATCTCGTTTGCCACAACTTCCGTGCTGTATCTTTTTACGCCATCCTGCTCCCAGGATCGTGTTTGGAGACGCCCTTCGACGTAAAGCTTGGTGCCCTTTTTGACGTACTGCTCGACAATTTCCGCAAGACGATTGAAAAAGACCACTCGGTGCCACTCGGTCTTCTCCTGCTGCTCCCCGGTACTTTTGTCCTTCCAGGTCTCACTGGTTGCCAGTGAGACATTGGCCACCGCATTGCCGTTGGGCATATACCGGACCTCAGGGTCGTTACCCAGATTTCCCACCAGAATCACTTTATTTACACCGCGACTTGCCACTCTTTTCTCCCTTGCTGAGCTTTGCCATGTTTTCCGCCCAAGTCTATACCATCGATCTGAATAAGTGGAAATTTATACGGCTTTTCATTCAAACAGCGGCACCCGCGGACGAGCGAAGCTCAATCTGAAAGATTGAAATCCATCTCCACTTTACTCTCGTAGTGGAATGTTCTGATAATAGCCGGCTTGACTCTGCTCGCGGTAAACCAATGGACAAGATCGTCGTCAAGGGGGCTCGCACCCACAACCTGAAAAACATTGATCTCACCATACCGCGCGACAAACTAGTCGTCATTACC
Organism: uncultured Pseudohongiella sp.; assembly: GCA_902597095.1. GTDB lineage: Bacteria > Pseudomonadota > Gammaproteobacteria > Pseudomonadales > Pseudohongiellaceae > UBA9145. The sequence continues at coordinate 3,629 of CACJWK010000017.1, forward strand.
GGTCTGTCCGGTTCCGGGAAATCTTCGCTGGCTTTTGACACTTTGTATGCCGAGGGTCAGCGTCGCTATGTCGAATCGCTATCGACTTACGCCAGACAGTTTCTGTCCATGATGGAGAAGCCGGATATCGATCATATCGAAGGGCTCTCCCCGGCGATTTCCATTGAGCAGAAATCCACCTCACACAACCCGCGTTCTACTGTCGGCACCATCACTGAAATCTACGATTACCTACGCCTGCTGTTCGCGCGCGTGGGCGAGCCACACTGTCCGGAACACGGCAACAAGCTCGAGGCGCAAACCGTCAGCCAAATGGTCGATCAGGTCATGGCCCTGCCGGAGGGTGCCCGGGTTATGGTGCTGGCTCCGATCATTCGGGAGCGCAAGGGTGAACATGTCCACGTGTTTAAAGAGCTCCGCACCAGCGGCTTCATCCGCGCCCGTGTAGATGGTCTGGTGTGCGAGATTGACTATCCGCCTGAGCTCGAAAAAAACAAAAAGCACTCTATCGATGTCGTCGTAGACAGACTGAAGATCAAACCCGGGCTGGAGCAGCGCCTGGCAGAAAGCTTCGAGACTGCCATCCAGCTGGCAGAAGGACTGGCTATGGTGGCGCATATAGACGATGGCGATCAGGAGGAGATGCTGTTCTCCGCGCTGTTCGCCTGCCCCAAGTGCGGTCATAGCATCTCTGTGCTTGAGCCTAGGTTGTTTTCATTCAACAACCCTGCTGGCGCCTGCGCTACCTGTGACGGACTCGGCCTCAAGCAGTTCTTTGACGAACAACGCGTCATAACGGATGACAGCCTAGCGCTGGCAGAAGGTGCGATTCGGGGCTGGGACAGGCGGAACTTCTGGTATTTTCAGATGCTCACTTCAGTGGCTGACCACTACGGTTTTGCGGTCGACACACCGTTTAACCAGTTGTCGAAGAAAATCCAGAAAATCATCCTCTACGGCAGCGGCAAGGAGGTCATAGAGTTCAGCTACGTTAATGACCGCGGCAATACCTACACCAGGAGCTGGCCATTCGAAGGCATTCTGCCCAACATGGAGCGGCGTTTCCGTGAAACCGAATCGTCCATGGTCCGCGAAGAGCTGGCGAAATACATGAGTTCCCAGCCCTGCCCCGAATGCGACGGCACCCGACTGCGCAAAGATGCCCGCCATGTGCTCATTGAGGGGGCGAATCTACCCAGCATCACGGAGATGACCGTGGCCCGGGCCGCTGACTATTTCGGCAGTCTGGAATTGGCAGGCAAACAGGCAAAAATTGCTGAAAAAGTACTCAAGGAACTGCAGGACCGGCTGAAATTTCTAGTCGACGTTGGCCTGAACTATCTGACCCTTAGCCGCAGCGCGGATACCCTCTCCGGAGGAGAAGCCCAGCGAATCCGGCTTGCCAGCCAGATCGGAGCCGGGCTGGTCGGGGTCATGTACATCCTCGACGAACCGTCAATCGGCCTGCATCAGCGCGACAATACCCGTCTGCTCAACACGCTGTTTCATCTGCGCGATCTCGGCAATACAGTGATCGTGGTAGAGCACGATGAGGAGGCCATCGTGAGTGCCGATCACATCATCGATATCGGTCCCGGAGCAGGAGTTCACGGCGGCGAGATCGTGGCGGAAGGACCGCTGAGCGTAATCAAGAAATCGGCCGCCTCGCTGACAGGGAAATATCTGTCCGGCAAAGAAACCATCGCCATTCCTGAGCAGCGAGTTCAGCGAGACAACAAAAAACTTCTGACCTTGTCCGGAGCCACCGGCAACAATCTTCAGGGAGTCACCCTTTGCCTGCCGATCGGATTATTCACCTGTATCACCGGCGTCTCCGGGTCGGGTAAATCCACCCTGATCAACAACACCCTGTACCCGATAACTGCGACCAAACTGAACAAGGCTTCTACGCTGAACCCGGCGCCCTATGAAGACATTGAAGGTCTACAGCATCTGGACAAAGTTGTCGACATTGATCAGAGTCCGATCGGTCGCACACCGCGATCCAATCCGGCGACCTATACCGGCATCTTTACCCCGGTGCGGGAGCTGTTTGCCGGCACACAGGAAGCCCGTAGCCGCGGTTACAAACCCGGACGATTCTCCTTCAACGTCAAGGGCGGCCGCTGCGAGGCCTGTCAGGGTGATGGTGTGGTCAAGGTGGAGATGCACTTCCTGCCGGACGTCTATGTTGCCTGTGATGTCTGCCGGGGCAAGCGCTATAACCGGGAGACTCTGGAAGTCACCTACAAAGGCAAGAACATCAACGAAGTTCTCGAAATGACCATCGAAGATGCCCGCGATTTCTTTGATGCAGTCCCGGCCATTGCGCGCAAACTGCAGACGCTGATTGATGTGGGGCTGTCCTACATCTGCCTTGGACAAGCTGCCACGACGCTGTCTGGGGGTGAAGCCCAACGCGTTAAACTGTCCAGAGAACTCAGCAAACGCGATACCGGCAAAACGCTTTACATCCTGGACGAACCGACCACCGGGCTGCATTTTCACGACATTAAACAGCTGCTGGCGGTGCTGCACCACCTGAGAGATCAGGGCAACACCATCGTCGTGATCGAGCACAACCTCGATGTGATCAAAACTGCCGACTGGCTGGTGGACCTAGGTCCGGAAGGCGGCAGCGGCGGCGGCCAGATCATCGTGCAGGGCACCCCGGAGCAGGTAGCCGGTGAAAAAAGTTCACACACCGGCACCTTCCTCAAAAAAATACTTTAGATGATCCAAAGTCAGTCAATTCTGAACGCGGTCATGCCGGCGCTGACAGGCGGACTCTGGCAGGATGCAATCTCCACAAAGCGCTTGGGGTCATGGCCCGATTGTGCGAGAATGCGCGCCGCCTCGCAGAAGCGTGTCGTGGTCGACAGCGGGATCTGTCAAGGGAGCTCAAGCTTTGCGCCCACGACTGCAGCAGACCTCTGATTGACTGGATTTTGTCATAAAAACGCAACCATCGGGCTATTATACTTGGCCCGGAATATTCTCCCGCAGCCAGCGTATGGAAGCGCAATCAAGCAATCAGCAGCCGCGGTCCTACAGGAATCAAAACCTAATTAGACCAACCCTATCAGGAGGAGCGCATGCGTAACCCACGTAATGCAACAAACATTCTATGTGCCTCAGTCCTGGCAGCCATCGGAACGCTCTCCGGCGAACTGGCAGCTCAGGACACTTCATCAGGCATCCGCGGCAGACTGGTTGATGGCTCGGGCAGTCCGTTGGCCAACGCCACCGTGGTCGTTCAGGATTCACGAACCGGCGCCACCCGCACCCTCGAATCCAACAACACCGGTACTTTCTACGCGACCAACCTGCCGGTCGGTGGACCGTATATTGTCACCATCAACAATTCCAAAACGGTAACCATTGACTCGATCCAACTGGGTGATGTCTACAACCTGACGGTTGACATGGGCGCCCCGAGCGAAGTGGAAGAAATCCTGGTTTTTGGTCAGGCAAACACGCTGGTAGACATCGCTGCCGGCCCAGCAGCAACCTTCGGCACGTTCGATCTGGACACGGCGATAGCCTACAACCGCGATATTCGCGACGTTTACTCCTTGGATCCGCGTTTTAACCTCGACGGTGATGCGCGTGACTCTCAGACCAACTGCATCGGCAAGCATCCTCGCTTCAACTCGGTCATGCTGGACGGAGTTGCTCAGAATGATCGCTTTGGTCTTAACAGCAACGGTTACGCGACTGCGACGGGCATGCCGTTCCCATATGCTGCAGTCGCTCAGGTATCTGCTGAGCTGGCACCTTTTGATGTCACCTACGGCGGGTTCAGCGCCTGCAACATAAATGCGGTAACACGCTCAGGCACCAATGAATGGTCCGGAAACGTGTTCTACGAATTTACCAACGATGGCCTGCGCGGTGACCTAATCGAACGTCGAGATGGATCACAGCAAAGCTTCTCAACGCCTGAGTATGACGAAGAATACAAGGGCTTCAGCGTCGGCGGCCCACTGATCACAGACAAACTGTTCTTTTTCACGGCCTACGAAGAATCCGAGCAACCGGAATTCATTGGACAGGGCGTAGCCGGTTCCGGCAGCGGCGTAGAGCGTGACTGGCTGGACCTCGATACGTTCAATCTGGTCAACAATGCGGCCCGCGATCTCTACAACATTGACACAGGCGGCGCCCCCAGTGACGGACTGCAAACGGCAGAAAGCTGGATGGGACGCCTGGACTGGAACATCAGTGATCGGCACTCGGCTGCCCTAATCTACAACATATATGAAGGCTTCGAAGATCGCGCGTCAGACGGCGATCAGAATGAATTCGAATTCGCCAATCACTTCTACCGTAAGGGCGCCGATCTGGAAACCCTCACAGTGAAACTGAAGTCACAATGGAGCGATGCGTTCTCGACGGACATTTTCTACAACACCAACGAGATGCTCGACTCTCAGGTTACCGTCGGCCCCAAAGATGTGGGAGATCATCAGATCAGCGTCAACGGTCGCAACAATGTGATCTATCTCGGCGCCGATGACTCCCGTCAGGCTAATGCGCTGAACTGGGAATCTGCGTACTTTCGCTTTCTCGGTGAGTATCTGATTGGCGATCACATCGTGACTTTTGGCTATGAGCGAGATGAACTGGATGTCTTCAACAAGTTCGTCCAGCACTCTAACGGCGGCGAATGGGATTACTTCGATGATTCTCTGGGCAATCCCGCAGCCTGTGCCGCGCTGGATGCGCAGGGTCGCTTTGACGATCCGACCTGCGGCCTGTCCGGTATTGACCGATTCCTGCTGGGGCGCCCGAGTCGCGTCTACTACGGCAGCGGCGGAGGAACAAACAACCCGGATGACGCAGCGGCCAAATTCCGCAACAACGTCGACATGTTCTACGTGCAGGATGAGTGGTTTATCCCCGAGTACGATCTGACTCTGGTGGGCGGGCTCCGGTATGAACGGATGAGCATGGACGATCGCCCTCAATTCAATCAGGCGTTTACCTCACTGATGGGTGTCCGCAATGATGCCAATCTGGATGGCGTTGACCTGTGGATGCCGCGTCTCGGTTTTACCTGGGAGGCTAACTACAATCTGACCGTTCGCGGTGGCGTCGGCCTCTACTCTGGCGGTAACCCAAATGTATGGGTAACCAATGCTTGGAGTAATGACGGCATTTCGAATGTCCAGCTGCAGTATCGCAATTTCAGCGGTGCGGAATCGGTGTTTAACGACGTTGCGCTGAGTGGCGCGGGACGTCCTGGTTATGATGTGCCTAAGTCTCTGTTTGATCAGGTTGCCGCTACCACAGCCGCAAACGCAGCCAATGAGGGGCTGGTAATTATTGACCCCAACTATAAACAGCCCTCCGAGTGGAAATACTCTTTGGGAGCGACTTACTCGTTTGACAGCGGTCTGACGCTGGATGCCGACCTGATTTACTCGCGTCAGGACAACCCGGCTTATTATGAAGACCTCGCCCAGGACCAGGTCGGAACAACTGCGGCCGGTGCGCCGATTTTTGACTTCGTTCGCGGTGAAGACAACTTCATGCTGACCAACGCGCAGACCGAAGGCGAAGGCGTTGCTTTCTCAATTGTCGCCCGTCACCGATATGACTGGGGTCTGGACTGGAATTTTGGCTATGCCTACACCGACCAGACTGATGTCAGCCCGATGACTTCCTCAGTCGCCGGATCTAACTTCGGCAACCTCGCACTGACCTCGCTGGTGGACCCGGTAGCAGCAACCTCAAACTATGTATCGCCTCACCGATTCACAGGGCGAGTTAGCTATGCGCACGAGTTCATTCCGGGCAACGAGACCCGCTTCACCGCGTTCCTTTATCGCAAACAGGGTCAACCGACCAGTCACGTGATGAGCTCTTCCGATCTGGAAGGCGATGGCTTCTTTGGCCGCCATCAGCTCTACATCCCGGCGCTCAATGATCCAAATGTGGTTATCGGGCCGGGTTTTGATATCACCGGTTGGGAGCGTTTTGTGCTGGATAACGGCTATGCCGAATTTGCTGGAGGATTCGTGCCACGTAACCAGAACTTTTCAGACTGGTCTACTCGACTCGATTTCAGGATCGACCAGGAGCTGCCTCTGGTTTTCGGCACTCAGGCCCGAGCCTATCTGAAGGTCTACAACGTGCTAAACATGCTGAACGACAGCTGGGGGCGACAGTCTGACGCCTACTTCTTCAATCAGCAGGTTGTTACCGCATCACTGGACGCTCAGAACCGGTACGTGTTTGAAGACTTCCGCAACCGCGGTCTGACGGATTTGCGTGAAAACGCTACGCTGTACGAGATCCGCATGGGTATTCAGTTCGAATTCTGAGCCAGCACGGTAAAACGGATTACTAAAGAGGAACAGAAAGCCCGGTGCTCATTCGAGCACCCGGCTTTTTTATGTTCGACCTTTTGTTACGACAACCCTGACTCCAGCCATCCTGATACCGGAGACTCAGCGCACTTTAAAGATCGGATACTCAACCAACTCAGATACACTGAGCGCTTCATCAAGAAAGTCATCAAACAGATTCCAGTAGGCCAGACCGTCGTCAGACTCAGGCTCCAGCAGGTAGAAAATCAGGTTAGCCAGCGGGCTACCCATTGAAACCACATAATCGCCGCGTGAGAAGGTTTTCGTGATGTCGACAAATTCGCCACTCAACAGACTGTTGGTTCGGCCATTCTGCACTGAATTCCGCTTGCCGACCTCGCGCACCATAAACTGCTGTCCAGGGAATGCAGCATCTGCCTCCAGGGTTTCAACCCAGATACCGTGTTCCTGAAGTTTTTCTGCCAGGCCGGTGAAGGCAGCGCTGAAAATATAGGCACTCGGCACCAATGCCGTTTGTCTGGACTCGAACCGGTTGTAATTCAGCACCCCGGCGATGGTGACCAGTTCTGCGCTGCGCACAAAATCCGTCGATCCGTTTGCCTTCCGATAAGGAATGTAACGATAAGTCAGCAGATCCAGCGGCTCTTCGCGGGGCACCATGGAAAACTGCACGCCATTTTGCTGACCAATGGCACTGGCGGCAACTCTCCGGTCAGCCTCGTGGTTTATCTGCCGCATGGTTCTGCCATGCTGGTGGGTATATTCTAGAATTTCCTCAACAAACACATTCGCCGCATGCACGCGTTTGTAGAACCGATCATGGGAAAACGTTTCACTGAGAATCGCCATGCGATTCCGCAGCCCCATGTAATTGGTAAGGTATCTTGGCGCATGATGATAGGTGCGTAATTCGGTGGGCGGCCAGCTGCGATAGTCATAGCCACCGTACCAGTCAATATCGAGATTAAATTTCTCTTTCACGCTTTGCTTCAGCGCCGGTAGCATGACCTCACTGGTATAGTTTGACGTGCTGGCGTCTCCCGCCGTAGCGTAGGACGGCGCATAGGTCAATGAGTACCCGTGCCAGGTCCCGTTGGTCGTGTGCAGATCTACCAGCAGATCCGGATCCCAGCGCTGAATCACGTTTCTGAAGAGCGCCTTCGTCTCATCTGCCTCGACAATCATTCCGTCCCGATTCAGATCATATCCGTGCGCTGTCCGCACCCCGGTCATGACCGGACTCAATTCCTGATTGGGCCGCGAATTCTTCACCATGGCGTCATTGCCGTCAGCATTATAGATCGGCACAAAAATCAGTATCTGATTGTCCAGCAGATGCTGCTTGTCTCCGAACAGAATATCGCGCATCACAATCAGCGATGCTTCCTTACCCTCCACTTCGCCACCATGAATGTTTGCCTGAATAGCAATCACCGGTTTGCCGCTGGCTTCAGCCTGCGCCGGCGAGGAGACTGGAGGATTTGCCAGCACAACAATGGGCACGTCGCGCCCTTCCCGGGTCAGCAGCAGGGTTTCGCGGTACATCAGGTCAGTCTGGCTGTCCAGCGCATCCAGCACCTCAATGACCTCATTGAACGTGGAGGTACGCTCGTAATGACTGCGCTCGGCCGCAGTCATCATGCCTTCAGTGAAAGAAGGGATTGTTTGCGCCTGCGCCGAATGCAGACACACGCAGGTGCAGACTGCGAACGCGGCAAGTGCTTGATGATACTGGATCCTGTCAGAGCGTTTCACAGACTGTGACTCCTTACCGATTTCATACTGATTTTCTTACGGATGCCCAGCGAACGAGCGGCGCTCTCGCGCCGCTGCGTCCGAACATCGTTTGCCACCGGACCAAAGATACCCTGATTCTGCTCTGGAATCGCGTTGGGGGTTGAAAACGGAATCTTAAGGCACGGAAAGTACGTAACCGGTCGGCAGTCGTCGGTGATTGTAACAGTGTGTAATATTTTCGCTCAGAAGGCTTCCAGGCCCCTATTTTCCGGTGTTTCGGAGAGGTCTGATTCGCGACTTTGTTGCTTTTATCGCAGAAAGGGCTTAGCCTCACAAGTGACCTAAACGCCAGATATATCTGGGAAAAACCGCATCCCAAAGCCTCTCGCTGCGGATGCGCTCGTTAACCCACAAACGGAGCAATGTCAGTGAATTCCAAACTAACACGCAGACGTTTTATCAAGGGAGTCATCTTCTCCGGTGCTGCCGCAACCACCGGCGCAGGAGTATATCTCGCTAACGCACAGAACGGGGCGGGAACGGCCGAGCGCTTGATAAGTCTCAACATCAACGGCCGCACACGCCCGATCGATGTCATGCCATCGGAGACACTGGCCTATACCCTGCGGTACAAACTCGATCTGACCGGCACCAAAATCGGCTGTAATCGCGGAGAATGCGGCGCATGTACTGTACTGATCGACGGCGTCGCAAATTATGCATGCTCGGTGTTGACCCACAACGTCAAGGATAAAGCGGTCGTTTCTATCGAGGGCATCAAATCGGCTGACGGAACGCTGCATGCTGTTCAACAGGCATTCATCAATGAGAATTCTCCGCAGTGCGGTTTCTGCACACCCGGCCAAGTGATGTCAGCCGTTGCGCTGCTTAGCAGCAATCCAAGACCGACCCGCGAGGAAGTTCGTGCCGGTCTGTCAGGCAACCTGTGCCGCTGTGGCGCTTATGAACATTACATCAATGGCGTGTTACGCGCCTCGGGGCAAATCGCATGAGTACACATATAGGAAAAGACTTCACGCCGCCCTGTGTACCTGGCAAGGTCACCGGCGAGATCAAATACGCGGAAGACTACAAAGCCGAAGGGATGGTCTTCGCGCGACTGCTGACCAGCCCGACGCCTTCAGGCAGAGTGGTCAATATTGATGCGACAGCTGCGCTTCGCATGGACGGCGTGATCGGGATATTTACCGCCGATGACCTCCCACCTGTCGCGCCCCCGGCCAATCCGGCTCTGGCGTCAGACTACATTACCTATGTCGGTCAACCGATCCTGGCAGTGGCAGCCACTTCTGAAGAAATCGCCGAAACTGCGCTTGACCGCATTCGAATTGATTTCGAGCGCCGGGATTTCGTCGTCGACCCTCTGGAGAGTCTCTCTCCCAATGGTCCCGATGCCTATCCCGAAGGCAACGCGCTGGTGAGAACGCAGGAAGAGGGTCCGGAAGGCTCTCCCATCGTCGGCGCTCAGATCAAAAGCATCAAATGGCCGCAAAGCGCCATTGATGCGCTTCGGGCGGGTCAGGAACCGGTCGGCGCTGAATTCACCAATGAATGGGCCTTCGGCGATATCGAAGCGGGCTTTGCTGAGGCTGCAGCGATCATTGAAGAGCCGTTCGTCACCATGGGCTATCCGCACCATTCTTTGGAAGCAAGAACCTGTATGGCTTACTGGGAAAACGGGAAATGCTATTTCCACGGTTCTTCCCAGAGCCAGAGTGCCAATAACGCCGGTCTGGCACGCATGCTGAATATCCCCCTGGAGGATCTGGTCTTTATCAACGAGGCCACCGGCGGCGGCTTTGGCTCCAAAATCGGGCCATATCCTTACATGGCGATAACCGGCAACTTTTCCCGGGTTCTGAATCGACCGGTGCAGCTTCGAATCACGCGAGAACAGGAGTTCTACATCGGTTCGGCCCGCTCTGGCATGCAAGGCTGGATCAAGACCGGCATCAAGGAAGATGGCAAGGTATCTGCGGTTGATCTGGTGATTGTCAACGATGGCGGTATGACCGGCGGGGGCAGCGGAAATTCCTCAGCGCAACACGTCACCGTGGCTTACCAACCAGAAAACATGCGGTTCCGACACATATCGGTTTACACCAACACCACCCCGCGCGGTGCTCAGCGGGGGCCAGGGCAGAACGAAATGGCTGCCGTACTGGCGCCCATGACTGACAAGCTGGCTGAGGCGATCGGCATGGATCGCGTCGAGTTCCGCAAGCGCAACGTCCTCGACAGCGATGGCTTCCAGGGTGGTGGTCAGGGACCTGTAACCAGCGCATTCGTCCGCGAAGCACTCGATCAGGGTGCACGGGCATTCAACTGGGCCGAAAGAAGCAGCCAACCCAAGGATCTCGGTGGCAGCAAGCGACGCGGTCTCGGTGTCGGGCTCGGCTACCACGGCGCAGGCGGCCGGGGCTACGACGGACTGCTGCGTATCGGAACCGATGGCAGGCTTTACATCCACAGTGGTGTCGGAAACCTGGGCACCTACTCGTACGCTGCGACCTGTCGCGCTGCCGCAGAGGCTCTGCAAATTCCCTGGGAGCGCTGCGAAATCGTCCGGGGCCGTTCGGACCGCTATCTGCCTCACAGCTCAGGTCAGGGCGGGTCCAATACGATCTTCACGCACACGCGGACCAACTGGGTTGCCGCTCAGGATGCCATTGCGAAGATGAAAGAGATCGCCGCCATGGATCTTGGTGGTACCACGGATGACTACGAGATCGGCGACGAGCGCGTTTTCAAAACTGTCGACAACTCTCAGGGACTCACTTATGCAGAAGCCGCCCGGCGAGCCATGGAACTGGGCGGTAAGTTCAGCGGGGAGGAGTATCCTGATGACATCAACCCACTGACCCAAATCGCCGTTCAGGGCATGGCCGGCTCGGGTTTGGTGGGTGTTGCCAAAGACACTATTCCCGGTGTCGGTCAACCACCCGGCAACGTGATCGGGTTTATGGAAATTGAACTGGACATCGACACCGGTAAGTACGAAATCGTTGATTACGCCTCCGTTGCCGATTGCGGTACGGTTGTTCATCCCAAGAACTTTGAAAATGCCATGCGCGGTGGTGCAGTCTGGGGGGTCGGATTATCCGGTCTCGAGAAGCATGTCTATGATCCGCAAAACGGGCTTCCGGCCAACACTGGGCTGTATCAGTGCAAGCCGCCAACCAACATGGACGTCCCTGTTGATACGATTGCTCAAGGCGTCAACATCCCGGATCCGCAAAACCCGACAGGAGGTCGCGGGATCGGCGAGCCTACGCAGGGCGCCGCCGCAGCGGCTTTGTCCAGTGCGCTGCGTGATGCGCTGGGCGGACACTTGTTCAACACGGCCCCGGTAACCACCGACATGATCATCGACCACCTCGCCGGTAACAGCTACAGCTCCGGTGCAGGAACGTTAAAGACTAATACTTTCTGAGGTGAACTATGCCATCACATGACGTAATGCCAAACATGGAACTGTACCAGCCGGTACAGGTTGAAGATGCGCTTGCGATTGCTGACCGCCTCGCTGAAAGAGGCTGGCTAGTAGGCGGTGGGCAAGACACCTATGGCTGGTTGAAAGACCGCGCCAAGTCCGCTGATGCACTGATTGATCTGAGCGCTATTGAGTCGCTGCGCGGGATTCGTGAAACCGCGGACGGTATCGAAATCGGTGCGCTGACTACGCTGACCGAGGTTGCGACAAGCGACCTGATCCGCGGTAGTTATTCGCTGCTGGCCGACGCGGCCAGCGTCGTAGCCAGCCCTCAGATTCGGAACATCGGCACGCTGGGCGGCAACGTCAGTCAGGACGTTCGCTGCTGGTACTATCGGCGAGGGCTATCCTGTTACCGGGCCGGAGGAAACCTGTGCTATGCAGATACACCGCAGGGCATGAATCGGGAACACGCTCTGTTCGATCAGAGCCGCTGCGTCGCGGCCGGAGCCTCGGATACCGCGCCGGCACTGGTTGCCCTGGACGCCTCTATGGTGATTCAGAATCTCGACGGCGAGCGGGTGATTGCTGCCAGCGAATTTTTCGTGGGCCCGGCTAATGACATCGAAAACACAACGGTTCTGCGCCCCGGGGATATTCTGACGTCAGTCAGAATTCCTTACACCTGGGCTAACGCAGAGTTCTACTGGGAGAAGGTTGCCGACCGAAACGTGTGGGATTTCTCGCTGGTGAATGTCGCGGCCGCATTTAAAATCACTGACGGTCAGATCAAGGATTCCCGAATTGTCGTCGGTGCCGTGCAAACCACACCGCGCCGCTTGAACGAGGTTGAAAATGCCATCCGCGGAAACAGCAGAAACGCTGACACCGCCGAAGCAGTCAAAGAGCTGAGTACCACAGGTGCACGCACCCTCGCGCACAACGGCTTTAAAGTGTCCTTGATGCAAAATCTGGTCAAACGCGCGATCATCGCCTGATCGAAAGGCTCGGCGCCTGGCTCCGGGGGTGGTTTCCCTCAATCAGGCTGAAGACGAAAAAGGGGCCTCTCGCCATGCGGGAGGCCCCTTTTCTCTGTGCAGGGGATTCGCTGTAAAAAACTCGCTCAGAGACTAGCGAGCGCCAACAGATGCCTGTTTGCAATGTCGTAAACGGCACGAAACCAACTGGGCTCATTGTTCAGATTCGGGACCAACTGAAATTTCTCTCCGCCGGCCTCTTCAAATTGTTCCCGGTACTCAATGCCTATTTCAAACAGCGTTTCCAGGCAGTCTGAGATGAAACTTGGCGTTACAACCGCGATGTGCTTATTGCCTTTGGCAACCAGCGCCTCAATATGCTCATCCAAGTAGGGCTGAATCCAGGGTAAAGGACCGAAACGGGACTGGAAGGCTACCGAATATTCATCAGGCTCCCAGCCCAACTCACGGGTAATGCCCAGCGTGGTTTGCACACACTGCATTCGGTAACAAAGGCGATTGCTGTCCGTCGTTGAATGGCAGCATGTCCCGAATTCGCAAACTCCCGCGGGATCGGCTTTTTTGATCGTTTTCTCGGGCACACCGTGGTAGCTGAAGATGATATGGTCCAGCGATTCAATATCAACATGCTGCTGAATGAGCGACGCCCAGGCCTGCAGGAAAGCCGGCTCCTGAAAAAGGTCATCCACGAAATGCAGCTTCGGTGGCTTTGCCCATTTTTTTGCCGCCACCTTCACAGAATTAAATACTGAGGCTGTGGTCGCAGTTGAGTATTGCGGGAACATCGGCAGCAACAGAATCTCGGTTGCGCCCGCAGCTTCCAGATCTGCCATTGCATCCCACACATAGGGTTTGCTATATGCCATGCCGGTGCGCACCAGAACCTGATTCCCCTGCTGATCGAACGATTTTTGAAGGCTCGCTTCCATTTCGTCGGCGTATACCTTGAGCGGCGATCCATTTTCCATCCATATCTCGGCGTAATCCTTCGCGATCCTCGGCGCCCGAAACGGGAGAATAATCAGGTTGCGCAGTAACCACCGGCCGACTGGGTTGAAGTCAAAAACGTAAGGATCGGAAAAGAAATAGCGATAGAAATCGCGTAGCCCTTTCGCAGTCGGTTCAGAGGGGGTGCCCAGATTCATCAGTAACACGGCTTGGGTCATGGTAGCCTGTCCATCCTGCGGTCAATTTTACACAAGCGTTCAGCCCGGCGCTGTCCGCCCCTCATTATACGCGTCACCGCTGCTTACAGATCGCGATTTGTGACCCAGCGCGCATTCGCATCAAGCGCAGCTCACAGGCAAAGCTTTATCCTGCAGACGCCACATCCGGGCCGGAGAGCCGGCCAGCGAGGCATCCGCCTGGCACACGATCAGACAGCAAATCATGGGTCAACGAGCCATTCTGAGCGCTCTTAAAAATTCAGTAACTAGGTTTGCTGACTAAGATCGGGTTTTCCGACATCAATAATCAGTGATTATTTTCCATCAGGCCAGTCCCCTCGCGGTCTGTAGGGAAGGTGAGTAGCCCGGTGACAAAAATTCCGAAAAATTGCTGCAATCGCCGTTGATTCGAGTACACTTTATCTTAGTTTTACAGGCGCTGATGCATTGCGTTTGAGGCAAGCACCGGGGCCGAATCGCGCAGAACACACTGTCGGTCAGTGTGTTCTGGAATATCCCAGCAAACACGCTTTCAATCTAGAGGTAGGAAATTGTGACCAGACTTCTGCACTTCATTCTGTCTTGCTCCGTTGTGGTATTTTCAGCCGAAGCGCTCGCCGGTGAGCGCGTTGGAGATTTCTCCCTGATCGACCACGCAGGAGTGCAACACCATATGGCTTGGTACGACGACCATCAGGCAGTGGTGATCGCCCCGTTTGGCCTGAGCGCTACAGACGCCGACACTCTGCCTGCGATGACGGCTCTGCAGGCCCGGTATCAGGACCAGGTGGCCCTATTTCTGCTGAACCCAGGCCTGGATAACGATCGCGACGCGGTCGCTGCGGAACTGGCAGCGAACCACATTGAACTGCCGGTGCTGATGGATGACACGCATCTTGTTACCGAGATGCTGGGCATCGGGCGCATGGACGAAGTCGTCGTCTACGACCCGACCTCATTCGAGATTGCCTACCGGGGTCCGGTTCAGTCAGGAGCCGAAGACGCAGTTGAGGCGCTGCTTGCGGGTTCGGAAGTTGAACTGGTCAGTATAGCCGGTGCGGGATCAGCAATACCCAGTAACGAAAGCGAGCATTCTGAGTTGTCCTACGTTAATGACATCGCGCCCATTATCGCTGAAAACTGCGCACAATGTCATCGGGAAGGAGGCATTGCGCCCTTTGCCATGGACAGCAGCCTCGCCGTACAAGGCTGGTCTCCAATGATCAGAGAAGTGGTGATGACCAAGCGCATGCCACCCGGTCAGATCGACAACAAGGTCGGTCACAAGATCAAAAACGAAATGAACCTGACCGACTCAGAGATGCAAAAGCTCGTTCGGTGGGTGTCAGCGGGTGCGCCGGTTGACGTGAACGGCGGGACCGACCCTCTCAGCACTCTGGTCTGGCCGGAGGGGAAATGGTCTCTCGGTGAGCCGGATATGATAGTCAAGATTCCAGCCACCACAGTTCCGGCTACCGGCGTCGTTGATTACAAGGACATCGTGGTAGACCTCGGGCTTGAAGAAGACCGTTGGGTCCGAGGCAGCGAAGTCGCACCGGGGGCTCCTGCAGTGCTTCACCACATTATCACGACTGTCGTCCCACCGGGTGCTGGCGATGACCCTCAGGCATTGTTCCTGAAAGCCATCAACAGCCTGCCCGAAGAGCGCGCTGCAGCGATTCGCGCCGAAATTTTCGCGGCTGTTGCCTCTGGCCAGCAACCACCGATCGACAGAATCTTTCAGGAAAATCCTGAAATCGATGTAGGCGCCCTGCTCGGCAGCGGCGGCCCGGATCAGGCTTCAGTTGCAGGTTATGCACCGGGGAACAATATTTCGCTGAATCCTGAAGGTGTCGGCGGCAAACTGCTAGCCGGAACCAAACTAAGCTTTCAAATGCACTACACCACCTCTGGCAAAGAGATGACGGACGAAACTGAAGTGGGCATCTACTTCTATCCCGAAGGCTATGTCCCTGAAGAACGAATGGGCGGTGGCGTAGGCAACGCATTCTCTATCTCTATCCCGGCCGGTGCAAAAGACCACGAAATGGAGCTGGTCACCTATATTCGAGAGGAGTCTGACATTCACAGCCTAATGCCGCACATGCATTTCCGCGGCAAACGCATGAAGTTCAAAGCGGTCTATCCGGACGGATCTGAAGAGATGTTGCTGTCCGTTCCTGCCTACTCTTTCAACTGGCAGCTGGCGCATGAACTGGAATCTCCGCTCAGGGTGCCTGCCGGTACCAAAATTGTCGCGACGGGAGCGTTCGATAACTCAGCGCAGAATAGCTTCAATCCAGACCCGGGTATTGAAGTGAACTGGGGGGAACAGTCCTGGGAGGAGATGTTCATGGGGTTCTACACCTGGAAGGAAGTCAATCAGGGCGGCGACGACTGATCGCTATTCTTCATGCGGATACAGAAAAAGGCGAGTCAGCGACTCGCCTTTTTTGTTCCGGCTCGATTGAGACAGCCTCTGCAGCTCACCCGGTAAGAGCAGCACAAATCCGTGAATGTCACCGAGGCGCCGCCGGAAACGGCCAGCTCAGATGCACCGCAGCCCTAAGCTTGGGTTGAAACGGACGGGTATACAGACGGTTTTTCGCTAGGAAGCTGAACGCTTGTTCCCTTTGCTGCGCTGCCACTCATCCAGGGCCGAGCGGGCAACGGAGGCATCGAAAGCTTCATCATGCAGAGCACGCTTCGCCGCCAATTCGATTACATAACCATTCGGGTCCCGGAAATAGATGGAGTCAATGAACCCATGATCTGACACACCCCGTGTGTCGATACCTGCTGCCTCTCCCTTTGCCTTGATGTCCCGCAAGAAACCCGAACTGACTTCGAGCGCAATGTGCAGGTCAAAATCCCGCTGAGGTTTAAATTCAAAAGCAGCCTCCGGCTCTTCGAAAAAAGCCAGAAATGAACCATCCTCCATCCGGTAAAAACTGTGCAGCACTTTGCTGTCACGCCCCGATTTGGTTACGGCTATTTCAAAAGCCTGCACAAGAGGCAGGCCAAGAAACTCTTCATAGAACTTGCGCGTCTCTTCCGAATCCCGGCAACGATAGGCGTTGTGGTGTAAACCTTTAATCATTTTTGGGGCCAGTTGAGAGAATTACTGCCGTGGAGGCGGTGGCGTCCAGTCGCAATTTTCGCAGTTCGGATCTCTGTCATTTTCCGCCATGACCTCAAAAATAAAATCGCGCCAGACTTCATTGGGCTGCCACACGGTATTCATGTCGGCTTTGGCCTCCTCAACAGAAACACCTTCAAACAGGACCCGGTACAGAAAGCTGAAAGCCGTTGCCCGGGCATTGACCTGACAGTGCAGCAGCGTTTTTTTGTCAGTATTACGCTGCATCGAATCTGCGAATGCGTAAAAATCATCGGGCAGCGGATTTGAGAAATCAACCGGAACCTGCATGTACTCCATTCCCAGTCGTTTCACGATCTGGTCTTCGTCAGGCAACGCATTCTGATTATTGGTAAACGCAATATAGACAACCCGCTCAAACCCCTCGTCTGCAACCGCCTGCAGCTGGGCTTCGGTGGGTTGTCCGGAGCTGGCGAAAACCTCGCTATACTGGCGGAAGTTGGTGATCTCTAGCAGAGCAGAAGGTGCCTCTTCAACGGCCAGCACGGATTGCCCGACTAAGGCGAGCAGCAGAGCGCTCGATATACGTGTTTTCATGACTTCTCCGATTAACAGACAGTTTGGTTGCGGAAAGCATAACAAACACGCGAAAGAGATACCGCATTTCCCTGCCAGTCTCCGTCTGACAGCCCCGGCTGATTTCAGTGTGGGCAGAGGGCGTGGTATAAGCTAACAGGATGAAAGAAGAGAATCTGGCCCGTTGGGCCCACTCTCACAGCTTTGGTCAGGAAAAGAAGCGTCCGGGAGAGCTGAGAACATTCATCGTAATCGCCCTGACCTCAGGCATGATGGCAGCAGAGGTTACGGCAGGCATTGCCTATGGATCGATCGCACTGCTCGCTGACGGCCTGCACATGGGATCGCATGCTGTCGCTTTGTCAGTCAATGCTTTTGCTTATGTCTATGCCCGTCGGCAGGCCTTGAGTGGCCGCTTCAGCTTTGGCACCGGCAAGGTAAATACGCTTGGGGGCTATACCGGTGCGATTCTGCTGGCCCTTTTTGCCTTACTGATGGCCTGGGAAAGTTGCCAGCGACTGTTCAACCCGATAAGCATTGCGTTTAACCAAGCGATCGCTGTCGCCACGGTTGGTCTGGTTGTCAACGGCGCATCAGTCTTTATCCTGGGGGACCAGCATGAGCATCCCCATGAACCCGGTCATCATCACCATGAGCACGATCACAATCTGAAAGCGGCCTATCTGCACGTTCTGGCTGATGCCTTGACCTCGCTGCTGGCGATCGCGGCCCTACTCACTGGCAAATACTTTGGCGCACTCTGGATGGATCCGATGATGGGCCTGATCGGCGCCCTCCTCGTCGCACGCTGGTCCTATGGATTACTGAAGAGCACCGGTGCCATTCTGTTGGACACGCAGGAATCTGATGGGACCACAGAGGTCATCCGCCATCTGATAGAAGCATCCGGAGAGCACCGAGTCGTGGATTTTCACCTGTGGTCCATCGGTTCCGGCCTTCAGGCTGCACTCATCACCGTGGTATCCAGCGCACCTCAGTCGCCTGACTTCTACCGGCAGATGATCGCTAAACAGCATGCGCTCGCGCATCTGACGATCGAAGTCCATGCTTACGCAGAGCGAGCCGCTGTTTCAGAACAGTGATCAGCAGACGGAACGCCCATAGTAATCTGCTGCTGGTAGCAGATAACGTTTCCGCATGCGCCCGGGCGCCTCGCGCCGGCCTGATCCTGCGGTCACTGAAGTCACCCTGAAGCAGAGTCAATTCGCGGGGGTCAACTCCAGTGTTTCAAACAGCACGGATTCTATCTTGTCTCTTGAATAGAATGCAGGGAAGACCTCATCGTCAGCCCACAGTTCAAAAAGATTGTCATAGAGCGGGCTATTCGGGTCACCTGACTGTCCGGGCGCATTCATCCCGAGGGTATTGTCCCAATCCCGTGTGTCTACGAATATCCTGAAGGAGGCGCCGGTAGTCTGGTTGTCTCCGCTGCCGGTATTGCCAAGGGTAAAACTGTTACCCCCTCTCGGAGCCGGCCCGACATCGAGTTGTGCTCGTACCTCTTCGCTGACTGCTGCACTGAGCGGGTGACGGATCAGCGCATGCTTATAATCGGCCTGACCGTAGACCCAGTCGTCGGTATTCGGCCCCAGCTTTTCCCGCAGACTGAGGACACCCTCAGCCAGGGTACGCAATAAAAATGCATCGCGCCCAGCCAGCGGATCGGGACCAAAATCTCCATCCGGAGCCAGCAGCATATCAATCGCCGTTTTCATCCCCACAGTGAGAAAGTCCTGTGCTTCGGCGGGGACTTTCAGCGCGTTGATGTTGTCAAGCAACTGACGCTCGAACGCCACATAAATACCCGCGGTCACGGAATCACGATCGAGCACAAAATCCCAATTAAGTAACAGTTGTCGGGCCTGCTCTACCTGCGGATCGGCTGCGCGCAAATGCTTGAAAAAAGGGACAAGACTGCGTGCAGGGATAGACAGGTAGTCATGCTGGAGGGCGATCATATCGGACATGTTGAATTTACGGCCGGACGCCAAGACCTCGCTGCCACGGGCCCAGCGATACGGATCTGTCCAGGTGTAACCGATCGCATCAAGAAATTCAAAATCCGGCGGCGTGTAGTTACTGTTGGAAGTTTCGATAAAACCACGTCGGGGATTCAGATCATTAGGTTTGGCTTTAATAGGCAAATAGCCGTCCCATTCGTAGCGACCGTCGCCGGGTACTGGCACCATCCCGCTGAAATTTCTTCGAATCGGCGCAATGCCCACTGCCTGCCATCCGATGTTGCCTTCGCGGTCCGCCCAGATCATATTCTCGCCGGGAATGTTGCTGTAATTTGACGCTTCACGAAATTCTTCCCAACTCTCGGCCTGATCCATTCTTAACGATGCCAGGTAGGGCGCCCCGCCGAATTCCATCCAGGCAGGCCGCACCGCATAAGCGAGATGTTTGTCAACGTCCTCGAAGACTATCGGCCCGTGTCTGGTGTATTTCAACTGGACAAGTTCGGGAGCCTGACCCCGAACGGGAATTCCTTCCTCGATAACAGACATAGGTTCCCACTGGCCGTTATAGCGATACTCGTCGGGGTTCTCAGGGTTGACTTCATAGACCAGTAAATCTTCACCGTCGGTGTTGAACACCGTAAGACCCCAGGCCCCGTATTCGTTATGACCTATAGAGATCCCGGGTATTGTGGGTTCGCCCCCGCCAATAACGTTCCATCCCGGTCCCACCAGATGCGCCCAATAGCGCAGCGATGGCGAGGATTGAGCCCGATGAGGATCATTAATCATCATCGGCCAGCCATCCTGAGTCAGATCCCCGCTGACGACCCAGTTGTTACTGCCAATGTCATCCAGATCAAATCGCCGGACCAGTTCTGATTCCCTATTCAGCGTCGCAGCTAACTGTTCGTATGCAATAGCCTCGTTGCGAGCAGACGCTACCACAATATCTGTCGGTTCGAATCGAATGTTCCGTCTGTAGGCGTTGTACAAACGCAGGATGTCATTCTGGAGCAGTGATTCGCAGTCGATCATCGGGTCCAGACTCAGATCGGGTTGATGAGGGTGGAAATATTGCAGTTCGCGAACTTGCTCCTCGCCAATGGCGCAAACAGCACGTCCAACGTTAATCTCCAGGCCGATATTGCCCAGCAACCCCTGGTGACGGGTTATCACGACTTCTTCTGTCCAGTGCTTTGGCTCAATACCCAACAATTTGAACGGTAAGGGAAGATCCTCCGGATTCTCCATAACCTGATCGATGAAGGCATTTACACCGTGCACGAAAGCATTAATTATATTGACCCCATTGGGATGGTAGTGCTGCAACTCTTCCCCCATCGCACCGCGGAATTTGAACAGCCGGGCACCGTGGTCCCGTTCTAACGCCTTGGGGCCGAGAATTTCTGCCATGGTACCAGTGGCTCTTGCCCGCCAAATCTCAAACTGAAACAGACGATCACGAGCTGCACTGTAGCCTTGCGCAAAAAACAGGTCGTGCTCCGTTTCCGCGTAGATATGAGAGATCCCCCACTTATCTTTGAGGATTTCCACCGGCTGCTGTAATCCCTCAACCTCAAGTGTCTGCCGCGTTTGGGCCGCGACAGAAAGCGAGACGCCAAGCAACAAGGTCAGGAAACCGATCGAGCGCAGGGGGCTTATCATTTTGAATGTCCTCTTTGTGTCAGGGTTGGGTCGGAATCAGGATCTGCCAGAGCCTGCAAGTGCTCCAGCGCTTCAGTGGCTTTGTCTCGCGGTACAAAAACATGATCGTGGTAGCGGGCAGCAATGACGTTGGCCGGTATCCCGCGCTCAGCCAGACAGGAGGAGACTGCTGCGGTGAGGCCGACCGCATCCAGGCTGGAGTGCACACGCAGGGTGATGCCTTTGAATACGCCCTTATAGTCCAAACCCTCTGCATCTGCCCGCTCCTGGGAGATGAGGAGACTCAGCCCTTCTGCTTCACTGAAGCTTGCCAGCGGTCTCAGGCGGGACAGACTCTCCGATACGGAGTTTGTAACCGTGCAGAAGACGTAATCCCCATCAAATAGGAGGGGATTCAGATTATTCAGTAAATTACCGAGGTCGGTTTCGCCGGACAACGTATGCCTTCCCTTTACTTCGGAAGCTGACACTGCCGCCAGGTTCCGCAACACTGGCAAGCAGCCCAAGCAGCCTGTTCACCGCTGTGCTATTCAAGTTCAGCGGCTATTTCCTCATAGAAACCAGGAACGCTGCGGCGCATGAACAGGCCGTCTTCTGCCTGAGTCCAGCTCAGCCCCGGGTCCCTGATCTGCTCAGAAGCCCCGTCTGCCGACACTCCCGCACGGATGAGTTCAGCCATTCGCTGGCGCACAGACTCCATCTGGTTCCTGAAATTCAGGATATCGCGACGGTTCATAATCCCACCGTGTCCGGGAATCGCGGTATCAAAATCCAGCGCCAGCATGGCGTTCAGAGTACTTACCCATCCGCGACTGCTACCGCCATTCGCATAATCCAAAAATGGCGCTGTCGTGTGCAACAGGTCACCGCCATGGATGGTTTTGAGATCCGGAAAATATACCACTGAATCGCCATTGGTATGTCCGGTGCCAAGATGGAACGCCTGCACCTCTACCCCACCCATATAAATGGCTGTACTGTCGGTGTAAACCAGCCGCGGCAAACCCTCCTGATTGCCACGAAGCATATTTTCTCGGGCATTCTTGTGAGCAACGATTTCGGCCACCTCGAGAAAACCTGCGTTACTGCCACTGTGATCACCATGGTGGTGTGTGTTGATGACGTATCGCACCGGCTGTGCGCTGACGCTGGCGATGAGTGACTGTATTTCTTCAAAGTCCTGCGGAAATTTGTCATCAATCAGAATAACGCCTTCATCTGTTAGCCTGACTCCGATGTTGCCTCCCGGTCCGGTGATCATATAGAGGCCATCTTTTACCTGCTCGATACCGAGTCTGGGCTGGGCCCACAATGCGGCGCAAGGCACTAATAAACTCAGGAGTAGAGCCCCGCGCAATACGAGTGGAATCATGGGGGAACCTCTCTATTTCTTGCTTTACTGTTTTATTGTCGGCTTGTTTTATGGCGTCTTCGCAAGCCCGACGCACTGCGGCTTTTCATGTCAGAAGGACCGCAGACATCATACATACATGATCAGCCGCGCAAGCGCAAACTCTGTCGCTGACCTTTCACGACCTGCAGGCGGGCACCGATTTACTCGGCCGCAGCGATAAACTGCCGCATCACGTTCAACACTTCATCAGGCTCAAACAGACAACCGCCCTGCTTTGCAAATTTTGTCAAAGCGGCATCATCAGGGAAACTGAAATAATTACCGCTATCAGGCTGCGTATGACGCGCGAGAGCGAGACCGCGATCCAGCACCTCTACCGACTCAAGCATCCGCGCACAGCCTGACTCATAAAGCGACAGAACATGCCATAAATAGGAGCGATCGGGCTGAACGGGAAGTCGGGTAGTCGTCACGATGCTGCCCGTATCTATCGAACTGTCCTCTATAAAATGCAGAGTCGTTCCTATTTCGGACTCTTTATTCAACAGTGCCCAGAATGTCGCCATCACGCCCTTATAGTCAGGCAATAGGCCGGAATGAAGATTCAACACCCCGTGCTTGGGCAACGAAATAGCTGGGTCACGAAGAACCACACCATAACGCACAGATAAGACCAAATCCGGTTCTGACTCCGCATAGCGCTCGAGCCCGGCAGTCTCATTTATCGCATTCAGCGTACTAACACCTCCGGTAATCCGCGCCCCCAACTGCTCGAAGCTGAAAAGCGTCTGACCCTCGCGCACGGGACCTGACCTGTCAGGATCCAAAAGGGGCGCAATCAGACCATTTAAAAGATCCTGTTCCACGAATTTCAGATGCTGCAGAGGGACGGCCAGTGGTTTGCTGCCGACCCGTGAAGAAAGGAACACTGTCACTTGATGCTCAGTCAAACCGGGGATCAAACGATTCAGCGCGAAACAACTGGCCAGGTCTTGATTCGTAAGAATGGTAATATTCATCTGAAATAGCTTTCGCTGTACATTGAGAGCATGTTGCTGCGTCCTGCCGCTGTCTATCAGCCAACCGGCGTGTCAGAGGTCATGTTGCACCACGCTGTGAGTGTGTTCTCCGGCAGACACGAACTTCAGCCGCTGATTGATGCAGACAGGCCACTCTTCAGAGACATGGCTGACGTAAATCAACCGCGTGCGAGTCTGGCTGGCAATCAGGTCGAGAACTCCGAGAATCAGCTGCCGATGGTAATCGTCCAGACCCACACAAGGTTCGTCTAGAATCAGGACGGCAGGATTTTTCACCATTGCGCGGGCGAGGAGCACCAGACGCTGCTGACCGAATGACAGCTCATGATAATAGCAGGCCCAAGAGTCAGCCAGGCCAAAACAGGAGAGCCACGCTTTTGCACCAGCGCGGTCGCTGGCAACACTGTCGTCGTAGAGACCAACCGAATCATGAAGACCGCTCACTACCACATCCAGAGCCTTCCAGCCTTTCACATACTTATTGTGCAGCTCATTGGACACCAGCCCGAATCGGGATTTGATCTCCCACACTGTCTCGCCACTTCCTCTCTGTGTTCCGAACAGCCGAACTTTCTGACCATAGGCCATGTGATTCTCTCCGCAAATCAGACTGAGCAGAGTTGATTTGCCGCATCCGTTAGGGCCTTCAATCAAAGTGTGATGCGAGCTCGTCATGCGCCAGGTCACAGATTCAAGCACCCGTTTGTCGCCATAGTTCGCATGAATATCCTCAAGGTCGATGATCACTTTGGAGGAGGCGGATGCCGGCATCTCAGGAGGTTCAGCAAGCGGCAGACTATCGGGCAATTCAGGGGTCCGCGCCATCTGCTCTCGGAAATACTGAGTGGCAAGCACTTCTGCAAGCAGGCCCTGCCTCGTTAATTCTAGGTTTTCAAGCAGGGCAAGATGTGTGGTACCGGGCAGAATGTCGCGGTGTCGACGGCAAAGCAACAGGCTGCTGAAGCCTGATTTGCGACGCGCTTCAATACAATCAATAATTCGTTGCCGTGATGCCTTGTCGATACTCTCCAGCGGGTCATCAAACACCAGCAGTTTTCGCGGGTCACCGACCGCCGCAATTAATGCTCTGCCAATCAGCGCTCGCCTGATCTGGCCCGATGACAGAAACCGGATCCCTTTGAGCAGCAGCTTGCCGAGATCCAGCTGCTCTACGATTGAGTCATACGCATCAGACAAACCGTCATCGGGAGCAAGGCCGGAGCGCAGCAGCTGACTCACCGTGGTCCCCGGGTCTTCAGCGCGATCACTGTATTCGCTCATATCAAGCCTGTTATCACGCTGCCACAGACGTTGCTGCTCTTCAAAGGAGACCAGCACAATATCGCGACCGGGCTCCAACCCTTCCCGATACGTGACGTAGCTACCCGACTCGAGTCGTTTACCGGCGATCAGGTTCGCCAGCAAGGTCTTGCCAGATCCGTTACCACCGAACAAACACCAATGTTCACCCTGCCGCACTGAGAAATGGGTAACACGCAACTGCGACTGGCGATTGATTCGGCAGCTGGCATGATCGACCCGCAGCAAACAGTCCTCGGACGTCATACGAAGTGGTTTCCTTGGCAGGTCATGTCACTTGCGCAGCCCAAGACTGCGCAATAACCTGCCCACAGCGCGAACCGGCAGCGCTCGGGTGCTGAGATCTGGCGGCAGGGAAAAATCAGGCTGACTGGGAATGCGAAACGGCTTGCGATAGCAAAGTTTGCCGGGGCGGCTTTCCATCGGGGTGTAGTATCGGCAATCTTCGAAAAAATAATGCGTTACCTGCGAGTGCCTGCTGCGCGTGACATCTTTCCGGGCGGCACCACCATGCAGCAGATTCGCATGCCAGATAATCGCTTCCCCCTTCTCAATCAGGCCGAGCTCCGACTGCAATCCATGTTCTGCAATAAGATCCTGAATGCGTAGTTCATAGGCGTGGTAATTCGAATAACCCGGTCCCAGACCTAAATCCTGCATCGAGAAATAAGGCAGCTTGTGACTCCCGGGGTAGTAAACTAGGGGGCCATTCTCTGCGTCAATGTTTTCAAGGGCGACCCAGACGCCCACCATGAAACCGGCTGGGATAGTATGAAAGTGAATGCTGTCTGAGTGGGGATATTGCGAAGTGCCCACCGGAAAATTCAAGGTCTGAAAAGGCAGAGGCTCACGGTCCATCAGCATGCGCAACGCAGCGAGCACACTGTCGTGAACAGCCAGCTGCCGAACTGCGTCAACCTTTTTCCAGCCATCCTGACAGCGGGCCGTCGCCAGGGGGTCTTGTTCATAGGCCGTTCCGTAATGAGGCCGGACCTCAGTGACGATCTGATCCAGCAGCTGCGGATCGAACCCGAAATCTACCTTCAGCAGACCCTGATCGGAAAAAGTCCTCAGCTGTTCGGGGCTCAGCGTAAAACGCTTATTGGCCATCACGGCCGGTTCTCCAGTGCTCACAGCATGACCTCTCGCTGGATGCGCTTCATTCGGGTTGACTCGTCACTGAACCGTGCAGGGGCACAGCGCATTCCGGAGACGGGGCGGATCTGAGTTCTGAGGCCCGCGAAAAGACGCCAGTGCACGGACCAACACCCGGCATCAGCGTCAATTGCCAGAGTTTTCGGCTCTTGATGTA
This sequence comes from uncultured Pseudohongiella sp., assembly GCA_902597095.1. Taxonomy (GTDB): domain Bacteria; phylum Pseudomonadota; class Gammaproteobacteria; order Pseudomonadales; family Pseudohongiellaceae; genus UBA9145. Next base: position 29,671 of record CACJWK010000017.1, read on the forward strand.
TCGCACAATCAGGACTTATCAGTGTCAGCCGCAAACGTTTATAGCACTTTTCAGGCGCGGAGAGTATCTTCAGGGAAACACCGGATTAAGCAGCGCTTCAGAGGAAAACACAATGACAAGCGGCAGCATCTTCATCCACTGGAAATCGTGCCAAGCGGTCTGGCTGAGACGCATACTGGCCTTCGCCGCCGGCGTCAGCATTGTCACAGGCAGCGGATCCGCCGCCGCACAAAGTGCCGAGGAGCAGGCAGTCCAGAACACAGTCAACAAGTTCTTTCAGGCGCTGGCCGAACGCGACCGAGCGCTGCTGGCCAGCATCACGCTACCCGGTTCGCTGAATATTTCCACTTCGGTTTCCAATCGGGGAGCGGCCGAAATCCGCATTCAGAACTATAAACAGTTGTTGGACAACCTCGGCGGAGAAGGTCCGGCCTTACTCGAGCGGGTCTGGAACCCGACCATCTTGATCAGACGCGATATCGCGACGTTCTGGGCACCTTATGACTTTCATGTCAACGGCGTCTTCTCCCATTGCGGTATTGATTCATTTCAACTGATCAAGCGGCAGGAGAAATGGTTTCTCACCAACCTGAGCTGGACCGTTGAGCGTGAGAACTGCGAAGACAGCCCGCTGGGCCCGCCGGCATTCTGACTGCGCTGGGTTGCGGCAGGCAGGCAACGGTGAGAGCAATCTCACTGCGGCACGAAAACATTGGTGTCGCCGCCGGTTTCTTCGGCAACACGAACCATGCCGAGTCGGCCGACCTGATCATGGTCGATAAAGCTGCGCAGCAATTCTGGGTCAGCCATCGAATTGGCCAGAAACCGCTCGTCGCTTGCCGCAAGGCGACCCACGATAATCGCCCTGTCCGGCTCTCCCTGGCGAAACGCGATGGTATAGGCCTCAATGATTGCCTGCCCTGCGGGTCTTTCTGTGAAAAGAGGGTACTTCAGACCATCAACCTCCAACTGAAGCGCGTGAAAATCGGGCACCTGCCAGGACTCGTGGTAAGGCTCACAGGAGTACACCCCACTGGCGTGCTTGGTAAGGTACCCCCCATTGGCAGTGATAAGACCGAAGGTTTCCGGCGCTTCCCTCAGTTTCTCCACCATACTGGCGATGGCATGCATCGAGTAATTATTGCCCGGACCACCGAAAAACGGCAGACCCCCAGTCACCGTCAGACCGCGGTGATCCAGCCGATCTAGGCCTAATTCATCGCAGGCAATTGCGACTGCAGCAGGAAAGCAGGAGTAGATGTCAAAATAATCAATCTCATCCACCGTTTTATCTGCCATACCCAGCGCCTGCCGGACGTTCATTCCAAGGGCCGGAGAGCTGTGGTAATTCACTCGCTCAGACACCAGAATCTGCTCGTTGGCTTCGCTGCACCCGTGCAGAAATACCCACTTTTTCGGATCGATCCCCAGAGCCCTGGCGTGGTCCAAAGAAGTCAGAATAACCGCCGCGCCCTGATTGACGCCGTCCATGGCGTTAAACCACTTGGGGTAAGGCAGACAGATGAATCGATTCTCTTCTGTTACCCTGGCAAGTTCGCTGACTGAGCGGGGTGTTGCATAACTGGCGAAGGGGTTCTCCGCCGCAACCGCATTGAACGGTTTCATCATCTCCGCCATGGTCCTGAGATGGGTGTCCAGGCTGTGACCCGCCTGTGCCCGAAGGGCACTTTCGAACAGCGGATAAGTCTGAATAGGCACTCCGAGACCGTGTGAAAATTCGTGGGCTGTGGCCAGCGCCTCACCAATACCTCTGTCTTCAAAGGGTCGTTCATCCGATTCCTGCCAGTCAAGCGTAAGATTTTCACGACGCGCAAGTTGGGCCGTCTTCAGCGCCTCCCCTCCCACTACCATCGCCAGTTTAAGTTCACCGGCCGCGATCCGGGAGGCCATTTCATTGATGTATTTTTGAGGGGTATTGCCACCGACATTGCCATAAACGCCTAACTCAGGATTCAGGCCGAGTCGAGATGCAATCGCGTAGGGCGGATTTTCGGCACGCCCGAATGGATTCGGCGAACGAGGTCGGTTCCAGGAGTCGGGAAAGATTCTTACCGACACCAGAGCGTCAAGCGTCTCACTCACCCGTTCAGCAGCACCGGTATCCCTCAATGCTGCCGCGCCGGCCGCGGCGGCAATGCCCATGGGCGACAAACTTTCCGTCGGCGGCCTCCCCCATTCCATGTATTGACCGACACCAACAAGAATCGGTGTGTTGCCGAAAGAGTCTGAGCCAGCACGCTTCATTGTCATCACTCCGAATACTGGCGGCTAACCGCCTGAAATCAATCACCGCCAGACTGGGCTGTTCTCACCTCGACGGACTGGTCGATTGCCAGGCTGGAGCCATCGCCGCTCCTTGTCTTTGTAATCAAGATACTCCTGACCAAAAACCTGCTCCAGATAAGCCTCTTCTTTTTCGATGGCTATCTTGGTAACCCACCAGGCACCCGGCAGCGCGGACAGCACAAGCCAGAGATTGTCCGTGACTAACCCCAGACCCACGTTCACGAAACAGAAACCGGCATAAATCGGATTGCGCGAGCGTGCATAGAGACCGTCTGTCAACAGCACAGTGGTGGTTTTCCAAGGCTGGATGGCGGTCTGATGCTTTTTTTGAAGACATCGGCGACAATCAGCACCATGGCGATGCCCGCTACGATCAGCAGGTAGCGGGGAGGCTGTATCAGGGCTGGCAACCGGGTTGGTAACGCCCAGATACCATCGAGCACCAGGCCAGTAGCGATGAGCAACAAGAAGATAGCAGGCGGTGGAAATCTCACGGCTGCCCCTCTTTTTCGCCCAGAACCTTTGCTCGCGTCGCTTGCTACCGAATCCTGCTGCGCTTCACTTTTCAATTGACCCTCCTCGACTGACCTTCCTCAACTCAACCGAAAGCCCGTTACAATCCCTAGGCTACCTAATGTCGGGCAACCAGTGCCAATCTCACTACGCGCTGCTCAAGGCACGGGCAAGACACTCTGCATCCCCGCCCATCACAATGCGGTCAGCTTCACTGAAACGCCGAAATAGGCCGCAAAGTCGGCAGTATTGTAGTCCACCAGTTCTCGATACGCCTCATCAAGCGCATTCTCGATTCGACTATAAACTCGCAGCACTTCTGTGACCTGAAAAGACGCGGTGAGGTCCAGAACACCAAAATCCTCGAGAGCAAGCTTGCCGACATCGATGGCCTCAGCCTGCGACCGGTAAAACGCATTCACTGTCATCCTGTTGTTAAAACCCGTAACACTTAGACCCAAATTGAATAGATGTTTCGGCCTTCGCAACCTTTGGCTGCCATCAGGGCGGTTGGTCTCATTGAAGGTGTAGTTTACGCTCGCCCGCAGGGAGTCTGTAATGCGGTAATCGGCGACCAACTCGATACCTGATGAGGCACTGCGGCCCTTGTCCTGCAGGTAGCCACTGTAGCCAGAGAGGTCAAAGAAAATGGCATTACTCACGCTCTGGTCGAAGAGATTGACTTCAAGATGAGTTTTCTCGGCATCGAACTGGGCGCCCACTTCCCAGCCACGACTTTTTTCCTGCTCAAGCGCACTACTGGTCGCCGGCGCAAACGCATACGGTCCTCTGTTATATTGAATTTCAAACGGGCTGGGCGCCCTGAATCCGCTCCCCAGTGCTGCTTTAAACTTGAGAGTGCCAGCCCCGGTCTCCAACAAATAAGCCGTACTCAGACGAAAACTGGTATTCGTGCCGAAGTCCTCGTTGTCGTCGTATCGCAGGCCAGCGGTGAGGAAGAAAGTTTGCGAGAAGTCACTGAGTAACTCGATGAAGGCTCCTTGATTATCCCTCCCCACGCCGTTGGCGGCATCTTCTTGATAGTCCAACCCCCAGATCAGGTCGACACCCTCCAGCGCCGTGAGCGAGCCGATGTATTCGCCACGGGTTTGCTCACCCTGACTGCCAAAAGTCGGCGCAGATGCCGTAAAGTCCTGTCTTTCCGTGCTGCTTCTCATGTAGGACAGCTGATGTCTGAACCCCTCACCAAGGTATTGCAGACCGAGGCGACTGGCCTGCATGCCGTAGTCACTCCTGCAATCCGCGCTTGGCCCGGAAAGGCCGAAACAGCCGTCATAGTCGTTGCTGCCGTCTACTTCTCGATGCACCAGATCGAATCGCCATGCCTCACTCAAGACGTAACCGAATCGCCAGTGAAAGGTCTGATTTTCGTAGCCATCTTTATCTGCACTCACATCTGATACCCGGTTATTGAACCCGTCTGTATCGAAATCAGCCACAGAGAGGAAATAATCCAGTGATTCACTTTGACCGTTGAGATTGCCACTAATCTGGCGCGTACCGAATGCGCCTCCCTGCGTCTCAAGGTTGACCTCGAATGGCGCAGAAGCCGAGCGCGAAGTCATATTGATGACGCCACCGGCATCAGCACCATACGCCAGGCCCTGAGGGCCTCTCAGGATTTCTACGCGACCAATACCGCTGCTGAGCAGATTTGAAAAGTCCGTGGCAATTTGAGGTGCACTGGGGTCCTGCAGGCGCATGCCGTCGAGATAGGTCAGGGTGCGGAAGCCTTCCTCCCCCCGAATACGCAGGGTTGTGGCATTGCCCAGACCCCCGTTGCTGCTGGCCGCAACTGCTGGCATTTGCCGCATCACATCAGCGAGTGCGAGCGTACCGCGAGACTCAATCCCCTCAGAATCCAGCACTGATACCGAAGTTCCCAGCTGGCGGGCCGGGACGGGTATTCGATTAGACGTCACGACGATTTCATCGATCGCCTCCTGTGCCCGCAGCTCAGCAGAGCGGGCCCAGAGCGGCACAATAATAATCGCCACCAAAAAACTGCGCTTAACATATACGGACAAAACTATTCCTCATACAGATTCAGTGACGCAGACTCGGGTCGGAGCGCCAGGCAAGAACTGATGAGGGAGAGACAAATGTGGACACGGAGCCCGATGCTCCGTTCAACCACCGACGCGCCCTCCGCTACATCGTGGATGCGCCATGGCCGCACTATCAGACAGCTACCGCGCGCAATTGTAATCAGGCTGGTATCGGACTCATTCCGAAGCACAGGGCTCAGGACTTACCGTTGCGGGGGCAGCGTCGGGTTCGCACCGACTTCCCATTTAAGTGACACCGCGCGCAAATTCGCGTCAGCACCACACCGGATACAATCGGGGCGGAGTATGACCGGCGACCTCCAGCTTGTAAAGCTACTCCCCCCGCCTGAATCGGTGAAGTGTTCATACTTAATACTGAGAAAAGGCCATTTCTCTGACCTCACACCACCTGGCTGTTCGCTCGGCCTGTCTGAGCGCCTGCAGTTCTCGATGCATGCTCTGTGCTGCCAACCACTGCATCAGCGCAGCTGCCCCGGGTCTCTCCCACGGCTATCGCTCGCGGCTCTGTCTGCCATCTCGCTGTTGCCTCGCTGATCTCGCTGCCACCTCGAGGCGCTCTCCAAGTTCTCTCGAAGGTCCATCGCCGGTTCTGCCCGGCGATTTTCCAGGTTTTCCACCGGCTAATGATTCTGCTCCTCGAAAGTTCTGGAGCTGTCTGTAAAATACAAGATAGTTGAGGGAATTGGCTTAAAGGAGGAATCGACTGTGAATAAGAGATTGATGATTCTGGGCGGCTTACTGATGACTGCTCTCACGGCCTGTGGCTCGCCTGATGAAGCCACACCGGAGCTGACTGAGATCGCAGAGGTTACCGAACTGCAGGGTGCAACCGCCGCACCGGGCAGTGATGATCCATACCTCTGGCTGGAAGAAGTCGAAGGCGCCGAGGCCCTTGCTTGGGCTGCTGAGCAAAACGCGCTCTCCGTGCCGCGGCTCCAGGGTGATGCCAGATTCGAATCAGTGCGTGCCCAGATAGAAAGTCTGCTGACATCAGACGATCGCATCCCGACGCCTGAACTGATTGACGGTCAGGTCTACAATTTTTGGCAGGACGACAGCCATATCCGCGGCCTGCTGCGACGCACCACTCTGGCAAGCTATGTCAGCGACGATCCACAATGGGAAACCGTGATTGATATCGATTCACTGGCGACAGTGGAAAACGCCAACTGGGTTTACAAAGGGCGAAGCTGCCTCCCCAGCAACCCAACTCGCTGCTTGTTGCGCCTCAGTGATGGCGGTAAAGACGCAGTTGTCCTGAGAGAGTTCGAACTTGACGGGAAAAATTTTGTCGATGGCGGATTTACCGTCGCTGAAGCCAAGACCAATGTTGACTGGCTCGATGCTGACACACTGCTCATCGGCACCGATTTTGGCGAAGGCTCATTAACCAGTTCCGGTTATGCGAGAACGCTGAGAGTCTGGCGCCGAGGCACCGATATTAATGATGCGGAGCAGATCATTGAGGTTGACTCGCAGGATATGAGTATTGGCGTGAATACCGTCGAGGGCGACGGAGCACTGTACAGTTTTGTCACCCGAAGGCCGGATTTCTTTACCGAGGAGAACTGGCTGATTACACCTCAGCAAACTCTGGCGGAAATTCCCTTCCCTATCGATGTCAACCTGCAGGGCGTGTTTGGCGGCAAGCTGATTGCGCTGCTGCGTAGCGACTGGTCGCCAAACGGCCGCACCTACCCCGCCGGCAGCCTGATTGCCATGGATCTCGCAGACAGCGTCAACAGCGGCAGCGCGACGGGCGTCAGCATATTGCTGAACCCTCTCGCCGAGGCACAGCTTGATGCCATCACATCGGTGGCCATTACCCGTGACTCAATCTATGTCGCCGCTCTGAAAGATGTGTCCGGCACACTTCTGAGGGTCAGACCTTCAGAGGACGACACCTGGGAAACGACCGGCATCCAGCTACCGGATAATGGCGCGATCCGACTGGTAAGCGCAGACTCTTTTAGTGACACCCTGATGGTGAATTATCAAAGCTTCCTGACCCCATCCACGCTGTATCTCATTCGCGGCGATGAACCTCCCCTCACAGTCAAGGCTCTGTTGCCTCAATTCGATGCCGCACCTTTTGCGGTCGAACAGCATTTCGCCACGAGCGCGGATGGGACCGCGATTCCTTACTATCTAGTGCGCGACCGCAATACTCCAAAGACCGGCACAACACCGACACGCCTTACTGCCTATGGAGGATTTGAGCTGTCCCGGACACCCGCCTACATGTCGGCCCAAAGCCAGGCCTGGTTGGTACGGGGCGGCGCCTATGTGCTGGCGAATATCCGCGGTGGTGGCGAATACGGTCCTCAATGGCATCAGGGCGCACTGCTTGAAAATCGACAGCGCGTGTTCGACGATTTCATCTCGGTGGCTGAAGACCTCATTACAAAAAACCTGACAAGCCCGGACCATCTCGGCATCAGCGGTGGCAGTAACGGTGGGTTGCTGGTGACAGCAACCATGGTACAGCGGCCCGACTTATTCAATGCGGTCATCAGCTCAGTACCCTTAATTGATATGCTTCGCTACCACCTGTTGCTGGCGGGCGCAAGCTGGACCGCGGAATACGGCAACCCCGACATCCCGGAACACCGCACTTTTATCTCTGAATACTCGCCCTACCAGAACGTACAGGCTGAAGCTGATTATCCCGAGATATTTTTATGGACAAATCCCAAGGATGATCGGGTGCATCCAGGGCATGCACGCAAAATGGCTGCGCGAATGCAGGAACAGGGGCATAAGCTGATCTATTTCGAAAATGCCGAGGGCGGGCACGGTGGCGGCGCCAATCTGAGACAACTGGCAGTGACTCAGGCCATGGAAGTGATTTACCTGCTGCAGCAGCTGAGCGACTGAATCAGCGGTGAAATGTTCAGTCTTGTTACGCCCTGAGCAGTTGAGGAGTCAAGCGTGACTGTCTGGCCAGGCCCGCTGATACTGTTTATTTACCTGTTGTGGTATTGCCGCGAACAGCCCCTGACTCGCAGTCTCAAGCTGGGTACAGACGGGATAGCGCTGCCGGAGACAGAGGATCAGGATGCCGCGCTCGCGCTGCTGCCAGCAGGCTATGAATTCCTAAACTATCGGTACGCAATCAGCGGCTGCTCTCTGTCAACCTTTCACCGCAATGTGACTAGCAGCCATTACGTATTCCACACCACACATCCGGTATACACCTTCATTCGTTATGAAAATGAGGGGGATTTGCTCACCGTGGTGCCCGGCAGTCATAGGTCGGTGCCTTTCGTCTGGGGCAGGGCCCTGACCATCAATTCGCGGGAGGGAAAAGCCGTCCTGTTTCAGTGCGACATTCTCCACGCCGGAGCCCTCACGCGGAATCCGGGCCGGAAAGCGGTTCAGTACAAACTGGCTAATCAAGATGACTTACTGCTTTTAGAAGGCTTGCAGGGAATCGACGTAGACAAACGGGAGCGCGTAACAATTTCCCAGCGCTACGAGTGGATATGCCGCAAACTTTCCCAGCTCTTCCCATTCCTGATCAATCATGTATTCACCAGACATCTGCAGCAGCGCAACGATTCACTCATCAATCGGGCACTGGTCGCGCTTTTCGGGCGCTCTTTTTACAACAGGTAACTCATGAACCCAGTCTGACGAGACACGCCTTATGATCTTCTATTTCGCACCCAGAACTGTCGCTGTCGCTTCTCACATCACGCTGGAAGAGGTAGGGGCAGACTATGAAACCCGGGTATTGGACTTTTCGGCCAATGAGCAGCGTAGCGATGCATATCTAGCTCTAAATCCTAAAGGGCGCGTACCGGCCCTGGTCACGGACGAGGGGGTTATCACCGAGACTCCGGCTATCCTACTCTATCTTGCCAAGCGGTATCCTGATGCCAACCTGGCACCGTGGAAAGATGCTTTCCAACTGGCAAAGCTTCAGGAATTCAACGCCTATCTGTGTGCAACTGTCCACGTTGCCCATGCACACCGAGTCAGAGGTGAAAGGTGGGCCGATAACGAAACCGCCCTCAAGGCCATGCAACAGAAAGTACCGCAAACCATGCGAACCTGTTTCCAGTTGATCGCTGACGACTTCTTTCAGGGTCCCTGGGTGATGGGACAGTCCTACTCTCTGGCTGACCCCTATTTGTTCACCATCAGCAACTGGCTCGAAGGGGACGGGGTAGACATCAGGGATTTTCCCAACATCGCCGAACACAATCGCAGAATGCGTGAGCGAACAGCGGTGGCCAAAATTCTGCCCATCCATGGTATCTGAGCAACCGCAAAGGACCGTTTTCTGAGCAACTTCGGAGGCTGTCAGACCGCAAGTGACGCAGGTTATCCCGGTCAGGCCGGGATGGTTGAGGATAATTTGCAATCAACCGGCAGAGTTGGCACTCTGACGGACTGACAGGCTCATCACAGTTCCAAGGCGCACAATTCCCGCCGGACAGAAACCCTAAAAGAGGTCCAGATATGTCTCTCCGCCACGCCAGTATTCTGCTTGTTGCGTTCTCTTTCTCAACGTTTACCCAAGCACAGACCACCGACTTCAGTCGGATTGGAAGCTATGACTTTCCGACCACCACGGCCAGCGCCGAAGCTCAGGAAGCCTTTCTCGCTGGAGTTGGCTATCTGCACAGCTTTGGTATGACACAGGCCCAGGAAGCTTTTCGCTCGGCCCAACAGCATGATCCGGACTTCGTGATGGCATACTGGGGCGAGGCATTTACCTACCAGCATCCCTTTTTCGGCGCCTTAAGTGAAGACCCGGGCCAGGCACTGATGAAACTGGCTCCGACCCCTGCGCTGCGTGCGGCCAAAGCGCGGAATGACAAAGAAAGAGGGTTCCTGCAGGCTGCTGAGGCGTATGCTCTCACGCCGGGTGGTATGCCGGAGCGGCGGATTGCCTGGATGGAAGCCATGAAATCCGTGTTCGATCAGTATCCGGAGGATTATGAGGTCAAGGCTTTCTATACCGTTTCTTTACTGGCCGCAGCGGGTCATTCAGGCGACAACCGCGAGCGAATGAACATGGTTGCAGGCTCTCTGGCGCTAGAACTGTTCAAAGAGAACGACAACCACCCCGGCGCTGCCCATTACGTGATTCACGCTTTCGATGATCCGCTCCATGCCCCGATCGCGCTCGAGGCTGCGCAGAAGTACCGGGATATCGCGCCCGCTGTCTCCCATGCACGGCACATGCCTTCGCACATCTTCATTCAGCACGGCATGTGGGAGGAGGTATCGATGTGGAATGAATCAGCGTGGCAAGCGGCGCGCGAACTCTGGCAACCGGGTGACCGGGTCGGCGATCAAAACCACTCTGGGGACTGGGGGCAGTACGGTGATCTCCAGCTCGGCAACGTTGACCGCTCTGAACTCTGGATCGAGCGCGCGGAACAGACTCTCAGAGAAAATCCGGGTGACGGTCGCTCCTCCGCGACTCTGAAAACCATGCGGGCGCGACATGTGATTGAAACACAGCAGTGGCAGTTAACAGCTCTCTCTGACGAACTCAGCGCCGATGAGTTGCTCGCCCTGGGGTTGAGCGCGGCGCATCTGGGCGACCTGGATCTCGCCGAGAGGACGGCAGCTCGCATCAATAGCCTGTCCTCAGACAGCCCGGGCAACACCGGACTCAAGATCATCTATGCCGAGGTCACCGCGCTGCTCAAAGCCAAAGAGGCAGAAGGGCTGTTGCTCGAAGGATTGACTACAGATGGTCTCCCTACCCAACAGGAGGCGCTGGAACATTTGGCTGAGGCGATCGCTCTGAAAGAAGCCGGGCGGCTTCCCAACGGAGCGGCGACTCCCTTGAAACCTATCCATGAACTCGCCGGTGAGATTAACCTGGCTTTCGGTTTCGCCGGTGATGCAGCTGCCCTGTTCGAAACGTCTCTTCAACGCCTGCCCAACCGTCCTCTGTCTTTACTGGGTGCAGCCAGAGCGCACGCTGCCGCGGGCAACAGCGGCAGAGCCAATGAATTGTATGAAAAGCTGCTGACCATCCGACGCGACGAAGCGCACCCTTTTGTGCAGGAAGCCCAGCAGTTTGTTGCTATCAACTAGATGAATTCAGTAAGGGGATCTAATGACAAAGTCCAGCAAGGGTCAGAACAAAGCACTTGATTTAGACAGGGTCGCGGCCAATGGTCTGCTTAGCCGCCGACACCTGTTAAGCGCAGCACTCGGTGGTGCCGGACTCACCATGGCACGGCCCGTGATCGGTCAGGAGCCTGGCATAAAATTGGAAATCCCTGCCTGGTCAAAAACCCCCGGGCCGGGTACCAGCCCGTACGGCAGCAGTTCTGCACATGCCCAACTGGAACGACAGTCGGGATTTGGCAATCCGCTTTACCCGGGCGGAGGCGCATCCCGTTCTCCCCTGCAGCACCTGCAGGGCACCATTACACCGAACAGTCTGCATTTCGAACGCCATCATGCCGGCATTCCGGCAATAGATCCCGCTGGTCATAAACTCGTGATCCATGGACTGGTTCGTCAACCTCTGATGTTCGATTATGAAGACCTGCTGAAATACCAAATGGTCAGCAAAATCTATTTTCTGGAATGCTCCGGCAACAGTGGTGCCCTGCTCTACGGCGGTAACCCGGATGGCACAGCACAAAGCCTTCACGGCTTGGTTTCCTGCGCGGAATGGACCGGAATTCCCCTGTCTGTCCTGCTGGAGGAGGCTGGCGTGCTGCCTGAGGCGCGGTGGATCGCCGCCGTTGGCGCGGATGCCGCCAGTATGGGCAGATCTATCCCGCTGGACAAAGCCATGGATGATTCTTTGCTGGCACTGTTCCAGAACGGCGAACCGGTAAGACCGGAACAGGGCTATCCCATGCGCTTATTCAATCCTGGCTGGGAAGGCAATACTAGTGTCAAATGGCTGACGCAGATCAAAGTCACCCGCAATCCCCTGCAGTTCCGTGATGAGACCAGCAAATACACCGACACGCTACCGGACCGCAGCAGCCTGCAGTTCACATTCCCGATGGATGTTAAATCGCTGATCACGTCACCTTCGGGTCAAATGCGTGTGACTCAGGGAGGTATCTATCGGGTGACCGGCGTAGCCTGGTCTGGTGCGGGCAGCATCAGACGTGTCGAGGTCAGTGCAGATGGCGGACAAACCTGGGGAGATGCCCTCATCGAAAGCCAGCAACTTGATAAAGCGCTGGTACGTTTCAGTATTCCATGGCGATGGGACGGCGCTCCGGCTGTGCTGCAGAGCCGGGCAACCGACAGTGCCGGCAACGTGCAACCGACCCGGGATGCAGTAATTGCAGCAAAGGGCACGATTAATCGCTATCACAATCCCTGTATACAGAGCTGGGGAGTGAACACCGCAGGCGAGGTGACCAATGTTTACTTATAAACGACTGCTGAAAGCAAGCACTCTGGCCGCCTATGGCGTAGCCATGCTGGTCAGCACCGCGCAAGAGCAGGTGAAGCTGGGTCAGACCATCTCCGAAGCCAGTCTGGCGGAATTCGATTTGATTGCTGAACCCGGCGGCATGGGCTTTCCGCCCGGCACCGGCACCGCGAGACAAGGCAGGACGATTTTTGAGACCCGCTGTGCGCTCTGCCATGGAAGCAATGGGGAGGGTAACTCCGCTGCCACAGTGCTGGTCGGCGGCAACATGCAATCGACGGACTCGCCGCTCAGGACGGTGGGAAGTTACTGGCCCTACGCCAGTACGGTGTTCGATTTCATCCGTCGTGCTATGCCTGCCAATGCGCCAAAATCGCTGACCGACGAAGAGACCTATCAGGTGGCGGCCTATGTGCTTTACCTCAACGGTCTGGTTGCCGAAGATGAAATCATGAATGCGCAATCGCTGCCTCAGGTGCGCATGCCCAATGCGGAAGGTTTCATCGACCAAAGCCATATCCAATAAGCGCAAGCACCCTGATTTTCTGAATTACCAAGCCGACTGCGTAAAGCGGTGAATCCGCAATAAGCTGCGGTCCTGTTGAAATTCTTTCTTAGCGGGCCTGCTGTTCGGTACTCCCCTGAAGAGGAATCAAGACGCGAAATGCGCTAGGCTAAGCGTTATGAATAAACATGCCCGCCAGAGAGACCCGGTCATCATGGAGCATTTCACACCAGTTCAGGCCGCTGTCGGAGGTCTGTTAATCGGCACCGCCGCCACGCTCATGCTCTGGACGGGTGGAATCATCGCAGGCATCAGCGGAATTCTGGCCCGCAGCCTGTTTCAGAAAGGACAGGAAGCCTTCTGGGGGGGGCTTTTCCTCTGCGGACTCTTGCTGGGCGGCGCCACCTATCAGCGATTCAACGGCAGGCTGGAAATTGAGGCCGAAGCCGTTCCCCTGATGATAATCCTCGCCGGTCTACTGGTGGGGTTTGGCACCAGGATGGGCAATGGCTGCCCCGTGGCCACGGCGTCTGCGGCATTGCCCGATTCTCCCGACGATCCTTGGTGGCCACGATCACTTTCATGATGGTCGCCATGATCACTTTTGGATAATCCGCCATGTCTAGCGACAGCGCACATACCCCGGCACTACCCGTCGCGTCTTTCATCGCCGTTACTGTATCCGGCTTTCTTTTTGCTTTGGGTCTGGCCGCAGCCAACATGACAAACCCTGCCAAGATGCTCGCGTTCCGAGAAGTGACCGGCACCTGGGATCCCAGCCTTATTGTGGTGTTTGCTGCAGTGCTCGGCGTAACGCTGCCGGGCTTTCATCTGGTCCTGAAACAGCAGCAGCCCCGACATGCCCAGCAGTTTTTCCTCCCTACCAGCCAGGACATTGACCGGAAATTGATCGATGGGGCCAGCCTGTTTGGCATTGGTTGGGGGATTGGCGGATACTGCCCGGGCCCTGCTCTCACCGCTTTGGTCAGCCTCAACAGCAATGTGTTGCTGTTGTTCGCTGCCATGCTTGCAGGCGTCATGCTCCATAAGATGCTTGAAGAATAACGAGAAGGCACGTACCGGCAACCGAAGCGAGCCCCGGCACTCCGAGATTACGTCGCCTGACAGATCAGCGAGTGCAGCCAGATCAACAACAAAAGTGCGGAAAGCACAAGGAAGCGGACCTATGACTGGACTGCTGGCCAAAGAGCGAATCATTGCAGCACCCGGCTACAATCGATGGCGCGTACCTATTGCCTCAATACTGATTCACCTCTGCATCGGCTCTGTGTATGCCTGGAGTATTTACAACCCCCACCTCACACGAATAAATGGCGTGGTCACCAGCGCCGGAGATGACTGGAGCCTGAGTGAAGTCGTCTGGGTATTCACCGTTGCCATCGTTTTTCTGGGTCTGGCTGCAGCGTTCGCAGGCAAATGGCTGGAACAGGTCGGCCCACGAATGGTTGGCGTAGTCGCAGCCTGCTGCTGGGGCGGCGGCTATCTTGTCGGCGCGGCAGGCATCATGACTCATCAGCTCTGGTTACTCTATCTGGGCTACGGGGTAATTGGCGGCTGCGGTCTCGGACTTGGCTATGTATCTCCGGTGAGCACTTTGATTCGCTGGTTTCCGGACCGGCGGGGGATGGCAGCCGGCATGGCCATCATGGGTTTCGGTGGCGGCGCCATGATCGGCACGCCAATGAAAGAATATTTTATCCGTCTGTTCTACCGGGCCCCCGAATATCTCGGGACACAATCACAAGTTGAGCTCGTGACCGAAGCTGGACGGCGATTTGCTGAGGTCGGCGGAGTGCTGCACGAAGTCGTCATTGTCGGTGCCACCGAGGCCCGCGATATGACACTGCCCGGCCCCGAAGGGGTTTATGTTGTCGGCAGCGGAGCCACTGGCGTCGCCGAAGCTTTCATTCTGATTGGTCTGATCTATCTGGCTGTCATGCTGATTGCCGCATTCTCCTACCGCTTACCCCCGCAGGGATGGCAGCCTGATGGCTGGCAGGCCCCCGACGAGGACGCTCGCAACAAGCTGATCACGACGGCGAATGTGGATATAGATCAGGCACTGAGAACGCCACAGTTCTATCAGCTATGGATCTTATTGTGCCTTAACGTGACTGCCGGAATCGGTGTTCTAGGGGTCGCGCGCACCATGATCACGGAAATTTTTGGCACCACCTTACCACAGACAGTCGATACCGCATTCGCCGCGACCTATGTTGTAATGATCAGCGCCTTCAACATGGTGGGACGCTTCATCTGGGCGAGCGCCTCTGATTACCTGGGTCGGCGCAACACCTACTGGATCTTCTTCTTGCTGGGGATAGCCCTCTACCTGTCGGTCCCCCTCACGGCGCAGCAAGTAAGTGCCAGCCCATCAATCATCTGGCTGGTGTACTTCTACGCCGCCACGATGATTATTTTCACCATGTATGGCGGTGGATTTGCCACGATACCTGCATACCTGGCAGATATTTTCGGCACACGCTACGTGGGTGGCATCCATGGTCGCCTGCTGACCGCCTGGAGCATCGCTGGCGTGCTGGGACCTTTAGCAATCACGTCACTGAGGCAAAACTCAGTCACCAGAGCGATAAATGATCTCGTGGCCACCATCGATCCCCAGCGTTTCGCCGAGCATTTCGGTGCACCCCTCACTCAGCTGGATGCGCTGGTTGCACAAAATTCAGTCACCATCGCAAGGCTGATGGAAATAGCGCCACCCGGCATCAGCGATCCCACTAGCGGTCTCTACAACTCGACTATGATCCTCATGGCCCTGTTGCTGGCGATCGCCTTGGTCTGCAATGCACTCATGAAACCGGTCGATCCACGTCATCACATCAAAGAAGATCCCGCTTGACCAGGCAGGTAACATTTCACCGTAACAACGCCTTGGTTATACTTGAGGCCCCAGTCGGCCGGTAAGCGGCCTCTTCACAACCGTGCAGTACTTATGAGCAACGCAATCCCAAGACTCAGCATGAAAGACCTCGAAAAGAATCGAGACAGCTTTCTGAATGAGCTGTTCACCGGGCTTCAGGAATACGGATTTGTAATACTGCGTGACCATGCCATTGATCGCCAGAGACTGGATCACGCCTATCAACTGCTGGAAAGGCTGTTCGCTCTGCCGGTCGAAACCAAGTTGAAATACGATAGCGGTGACGGCGGCCGACGGGGATACACTGCCTTCGGCCGGGAAAACGCCAAGGGCAATCCCCATGCAGATCTCAAGGAGTTCTGGCACGTCGGACAAGAATTGCCTCGGGACAGCGCCTACGTCAACGATTATCCCGACAATGTCTGGCCTGAGGAAATCCCGGAATTTGAGACTTTCTTCAAATCTTTTTACTGGGATCTCGAGGCGCTTGGAAAATCAATTTTGGAAGCACTCGGTGAAGCAATGAATCTTGAGCCGGATTTTTTCCGGAACATGGTGACCGAAGGCAATTCGATTTGTCGCCTGCTGCACTATCCGGCCATCAGGCACCTCGACACGCAACATTCTGCCAGAGCGGCAGCCCATTCAGACATTAATCTGCTCACCCTGCTGGTTGGCGCGACGGATTCGGGGCTGGAACTGCTGGATCAGAACGGCGACTGGAAACCGATTGTCAGCAGTGAAGAAGAAATCGTTCTGGATACAGGAGACATGATGTCCCGACTGACGAATGATGTCCTGCCTGCCACCGTTCATCGGGTAGTGAACCCGATTAACTTGGAGCACTCCCGCTATTCAATGCCTTTCTTTCTCCACCCTCACAGCAAGGCGAGTCTTGAATGTCTGCCGCAATGTGTCGGTCCGGAAGGTTCAAAATACCCGCCGATCACCGCCGGTGAATTTCTGGAACAGCGTCTGATAGAAATCGGCCTGGCAAAATCCTGATACTCGGCCTCTCGGCTCTGTTCGCTAGCCGATAGACAGGAAAAATCCCGCGATGGCCGCGCTCATCAGATTCGCCATGAAACCGGCGAGAACGGCGCGAAGCCCCACCTCGGCGATGTCCTTACGGCGATTGGGCGCCATCATCCCTATTCCTCCGAGCACAATGCCGATGGAAGAAAAGTTGGCAAATCCGCAAAGGGCGAAGGTGACGATGGCTTGAGAGCGATCGCTCATCAGCGTCATCTGATCAGTAAAGGAAACAAACGCCACGAACTCATTGAACACCAGCTTTTGACCAATCAGACTTCCCGCCAATCTGATTTCCTCCCACGGGATGCCAACGATGAAGGCCAGCGGTTGGAACGCATAACCGAGTAGAAGCTGCAGAGACAAATCAGCAAAGCCAATCATTGCGCCCAGCGAGCCTAACAGCGTATTGACCAGCGCAATCAAAGCAACGAAAGCCAGCACCATAGCGCCCACATTCAAAGCCAGTGACATACCGCTGCTGGCGCCTGACGCCGCGGCGTCTATGACATTGACATGGCTTTCGAATTCTAGCGTGAACTCTTCCTCTTCGCTCACTATTTTTTCCGCTTCGGGAAGCAACAGTTTTGCCATCAGAAATCCACCCGGCGCGGCCATGAAACTAGCAGCCAGCAAATACCGTATTTCGACGCCGAGCAGCACGTAGCCGGCTAGCACCGAGCCCGCCACTGTTGACATCCCACCGACCATGATGGCAAACAGCTCGGAGCGGGTCATGTTGGCGATGTAGGGCCGCACAATCAGCGGTGCCTCAGTCTGCCCGACAAAAATATTTGCGGTGGCCGACATTGATTCCGCCTTACTCGTTCTGAGTAAACGCTGGAGTGCACCGCCTACCATGCGGATAAGCCAGCCCATGATGCCCAAGTGATAGAGCACCGAGACCAGAGAAGAGAAGAACACAATCACCGGCAGCACATGAAAGGCAAAGATGAACCCCATCTCGAATGCGCCGATACTGCCGAAAACAAAATCGATGCCGTCCTGCGCGTTATTCAATACGCTGGACACCGCATTGGATACCGCCTCCAGAACCGCGATGCCGAGCGGAAAATAGAGCGCAATGCCCCCCAGCGCGAATTGCAGCAAAAGCGCGAATCCTACGGTGCGCCAGTTGATCTGATGACGCCCGGACGAAAACAGAATACCTAACCCGAACAAAATACCGATGCCTAACAGACTGATCAAAGTTTCCATCAGAAGTGCTGTCCCTGTTATTCGTGAGGTGTGGCTTGCTTTTCCAGTTTCATCCGGTCGATCAGTTTACGCACCAGACCAGTAACCTCTTCTTCACCGGATACGATCAGATCAGCAAAGGCACGCGTCGGCTCAATAAACCTCCGGTACATTGGCTTGACCGTCTCCTCAAATTGTCTGATCACAGACTCGCGGCTGCGTCCTCGTGTCTGAACATCCCGCCGCATCCGTCTCGACAGACAAACGTCAAGTGGCGTATCGACGAACACACTCAGATCATAGTGATCACGCAGGCGGCTGGCATGCAGCAGTAATATACCTTCAAGAATCAGGAGGGGCGAGGGCTCTGTTATCTGACAGTGAGGCGATCTGGTATGCACTGCATAGTCATAACGGGGAATCTCAGCAGTCAGCCCCGATCTGAGTTGTTTCAGATGCCCGAGCAAAAGGTCGTGCTCAAAAGCGTCTGGGTGATCGTAATTCACCCGCTCCCGCTCCGCCATGGGCAGATGGTCCTGATTCCGATAGTAGGAATCCTCGGAAATCAACCCGATCGCATCCGACGGAATCTGCTCTGCCAGTGCGTGCCTAAGAGCGTTGGCCAGGTAGGTCTTGCCTGACCCGGATGCGCCAGTTATCGCGATAAGCTTGGTGATCAATTCGGGCCCTACTGTCTGTATTTCGCTCTGGCAACTGCGCTGCGCTCAGAGTGAGTTATTCCCCCGCCAGAACGCCCGTTATCTCTCCCGGCTCGGGAAAACGGTTGCTGTCCGCTTTGGAGAATAGAGTGCGGCCTTCGGCGGTCACCTCAAACACTCCGCCACTGCCGGCGACGAGACTCACCTGATGGCCCCCCAGCTTCAAAACCTCATTAGACACACGGTCTGCTTCCGTCTTGTAATTTCAGGCCGTACAGTAAGAAATCACAATCTGCATTGCTACTCCGTTTTACCCGACTTCTGACCCGACTTCAGCCCGATGACTTTATTTTCCTGTTGCGACTTTAGAGATCAGGCGACTTTCCTGTACCATTGGGACAGAATCATAGCAGCTAAACTCGCCCAGGTAGACAAGATGACAGCTTCACCCGCAACCCTGAAGAAAACTCCTGCCCGCTTCCTGCTGCAGCTCATTGCTGTTTCCCTGTGCTCCTGTGTCGGAGCACAGGAGTCTGAGGAGACCTGGTACGCTAGCGGGCAGGCTGCCGTGGCACGGAATCTGGAGCTGCGCATTGCCAGTAGCGGCACTGCCCGAAATGTGATCCTGTTTGTTGGCGACGGCATGGGAGTTTCGACCGTCACTGCAGCACGCATCATGGAAGGTCAGCTTCTCGGCGGAACCGGCGAGGAGCATATGCTGAGTTTCGAGCAGTTTCCCAGCCTTGCTCTGTCCAAAACCTACAACACGAATCAGCAGATCGCAGATTCAGCGGGCACGATGACGGCGATGGCTACTGGGGTAAAAACCAAGGCAGGGGTCATAAGCGTGAATCAACAGGCGATTCGGGGGGAATGCCGAAGTCAATCAGGAAATCATTTGCTGACCTTTCTGGAAAGGGCAGAGAACCGCGGCCTTGCCACGGGTGTCGTCACGACGGCACGAATCACCCACGCCACTCCGGCAGCCAATTATGCGCACAGCATGGAACGCAATTACGAAGACGATGGGGACAGCAACCAGGTCAGTAATGCCGAAGAGTGTCCCGATATTGCGCGCCAGCTTATCGAGTTTGCTGGAAATAATACCGCCAGCGATGGCCTGGAAGTCGCTATGGGAGGCGGGCGCAGGAGCTTTATTCCGCAAAGCGCTGCCGATCCCGAATATGGCAGCAGCGGTGCCAGAATAGATGGCCGCGATTTGACCGCTGAGTGGGTAGACTCACACGCAAACAGCGCTTACGTGTGGAATCAGGAGCAGTTTGACGCCGTTGACCCAGAAGCGACCGACCACCTTCTCGGGCTGTTCGAACCATCACATATGCAGTACGACCACGATCGCCCGGTTGATGAGGCCGGCGAACCCAGCTTGAGTCAGATGACGGCTAAAGCGATAGACATTCTGAGCAGAAACGACAAAGGCTTCTTCCTTCAGGTTGAATCGGGACGGATTGATCACGCCCACCATGCCACCAACCCGTTTCGCGCTCTCCTTGATACCATTGAACTGTCCCACGCAGTGCGCACTGCGATGAGCAAGGTAGATCTGAGTGAAACCCTGATTATCGTCACCGCAGACCACAGCCACGTATTCACCATTGCGGGATATGCAACCCGCGGGAACCCGATCCTCGGCAAGTCAATCGGCAATGACAGCCGCGGTGAACCGCGCGACGAACCCTGGCTCGCTGCGGATGACTTACCTTATACAACGCTGGGTTACGCCAACGGTCGTGGATTCCATCAACTGCCGGATTCAAATTCTGCTGATGCAATTAACGGACAGGAAATCAACTTCTCACGAAGGGCAGACCTGACTGATGTCGACACGACCAATCCGGGGTTTCATTCTGAGGTTACGGTACCCATGGGTTCGGAAACGCATGGCGGAGAGGATGTCGCGATCTATGCAATCGGCCCCGGCTCAGATCTGATCCGGGGCGTCATGGAGCAGAACGTCATCTTCCACGTCATGATGGAAGCAAGTCAGCTGGAGCAGCGCTAATTTAGGTGCGCTGAAAGTCGAAAACCGAGCCTATCTTGAGCAGCTGGGTAAGTTCGTCTAGCGCGGTCCGACATTCATCGAGTAAATTGGGATCCTGAAGGTCATTCATGGTGAGATGGTCACGATAATGACTTTCTATCCAGCGGCGCAACCGGCGGTAAAGCGATGCAGTCAGCAGGACAGTGGCATCAGTTTCCGCAATCTGCTGCTTGCTCATGACAACCCGCAGGCGCAGACAAGCAGGACCGCCTCCATTATTCATACTCTGGCGCAAATCAAAAAATCGCATCTTCTCTATCAGCGGAGACTCGCTCTCCAGTGCCATCAGATATTCATGTACTGATGGCACTTCTCGACATTCCACCGGAACAACAAGGAGCGCTCCCTGCTGACCGGGAACAGTGAGCAACTGAGAATTGAACAGATAGGAACGAACGGCATCTTGCAGGGAGACAGCGTCAGCCGGCACCGCAATGACCTGCAATTCCGAATCCAGCGCCGTGTTGAGCTGAGTGTAGACCGACTGGGTATCTGCAAATGCCATCTCGTGATGAAACAGCAGATCCTGATTGCCCACTGCGATGACATCGTTGTGGAAAACGCCCTGATCAATGGCATCCGGGTTTTGCCGGGCAAACACGACCTTGTCAGGATTGAGTTCATGACTGCGGGCGATCGCCTGGCTGGCCGGAAGTGCCTGGCGTGCTGGATATTTCTTCGGCCCGGCGGCCTTATTTGACAGATCATCTCCATACACAAACATCTCCACGCCCGCTTGGGAGTAATCTGCACACAGTCGGGTGTGGTTAGCCGCGCCCTCATCAGAGAAACTCAGTGCAGCGGGTAAAGGCTGGTGATGTACAAAACTGTCTGCGCTGAAAATCGCTTTGAGCACCCGACCAGTGGTTGGTGGCTCGATCGAGCGATGAAACATTGAGAGTAAATTCGCCGGCGTGAGGTGGGTTTTACCGTCTGCTGTATCGGCATAGGGAGAAACTGTGCAAGCGTTTGCCACCCACATGCTGGACGCGGAACTCACCGCTGCCAGCAGCTGCGGTGCCCGCTGCGCACACTGGCGTAGGATCTCAGAATCCGTCCCGCAGAACCCCAGCGTCCTGAGCGTGGGGATATGTGGACGTTCCTGAGGCGGGATAACCCCCTGCTTCAGACCCATCTCATGAAGCGCCCAGGCTTTCTCAAGACCCTGCAGAGCTGCCTGCCTGGGTGAGGAGACCCGCCCTCCATTCTCGGTCGAAGCGACGTTGCCGAATGACAAACCCGCATAGTTGTGGGTCGGACCCACAATA
>CACJWK010000018.1 GCA_902597095.1 uncultured Pseudohongiella sp.
ACTGCCATGGAGGCAGCCGAGTTGTTTAGCGGAATTATACTGAGCTTCTCACTGCCCGATGTGGCATCAGGGTTTGACGGTCGCAGTTCAAGATCGCGGTTCTGATCTGCGGACACCCGGATTTCGTTTCTGGTGAAACGGTGAATTTTGAAACCCTTGCATGAGACGCCGGTCACAGACCGATGTTCCTGATTTGCGTTAAAGTCTCTGGCAGGGAGTGTGCGAAGCTCGGAAATTAGTCCCGTGGAGCACAGTTTCGTGGGAAGAGAAATGGCAAAATTACCAGAGATGCACGAGCCCTTGCTCCGCCGGAGGTTTGCCTGAATGGCGGGAAGAATCCTACCAAGTTCTGCGCTCTATCCGGGGCTGCTCGCCCTGGTGCTGATTGTATTTGGGTGGCAATTGTCCCCCGTTGAAGACTTGCTTGAACCGATTACTGAGCCTGTTGTCTCAGAACAGACGCCAATCTCGGTCTTTCCCGACTTTGCTGCGGTAGTTGAAATTGACGAGAGAAAACAACAGTTCTTGCAGTTTTTAAAGGACTATATCGATGCAGCCAACGAGGAGGTATTGGAAACTCGGCAGCAACTTAAGCGGTATGATGAGATCGCAGCAAGCGGAAGTCGGTTCTCACCAACGGAACGGGCGTGGATTTTATCGCTGGCTAATGAATATGATGTTGATACCAGTAAGCTTTTCGAACGGGAAATTACCGAAGAACTGATGAGACGCGTTGACGAGGTGCCCCTTGCGATGGCCCTAGCCCAGGCCGCGAACGAATCTGCTTGGGGTACATCGCGGTTCGCGCTCGAGGGTAATAACATTTTCGGGCAGTGGTGTTTCGTGTCGGGCTGTGGTCTGGTTCCAAAGCAGCGACAGGGGAGCGCTTCTTATGAAGTGAGGAAATTCGAGTCTATCGGCGAGTCGGTCAGGGCCTACATCAATAACATCAATTCACACTATTCATATGAAGGGCTCAGGAAACTCAGAGCGCGCATGCGGAGTCGGAATGAACCGCTTAACGCGTTCGATCTGGCTGCCGGGTTGGCAGCCTACTCTGAGAGGGGCGAAAATTACGTGGATGAAGTACAGAATCTCATCGTCCAGAACGAGCTTGACCGGCTCTGACCGGCTCTGACCGGGCTACCGGGGTTTAATCCAGGGAACGGAATACCAGAAGTATCTGTCGTTCCCCGTCGAGGGCGCGGTACATATGTAGCGCCATCGTCGGTCAATGTGTGCATCAACGGCCTGAATCCGCAACAAACCCGTTTCTCGGTTTTCCCACGTCAGCGTCATCGCCTGCCCGTTATCATAACAACCTAGCTGTGATGGGCTGACCCCATTCAGATTGAACCTAAGCAGAGCTTCGGGCCTCTCCAGTTCGGTCACGGGTGAGTCAGGTTCGAGTAATTCGACGTCAAAAGCGAGTGAGCTGAACTTGACCCGCGCCGTTTCGAGTCGTGCGTAAATACCGGCCAGCGGGTAGCGCGGCAGAGCGTGGAAGTCTGAGTTGTAACCGACTGCTCCGGAATTCTGTGCGAATCCGACATAACCTTCTTCCACGAGCATTGCCTTGATCTGCGCATTGAATTCCCCGTAGGGATAGGCAAGAAAGCGATGGCTTTGCCCTGTTTCCTTCAGGATAGTGGCTTCTGCCTCAAGCAGTTCAGCGCGTTGCCGTGCCAACCAGTTGGCATCTGTCTCCCCGTGGTAGCGACTCAGCATATAGGGATGGCTGACCATATGATTGGCAATCAGCGCCCCCGCTTCGGAGAGTGCTCTGATCTGCTCCCAGGTCATATAATTTTTTTGGCGATTATTTACGGGCTCCGTGCTCACAAACAGCGCAAACGGCATGCCATATTCCTGTAGCAGCGGGAAAGCGGTCTCATAGATTGACGAATACCCATCGTCAAAAGTGATGGCGACAGCACGATCTGGCAGGGGCGTCCTGCTGCGCAGGCTCTGGACCAGTTCGTCGAGCGGCAGAACAGAGAATTGGTTGTCTCTGAGATAATCAAGATGGGCGCGAAAATCTTCGGGCGAAATGCTGGTAGACGGAGGCGTTCCGGTGGCGACATGATGGTAGAGCAGCACGACGCCGCTCTCGGCAGCTACGACGATTCCGGACGCAGATAAAAGCAGACACAGTACGCTGTGACGAAGAGCTTGTCGGATCGCAGACACCATTGCGCAATAATACCCTATCAACCGCATTGAATGGCACTCACGCTGAATGTCAGCAAGGCACGCATCAGCTGCCTGGGTTCGATTTGTCTCTGTTGCGTGCAAAGGCTAGAAGGTATAATCGTTGCTTGGCAGCAGGCACGACTCACGTCGGTAATCAGAGGAAAATCTATGATATATCTGGGCAGCGCACTCAGCGTTGAATTATTACCTTCAGGCATAGCCAAGTTGCAATTTGATCTGAACGAGTCTTCAGTGAACAAATTCAACCGGCACACGCTCGAGGAGTTGCGCAATGCGGTCGATTTGCTGGCGAAATCGGATGCTAAAGGGCTTGTCTTTACCAGCGCTAAGAGCGGATTTATAGTGGGAGCTGACATCACAGAGTTTACCGGCATTTTTGCTGGCAGCGAAGAAAGCATTGTGGCCTGGCTGATGGAGGCCAATGAAGTCTTCAACGCAATAGAGGACCTCCCCTTTCCGACCGTCTGTGCGATCAATGGTGTCGCCCTCGGAGGCGGGTTCGAGCTGGCAATTGCAGCCGATTATCGTGTGGCATCCGCGGAAGCGGTTGTGGGATTCCCTGAGGTTAAACTCGGCATTATTCCGGGTTTTGGTGGTACGG
This sequence comes from uncultured Pseudohongiella sp., assembly GCA_902597095.1. Taxonomy (GTDB): domain Bacteria; phylum Pseudomonadota; class Gammaproteobacteria; order Pseudomonadales; family Pseudohongiellaceae; genus UBA9145. Next base: position 2,816 of record CACJWK010000018.1, read on the forward strand.
TCCGTCTGCCCAGACTGATCGGTGCGGACAATGCGAATGTCTGGATCAGCCGTGGAACCCATGTCAAAGCTGACCAGGCCTTCAAAGAAGGCGCTCTGGACGCCATTGTGGAGCTCGACAGCTTGCAGGCTGCTGCTGAAGATCTTGTGCTGCAGTGCGTGGCGGGAAAGCTGAACTTTCAAGGGCCTCGAGAGGCTAAGAGCTCTCCGCTCAGTTTGGGTCCGATTGAGCTGAATGTCGCCTTTGAAACGGCCAAGGGAATGGTCATGGCACAGGCAGGGCGAAATTATCCGGCACCGGTTTCGGCAGTCACAGTTATGCAGGACGCAGCCGGCATGAACCGGTCTGATGCTTTGCAGATGGAACACAAGGCATTTGCCCGTCTGGCAGTTGGCGAAGTAGCGGCAAATCTTGTGCAAATGTTTCTGAATGACCAGCTGCTTGCCGGCATGGCCAAGAAAGCGGCAAAGCTTGCCAAGAAACAGGTAAAGTCAGCTGCGGTGCTGGGGGCGGGCATTATGGGAGGTGGCATCGCTTACCAGTCCGCTTCCAAAGGCGTTCCGATCCTGATGAAGGATGTTCGTCAGGAAGGTATCGATCTTGGGATGTCAGAAGCCCGCAAACTGCTCAACAAAAAAGTCAGTCGGGGCAGCTTGTCCACTGACGGCATGATAGAGACATTGTCTAACATTACCCCGACCCTGGATTACAGTGGTGTTGACTCGGTTGATTTTGTGATCGAGGCGGTGGTCGAAAACCTCGACGCCAAAAAGTCGGTACTTCAGGAGCTGGAGCAGCTGGTGCGGGCTGACACCATTATAGCGACTAATACCTCTACGATTTCAGTGGATGACCTGTCGGATGTCCTGGCGCGTCCGGAAAACTTTTGCGGGATGCACTTTTTTAACCCAGTCCCGGTCATGCCTCTGGTTGAGGTGATTCGCGGCGAGGCCAGCAGTGAACAAACGATTGCGACGACGGTAGCTTATGCAAAGAAGCTGGGCAAAACCCCGGTAGTTGTCAATAACTGTCCCGGCTTCCTGGTGAATCGCGTGTTGTTTCCCTATTTTGGCGCGTTCGCGCAATTAATTCATGACGGGGCTGATTTCCGCCAGATCGACAAAGCTATGGAGCGCTTTGGCTGGCCCATGGGACCTGCCTATCTGATGGATGTCGTGGGGATTGATACCGGGGTCCACGCCCAGGGAGTGATGGCTGCAGGGTTTGAGCGAATGCGGCAAAGCTTTCCCAGTATTGTTGAAAAGCTGTTCGAGGCCGGGGATCTGGGTCAGAAGTCCGGTCAGGGTTTTTACCGGTACGAAGCGGATAAAAACGGTAAGCCCAGAAAGCTTCAAAACCCCGATATCGATAGGCACATCGCTGAAGTGCAGCCGGAGGCCCGACCCTTTACAGATGAGCAGATCGTCAATCGCATGATGGTGGCCATGTGCCTCGAAACTGTCCGCTGCCTGGAAGACAGGATTGTCGAGACGGCAGTCGAGGCGGATATGGGGCTGGCCCTCGGAATTGGCTTTCCACCCTTCAGGGGAGGGGCGCTTCGTTACATAGACAGCATCGGGGTTGGTGAGTTTGTAGATCTTGCCGACAGTTTCCAGGATTCAGGTGCGCTATATCAGCCCACGGCGCAACTGAGAGAGCTGGGCAAGTCGGGCGGCGCTTTTTATCAGTAAGGGAAGGAGTTAAGTATGAATTTGCACGCCAGAGATGCGGTCATTGTCGATGGGATACGTACGCCGATGGCTCGGTCAAAAGGAGGTGCATTTCGGCATGTCCGTGCTGAAGAGCTCTCGGCTACTCTGATTAATTCGCTGTTTGAGCGAAATCCGGGGCTGAATCCTGCAGAAGTGGAAGATGTTGTCTGGGGGTGTGTTAATCAGACTCTGGAGCAGGGCTGGAACATTGCCCGTAATGCGGCATTGATGTCAGTGCTGCCTCACTCGACCTGCGCTCAGACGGTAAATCGTTTATGTGGTTCATCGATGTCCGCACTTCACACTGCGGCTACAGCCATTCAGTCAGACAACGGCGATCAGTTCATCGTGGGTGGTGTTGAGCATATGGGTCACGTTGGTATGACCTATGGGATTGACCCGAATCCGAAGGCATCTAAACACATTGCCAAAGCTGCATGGATGATGGGGGTAACTGCGGAAGTGCTTTCTAAAATGCACGGTATCAGTCGTGAACAACAAGACGCCTTTGCCGTCCGTTCTCATAGCCTCGCTGAACGGGCGAGGGTCAACGGAGGGTTCGACAATGAAATAGTGGCCGTTGAAGGCCACAATTCCGGCGGTTTCAAAGTGCTCATTGAGCAGGATGAAACCATCCGCCCGGACACAAATCTAGAAGGTCTGGCGCAGCTGAGGCCCGTTTTCGATCCGGTCAATGGCACGGTGACAGCCGGCACCTCTTCACAAATTTCCGATGGCGCTTCTGCGATGCTGCTGATGTCTGCGGAAAAGGCCCGTTCAATGAATGTGAAGGTACGCGCACGGGTTCGGTCAATGGCCTATGCCGGAGTGGATCCATCAATTATGGGCTACGGACCCGTACCTGCTTCGCAGAAGGCACTGAAAAAAGCTGGCTTGGATATCGGCGATATCGAGTGTGTTGAACTTAATGAAGCTTTCGCCGCACAGTCATTGCCCGTAATGAAAGATCTGAAACTCTTGGAACTGGCGGAAGAGAAAGTGAATCTTAAAGGCGGGGCGATTGCACTTGGCCACCCCTTGGGGTGCTCGGGAACGCGCATTACAACGACGCTTCTTAACAATATGGAAGAAAAGGATGTGACCCTGGGGCTTGCGACTATGTGTATTGGGTTGGGGCAGGGGATTGCGACTGTGCTGGAACGGGTATAGAGGATACTTGTATCTTGAGTACCGCCGACAAGAATCATTTCATGCTTAATCGCAGCCGCAAGAATTTGCGGCGTGACGTCGGTCGAGCTATCGCTGACTTTGACATGATAGCGGACGGTGATCTGGTCATGGTATGCCTGTCCGGCGGTAAAGACTCCTACACTCTGCTGGACATCTTATCGAGTCTGAAGCGCCATGCCCCTATTCATTTCGAGTTGCATGCCGTCAACCTCGACCAGAAGCAGCCGGGATTTCCAGAGCACGTACTCCCAGAGTATCTAGAAAACCTTGGGGTGACTTACAAAATACTGGAACAAGATACCTACTCGATTGTCACCGACAAAGTGCCCGAGGGGAAAACTTTTTGCGGGCTTTGTTCACGCTTGCGCCGGGGTATCCTCTATAACTATGCCGAATCAATTGGTGCAAACAAGATCGCACTGGGTCATCATCGTGATGATATTGTGGAAACCCTGTTTCTCAACATGTTTTATGGCGGTAAGCTGAAAGCCATGCCGCCTAAACTGCTCAGCGATGACAGACGCAACATTGTGATCAGACCACTGGCATACTGTAAAGAAGCGGAAATCAGTCGCTATGCTGAGTTGGCAGGGTTTCCGATTATTCCCTGCAATTTGTGCGGTTCGCAGGACAGTCTTCAGCGCCAGGCCATTAAAAACATGCTGCAGGGCTGGCAACGAGAGCATCCTGGCCGGGTCGAGACGATATTCCGAGCAATCTCTAATGTGTCACCCAGTCAGCTTGCGGACTCAGAGCTGTTTGATTTTTCAGGGCTTGAAGGCGTACGCTCGGAAAATGCGGCAAGTCTTAATCTGATTGAAGTCAACTGAACGCGTTTTCGGACCCCGCCGTGAAACTGTTCGTGTTTCTTTGAAAAGCATGGCCTCTGCGAACATGGAAATTCCTCATTCTCAGCTGTCCGATGAAGCGCTTCGGGCCATAATCGAAGAGTTCATCTCGCGAGAAGGTTCCGAGTACGGACCGATAGAGTATTCCTTTGATGAAAAAGTCAGCCACGTGATAAAACAGCTTGAGCGCGGTGAGGTGGTCGTGACCTTTGACGCGGTATCCGAGACGTGTAACTTGATGCCGAGTCGCTAGGGTTCCATGAACGTCAGTTACGCTACGCGATTAACCGAGCGTCGATCCGCTTGGGCGCAGCCACATGGAGAACAGATGAACGACGGACAGAACGAACCTAGCCGCAGACAGAGGCAAGCGGACGAAATTGCAGTGCTCGATGCGAAAGGTCTGTATTGCCCGGAACCGGTCATGCTGCTCCATAACAAAGTCAGGGACCTGCCTGGAGGAAGCCTGCTCAGGGTGATCGCAACTGACCCCACTACAGAGAGGGACATCCCAAAGTTTTGCGTATTCCTTGGGCATGAACTGATTGAAGTGACCCGGGATGACAATCTGTTTACCTATGTTATAAAGAAGAAGGCAGACGGGTAATCAATGGGTGGTGTCCATAAAGCACATCCGCTGTTTCTGATTGATGCCTCCATCTACATATTCCAGTCTCATTTTTCTGCTTATGTGCAGTGCACCAATCGCAAAGACCAGGATCTAAGTGCGCTTTACGGGTTTATTCAATTCTTGTTGCAGTTTCTGCGTCGCGCTCAACCCGTTTTGGCAGCAATCGCGCACGATGAAAGTCTGTTCTGCGGATTTCGTCACGCCTTGTGCAGTGATTACAAGTCTAATCGCGAGTTACCGGACGATAATCTTAGGATGCAGCTTGAGGCTTGCCATTTGATTGGTGAAATTTTTGGCTTTGCTTCCTACCGGAGTCGGGTATACGAAGCGGACGATATTATCGGCACGATAGCGAGTCAAATTCGAAACACAAAGTCAGCGAACAACCCGAATGAGCCGCGACAGATTCAAATTGTTTCCAGAGACAAGGACCTGGCGCAGTTGCTTGTGACTGACGGAGACTGTCTTTGGGATTTTAGCGCGAACAAAAGACGTTTCCGGTTACATATTGAAGAAGAGTTCGGCGTTTCGGCGGAACAACTACCAGATTTTCTGGGCTTGGCCGGTGATGTTGCCGATTGTATTTCGGGTATTCCCGGGATCGGTGCGGTCAAGGCAGGTCACCTGTTGCGGAAGTTCGGCACGCTTGATGAGATCTACCGCAATCTTGATGCGGTGGCGCAGATGAAGATCAGAGGAGCGGGCCGACTAGCAACTGTGCTTGAAGAAAACCGGGACACCGCTGAGCTCAGCCGGAAGCTGGCGACAATTGTTTGCGAGGTTGGTGACACAGATGAGTGTTTTGGGAAAGTATCGCTGTCAGATCTCTCCGTACACACACCCGATCTGGATGAGCTGAGAAGCTTTCTGGTTGAGTATTCTTTTGGTCCCCGAGAAAGCAGTGAAATTGTAAAACAGGCGGCTCAACTCATTAAAGACTCCTCAGAGCAAGCAGTTTAATATGCCGCTTTAGGCTACCGTCAGCTCGTCAATCAGAATTTTGCTCATGCGAATTATCGCCGACAGAAATATTCCGCTTCTGCCAACCCTCCTAGCAGAGCAGGAATTGGTGCAGGTAGATGCGCGGGAAATAAGCGCGGATTCGCTCACTCAGGCAGATGCGCTGGTCGTTCGCTCGGTGACTCAGGTCGACAGCCGGCTTCTGTCGGGTTCGTCTGTTCGATTTGTCGCAACCGCGACGTCCGGGGTCGACCACGTCGATTTACCGTGGCTTGCCAATTCCGGTATCGCTTTTTCCTCTGCGGCTGGTGCTAATGCGACAGCAGTGGCTGATTACGTGATGGCTGCGTTGAGCTGGTATTTGCAGCGCACCGGTAAACGCCCTGAACAGCTCCGTTGTGGCATCATAGGGATCGGCCATGTCGGTGCTGAAGTGCTACGGCGGTTTCGTGCCCTGGGTTGTGTGACCCTTGCCTGTGATCCGCCAAGACAGGAAAGCGGTGATCCGCTGGCATCTGATTTTAAAGGTCTGTCCGCTGTGAGTGCCTGCGATGTGGTGTCTGTTCATGTGCCGTTGAATTCATCGGGGCGTCATGCGACGGTGAGGCTTATAGATGGAGAATTTCTCAGGGCCCTGCCGCGTGGTGCGCTTCTGATCAATACCTCAAGAGGCGGGGTGCTCAATGAAAGGGACGCGAGCCGCATCCTCACTATGCGCAAGGATATCCGTCTGGTTCTTGACGTCTTTGCTGGAGAGCCCTGTGCGGATCCCTCTTTGGTAAGCGTCACCGATCTGATTACGCCTCATATCGCAGGCTACAGTCGGCTGGCCAAACATCTCGCTGCCAGACAAGTAGCGAAAGCGCTGATGAGGTTCTTTGAGCTCGCCGTCCCGCCATCTAATGAAAGCGCTCATTTAACTGATCAGGTGCGGCTTGAGCTTGTTAACGGGCAGCCGGATGAAGTCTGGCAGGTCGCACTTCGGTGTTTTGATCTGACAGCTATCAGCGATACCTTCAAGAGCAGTATTAACCGAGGTAATAGCGAGGAGGTTTTTGATTCTCTGCGAAAGCAATGCTCGGAACGGCCTGAATATTCAGAATGCTCAGCCCGAGGTAAAATGACGGCTCAGGCATCTGATTATATGGCTGGATTAGGCTTTGCGGTGGATCGAGAATCGGGCAGATCGGAATCTGATATGCGCTCCTAACAAAGCCCTAAATTCGATACTGATCCAAAACGTTGGCAAGCTTCTGCAGCGCATTTTTAAGCTCATCAAGACGAGGTAAGAACACAATCCTCAGATGATGTGTATCTTTGATATTAAACGCACTGCCCTGCACCAGAAGAACCTTTTCCTGTTCAAGGATATCGAGTACCAGCTTCACATCATCGGCAACGTCAAAGTGTGCAGGATCGAGACGTGGAAAGAGATAGATCGCCCCCTTGGGCATGACGCAGTCAACACCTGGAATGGAGGTCAGCAGGCGATGGGCAGCATTCCTCTGTTCCAGTAACCGCCCGCCGGGAAGAAGGAGTTCATTGATGCTCTGGTAGCCGCCCAGGGCAGTTTGTATAGCAAACTGGGCGGGGACATTGGCGCACAGTCTCATATTGCTCAGAATTTCCAGGCCAAGAATGTAATCCCGGGCCGCGTGCTTTGCCCCGCTGATCACCATCCAGCCGGAGCGGAAACCTGCCAACCGATAAGCCTTCGACAATCCGCTGAAGCTGATGATAAGCAAATCATCACAAAGCGAGGCAACGGGGATGTGGCAGGCATCGTCGTAGAGGATCTTGCTGTAGATCTCATCGGCAAAGATGATGAGTTGATGTCTGCGAGCCAATTCAATGAGTTCTGTCAGAACCTCTTTGCTGTAAACGGCGCCAGTCGGATTATTCGGGTTGATAATCACAAGTGCTTTGGTGTGCGGAGTAATTTTTGCCGCAACATCCGCCACGCTCGGATACCAGTCAGACTGTTCGTCACACAGGTAGTGAACCGGGGTGCCTCCGCTCAGACTGACTGCTGCAGTCCATAGCGGGTAGTCAGGAGCCGGGATTAGAACCTGATCGCCATCATTCAGGAGTGCCTGCATTGCCATGGTGATCAGTTCACTTACCCCATTACCCAGGTAAATGTCATCGATTTCCACATTCGCAATGCCCAGTCGCTGACATTCCTGCATGACTGCCTTTCGAGCCGGGTAGAGACCCTTCGAGTCAGAATAACCCTGGGCGTCAGCTAAATTGTGAATAACATCGTAGAGTATCTCGTCCGGTGCATTGAACCCGAACGGCGCTGGATTGCCGATATTTAGCTTCAGAATCTGCTGACCTTCCTCTTCGAGCCGAGCGGCCTGCTCCAGAACCGGGCCTCGAATGTCGTAACAAACATTATTGAGTTTGACTGACTGAGCAATGCTCGTGGCGTAAAGAGACGCTGGTGGTTTCTTAGAATTCATGGACAACCTTATGCGCGGCGACGCTGAATCGCACGCAGATGTTTGGATGAGGCTCGGCTTTCGCTTACACTTAGTATACCTCACCTTGTCTGATATCGCTCTTTACGGTGTTAGCTAAAACTGAGGCGCCGGGCAAGCGGGGCTGAGGACAACAGCAAACCAGTGAGTCGGAATTTGCAGCCGTCGGCACAGGGCTTTGGAGAACAGTAAAAATGCATGATGAAACAGATAAGGCCGGCAAACTTGGTCTTAGTAAAACAGAAGCTGACTGGCGGGAAGAGCTTGATCCGCATCAGTTTCATGTCCTCAGGGAAAAGGGAACTGAGCGGGCCTTTTCGGGAAAATACTGGGACCTCAAAGATGAGGGGAGTTATCTCTGTGCTGCCTGCGGAGAGACTCTGTTTCTGTCAGAGACCAAGTACGACTCCGGTTCAGGATGGCCGAGTTTCTATCAGCCGGCTGGTTCGGAGAGCGTCAAAGAGGTCGCGGATCATTCCCATGGCATGATTCGCACGGAAGTTATTTGCGCCAAGTGCGAGTCACATCTGGGGCATGTTTTTCCCGATGGGCCTCCCGAGACTGGACTGCGCTACTGTATTAACTCTGCTTCGCTCGATTTTGACGGCGAAGCCGGTAAAGAGTGAAGTGAATGATGTGCCGGAGGCGGATCAGGCTGGGCATCTTCGGCGGACAGCGAGATGCTGATGCCGGCCAGTTTATTCAAATATCGAAAACTGCTGTCCCGCATTCGGGCCCGCTCGGTCTTCTCGCTTTTGAGCACCCATTGATAGCAGGTCATCTTGAGAATTTTGATGGGTTACCGGTAGGGCAGAAGGTGTGTCAGAACCAGGGCGGCGTCGATATCGAGGGAATCCGTACAGAGAAAGACGGCTTCCGGGAATTCTGCCGACCACCGGGCGTAATCAATATCCCGCAGTAAATAATGATTGAGCAGTATCAGAGCCGAGTTGCGTTGCGCGGTAGCGAGTGAAACGATTTTAGTTGGAACGATCAGTCTTGTTCTCAGATCCCGCCAAATCTCTGTCTTGGCGAAGCTCGGCCCGTAACCTATCGTGATCGATCTTTGGGTTTGCGTGACGGAATTCATGAGGCTAACAATCGAATTCTGCAATTGCGTTACGATTAGCGCGCAGAATCGCAATTATCACGTGATTGACTGCCAATGTCTGAGCTTTGGCTATTCCGGATCGGCGTCGAGGCGCTGTTTCAGTTCAGACAGAAATTTGTTCAGATTGCTCTGAGCTTCAGATTGGTATCTGAAAGGACCGATTTTCTGACCTGTGTCGGTCTGGTAATACCAGAGATTGTTCTGACTGTAGATCTTTGTCTGTTGATCCTGGGTTCCTCCCTGGTTCATCTGTATCGATGTCAGCTTTTTCATGTCATTGTGCCCTGTAAGTGAGGATCCGGTCTTCGCGAAAGCCAGCGCTACAGGGTAAGGCAATGTCGCGAAGTGATTTGTGAGCGTGAGCCCATATTTCGTGACTCCGTGTTGACGATTTGTCTCCGATGATCAGGGAAGTCAATACTTCCATCGACCATCGCGAGAAATGATGCCAACCCTCAGTCTCGAGTGAGACACTTAGGTCTATAGCTTCTCAAAGTTTGTCGGCCAGCGCCAGCATATCCTGTTGGGTGTTCAGATTGGTGAAATCAAACGCTGAGCTGCACGGTATATCAACGACTACAGAGTCAAGTTCCGGCAACAGCGGCTTCGGGCCAAAAATGCCCGCACCGACTGCCTTTTTGATTATTGCGGCCGATGCGCAGTGCCATAACGAGAAGAGCGGCTGAAGCTGACCGGCCTGGCAGGCAACGGCCACCTGCTTGTTCTGAGTCGAAAGCGCATGTTTGAGTTGCGCAACTACGTTGTCCGGAAAAATGGGGACATCGACTGGAAAGCAGGCAAGCAAAGGCAGGGCTCTGTTCCTTGCTTGCTGATAGATGACCCAGTCCATTGCGGTAGCAATGCCCAACAGTGGGCCGCTCTGTGAGTGGTCTCGGTCTGGAACGATGGGGAGTCCGAATTGCTTATAAAAAGCCGAAGAGGAGTTACTCGACAGGATCAGTTCATCCACCTGATGCTCGGCGCGTCTTACTACGTGCTCTAGCAGACTCCTGCCGGCAAGTATTTGTTCGGATTTACTAGCTCCCATTCGTCTTGAACGACCGCCAGCGAGAATGACCCCGACTGTTCGTGAGGTTGTGGGTGGTGTTTCCATAGAAAAGGTATTGCTCTCGTCGCGTTGCGGCATCTCAATTCAGTCACTCAGCCTACGGGCAGAAAGTGCAATCTACTTGATATCGATTTCCTGATTTATCGTCCGATTAGTTCAAGCACCGCCAGACTTTTCAATTCGGTCTGGCAGCCTGTTCAAACGGCAAGCCCGACAGGCGTTGCAGTCCCCAAATTGATGTGGGAAAATCGCGCTCTTTGCTCTCCCGGTGTATCACTGTAAGTTATTGAAATTAATCCAAAACAGGGTGCTACTGCGCCCTGGCCTAATCTTTGCGGACTATTGTAGGTAACAGCATGGGCTCAAGGCAACCGGTCGCCGGCGTCGGGCGACAGTGACGATGAAACGAACGAGGTTCAAACATGCAGGTTTCAGTAGAGACGACTGAAGGTCTAGAACGAAAGCTAACGATAGCGATACCAGGGGATCGTGTCGATACGGCAGTCAATGCCCGGCTTCAGGAAGCTGCGCAGACAATCCGCCTCAATGGGTTCCGCCAGGGCAAGGTGCCGCTTAAGGTGGTAAAAAATAAGTTCGGCAAAGGCGTGCGTCAGGAAGTGGTTGGCGAGCTAATGAACCAAACCTACTTTGAGGCCATCGCACAGGAAAGCCTGAAGCCAGCAGGGCAACCTCGCATCGAACCTACGAGCATGGATGAAGGGAAAGACGTCGAGTTTGTCGCCGTTTTTGAGGTGTACCCCGAGATTGAATTGCCCGATTTCGCAGCCATCAAAGCAGAGCGCCTGGTTGCTGAGGTTTCAGACGACGATATCGACGAAATGATCGAAACTCTACGCAAACAGCGTCAGACGTGGGTGCCTGTCGAGCGGGCCGCTGCCGACGGAGATATGGTCAACATCGACTATGTCGGCAAAAAAGAAGGGGAGGAGTTTCAAGGTGGCAAAGCAGCTGGGCAGAATCTGGTCCTGGGCTCTGAGCGAATGATCCCCGGCTTCGAGGATGGCGTAATCGGAAAGAGCGCGGGTGATGACTTTACTCTGCAGCTTAAGTTTCCTGATGAATATCACAGTGAAGAACTGGCTGGGGCTGACGTTGAATTCGAACTCAAGCTCAACACAGTGAGTGAGCAGAGCCTGCCCGAAGTTGACGAAGACTTTTTTAAGAGCTTCGGCGTGGAAGAGGGCGGCATGAAGGCATTTCGCGAGGAAGTCAGTAATAACATGCAGCGCGAAATGAAAACTGCTTCGCGCAATAAGCTGAAAACAACGCTGATGGATGCTTTGGTTTCAGATTTGGAGGTCGTGATTCCGGCGGCTTTGATGAGTAACGAAATTCAGCAGCTTAAGAATCAAACCGTGCAGCAGATGGGAGGGGGCCAGGGGTTTGACCCTCACAGTATGCCAGATGACCTTTTTCGGGATCAGGCAAAACGCCGGGTCACCCTGGGGCTTATTATGGGTGAGGTGATCTCGCAACAAGGCATTCAGGCTGACGCGGACAAAGTCAGGGATGCGGTAGAGGAGATGGCTGCCACTTACGAGTCACCGGAGGAGGTTGTAAAGTGGTACTACAGCAACGAAGAGCAGCTCCAGGGAATTGAGTCATCAGTGATTGAAGATCAGGTTTTTGACTATATCATCGAGCAGGCGCAGGTGTCCGATAAAGAGGTGTCATACCAGGACGTTATAAAGCCCGGATCACAGGGGGGCGAAGTGGACGACACGGCTTAACCGTTGATCTCGTCACTTCACCAAATATTCAGGGCAGCCGGCCGGGATGACACCCGACAGGAACCCGGTGCGAAGCCCCTTTTATAAAACACACTTTTCAAAAGGAATAGTTGTCATGCCGAGTCGCTCAATGGATCCCGCAGCCGCACTGGTGCCCGTGGTGGTGGAGCAAACTGCTCGCGGCGAGCGATCTTATGATATTTATTCGCGCCTGCTTAAAGATCGGGTGATCTTCATGACTGGGCCGGTTGAGGATCATATGGCTAATCTGATTGTTGCTCAGATGTTATTCCTGGAGTCCGAAAATCCAGACAAAGACATTCATCTGTACATTAATTCGCCGGGGGGGGCTGTTACAGCTGGCCTGTCTATCTACGACACCATGCAGTTCATTCGACCTGATGTGAGCACCATGTGCATCGGCCAAGCGGCCAGCATGGGTGCCATGCTGCTGGCTGGCGGTGCGGCAGGTAAACGCCTTGCGCTGCCACACGCGCGGATGATGATACATCAACCCAGCGGCGGTGCTCAGGGACAGGCGTCAGATATTGAAATACAAGCTAATGAAATCATAAAGATACGAAAGAAACTTAATGTTCTTTTGGCGGAGCATACCGGGCAGGATGAAGAGCGGATCGCGCGGGACACGGAGCGGGACAATTTTATGAGCGCGGGCGAAGCCCTCGAGTATGGCCTAATTGATAAAGTAATTGAGCGACGTGTAGATAAAGTAGATAAGGCGGAATCCTAAGGATAGCGGTCAATTTTCGCTTGCAATCGCGCTCCAATGCCTTAGTTTAAGGCTCATAAAGGCAATCCACAGACGTAACGCTTAACGGCGCGGTTTGTGTCTATTAGTCCAGCAGTAACGATCCCTTTTGACCGGGACGTGTTTTGGGTAGTAATCATTTATGTCAGATGACAAATACAGTAAAGGCGAAGACAACGGTAAGCTGTTGTACTGCTCCTTCTGCGGCAAAAGTCAGCACGAAGTCCGAAAACTTATCGCAGGCCCTTCCGTATTCGTGTGCGACGAATGTGTTGATCTCTGCAACGACATCATCCGGGAAGAAATTCAAGAGAAAGACTCGGATTCAGGGGCGCGCAAGCTGCCAATCCCGGAAGAGATCAAAACCACACTTGACGAATACGTCATTGGTCAGGATAGCGCCAAGAAGGTGCTTGCGGTGGCGGTCTACAATCACTACAAGCGGCTGAATTACGATAAATCCAATAAAGACGTTGAGCTCGGTAAAAGCAATATTCTGATGGTCGGCCCGACCGGGACCGGAAAAACCTTGCTGGCAGAGACTCTGGCCCGGCTGCTTGATGTTCCGTTCACGATTGCAGATGCCACAACACTGACTGAAGCTGGCTACGTTGGCGAAGATGTTGAGAACATCATCCAGAAGCTCCTGCAAAAATGTGACTATGACGTTGAAAAAGCCCAGGTTGGCATTGTCTATATTGACGAGATCGACAAGATATCGCGTAAGTCGGACAATCCCTCGATCACCAGAGACGTCTCGGGCGAAGGGGTCCAGCAGGCGCTGCTGAAACTCATTGAAGGCACGGTGGCCTCTGTACCACCGCAGGGAGGGCGCAAGCATCCTCAACAGGAGTTCTTACAGGTAGATACTGCCAATATTCTGTTCATCTGTGGGGGCGCTTTTGCCGGCTTGGACAAGGTGATCCGGGACAGGTCTCAGAAAAGCGGTATCGGGTTCAGCGCAGAAGTCCGTAGTCAGGACAACGAAGACAACCTCGGAGAAACCCTCAGTGGCGTGGAGCCCGAGGATCTGGTCAAGTACGGATTGATTCCGGAGTTTGTCGGTCGCCTGCCTATGATTGCCACCCTTGATGAGCTGGATCTTGACGCTTTGGTGCGCATCATCAAAGAGCCGAAAAACAGTCTCACCAAGCAGTACAGCAAGCTGTTTGAGATGGAGGGGGTCGAGATACAGTTCCGGGACGACGCGTTGCAGGCGGTAGCGCGCAAAGCCAAAGAAAGGAAAACGGGCGCTAGAGGTCTGCGCTCGATTATGGAAGCCGTCTTGCTGGATACGATGTATAACATCCCTTCGCTCGAGGCTGTCAGCAAGGTCATAATCGATGAAGCGGCCATTCAGGGCGAGTCTGAGCCGCTGCTGATGTATGAGAACGCGGAACCGACCAGCAAATCCGTGGCCGACGAATAATTTCGGGCATCGACTTGATTTCTGGCCCAGTGACTCTATGTCTTAGATAGAACGCTGGCCCATGCCAAACTAACGAGTACCCCAATGAGCTTACCCTCTGATTCCGCGAGCAACTCTCAGTACCCCTTACTCCCCCTCAGAGACGTCGTTGTCTATCCCCAAATCGTCCAGCCGCTCTTTGTGGGACGGCCTAAATCGATTAAAGCGCTTGAGGTGGCGATGGCTAATGACAAGCAGATACTGCTTGTTGCGCAAAAAAACGCCTCAGATGATGAGCCCGGTGCAGACGATCTTTTCAGTATTGGCACGATCGCCACTATTCTGCAGTTGATACGCCTGCCGGATGGTACCGTGAAGGTGCTGGTCGAAGGTATCGCGCGGGCGATGATTAAAACCGTAATCCACGATGATGAGTTCTTTAAGGCTGAAACGAAGCAGCTTCAGACTACTGAGGTGCCAGATAAGGAGTCCGGCCTGCTCATCCGCTCGCTGCTGTCTCAGTTTGATCAGTACGTCCAGCTGAGCAAAAAAATCCCACCCGAGGTTATGACCTCCATTTCCAGCATCGATGAGCCGGGCAGGCTGGTGGATACGATTGCCTCGCATATGTCCCTGCAGCTCGAAGAGAAACAGAATCTGCTGGAGTTGCCGGCCTTACCGGCTCGCATTGAGCATCTCATGGCGTTGATCGAGTCAGAGATCGACCTGTTTCAGGTCGAGAAGCGCATCCGCGGCCGGGTCAAGAAGCAAATGGAGAAAAGTCAGCGCGAGTACTATCTGAATGAGCAGATGAAGGCGATCCAGAAGGAGATGGGAGAGCTGGAGGATGTTCCTAATGAAGCAGAAGAGCTCAAACTTAAAATCGACGAAGCGGGGATGCCGAAAGAGGCCAAGGATAAAGCTACGGCAGAGCTTAACAAATTGAAGATGATGTCGCCGATGTCCTCAGAGGCCTCCGTGGTCAGGACTTATCTGGACTGGATGATCAGCGTGCCCTGGAAAAAGCGCAGTAAGGTACGACTTGATTTACCGAAAGCAGAAGCGATTCTTGAGAATGATCACTACGGACTGCAGGACGTGAAAGAGAGAATCCTGGAGTATCTCGCGGTGCAGAAACGGATGAAGAAGCTCAAGGGCCCAATACTGTGTCTCGTGGGGCCACCGGGCGTTGGTAAAACGTCTCTGGGTGAGTCGATCGCCCGATCTACCAACCGTAAGTTTATCAGGATGGCCCTCGGCGGTGTGAGAGATGAGGCAGAAATCAGAGGCCACAGACGAACGTACATCGGTTCCTTGCCGGGCAAGTTGCTCCAAAAATTGTCGAAAGTGGGCGTCAAAAACCCGCTGTTTCTGCTGGACGAAATCGACAAGATGGGAATGGATAACCGGGGAGACCCTGCTTCAGCGCTGCTTGAGGTGCTGGACCCGGAGCAAAATCACAATTTTAATGACCATTATCTGGAGGTAGATTACGACCTTTCCGAGGTTATGTTTGTGTGCACGTCAAACAGCATGAACATCCCGGGGCCGCTTCTTGATCGCATGGAGGTCATTCGTATCCCGGGCTATACCGAGGATGAGAAAGTCAATATCGCTGAGCGCTATCTGATCCCCAAGCAGAAGAAAAATAACGGATTGCGTGAAGGTGAACTCGAATTCACCGAGGAAGCGATCCGGGGGCTTATTCGCTACTACACTCGGGAGGCCGGTGTGAGAGGCCTGGAGCGTGAAATCGCCAAAATATGCCGAAAAGTCGTTAAGGAAAATGTCGTCAGCGATCAGGCGCACGACGGCAAGATCACTCTTGAAGCACTTGAGGTGTATTCTGGAGTGCGCAAGTACGATTATGGCAAGGCAGAGGAGCAGAACGTCGTCGGTCAGGTCAACGGACTGGCGTGGACATCCTTCGGCGGGGAGCTTCTTACGATTGAGTCCAGTGCCGTTGAAGGTAAAGGAAAGACGATCAAAACCGGTTCGCTCGGGGACGTCATGCAAGAGTCTATTCAGGCGGCGTTCACCGTGGTGAGAAGCCGAGCAAAAGCGCTGGGCCTTGATGCCAATTTTCATGAAAAATTCGATCTTCATATACATGTTCCGGAAGGGGCGACCCCAAAGGACGGGCCCAGCGCGGGAATCGGCATGTGTACCGCTCTTGTATCAGTGCTGACCGACATCCCGGTAAAGTCAGACGTCGCGATGACGGGCGAAATCACTCTCCGAGGGCAGGTCCTAAAAATAGGGGGGCTTAAAGAAAAATTACTTGCCGCACATCGGGGCAACATCAAGACTGTTCTGATTCCGGCAGATAATGAGCGTGACCTTGCGGATATTCCGGACAATATTAAATCTGACCTGCATATTGTGCCTGTTCGCTGGATCGACGAAGTTCTCGAGCATGCGCTGCAGTATCAGCCGACCCGCACAGCTGTTGATGCCGAATCCATATCTGAGACCGAGTCGTCGGGCGAAGAGTCAGACCAGAGTGGTGAAGAAAAGTCCATCAATACACATTAATACAGGGTGTTTTTGTTGACACCGCTTTTCACCGCTTGGTTTAATTGGCGAGTAACGCTAAAGGGCGTGCAGCTGTAGCCTAGCCCAAGCATGGTTGCTGCCGAACTCGCGCAAGCGAGTCGATTTTCAGGCGAAACGTAACAACTCTGTCGGTGTGAAAGAACGGTTGGGCATCACGCCACGATAAGAGAAGTCAGATTTTGCTCAAGAAGAACTTCAACTCAGAAAAGGGGATAACGTGAATAAATCAGAATTGATAGATGCGGTCGCCGCTAGCGCAGATCTGCCAAAGGCAGCAGCAGGTCGGGCTATTGATGCCATGCTCGATACCATTACAGACTCTTTGAAAAAAGATGATCCTGTCGTTCTCGTAGGCTTTGGTACATTTGCAACAAAAGATCGGGCAGCGCGGACTGGTCGAAATCCTCAAACGGGCGCCCCAATTGAAATCAAAGCCGCTAAGGTTCCCAGTTTCAAGGCGGGTAAGGCGCTGAAAGACTCTGTAAATTCCTAGTACGAAGGGCAACAGTCAGCGGTCTGCCGCCAGCGAAAGCTGAGGCCGCAAATGGCACTTTAGAGGCGCATCTTTGATGCGCCTTTTTCGTTGGTTAGGGAGACCCGGTAACTTGGCGTTGCGCTGGTGTTGAAAGATTCGCCGGCGTGAAATATGACCGGTGCTATTAGCATCGCTGTTGCAACGAATTTGGCTGCTCAGACTGAGTGCGCGGTAATGGGCTAGGATCCCCTGGCAACTTTGTAAAACGTAGAGCGGGTTGACGGTAATTATGCTTCAAGATATTCGTGAAAATTCCCAGGGCGTGATCGCCAAAGTGATCATCGGGTTTATTGTTGCCATTTTCGCGCTGACAGGCGTTGAGTGGCTGATCGGGGGATTTGTTGCCTCTCCTCCCGTTGCTGAAGTGAACGGCGAAGAAATTACTGAAGCGCAACTGCAGGTTAATACGCAGAATCTGCTGGCATCTCTTGGCGGGGCAGAGTTTGATCAGCAGCTGCTGGAGCAAATCGCCCTCAATCAGCTGATCGAAGAGACGGTCATGAAACAGTCCGTTGAGCGGTCGGACATGATTGTCTCCTCGAATCGGGTGGATCGGGCCATTCTTGAGAACCCCACCTTCCAGATCAATGGGGTTTTCGACAGTGATCTGGCCGTTCGAACAATGGCAAGCCAGGGTTACAGCATCGCGCTCTATCGAGATGCCCTCAGCCAGAGCATTTTGCTCGGACAATTGGCGAACGCCTACTCTGCTTCTAATTTTGTGACTGATGCCGAACTTGAATCTATCGCTGCGCTTATGCAGCAGACACGTGACTTCAGGTACGTGTCCGTCCCGCTGGGTACCCGTACGCTGGGAACACCCATATCACAGGAAGAAATCCAAAATTACTATGCGTCAAATCCGGCTGAATTTACTGAAGAGGAATCAGTCGACCTCAGCTTTGTCCTGCTTGACAGGAATGTAATTTCGGAGGAAATCGCGGTGCCTGAGTCAGAGGTCCTCGCTCAATACGAGGCCCAGCGTGCCGATTTTGAAGGGTCTTCTGAAAAACGTGCCTCTCATATCCTTTTTGAACTGAGCAGTGATTTGCCCGAAGAGGCAGCGGTACAGCTTGCTTCTGAAACACGGCTACGCTTACTGGATGGTGAGGATTTTGCGGCTCTCGCGCTAGAATTGTCGTCCGATACGGTATCGGCAGAAGAGGGCGGAGACATCGGCTATACCGACGGGACAGCGTTCCCAGAATCTTTGGAGGGTGCTCTCGAAACACTGTCGCTGGATGAGATATCTGAGCCGGTAGTTTCCGAATTTGGCGTGCATTTGCTCAAGCTCACAGAGGATGCTGAAAACGTCTATCAATCTTTCGATGAGGTAAGAGACAGGATTGAGCGGGAGCTTAAGAGTGCAGAAGTGGAACTGCTGTTTGCTGAGCGTATTGAAGACCTGTCTAATTTGGCATTCGAGACAGGAGATTTACTGACTATCTCTGAGCAGTTGGGGCTGGTGATTCAAAGCGCCAGTTCGGTGACCCGGACAGGGGGCTCTGGCCTGTTTGCCAATACCGCAGTGCTGGATGCTGCCTTTTCTGATGAAGTGATTCTTGACGGCAACAACAGCGATGTCATCGAGATCGGTGACAACCAGGCCATGGTGCTGCGACTGGTGCAGTTCAACGATTCGTCACTTTTGCCATTGGAAGAAGTCGCAGCAGAGATTTCGGTTATTCTGCGAACAGAAAAAGAGCGAGAGGCAGTTGCCGATCTGGGGGAGCGGCTGCTCACCTCGAAGGAAAATGGCGAAGATATCGACAATCTTTTGCAGGAAAATGAGCTAGAATGGATAGACGCAGAGGGGGCTGATCGAAACGCTTTTACTGTCAACGGTGAAATACTCGAACATGTGTTCTCCCTGCCGGCACCGGAGGATTCTACCAGCATTTCAAGCATCAGTCTGTCCAATGGCACTTACGTGCTGGTCGAGCTGAATGAGGTTAATGTCGGGGAATTGAGTGCAATCCCAGAGCCTGATCGAGAGCGTTTGGTCGGTTCTTTGGAATCTGATCTCGGGGTCAGTGACTATCAGTCCTTTTTGAACAGCCTGAGGGAAAATTCAGATATCACCGCACCCTTGCTCGAAGAGACATTCTAGGTCTGCCCCGCCCGTATGAGAGGAAGGACAAGACAGGCAGAGGCACGGTATTATCGCGCGTTAGTCTGAACTCAAATCACCCATGGCGGTGGTGTTAAAGCCGCCATCAACGTACAAGATTTCGCCCGATATACCTGACGCCAGATCTGAACTCAGGAAGGCAGCTGCATTTCCGACTTCATCAATGGTCACGTTTCGACGCAACGGCGTTTGTCTTGCATTATAGTCGAGCATCTTTCGGAAACTTTTAATGCCCGAGGCTGCGAGAGTCCTTATGGGACCAGCTGAAATGGCATTGACACGGGTGCCCTCAGGGCCAAGGCTTGCTGCCATATATCTCACATTGGCCTCCAGGCTAGCTTTCGCCAGGCCCATAACATTATAGTTTGGCAGGCTACGCGTGGCTCCGAGGTAGCTCAGTGTAAGAAGGGATCCCTGACGACCGGACATGAGCGCTTTGCCGGCCTTTGCGAGGGCAACAAAACTGTAGGAACTGATTTCATGTGCCAGCAAGAACCCGGGCCGTGTCGTAATGTCGACGTAATTTCCGTCGAGTTCACTGCCTGGCGCAAAGGCGAGGCAGTGGACGATGCCATCAAGGCCATCCCAGGCATCAGAAATCCCAGACATCAGATTTTCAATCTGGCTGTCTTCGGTGACGTCACAAGGATAAACAAGATCAGAGCCCCATTGCTCCGCAAACCCAATGACGCGATCCTTCAGCTTTTCGTTTTGATAGGTAAACGCCAGTTCGGCCCCTTCCCGACGCATGGCGGCCGCGATTCCCGAGGCGATAGAAAGCTTACTGGCTACCCCTAGAATCAGAATTTTTTTGTTTGTTAGAAAGCCCATGTATTGGTCCCAATCAGAAGTGTGTGATTTTCGCGATTAAGTGCCTGCTTGTGTCTTCGGAATACGATAGGGTGGATTGCCTGTTGAATTGGCCTATGGTCTAGGCATTGGCTCTATCTAAAGCGGACTCCCAGTGTCTTGTGCCAAGGGTGCAAAACGCAATAACGAGTCCTGCTGCGATTGAAAACATTGAGATCTGCAGATACAGATTTGGCATTTGCTGGATATTTTCTGGATCAAAATTTCCTGCTACCAGCCCAGCTACAACGCTGCCGATTGAGTAGGTCAGCGTGAATACCCCCATCATCTGGCCGGCAAAACGTTTCGGGGACAATTTGCTCACTGCGCTGAGCGCGACAGGACTCAGGCAGAGTTCGCCCACGGTGTGCAGGAAATAGGTTGCTATGAGCCAGTAAGGCGCAGCCTGCATTCCTGATGCTGCGACCTGGGCGGCGAAGAACATAACGATAAAGCCACTTGCCATAATAATCAGGCCAACTGCGCACTTGAGCCCATAGGACGGGTCGATCATTCGCTTGGTGAGGTTTATCCACAGTGCCGCGAAAAAAGGCGACAGCAGTACAATAAAAATGGAATTGGCGGATTGGAACCAGGCAGGTGGTATTTCGAAGCTGCCGATGAAGCGATCAGTATAATCTCGCCCGAATAAGTTCAGAGAAGACCCGGCCTGTTCGAAGCCTGCCCAGAAAAAGGTCGAAGCAACGCAAACCAGAAACAAAGCGCAAAGCGACTTTTTTTCAGCATCAGTCAAATCGGTGAACAGATAAATCGCCGCATAATAGCCGAGAAAAACCACTGTGATAAGCAATGCGACATATTGAGCCAGTGAAACCGGGTCGATGGCGACACTGCCGCTCATAATCAGATAAGTCAGACCTGCGGTCAGCGCCAGGGCAGTCACAAGCGCGAGCTGGGTTCTCCTCATGCCGGGTGAGCTGAGTTTTACGGTAGGGTTTGCGCCGTGTCCGTGTAACTTGCCGAGCGAGAGGCGGAATTGTATGAGGCCTGCCCCCATGCCGATGGCTGCTGCTCCGAATGCCCAGTGATAGCCGACGTTAACCTGCAGCCAGCCGCACACCAGATAGCCGATGATTGATCCGATGTTGATGCCCATGTAGTACAGCGTATATCCGGAATCTCTTCGTTCATCGCCGGTCGGATACAGCTGGCCTACCAGCGCGCCAATATTTGGTTTGAGAAGACCGGTACCGGCTACGACAAATATCAATCCGCTAAAAAACGTGCTGTCATGCGGGATCGCCAGCAATAGATGGCCGCACATGATAATGATGCCGCCATACCAGATGGCATTCTGACTACCGATCATGCGGTCAGCAATCCATCCGCCGGGCAATCCCATGAAGTAGACAGCGCCTGTATAGAGACCGTATATCGCGGTCGCAGACGCAACAGTAATTCCTAACCCGCCTTCCTGAATACTGAGAGTCATGTAGAGCACGAGCAGCGCTCTCATTCCGTAGTAACTCATGCGCTCCCACATTTCGGTATAGAAGAGTGCAGAGAGGCCGGTAGGGTGGCCAAAGAAAGCTGTGTCATCGCCAGTAGGAGATAGGGAAGTGGTCATAGCTGCGTAGCAGTCCTTATCGCGGTGAGAGGATAAGTTCTTATCCTTGATGGATTAGATCATTATTCGTCAGCCCATTCCAACGCAGCAAGTCTGCTGTATCCAGTTCGAAAAGTTGTGCTATCTGGTACAGGTAATCTCCAGGACAGACCCGTGATAGATCGTAGCGTGGAGTTGTCAACAGTCGATCAGCCGTCGCGTTTCGAGCGAATTGCAAGTCCAGCGCCTGGCCGGGCTGCAGCAACGAATCCAGTTTCAGGTCATTGTTCGCACGAATTTCAGCAGATCGCAGGTCGAACCGCCGCGCAATGCTCCACAAATTGTCTCCGCGACGGACCGTGTAGAAATCCGGAATGTCCGGTTGTTGTCTGCGTTCATAAATAGGACGTAGATTTCTGAGTTCTGCCAGGGTGGGCAAACTGCTTCCCCGGGGTATCAGCAAGGACTCGCCAGCGATTATTCTGAACCCTTGGAGATTGTTAATGACCCTAAGTGTTTCGGCGGACGTGCCAAGTTGTTGTGCAATTTCGCTCAAGGTGTCGCCTGGCTGAATCGCGTAATGCTCCCAGGTGACGAAGCGACTGGGTTGAAGCTGAGCAAGGCCCCTCTCAAGAAGTGCCCGTCTGTCCCTGGGAACAGCGATCTGCTGCGGAAATTGCGGATGCGTGGTCCATCTCAGATAACCTGGATTGAGTGTTTGAACGCACTCCAATTCAAGGTCAGTGAGAGATGCGATCTGCTCCAGTTCAATCTGCCGGCCTATATCGACATGGGACAGTGGCTCGCTGTCAGACAATTCTGCAAGTCCTATGGAGAAAGCCTCCGGCTTGGCTATCACACTGGCCAGTGCAAGCAGGCGCGGTACATGCGCGCTTGTTTCTGCATTGAGAGGCAGTTTCCAAAAGTCGGCTACTTTGAACTGGACACCCTCGCACCGCAGTGCGCGTCTGATGTTTCTGCTGCCAGTGTTGTAGGCAGCGAGCGCAATAAGCCAGTCCTGATTGTACTCGTTGCGGAGGGATTGTAAGTAGTCTAGCGCTGCCGTAGTCGAGACCCCAGGGTCTCGCCTGCCGTCATACCGCAAATCTTGTTGCAGGCCATAAGCGCGGGCGGTGCCGGGCAATAATTGCCGCAGTCCCACCGCACCTTCGCGAGACCGGGCATAAGGGGAAAATGCACTCTCGACGAAGGGTAAAAGTGCTATTCTCATTGGAAGGCCGCGACTTTCTGCTTCGCTGACGATGCCATGGAGAAGTGGAGCGGCGCGCTCAGCACTCAGATCGAAGTATTCTTGATTGCCAGCGTAACGCGTTGCTTGCTCGAGTACACGTGGGTGGGAATATGCCGGCTGGAGTGAAAGAGAGGCTCTGATTCGCTCCCAAAGGCTGGGATACGTGATTGCATGTTCCGAAGTTAGCTCGTTGCGGGGAGCAGCTTGAAATTCCCGCACTGTTTCTGCCGATTTGACCGGCAAACGCTGGGTTGCTTGATTAGCGCTGCTATCTTGAGTCTGGATGAGCTGGCATGACGCAAAAATCATGCAAAAACACCAGCTCGCGAGGGTTCGCAACCGA
This sequence comes from uncultured Pseudohongiella sp., assembly GCA_902597095.1. GTDB lineage: Bacteria > Pseudomonadota > Gammaproteobacteria > Pseudomonadales > Pseudohongiellaceae > UBA9145. The sequence continues at coordinate 25,982 of CACJWK010000018.1, forward strand.
GCTGTTTTGAGCATGCTATTCACGAGACTGAGGCATGGCGCATATCAGAAATTGTCTTTCCAGCTGCGAAGTGCACCGAATACCTCGGCCGGCGTTTCGAGAGACGTGACTGATCTTTGCCGTAGAACTTGGATAATGTCAGCATTTTCGCAGCGTAAGAAGGGATTTGTCTCCCGCTCTAACTGAATGGTAGAGGGTAAAGTAGGTTGTCCGAGTTCACGTTTTTCCTGCTCTGCTGCCATGCGCGCCCGGAGCTTCTCATTGCCCGGGTCAGCTGCTGTAGCGAAGGCCAGATTCGCCAGCGTATATTCGTGAGTACAGTAAACCTCGGTGCCTCCATCCAGGCTCGACAGCTTATTCAGCGACTCGCTCATCATCTGGGGGTGTCCTTCAAAGAGACGGCCACAACCTCCGGCGAAAAGCGTGTCACCGCAGAACACTAGGGGCCTGACGCAGTTCACTGCTGCGAAAGCGATATGATCCAGAGTGTGTCCTGGCACTTCAATTACCGTCAATTCGACGCCGAAAAGTTCGAACGTGTCTGAACCGGCGACGGGTTCAGTGATCCCGTGAATCTGGCTGGAACGGGGCCCGATCACTCTGGGCTGGCTATAGCGTTGCAGTTCCGGCAAGCCTCCGGTGTGGTCTTTGTGATGATGTGTAATCAGGATATGACTGAGCGTAAGTCCATGTTGCTCGGCATATTGGATGACAGGCGCTGGATCGCCGGGGTCAACAACAGCCAGTTCGCTGTTCTGCTGATTGGTGATGGCCCATATGTAGTTGTCCAGAAAGGCCGGTATGGGATGAATCGAGTTGAACATGAGGCTGGCGTTTCCTGAATTGTTTAGCCTGCAATTCTAACTAAATACATTTCAATATCATAGATTTAGGGTCAATTGATTCTACTGGTGCTTAGTGCTTCTCCGAGATAGAATCCATCGGGCTAACGGGCGGTTTCCTCTATGAAAATTCTCTCCAAGCATGAGACGCGGCGTCGTCTCATACACGGCTATCATGATACGGACGATCTCACTGATCGAATCGGAGACTGGTTTCGCTCGCCACTCGGGCAATCTGTATGGGCCGCTGAAAAAGCCATCACTGATCAGCTGATCAGCAGGCTGTTTGGCTATCACATTCTCCAGATTGGCTGTCATGAGGAGTTTTCTCTCATCGCCGAAAGTCCGGTAGGGCACAAAGTCATGTTCAGACCTACCTGGCGTGCAGGCAGTGCGCATCCGGTTGCGCTCAGCGAAGAATTACCTGTGGCCAGTGACAGTGTTGATGTGGTGGTGCTGCATCATGCGCTGGATTTCACCGAGCAGACGCATCGCTTGCTGAGGGAAGCGACCCGGGTGTTACGGCCGGGTGGTCATATGCTGATTATAGGGTTTAACCCAGCCAGTCTCTGGGGGCTGGCCAAGTTGCTCCGAAGTCGTAATCAGGTTCCCTGGTGTGGCAAGTTTATATCGAAAGGCCGCCTGGCTGACTGGCTTCAACTGCTGAATCTGCAGCTGAAATCTACTGAGCTCGGTTTGTATTCTCCTCCAACAAAGATTACTAAAATCCTCACCCACGCCAGCCGGATTGAACGATTCGGAGCCGAAACGCAGCTGCCATTCGGCGGTATTTACGTTATGCAGTGCGTGAAGCAGATTGTGCCGATCACACCGATTGTGCCGCGCTGGCGACCCTTGCGCTCAGGCTCATTGGGAGTGCCTGCCGCCGAGAATATCCGCGTGACTATTCACTAAGGGGGCGATGGCGGTGACTGAGGTAGTTGAGATGTTTACTGATGGCGCCTGCCGCGGTAATCCTGGTAAAGGCGGCTGGGGGGTGCTTCTCCGTTTTGGCGAGGCCGAGAAAGAGCTCTATGGCGGCGAGGCCTTCACGACTAACAACCAGATGGAATTGATGGCGGTAATTATGGGGCTAGAGGCGTTAAAGAAATCCTGCCGTGTTGTCATCACCACAGATTCCAAGTATGTCCTATCAGGCATCACTGAATGGATGCTCAACTGGAAAAGGCGGAACTGGAGAACTGCCAGTAAAAAACCGGTGCTAAATGCTGAACTCTGGCGTCGGCTGGACGTCCTGGCGTCTCAGCATGAGATCAGTTGGCAATGGGTCAAGGGGCACAGTGGACACCCGGAAAACGAAATAGCGGATCAGCTGGCTAATCGAGGGATCGATGAGTTAATTGCAACGGAGTCTGGTGGGTGACAGCGCGATTGCCGCTGGCCGGATTGCTAGGCAAGGAAAAAGGAGCAATGTACTAAACATGCGACAGATCGTATTGGACACAGAAACCACTGGGCTCGATCCGAAACAGGGCCACCGGATTATCGAAATCGGCTGTGTAGAGATCGACAACCGGCGGCTGACTGGCATAACTTTCCATTGCTATCTGAATCCCGATCGCGATATCGATGAGGCCGCTATCGAAGTACACGGGCTGACTCGGCAGTTTTTATCCGATAAGCCGCGTTTCAAAGAAATTGAGGAGGAATTTCTTGAATTTGTGACAGGGACCGAGTTGATTATTCATAACGCCCCTTTTGACATCGGATTTTTGGACAGTGAACTGACTCTCTCGTCTTCGAATCAGTCTATGAATAGCGTTTGTGCTGTGCTTGACACCCTTGTCCTCGCCAGGGAAAAGCACCCGGGCCAGCGCAACAATCTCGATGCGCTGTGCAAGCGCTATGGCGTCGATAACACGCAGCGGGACTTGCATGGAGCGCTGCTGGATGCAGAGATACTGGCCGATGTGTATCTGGTCATGACCAGTGGGCAATCCAGTTTAGCCCTACGGGAAGAGTCGTCCGAAGCGGTAGTCAACTTCAGTAAATCCCGCAATCTTGATCCGGCAAGAACACCACCCCGTGTTATCAGGGCGTCTGCGGAAGAGCTTCGAGCGCATGAAGCGCGATTGGATGAGATTGATACAAAATGTGACGAACGAAGTCTTTGGCGGCGCGTTGGCGGCTCATAAAGTTAGTCGGTGTGTGCGCAATTTGGGCTCTTTATCCTGTGAGTCTGAATTCAGCGTTCGCCGCCCCAGCGGCGGAGGCTTAAGCCTTGCGGAGCCCGCGAAACTGCTTGAACTCACCTTCGGAGCCTTATAGTATTTCGTGCGTTACCCGGCGCGGAATCCGAACAATAAGGCCAGAAGATCAACCCCTCACAGTTGGCATAAGGCTCAACAGCCTGACGGAGACGGCCTCAAAAAAGCCGACCTTGATAAGAGATAAGCTGCTGACCCAGGAAGGCCTTTGGGCGTCGGCAAATAAGAATTAAGCACTCGATAAGGAAATAAACTATGGAAACCCTTGAATGGAACAGTGATATGATGGTCTCGGCTGTTGTTCTAGCTGTCACCTTCATTGCAATTTTCACCGAAGAAATTCACAAGATACATCGGGTGAAGTGTGCCATGGCAGGCGCGGCTGCCATGATCGTAGTCGGCCAATTCATGGGGTTTTACAACCCTGACGAAGCGGTAGAGGCAATCGATTGGAATGTTGTCTTTCTGCTCGGCGGCATGATGACCATTGTGGCTATCATGATCCCTACCGGCGGCTTCCAGCAGCTTGCGTACTGGGCTGCAGATTTTAGTAAGGGCCGACTGTTCCTTCTGCTTGCTCTGATCGGCTCCCTAGTTACAGGGCTTTCGCTGCTTCTGGATAATGTCACGACGGTGGTAATCTTTGGCCCACTGATCATTCTCATATGTCAGTCTCTGCGGGTTACCCCGATACCTTTTCTGCTGGCTGCAGCGCTGCTTTCTGATACCGGTGGTGTGGCCACGCTGGTAGGGGATCCACCTAACCTGATGATTGGTTCAGCCTTCGGCATCGACTTCAATACCTTCCTGATTCATATGGGAGGCATGGTGCTGGTCGCATGGCTGGTGGTACTGGCAATGTTACGGGTGTTGTTTAAAGAAGAGCTGGCTGTCAAGCCGCATGAATTAGAACTGACTGACCGGGTGCCACTGTCTGATCCGAAGACCTGGTACGGCGCAATCGGCGTTCTTGGCATTATGGTGATCGGATTCATAATGCATAATGCCCTGCACTGGGAGCCCTGGTTTGTGACGGCGCTTGGGCTTACCGCTCTTGCGTTTATCGGGAAAGACCTGGATATGGAAGAGGCCTTTGCCCATACGGAACTGGCGCTTCTGATGTTTTTTATCTCACTGTTCATCATCGTCGGTGGCGTTGAGCACAGCCAGTTTCTCGAATTTCTCGGACAATTCATCATCCCATTCGTTGAGTCTGACCTGCTCACTGCGACCCTGCTCCTCATGTGGGTAGCCGCAATCCTGTCTGCGGCAATCGACAACATTCCGTTTACTGCCGCGATGATCCCGATCATTGCCGGCATGGAAGCGCAAGGGATAAACGTCACGCCTCTGTTCTGGGGTCTGGCCGCTGGTGTGGGCATGGGTGGCAACGGGACTCACATCGGCTCAACCGCCAATGTGTTTATCGTGACTATTTCGGAAAAAATGGCGAAAGATGCCGGGGATCCCTCGCTGGCGATCACGCCCGGTTTGTGGATGAGGAAAGGACTGCCGGTGATGCTGGTTACGCTGATAACGTGCACCATAATTATGTACGTCTTCTGGGGCTTTTTCTCAGCGCCCATTGAGACCGCTACAGTTGTAGGGGAGACCATGGGCGGGCACTAGTCTGACTTCCGGCTATAGCCAAACAAGGCGGGGCGTCTGGCTTATTCAGCCTGACGCCCCGTTTCTGTTCAACTATCCAGCTGGCTCCGATGCGCTTGCGCATCGGATCAGTCAACCTTCATAATTCCAGCGATGAGCGGATATTTTTTCAGTAAAGACTCTCTGTCCAAAGAAGACCGGGTTCTTCTGTTCGTGGGAAACCGTATTCTGGTACGCAACGGCGAATTTCTTTGGCGACGGGATCAGATTGCTGAAGAATTTATCGCGCAGGATACCATGATCAAAGTTTCTGACGGGCGGGAAGATTTTCTTGTCACCCGAGCACCTGCAGGCGTTGAATCCTTCCTCGATGCGGAGTTGAGTTCATTGCGTAGTCTTTTGTTCGGAGGTGACGAACGGGCGATGCTCGTGGCGGGCAAAGCCAACCAACTGCTCGACTGGCATGCTTCCCATCAGTTCTGCGGCTTCTGCGGCGAGAAAACCGTACCGGACCGCTCCGGCCAGGCCTTATTCTGTGACGCTTGTCAACACGCTTTTTTTCCTCGGATCAACCCCTGTGCCATCATGCTGGTGGTCAACGGGCCGCGGATTCTGCTTGCGAGAAATGCAAGGTACCGTACCGGATTATACAGTTGCCTTGCGGGCTTCATTGAAGTGGGGGAGTCTGCTGAGGATACGGTCCGGCGTGAAGTCAAAGAAGAAGTGGATTTAAATGTGGGAGTGATTCGCTATTACAAAAGCCAGTCCTGGCCATTCCCATCACAACTGATGCTCGGTTTCTACGCCGATTATGCTTCAGGCGAAATTCGTCCGGAGCCGGGAGAGATCGAAGAAGCTCGCTGGTATGATATTCATGACTTACCTGCTGTTCCGTCAGCTAAAGTCAGCGTCGCCGGAGAGTTGATCGAGCACTATGTAAAAACCATGAGTTCTTCTCGGTGACTTACAGCGGCAGTCATCCCCACTGAAAGGTGCATCTAGCACGGTTTATTGATAATCAAAGGAGCCTTGCGTGGAGTTTCTGAGTGAGTACGGCATGTTCGTCGCCAAGGCGGTGACTACAGTTATCGCGATCTTGGTCGTGACCAGCGTAGTCTTGGCGAGCGGGGGGCGAGGCAGAAGGACCGGTAAAAGAGGGACTGTTCGTGTAAGTAAGCTCAATGAGCACTTTGAAGAGCTGAGGGACTCGCTCAGAGAAGTGGTGCTGGATAAGGAAAGTCTGAAGAGCCTGCGGAAAGAAGAAAAAAAACAGGCCAAAGCCAATAAAAAAGAGGCAAAAGCTGTTCGTAAGAATCCGGCCGATAATCACTCGGATAATAGTTCGACAGTGGGCAGCAGTAAACGGGTGTATGTTATTAATTTCAAGGGAAATATTGCTGCTGACGCCGTTGTTTGTTTGCGCGAGGAAATAAGCGCAATTCTCTCTCTTGCTACTCGAGATGATGAGGTTCTGGTCAGATTGGAAAGCCCCGGAGGAATGGTTCACGCTTATGGCCTTGCTTCCTCGCAATTGGTCAGGCTGAAACATGCTCAGATTCCTTTGACCATTTGCGTTGACAAAGTCGCGGCCAGTGGTGGTTACATGATGGCGTGCCTGGCTGACAAATTGGTGGCAGCTCCGTTCGCGATTATCGGCTCAATCGGTGTGCTTGTTCAGTTGCCGAACTTTCATCGTGCGCTAAAAAAACATGAAGTGGATTACGAAATCATTAGCGCCGGAGAGTACAAGCGCACACTCACGACATTCGGTGAGATTACCGAGAAAGGCAGGGATAAGGTTCGTGAAGATGTCGAAACCATCCACGGCATTTTCAAACACTGGGTCAAGGAGCATCGGCCGAGTGTAGACATTGACAAGATTTCGACCGGGGAAACCTGGTTAGGCAGTCAGGCGAAAGAGCGCTATATGGTTGATGAAATCCGCACCAGTGACGAATGTATCCTGTCTGCTTGTGAGACTGCAGACGTCTTTGAGGTCGAGTATGAGCTTCCCAAATCAATACAGGAAAAGTTGGGTGCTGCGTTCGAGAGCGCGATTGAAAAGGGATTTTCTCAATTAGTCAATCAGCCGAATAATGATAAATTCCAGTAAATTCGAACAGCAGGCGTTTTTCCATTAATATAAGGAGGCGGCAAGTGTCCCAGTATAGAGCGTACGAAGTTGTTGAAGTCGCAGACAAGCAGTATCAGGGGTCTTTGGTTGAAAAAAATGAAGCTGACTTGCCTAATGGCGAGCTCCTTGTAGAGGTTCTGTATTCCTCCCTGAACTATAAAGACGCGCTGTCGGCCAGTGGTAATAAAGGGGTTACGCGTCACTATCCACACGTCCCCGGAATAGATGCAGTGGGCACCGTACTTTCTTCTGACGATGATCAGTTTTCCGAGGGCCAGGCAGTGCTGATTACAGGTTACGATCTTGGGATGAATACGTCCGGCGGGTTTGGTCAGCGCATCAGAGTACCGGCCTCATGGGTTGCCCCACTCCCTTCCGGCATGGATCCCGCTACGAGCATGCGTCTTGGTACAGCGGGGCTCACAGCTGGTTTATGTATAGATGCCCTGCTCAAGAACGGTCTTGAAGTTGATCATGGAGAGGTGTTGGTTACTGGAGCTACCGGTGGCGTTGGTATCATCGCAATCGGTATTCTCGCCAAATTGGGCTTTCAGGTCGTTGCCAGCACAGGTAAGCCAGAAGCGGGACAGGTGTTAAAAACCATGGGTGCAAGCGAAATCATTGACCGGAATGAGCTCAGCGAGTCCTCTTCGAGGCCTTTGCTGCCTGAGAGGTGGGCAGCGGCCGTAGACGTGGTTGGTGGCGATACGCTGTTTAACGTAATCAAAGGCTTGAAGTATGGCGGTAGTGTGGCAGCCTGTGGTCTCGTGCAGTCGCCCGTGTTTCAGGCCTCCGTCTTGCCCTTTATTCTCCGGGGCGTCAATTTGTTAGGGGTTGATTCTGTTGAGTTGCCGCTGCTACAAAAAGAACGGATCTGGAGCAAGCTTGCCGGCGACTGGAAAGTAGAGGCTTTGGATCAGGTTTGTACGGAAATTGGGTTGGATCAGTTGGAAGCCAGCTTGGCTACGATACTGTCTGGCGGCGCTGTCGGACGCTATCTCCTCAACTTGCAGCGTTAATCAGCGACAGGCACTGTTGTTCTGGCTATCTAGTTTTCCCAGCAAGTGCCGTGTGGGGCATTCGAGGTTGCCCGGTGGAATCGAATAACCCGGGATATCGGTTACGAGGCAGCAACCATGTTCGAGTTCGGTGAAACCCCGCGAGAGTATCTGGCGTTGCTAATTTAGGTTGGGCGCTAGTAGGCGAGTGAGCTCGTCGACCGGGAAATTCTTGCGCCTTGATAGGTCGCTGACTTGCTCTGCTGTGATTTTTCCGACCGGGAAATATTTGCTGTCAGGATGGGCGAAGTAAAAACCACTTACAGTTGCGGCCGGAGTCATTGCATAGCTCTCTGTGAGTTCAACGCCGATATTCTGCCGGGCATTCAGCAGTTCAAATAAGATTTCTTTTTCGGAGTGATCAGGGCATGCCGGATAGCCGGGCGCTGGCCGGATACCCTGGTAGGCTTCCTTGATGAGCTCTTCATTGCCAAAGGCCTCTTCAGGCTGATAACCCCAGAGTTCTTTCCGAACTTTTTCGTGCATGTGTTCAGCGAAAGCTTCGGCCAGGCGGTCTGCCAGAGCTTTTACCATAAGCGCGTTGTAGTCATTCTGCTCTGCTTCGTACTTTCTGGCTAATTCCTCCGCGCCGATCCCTGCCGTGACCACAAAGCCACCGAGATAATCCTGCTTTCCTGAAGACTCGGGGGCGACAAAATCTGCGAGGCAAAGTTGTGTTTCCTCTCCTGCTTTGACTGTCTGCTGTCTGAGGAAATGCAGAGTTGCAGCGGGTTGGTCTTCTCCATGTTCATGCCAGACAGTGATGTCATTGGCGCCGGATCGATTCGCCGGCCAGAACCCAACGACGGCCTTTGCTCTCAGGTTTCCGGAAGTGATGATCTCATCCAGCATTGCTCTGGCATCGTGGAAGAGGTCTTGAGCCGCCTTTCCTACCTTATGGTCATTTAGGATTGCCGGAAACTTTCCTGCCAGAGACCAAGTGATGAAGAAGGGCGTCCAATCGATATAGGGAATCAGTTTTTCAAGTGAGTAATCGTCGTAAATTTTCGTGCCTAAAAAACTCGGTCGCACAGGGTCAAAGGACTGCCAGCTCGCCGGATAAGCATGCTGGTTGGCTAGCTCGTAGGGCATCAGCTGCCTAGATGCAGCGCGATTAGCTGAACGGGCCCTGATTTCGGCATATTCGTTCCGGATCTGATCGCAGTAATCAGGTTTGCCTTTCTTGTTCAGCAGGCGACTCACCACAGTGACGCTGCGTGAGGCGTCGGGCACATAGATGGTGGCGTCGTTTGAGTAGTTTTCCTCAATTTTTACTGCAGTATGGGCTTTAGAAGTTGTGGCTCCGCCGATCATTAGCGGGATCTCAAACTCCAGCCGCTGCATTTCTTTGGCTACGTGAACCATTTCATCCAGTGAAGGGGTTATCAGCCCGCTCAGCCCGATGATATCGACTTGTTGTTCGCGAGCGACCTGAAGGATTTTATCGCAGGGAACCATCACGCCTAGATCGATCACTTCATAGTTGTTGCATCCAAGTACAACCCCAACGATATTTTTGCCGATGTCGTGCACGTCGCCCTTTACCGTTGCCAGCAGAATCTTTCCTTTAGTTTGGACGGCATCTCCGGTCTTCTCAGCTTCGATATACGGGAGTAGGTAAGCAACAGCTTGTTTCATCACTCGAGCGCTTTTGACGACCTGTGGGAGGAACATTTTCCCGGCCCCGAACAGATCGCCAACTTCCCCCATGCCTTCCATCAGCGGGCCTTCAATGACTTCGATAGGTCGGTTCGCCTGTTGTCGTGCTTCCTCAGTATCCTCTTCGATGAACTTAGTGATTCCTTTGATCAGAGAATAGCTGAGACGTTTTTCGACCGGGCGTTCACGCCAGCTGAGATCCTCTGTGGTTGCCGTAGGGTCGGTGTCAGTATAAGTTTGTGCGACCTCCATAAGCCGTTCAGTTGCATCAGGTCGTCGATTCAGAACGACATCTTCGACCGCATCCTTGAGGTCCTTCGCGATCTCATCGTAAACAGCCAGTTGTCCGGCGTTCACAATTCCCATCGTCAGGCCAGCTTTGATGGCGTGGTAAAGAAAGACCGAATGGATGGCTTCTCTGACGGCATTGTTGCCGCGGAATGAGAAGGAAACATTGCTGACGCCTCCGGAAATGAGCGCACTGGGTAGATTGGCTTTTATATAGCGGCAGCATTCGATGAAATCGACAGCATAATTGTTGTGCTCCTCAATGCCAGTGGCGATGGCAAATATATTTGGATCAAAAATGATGTCCTCTGCTGGGAAGCTCAGTTTCTGGGTGAGCAGCTCATAGCTTCGCGTGCAGATCTCGATTTTCCTTTCGAGGGTGTCTGCCTGGCCATTTTCGTCGAAGGCCATCACGATGACTGCAGCACCATACTTCAGGCACAGTGATGCCTTCGCCAGGAAGTCTTCCTCACCCTCCTTTAAGCTGATCGAGTTAACAATAGATTTGCCCTGAGTGCACTTCAGGCCTATTTCGATGATTTCCCATTTTGAAGAGTCGAGCATCATGGGGACTCTGCTGATGTCCGGCTCGCTTGCAACTAACTTTAGAAACTTGTCCATAGCCGCTTGGGAATCGAGCATGCCTTCATCCATGTTGATGTCGATGATCTGGGCGCCAGCTTCGACTTGTTGTCTGGCGACTTCCAGCGCTTCGTCAAAATTTTCCTCTTTGATTAACCGCGCAAAGCGGGCGGAGCCGGTTACGTTGGTTCTCTCACCGACATTCACAAACAGAGATTCGGGAGTCATTGTGAAGGCTTCCAGGCCGCTCAATCTGCAGGCTGGTTTGATGTCCGGGGCTTTGCGAGGCGGTACACCTTTCGTGACTTTGGCGAGCTCTGCGATGTGCGCGGGTGTCGTGCCGCAGCATCCTCCGATAATGTTGACGAATCCTGAATGAGCAAATTCGCCAACCAGCGAAGCCATTTCGGCTGGCGATTGGTCATACTCACCGAATTCATTGGGTAAGCCTGCGTTGGGGTGCGCGGACACCAAGATGGGCACACTCGACGCCATTTCTTCAATATGGGGTCTGAGCTGCTCAGCGCCCAACGCGCAGTTGAAACCGATAGAGAGGGCGCCGGCGTGGGCCATGGAATGACAGAATGCCGCAACGGTCTGTCCAGACAAAGTTCTACCGCTGGCGTCCGTAATGGTGCCTGAAATCATGATCGGCAGACTAAGCTCCCTGTCGGAGAAGCATTTGTGTACCGCAAATACTGCGGCTTTGGCGTTGAGTGTGTCGAACGAGGTTTCGATCATAACGATGTCGACTCCACCGTCGATCAGACCTTCGGTTGACGAATAATAATCATCGACCAGTTCATCGAAACTGGTATTTCTGAAGCCCGGATCGTTTACATCCGGCGATATCGATGCGCTTCGACTGGTTGGGCCGAGGATGCCTGCGACAAAGCGAGGCTTATCTGAATCAAGGTCGTTATATTGGTCAGCAGAGGTACGCGCTATCCGAGCGGCTTGAAGGTTCAGTTCGTAGGCGATTTGCTCCAGGTGATAGTCCGCCTGCGCCGCGCGAGTCGAGTTAAAGGTGTTGGTCTCGATGATGTCCGCGCCGGCTTCGAGGTAGGCGCAGTGGATTTCCCGGATTACATCGGGTTGAGTCAGGCTGAGCAGATCATTATTGCCAGTCAGTTCATGGGGGAAGTCGGCGAAGCGCTCACCCCTGAATTCAGCGTCGGTAAGGCGTCGCGCCTGGATCATGGTCCCCATGGCGCCGTCGAGCAGCAAGATGCGTTCGGATAGAAGCTGCTGAAGTCTGGTCTCGGTCTTAGTGCTGTTCATTTTGGATGTCATCTGGAAGGGCCGCAATTCTATCAGAAGCGCTGGGGCGGAGTCAGTTAGTGAGCCCAACGCATACTTGCGTGAAGCTGAGTGTTTTACTCAGGTATTCTCAAGCTCAAAACGATCAGTTATCATGCAACGGATCACTCATCGACCTCCGGGCTTGCAATGGTAACCATCACTGAATCGGCACAAGAGTACCTGCTCGAGTTGCTGGGAAAGCAAAACGTACCTGACATAGCTGTCAGGGTGTTTATTCTGGATGCGGGAACACCGAGGGCAGAAACCTGCATCTCGTTCTGTAGACCGGGCGAAGAAAAGGACAGTGATGAAATTCAGGAGCTTAACGGATTTAAGGCGTTCATCGATCAGCCAAGCGTGCCTTTTCTCGAGGACGCGGTAGTTGATTTTCAGAAGGACTCGATGGGCGGTCAGCTGACCATTAAAGCGCCCAATTCGAGATTACCCAAAATATCGGAAGACAGCTCTCTGGAAGATCGCGTGAACTACATCCTGTATAACGAGATTAACCCCGGTCTTGCTGCGCATGGAGGCATGGTCTCTCTCGAAGAAATATTTGATGAGTCAGTTGCGGTCTTGCGCTTTGGCGGGGGTTGTCAGGGATGTGGAATGGTCGATGTGACGCTGAAGGATGGCGTCGAGAAAACTCTGCTAGAGCAAATTCCCCAGCTGACGGAAGTGCGTGATGTGACCGATCATTCAGTAAAAGAGAACGCGTACTACCAGTAAGGAAGTAATTGACCTGCGCTTATTCTTCCGTCTGTTTGTAAGCGATCTGGAGAGACGTATAGATTGCGTTCTTGAAACCGGGTTGACTGGCATCGAGCGTCTGAAGAATGCCTACCAGAACTTCATTGTCTTCCCGGCCGCTCCACAATTTTCGGTAGGTCCCGTCTTTATAACCGTTGTCCTGCCTGAAAAAGTTGAGCACGTTTTTCCCGACGTACTGACGAAACAGCTCGGTCCAGTCTAGCTGGCAGTCCGTCATGATACTGGCAAAAACTGCTATCTCAATTCGGCGTGCAGCTGAAAGACCAATCAGTAGCTCAATCTTCTCAAGCAAAGGCAAAACATCCAGTCGGTAGGTGCTCCCGTCGAACTGTAGTTCGTGCGTCACTGAGATTTCAGACATCGCTGACTGAAGGGCTTCTCGCGCTCCTGCATCACTGCCATCGCCGTGCCGCAGGAGCATTTCTGACAAAATAAAATGCCAGATGTCAATGAGTTCCATTTGCAGTTGAGCAAGATCAAGTTCTTGTTTCTTCCACCACTTCCAGCCGTGGTGTTCGATGGCCTCTGCTCCCTCAATGACCACGGCCCTAAGATACGGATAGCGCGCCTGTTTCCAGTCCGGGTCGACTTTGCTGTTCATGCTCTGCTGCATGCGCAGCATAACGTCAATCTGGTCAACAGTAAGCATGGGGTCTACGGGTTCGGTGGCTCAAGGTTATTTTGTCACAACAGCCTGAAGCTTTGCCTGTTTTGCGAGGGCGCTGAGCATTTCTCTGCGGCTGCTCAGCATGTCGTGGTAGGATTTTCGTGTGGCAGCGACCTCGGCGTCATTCTCTTCGGCAGTGTCCAGTTCAGCCAGCCAGTTCTCCAACACCGCAATTTCGCTGTTCAGCTGGGCGGTGCCTTCGTCGATCAGTTTCTGGTCGATCGTGATATCGGTACTGTCAATCGCAGTGCGCTTATCGTCAGTCATTTTGCCCACCTAACTCCACAGACCCCAATCCCATAGAGGAACAAGGTTGTAAACGGTATTTGCTCGTAAAATTGGCCGCAGCGACTGGCCTGCCACTGCCTCTGACGCCAGGGTCGCTCATTGTCTTGCGCGTTTTCCGCGATCAGACTCGGCAGTCAGGCTTTGTTGGCTGCCCAAGTCGGACCCGGTTTCGCAGAATCTCACAGAGCCCCTAGCTGGTCAAGATGCCCATCTGTTCCGGCGTCCGGCGTCGCTAAACGTCGCTTTGCACAGGCTGTGTCCACCCGCCCGGCAGTCCGGTCAGGCATGTGAGAGTGGTCCTGAGTTTTAATTTCTGTGCCCGTCACGTTGAGCAGTTTGGGCTGTTAGCGGACAGTAGAGTACGTGTTTCAGAATCGCCGCTATTGTGCCTCGGTCGATAACTCCGGCCTGTATCGGGCTTGGGAAGGTAATTGCGCTCGGGTCTTGACGGATGTACTTAAGCTCACTAGAATCCGCAGCTGCTTGGGGTTCCTCACGTCCGTCCCGAGCTTGAACAACTTAGTCCCCTTCGTCTAGAGGCCTAGGACACCGGGTTTTCATCCCGGCAACAGGGGTTCGAAACCCCTAGGGGACGCCATATTATTTGGTTGATAAAACAAAGGGTTACAGTCAAAACGCCTGTAACCCTTTTTATTTGCATCAGCTGTAAATGCCATTTTAGACCAATTTTAGACCAATTTAGTCAGCGTTGCTGATTGTCTGCTCAGTGTTCAGCTTGCTTCGATCCTTGCCCTCTTATTCCTTTATCTGCTGCGCGTAGATGCGGAAAACATTGAATATAAGAGACGTAAATCGCCTTCAACAGGTGATTTGAACGCCAGTTTGTTTGTGTACCGTACAACTTGCCGCTCTGCTCTAAGACTTCCAGCCCCATTTCACCAAGTACCTATCTCTCACATCAATGAGATGATTTACACTAAAGTTCCTGAGCTATCTTAATAGGAGACGGATCAATGGAAATTCATTCTTGGACTGTCGATGATGAGGTTGCGATCAAGCAGTTAAAATATACGTTTGCATAGTCCCCTTACCTTTAATTTCCATTGGTTCTCTTGGGGTAAGTGTGAAGCGGTCGGTTGTGAGTAGCTCCGCTGTTGCAGACGAAATATGAATAGCGTTGGGAACTCCATGCGACTCCATCCTGCAGGCCGTATTAACAGCGTCGCCCCATAGATCGTATACAAATTTGTTTTTACCAATTACACCAGCTACTGCCGGGCCTGAGTGGATTCCAATTCGCATAGAGACCTTATGGCCTTCGATTTCGGGAAAAGTGCTCATGTAGGCGAGCATTTTGAATCCGAGGTCTGCGATTTTGTCAGCATGATTCGGATCAGGTTCTGGAATCCCGCTTGCAACCATATATGCATCGCCCATAGTCTTTATCTTTTCAACCCCCAGATCTTCGCAAAATCGATCAAATGCACTGAAGATCCGATTCAAATTCTGGACTATAACTCCCTCACTGAGTTCCTGTGAAAGCGGTGTAAATCCAACTATGTCACCGAAGAGCATCGTACACATGTCGAAAGAGTCAGCTATTGTTAATTCCTCATTTTTCATCCGTGTTGCGATAGATTTCGGGAGAATGTTTAACAAGAGTTCTTCATTTTTTTGTTTTTCTTCCTCGATTTTTGCTAGATGTTTGACTTCTCGGTCCTGTAGATTCTTTCTCTCGAGCGCAGAATTAATTCTTGCACTCAAAATCATGAAGTTGATTGGTTTTGTTACATAATCTTCAGCGCCAGCCTCCATGCACCTGTAAACGGTTTCTTGCTCATCTAATGAAGAAACAACTATGACAGGAATATTTCTCGATTTAAGTATGTCTCTGTTTCTTCCGAGAAAATCATATCCATTCATCTCAGGCATTAGCAAATCAAGTAAAATAAGATCTATTTCCGGTTCACTAGAAATAACTTGTTCTGCGTCAATACCTGAATGAGCTAGAACCGCATTATGTTGAGCTGCTTCTAATTTTCTTTTTAAGTACTCAGTATTTGACGGGTTATCGTCAATTATCAAGATCTTTGAGGGATACTTCGTGTCAAGTACATTGGGGGCCTCTCTGAGCGCATCGGAGAAGCTCAAAACAGTTTCCAGGTCGTCTTTACTTAAAATTTCCAGTGTTACCAATTGGTCCACATCATCAATATTTTCATGTATCAGTTTCTTAATCGCTGATTGTAGATCATTTGAAGCATTTTCTATTTTTTTGAGGTCGCTTGAAAAATCGTGCACAAATGTTGTTTTGCAGATTCTTCTCAAATCGCTTAATTGTTCATTAATTTGGTTGAAATGAGGTTCCGTTTTCTTCCAAAGAGAATCTGACTGATCGCTTAGCTGTGAGAAAAATTGATTAAGTGTGAAATTCTGAGATGAGAGCATTTGATCTATTTGTTGAACAATGGCCGTGCCATTCTCACTAATTTCGAAAAGTCTTGGCCCTAGTGCGCTATCTTTTTCGTAGTTTTCCTCGTCGAGTAGTTCTTCTGAAAGAAGCTCAGCGAAGCCGCAAGTAATATTAAGGTAAGTCTTGAGATTGTGTCGTATCTTACCGATTAACAGGTTATGTAATCGTTGCTGCACCATTTACCTCTTGAATCTTGGCGGGTGATTCTGAATGGGTCGGAGATGAATATACCCAACCACAACCCCACGGGGAATATGGCTGTTCTTATCAGGCTACTTTTTCATGTTACTTAACCTTCCGAGAGGCATATTCTGCCCAATTACTCGGCTAGCTAACCCTCTCACAACGCCATACAAGCCTTTGTTCAATTGGGAGATGAAAGTAAAGGCGCTATCGCCGGATATTTGCCAAGCGTTTACAGCTGATGTCACCTCTACAGAGTCTGCACAAGGCACGCCGGCAATTGCTTCGGCGAGGCCCAAAACTCCTCCTTTCCCAAGAGAACACTTTCGGTCCCCACGGGTGACTTCTACCGAGCCAGACCGAATGATTAAGGCGTTTCCGTTACTAATATGTTTTTGGCTATCTTCTCCCGTTGAAACGTAGACTGTATCAAGTAATGTATTTCTGCTGATTGATTGCCAAGCGCTCTTTGCAGCGTTTGAAGAGTCAAGGTCATACGTTTCTTCGTGTTTGGAGCCTGCCTGATGCGCAGCAAGAAAGTTTCTTTGGAGCAGTTGCAGTGTTAGGCCTGTAAAAACAATGTTAACGAAATGTGGTGAGGCATTTATTTGATCTCCAAGCCAGTCAGCTGGTATTTCTAAGCAAGTGCTTCTTTCTTTTGCAATTGCTGTCGCGGTTCTGACCTTGGTTCCCAATATAGCTTGTTCACCAAAACTACTCCCACTTCCAAGTGATGCTAGTTTATGAGCGCCGTTATTAACTGCAATATCAATTACTCCAGCTTGAATGATATACATTGCACTGGCTTTATCTCCTTCTTCAAAAAGAATTGTTCCCTCCGGAAGAAATATCTCTTGAAGACGCGGATTATGCTTATAGGGCTTTCTTGTCACTTCATTCATTCGGATATTCTATCGGTATAGTGAGGATGATCGTTGGAGCTGTTTTCAAGCCCTAATCTACCTTCGAGCTTTAGGAGGTTATCTTCCTTGCCAGCACGGAGCGCTAATTTGCCGGCAGGGCTTTGCCAATTATGTCGCAGCATAAGTTTGTGTGTTAGTGGCAGCATCTCTTCGATTTCGATGTTTAATTCTAGAGCTATCAATTCAGTTTGCGACAAAAATGTCGCATCTCCCAAATTCGCTAGATCTGCATCTAGAAGCCAAGCAGAAAGTGCTGTAGTGGCTACTTGAGCAGGGCCTTTTTCTGTCAACTTGGTGTCCATTATCATTTGTGATACCAAGTTTTCTTCTTCAGTAGAGAAACGATTGCAATTCCGCATGGCTTTTTTCGCTAGCTTGGCGCCGATCCGTTCGTTATCTGCCCTTTGCTCTAGAAAACCTGCATCGTGAAATGCTGCTGCAATGCCTATTAATAAAATATCTCTATCTGCCAGCCCGTCTGAGTGCGCCAACTCGATACTTCGATTAATAACCATTTTTGTATGCGCTGCAGAGTGGTAATGAAGCTCAGGATCAAGTTGCGAATCTAGTTGCTTTAAAATATCTTGTACTAGCGGCTCGCTATCCACTAAGTCGCTCAGTGTGTCTTTGACATTTGACTTCATAAATTAGTCGCATCTTTCTGGTTGTGTAACCGACCAGTTGCAGTGACACACGACACGACAACATGACTGTTCGTGAATCAAACTGATTACCGCTGGATTCTAATATTAACTACACCTAAGTGTAAGAGAGTGCAATGAGATATGAATAAGCGAATTAAATATTATTTCACTCGCGTGGGCGCGGTTTTCTTAGCGGTGGTTTTTTCCGCTGCGAGTAACTCACAAAGCGTTCAAATAACGCCTGAACAGGCAGGCTATGATGGTCCAACTCTAGAAAAAATTGTAGATAGGGCGAATCTAGTTTACGAGGCGGGCCTCATTCCAAACTACGCAATCGCTTTGGCAAAGGATGGTGAAATTTTCTTCTCCACTGCCCGCGGAGATCGGACTTTGGGGACTGACACACCAGTAGACCTAGATACCTTGTTTCCCTTGGCGTCTATGTCAAAGCCGATTACAAGCAGTGCCGTTATGCAGTTAGTCGAAAATGGCGAGCTTTCTCTTGATTCGAAATTGTCAGATTTCTTCCCCTTATTTGGTTCGATGTTGGTTGCGCCGAACGGAAGCTTGGGTGCTCAATTCGAGCCAGCGGTTAAGCAAATTACAATTGAAGATCTTCTAACACACCGTTCAGGTCTTACTTATCGCACCCAAATCGCGGGAAATACAGAAGTGGCAGACCTTTATGAAGAAATTGAGCTAATGAATTCATGTTTGTCACCTGATGAAAATATGGAGCTTCTCTCTCAAATTCCCTTGATAGCGCAGCCAGGATCGGAATGGAATTATTCTGTGTCATTGGATGTTTTGGGCGCTGTGATTGGTGTCGTATCAGGAGTGCCACTAGGTGAATACGTGTCTCAGAATATATTTGATCCGCTCGGTATAGACGGCTCTAAGTGGAGACATGAACAAACAGATCTCGACGCTAAGTATGCGACATTATACGAACCGCCAGCGGGTGGTCAGCCATCATTAGGTGCGCTCGGTAATGAGTCAATCGAATGGCAATTAGTGGAGAGTTCTCGGTATTCGGCGTGCCCAGTCGGGGGGCCACAAAGATTGTTTGACGAAGGCGGGTCAGGGTTGGTGGGGTCTGTCAATGACTACATACTGTACGCGTCGATGATCGCGAACCAAGGAACTTTCAACGGTGTCACAGTTTTGAAAGAAGAAACGGTCGATCTACAACTCACTGAGCGCCTAGATATCAGCAGTTTCCAACAAGCGGACACAAAACGCGGTTTCGGGTTGGGGTTTGGAATCGTTTATGAGGAAGACAATTCTACCGTCGACTATGTGTTCTGGGGAGGATCCAATAACACTGGTTTTTTTATTGATCCAAAGAATAGAATCGTTGGCGTTCAAATGAGTTCATGCTTTCGTTGTCGCCAGGCTATGATTGCTGATATCAAGAAAATAGTTAATGAAGCTGCCCTGTAGCTGATCTTAGACGGGAGGTATAGATGCGGGTTCGCTTACTTTTGCTTGGTTTGGCGATACTGGGATCAATAAGTACTGCATTGTCTGTTGGTGTTCTGATGAACAACAAAGAAGACATCAGAATTTCTACAGATCAAGCGCTGAATTATGAAATTTACACAGACACTTGGGAACGCTTAATTTCTGAAAAAACTCAGGAACTTGAGGGTTTTGGATTGAATGGGCCAAGATCCAATTTTTGGAAAGCAGAGATCTCTACGCCACTCGATTTTGGTTCTACGAACAATAATTCAAACTATGATCTAGACTTCAGCGCGGCTGCTACAGGCGAGTTGCTAAACCCATTCATTAGGGCGTTCTCTTCTTCACAGTATTCAGAGGCAGGAAACTTCTTAAACATACTTTTCAACCCAAGCCTTCAAAGGCAAGAATTGCTTTTCTTTAATGCCATAGATCCTTCGAACTTGGAGTCTGTGGTATGCAGAAAAACTATTTTTTCGAGGCAATACGACCCTTGTTCTGAAATATTTGAAACAGAGTTTATTGATCTCGGTTCTAGATTCGACCTATATGGATCGGTTATCGAGTCTGGCCTGTCTTGGTCAGGGATTATGGTGCAGTCAACTACTGCTGAGGAACATTACTCGTTGATCCATATTTTTCCGGTCGTGGTGAACGAAGCAGTTGAGATCCTTATCACGGTTGGTAGCTCATTGGATCCGATCATAGAGACAATAGGCCGAGAAGCCGTTGTTGACTCTCAAATAATTAATACGAGGAGACCAGAGATTAATTTAGAGGAGGCATTTGAGGAAATCATTGAATTCAAAAGTCTCAATCCCCTATCTACAGCGGCCATAATATCGGACGCGGGCGATCGCCTGGAAT
This sequence comes from uncultured Pseudohongiella sp., assembly GCA_902597095.1. Lineage (GTDB taxonomy): Bacteria > Pseudomonadota > Gammaproteobacteria > Pseudomonadales > Pseudohongiellaceae > UBA9145. The sequence goes on from CACJWK010000018.1 coordinate 45,924, forward strand.
GTCAACTCGCGAACTTCTTTAGTGCACAGAGCGAGTGTGATATTTCAGTGGTCGAGGCATCGTATTTGCAGTTAGGCACTAGTCAAGAATCTTCTAAATATTCCCTCGCGCTTTCTCGTGATGTTACCGATATGACCATCCAGCTTGATAGTGTCACAAAGGATGTATTGCTGGCGGCCATTGTTTCTATTTCTATAATTATTCTTGTTATTACTATTGTTCAGAGAGCTCTCTTTGGCCGTCTAAACAGCGCCATGATTTTCATTCAGGCTCTGACCAACGGAAAAACCGAGGTTGAGCTTTATGAAGGTAGAAATATACTCAGCCGAGAAGATGACGAATTTGGGCGGCTATTTTCTGCGCTCAGATCGTACAGGGATAATCTCATTGCTCTTGAGAAAGAGAGATCTAAGCGGAAACGTGCGCGGGTTGAAAGAGACTCTATTGTAATAGAAAAAATGAAAGTTCTTGCTTCACAATTAGAGGGAGGGGCGCAGACGATGCTCCTTCAGGATATTGCTTCCATGGAATCAATGTCCGAAAAAGGAGAAGTTGATGAGCAGGAATCGATCAAGCTAACTGCCGTAGCGTTTGAGCGGATGTCAGATCAGGTTACAGCGCTGATTGATGCGAGAACTCAAGAGATGCAGAACGCGAGAGACGAGGCTAATGAAGCTAGCAAGGCCAAAAGCAAGTTTTTGGCGAACATGAGTCATGAACTGAGAACACCGCTGAATGCGATTATCGGCTATAGCGAATTGTTAGAGGACGAAGCAGAGGATGAAGGGAATTCTTCTATGCTGGAAGATCTTCGCCGGATCAAAGATAGCGGTAATCATTTATTGAATCTGATCAACGATATCCTAGACATTTCTAAAATTGAAGCAGGTAAACTTGAGCTCCATATCACCAAATTCGCGCTTTCTGATGTGCTAATACTTTTGGAGAATGTTTCTAAACCCCTGGGTGAGAAAAATAATAATAAGCTATCTTTCACCGTAGTCGGTGAGCTTGGATTGCTGAGCCAGGATGAAACCAGGCTCAAGCAAGGAATACTTAACTTACTGAGTAATGCATGTAAATTTACTGAAAATGGAGAAGTTACGTTAACTACAGAGAAAATAGTACAAGCGAATAAGAATTATTATTCTTTTGCAGTAAAAGACTCAGGTATTGGGATGACGGCAGAGCAGTTAAGTAAAATATTTGAGGAGTTTAAGCAGGCAAGTGAGGAAACCACATCTAAATTTGGAGGAACCGGTCTTGGTTTGTCGATAACCAAAAATTTAGTCGAGATGATGGGCGGTTCCATAGAAGTCACTAGCAAGCTCAATGAAGGATCTACTTTTACAATAATTATTCCTGAAAGCTACAGTGAGCATGAGGGCGGAGATCATTCAGTTGCGGTAGACAAGCTAGACGGAATTCCTCACACAT
>CACJWK010000019.1 GCA_902597095.1 uncultured Pseudohongiella sp.
AGAGATATCACACAACACAACAATTTCAGGGGGGCGGGTGATCTGGCGCTTGAACTGCAGCGGAATTAACTCGCTGTTACGCAGCAAGTGCTGCATGGTGCGACGCATGTCGATCTGCGCACGGCTGACACAAGTCCGATGACGACGGGTCTGAATTGGCTTCACGGGCAACCTGAGGTTCTGGAGCATCTTTTTCGCCACCCGTATCTCAGACTCAGACATTTGTTCAAAGTCTCTACTTTGCAGTATTTCTGACTCTGAAGCGGACAGGTTGGCCTGCAGTTCTACTTGATCCTCATCCCGGGCAGATGACTCAGTTTTACCGCCGGACAGCGCCTCCCCGAGACGACGGATCAGCGACTGCTGATCCTGATCGGAGCGCAAAGTAGGCAACATGACACCCATCAGTTTCTCCATAAGTTTTGGGTTACGCCAGAACAGGGCAAATGTCTGATCAAAAACAGGCATCTGCTCACGACGAGTCACAAACTGGGAAAGCAACACGGTGTGCAGGTCTTGCTGTGATTCAATGCCGATGAGGGTTACCGCGCGAATCGCGTTCAACACATTACCCGTACCGACAGGCATTCCTGTGGCGCGCAGCAGTCTGGCAAACAGCATGATGTTTTCGGCCAGGCTTCCCTGCAGCAAAGGTAGGGCACTTGCCCCCGATAGTTCAGCCACGGCGAGGCTGAGACACGGAAATATTGAGCTTCACCTCTTCCAGGATGCGGGCAGCCTCACTGCCTCTGATCTTGGCAATGTCATCCTGATATTTCAGCAGGGTTCCAAGGGTGCCATCGATGGTGGTTGGGTCCAGAGCTACCTGGTCCAGCTGAACCAGGGCATCGGCCCAGTCCAGCGTCTCTGCAATCCCAGGCAGTTTGAACAAATCTTCCTGGCGCAGACGTTGAACAAAGTTCACCACCAACTGACTGAGTTGCTGATCGATTCCGGGCATCTTTCTCTGCACAATTTCCAGCTCACGCTCAGCCGCCGGGAAGTCGACCCAGTGATACAGGCATCGTCGCTTCAGGGCATCGTGAATTTCCCGGGTGCGATTGGAGGTGATAATCACAAGCGGTGGTTCCGTCGCCCGCACTGTACCGATTTCAGGAATCGAAATCTGGTTTTCAGACAGCAGCTCCAGCAGGAAAGCCTCGAACGGTTCATCTGTCCGGTCGAGCTCATCAATGAGCAAAACCGGCGCTCCCCTATAATCCGAGCGAAGCGCCTGCAGCAAAGGACGCTCGATAAGGAACTCTTCCGAGAAGACGTCTCTGGCTAGCCTGGCTTTATCAACGGAGCCCGCGGCTTCGGCCAGCCGGATTTCCAGCATCTGTCTTGAGTAATTCCACTCGTAGACCGCAGAGCCGATGTCCAGACCTTCGTAGCACTGCAGCCGCACCAGTCGACGATCGAGGGTCTGGGAGAGCACTTTGGCAATTTCTGTTTTTCCGACACCAGCCTCGCCTTCAAGGAAGAGCGGCCGCTGCATCTTAAGTGCGAGATACAGCGTGGTGGATAAAGCCCGGTCAGCGACATAGTTGGCCTGCTCAAGCAGTGCCTGCGTTTGCTCTATAGAGGCCAGTTCACGACTCATAAAAAGCCTTACTGGCAGGCCTCCACAGCGCGCTTGGTCATGACTTTAACTAGGTGTGCCCGGTACTCCGCACTGGCATGAATATCGCTGTTCATCTGCTCGACGGGCAGCTCAACCGCATCAATACCGCCTGCATCAAGCTCACCGCCCAGAGCCGCTTCAAGTCGAAGCCCCCGATGGGCACAAGCCGTGGCGCCCGTGACGCCGACGCGCACCTCACCGCCTGTCTTTGCAACAAAAACACCGACGATGGCGTAGCGGGACGCCGGATTTTCAAACTTCATGTAGGCAGCCGCTTCGGGCAAGGGAAAACTCACGGATGTGACGATTTCATCGTCTTCCAGAGCGGTTTCGAACATCCCGGTAAAAAACTCCTCTGCCGAAATCGCCCGTTTGGATGTTTGCACCGTCGCACCGAGAGCGATTACAGCCGCCGGATAATCGGCAGCCGGATCATGGTTGGCAATGGAGCCACCAAGGGTTCCCCGGTTCCGCACGGCCGGATCGCCAATATTGCCCGCCAGCCTGGCCAGCGCAGGAATGGCCTGCTGCACCTCTGCCGACGCTGCGACCGCAGCATGGGTCGTCATGGCGCCGACAATCAGATTTTCATTCTCCACACTGATCCCGGTCAGCTCTGCGACGCCGCCCAGATCAATCAGATCAGAAGGGCTGGCCAGGCGATGCTTCATGGTCGGCAGCATGGTCTGACCACCCGCCATAAATTTGCCGTCTTCTGCCTGCTGCATCGCCTCTGTGGCTGCCGCAACGCTGGCAACTTTCCTGTAGTTAAATTCGTACATGATCGCTTCTCCTAGGAACTGACCGCAGCCGCTTGCTGGGCCGCACGCCAAACGGTTTCCGGTGTTGCCGGCATATCTATGTGTCTCACACCAAGCGCATTCGAAATCGCGTTTATCACAGCCGGTGGCGCGCCGATTGCGCCGGCCTCACCGCAGCCTTTGACGCCCAGCGGATTGTCAGGCGGATTGGTCGGCGCATAGTCGATATCGAAACAGGGAAGGTTGTCAGCGCGCGGCATCGCATAGTCCATGTAAGAGGCGGTGATCAACTGACCTTCGCTGTCATACGAACAGCCTTCCAGCAGGGCCTGTCCCACCCCGTGCGCGATACCCCCGTGAACCTGGCCTTCGACAATCATCGGATTGATCAATTTTCCGAAGTCATCGACGGCTGAATATTTCACGACTTCTACCACCCCGGTGTCAGGGTCGACTTCCACTTCACAGATATGTGTTCCTGCCGGAAAAGAGAAGTTCGTGGGATCAAAAAACGCATTTTCATCGAAACCGGGCTCTACACCTTCAGGATAGGAGTGCGGCACGTACGCCGTGAACGCGACTTCCGCAATATTCATCGCCTTGTCGGTGCCGGCCACGCTGAAATTTCCATCGGCAAATTCGATATCACCTTCGGCTGCCTCCAAGGCGTGTGCAGCGATTTTTTTGCCCTTGGCAATCAGCTTGTCGCAGGCCCGGGCTATTGCCACCCCCCCTACCGCCAGCGAACGGGAGCCATAAGTGCCCATTCCAAACTGTGTTTTCGCCGTATCGCCATGGATCACTTCGATATTCTCGATAGGCACGCCCAGCTGATCGCAGACGAGCTGCGCAAACGTCGTCTCATGACCCTGTCCATGGGAGTGTGTGCCGGTAAAGACCTGCACATTGCCTGTCGGGTTAAAACGCACCTGCGCACTTTCCCACAGACCGACTCCGGCACCCAGCTGACCTACCGCCGCAGAGGGCGCAATACCGCAGGCTTCGACGTAGGAAGACAGACCAATGCCGCGCAGTTTGCCTCGCGACTTGGCTTCTTCGGCCCGTGCCGAAAACCCGCTGTAGTCAGCCAGTTCCATGGCCTTATCCAGCGCCGCAGGATAGTCTCCGCTGTCGTAACACTGAACGACCGGAGTCTGATAGGGAAACGCATCAACGGGTATGAAATTACGCCGGCGAATTTCTGCCGGATCCAGCCCCATATCCGCCGCACAAATATCAACGAGACGCTCCACCAAATACGTGGCTTCCGGTCGGCCGGCACCGCGGCAGGCATCAACCGGTGCTGTGTTGGTAAATACCGCTTTGACTTCAGAGTAAATCAGAGGGGTCGAGTATTGCCCGGCCAGCAAGAAAGCGTACAAATAGCTGGGCACCATGGTGCTGAAAGTCGACAGATACGCGCCCAGATTGGCCTGTGTCTGCACCCGCATCGCCAGAAATTTGCCGTTTTCGTCCATCGCCATTTCCGCAGTCGATACATGATCACGACCGTGCGCGTCTGCCAGAAAAGCCTCGCTTCGATCGCCGTTCCATTTCACGGGACGCTTGATTTTCCTGCAGGCCCAGCCGACCACCAGTTCCTCTGCATAGACGAAGATCTTGGCGCCGAATCCACCGCCCACATCCGGCCCGACCACACGCAGTTTGTGTTCAGGGGCCAGTTGATTGAACGCCGACAGCACCAGTCGGTGTACGTGCGGATTCTGAGTTGTCAGATGAAGAGTGATCTCGTCGGTACCCGGGTTGTACTCGCCCAGTGCCGCTCTGGGCTCCATGGGATTGGTAACCATGCGATTGTTAACCAGATCCAGCTTGGACACCTTATGTGCACCTGCGAATGCCGCCTCTACCCCGTCCTTATCCCCAAATGGCCAGTTGTAACAGACGTTATCAGGGGCGACCTCATGGATTTGCGGCTGCCCGGAGTCTGCTGCGCTACTGGTATCGACCACGGCGGGCAGGACGTTGTAATCCACATCCACCAACTCAGCCGCATCACGAGCCTGAGCGCGCGTTTCAGCAATGACGATCGCGACATGATCCCCGACATAATTGACTTTGCCCTGAGCCAGCGCGGGATGAGCAGGCGCCCGATGGGGCTCTCCGTCATCACTGGTCACCGTCACACCACAGATCAGGGGGCCGATGCCGTCAGCTGCCAGATCGTCCCCGGTCAGCACTGCTACAACACCGGGCGCGGCAAGCGCATCGCTACAGTCGATTCCTTTTATCTCTGCGTGCGCATGGGGCGAGCGCACGAATACCGCATGGGTCTGACCTGCGACATTAATGTCATCGGTGTAGTTGCCTTTACCGATCAGGAAACGCTGATCCTCCTTCCGGCGCACACTTGCACCAATGCCGTTCTCATTCATTTCAGGACCCTCCCATCGCTTTTGCACCGGCCTGTACGGCTTTCACAATATTGTGATACCCGGTGCACCGGCAAATGTTGCCTTCCAATTCCTTTCGCACGGTAGATTCATCGAGCTCATGACCACTGCGGTTCACAATATCGAGAGCGCTCATCACCATTCCCGGCGTGCAGAACCCACACTGCAATCCATGATTGTCCATGAATGCCTGCTGCATCGGATGTAATCCCGCCTCATTCGCCAGCCCTTCTATCGTGGTGACGTCGGCACCATCGGCCTGAATGGCCAGCATCGTGCACGATTTGACGGATTTACCATTCACGTGAATCACACAGGCGCCGCACTGGCTGGTGTCACATCCGACATGGGTGCCAGTGAGGCCGAGATTTTCTCTCAGAAATTGCACCAGCAGCGTGCGACTTTCGACCTTTCCGCACACGGCTTCCCCGTTAACTGTCATGCTGACTGTACTCATGATTTGTCCCTCCAGCTACTCTGGCGCGTCCGGAGCCGGTTCAGCTTCGGCGCCCACCAGTTGTTTAAAATTCTCAAAAAACTCATCGGCCATTTTTCTCGCGACCCCGTCAATCAACCGGGCCCCCAGCTGCGCCAGCTTTCCACCCACATTGGCCTGCACGCGATAGGCCAGCACTGTTGCCCCTTCTTGTTCTGACAGAGTGACTGTCGCCGCCCCCTTGGCAAACCCTGCAGCACCCCCCTGACCTGCACCGCTGATGGTGTAACCCCTCGGTGGATCAAGATCGCTAAGTGAGACGTCAAATTTGAACCGGGCTTTGACCGGCCCAATCTTGCTAACCAGCTTGGCTTCAAATGTATTTTCACCTGTTTTCTCAAAGCTCTCACAGCCGGGCATGGCTTGCTGCAGGATAGCGGTGTCGTTCAGAGCCAGCCACACCGACTCCCGCGAAGCTTCAATCAACTGCTCCGAGATCATCTCCATGCCGCGTCCCCGAACTCAATAAACCTGCTTGATCTGCCCACTTGCAAGCACACTACCAGCCAACCGCCTGACCATCTTTACGGTGATCCGATCCGGCCCGGTAAATGCCGTTGACCGGGTGGTCCTCGCTGATGCTCTCCGGTGTCATTTGAGGTAAGGGCAGCGAAGGGTTACGGGTGAAAAGAATCCCCTGATAGCCGCCCACCCGGCCGCCATTCACGGAACGCACCTGGTGCCCTTTGGCCTCTAGCGACCTTCCCACCAGACTGTAGAGATCGTGTTCCAGCGACAAAATGTTGCTGCTCTGACTGTGCGTAAAGCGAGCCGCGTCAGTTGTCATCTGCACGTTCATGCCATGATCTATCACGTTGACCATATGCTGAGCATGCGTCTCTGGCTGCACCGCACCTCCCATATTGCCGAATGTCATAAGCGGCTGTCGATCCTGCATCACCATCCCGGCAATGATTGAATGGAACGGCCTTTTGCGGGGAGCTACGACATTCGGATGCGCTTCATCGACCGAGAACGCGACGCCGCGATTGTGCAGAATCATGCCGTAAGGCGGGATAGTGATACCGCTACCGTAGACTGAAAAAATACTGTGGATGAAGCTCACCATATTGCCCCAGCGATCCGCTGTTGTCAGATAAATGGTACCGCCATCGAGCCCGCCCTTGACGGAAGGTTCAGAAGCAAGATCCATGTCAATCCGGTCACACAAACCAAGGGCATACTTCTTTGACAGCAGGCGATCCAGTGGCACCTCAGAAAACAGAGGATCCGCGTTATAGGCCTGCAGGTCAGAGTAGGCCAGCTTCTTTGCCTCTACCATGAAGTGCCAGTAGTCGGGATTTGAAGGGCCAAGGGCTGCCAGATTCAGATTGTGAACTGGCGCGCACACTTCAAGGATATTCAGCATCTCCAGTGCCGCCCAACCCTGCCCGGGTGGAGGCAGCTGGAAGATGTCGTAACCATGATAGCTGGTTGATATAGGCTCAATCCATTCCGACTGGAAGGCGGCGAGATCCTCATGGGTCATAACACCACCCTCTGACTGGATTTTCGCAATCAGGGCGTCGGCGATATCGCCAGAGTAAAACGCCTCCCGCCCTTCCCGCTGAATCAAACGTAGGGCATCAGCCAGGCCGGGATTTCGGATGATGCTGTACAGCGCAGGCACTTCACCCTCATCCAGAAATACAGCGGCGGAATCGGCATCCTGAAGCAGTTTGCTTTGCTGACTGACCAGATCATCATGCCGACGCTCTGATTGCCCCCAGCCCTGCTCAGCGATGCGGGCAGCCCGCTCAAAGGTTTCGGCAAACCCCATTGTGCCAAACCGTTCCAGCAGTGCGTCATAACCGGAGACGGCACCCGGAACCGTTGCTGCGTTTACGCCACGACCCGGAACCTGATTCAGTCCCAGCTCTTCCTTGAAAAACTCAGGGGTCCAGCGGGCTGGCGCAAATCCAGCAGAATTCAGCGCATAAAGCTTTTGATCCTCAGCACTCCAGACCAGCGCGAACAGATCTCCCGCCAGCCCGGTGTCGTTCTGTGAGGTCACATCAAGCACGGCCGCAGCGGCGACCGCCGCATCAATCGCATTGCCTCCCTGCTGAAGAATTTCCAGACCGGCCTGTGCCGCCAGTGGATCGCTGGTCGCCACAATCCCGTGACGCGCAATCACTTCAGAGCGGCCCTGGGCAAGCCACCCCTGACCTCGGGAACCGGGCGCCGCCACGATATTGGCCGCGGGGTTGCGCACTTTCTCTGAGGGAATACCGAACGCGTTGTCAGATTGCCCGAAGGCACCTGGCATGACAGCCACGGCCGCAGCCAGAGCCAGCGATTTAATCATGTGGTGATTTAACATCATAAAAGTCGTCTTTACTGTTCAATGAGCCTGGGTAGCAAGGTGCTGCGCCAGCAAGTCCTTGCCGTAGTCGTTGCCGTTCGGCGTTCGAACCATCGTATGAATATGGTCTCTGGTAGGGACGCCCCGCTCATTTAGCATGAGCGTGCCGACAGGGTTCTGGTGATCGAACTCAATCATGATTACAGGGCTGTGAATCCGGTAATAGAATACGGCGTCATCCTCGGTGGCACCGATCCAGGCGAAGAAGGTATCGTCCAGATGAGCCGCGATTTCCTCCATGGTGACGGCTGCATGGGGGTCCCGGAGATTGCCGATGTAGGCACGAATCACTTCTAACAGAGCGAGGCGCTGGGAGCTCGTCAGATCAGCACCGGGAATGCCTTCATAATCCTGCACTTTGTTGTCCGCGTTGGCAGCCGCCATCGGATAATTGCGGGTCTTCTCCGAGCTCAGCGTTGCGCGGCCCTGCTGGTCTCTGTCCAGCGACTGCATCAGCGCCAGACCAAGATTCTGCTCGGGCTGCATGATGGTGTTGCCGGCATATTTGCCAGACTGCGCAGTCACAGGCTCGCCGCCCCAGAAAGCAGGAGTCATGACCACCTGATCGCCCAGCACGAAAAAATTAATGACCAGATGGTGCCCGTCCAACTGCCACCCCCAAGGCCCGCCAGCCGTTGGGATCCCCATCATGGTGAGATAGTACTTTTCCTCGCCGTACCGAATGGGTTCGCCGTTCAGTTCGAACAGCGTCTGTTCCGTTTGCATGATCGCGCGCGTCTGATCAAGCCCCTTGGCACTGAGAGAATGTTCGAGCAGATTCCAGGCAGCAGCTTTCTGCACGGGATTCATCTCTTCGAGACTTACGCCCCGGCGGGGAAAGATTCCCACATCAACATTTGACCAGTCCCGCCATTCGGGGTCGTCAATCGCAAAGTGGGTACGACTCAGATCGATGGTATTTAGGGTCGCCAAAAAAGCTTCCGCTGCAGAACGGATTGCTTCGGTGCTTACCCCCGTACTGCGGACGGGAAAGAGTCCGCCAATCTTGCCTGCGGAAGTCGTAACACCGACAAAGGGCTCGCCCATGGCCGCAGCCGCACCGCGGGAAAAATTGCCTTTCTGGTTCAGCAGATTGGCCGGATACTGAGACTGACTTAAACCAACCCCGGCACTCAAGGCGGTGGCGGCAACAACGGTCAGTCCCACGAGATGAGACAGGGATATTCGCATGGGCAACTCTCTTGATGGAGCGTTCACTACACAGGACTTAGGAGGCTAACTGCTAATCCTGTTAGCTGCAAGTCAAGCAGAGTCGCAGACCGCAAGCTGAACCCGCTATTCCGCCATGACCCGCGCCAACGCTTCTTCATCCCGCCACCGCTCGCCTCGCAGGCGGATGACGAACACCACCGCGATCGCAAAAATCAGCGCAACAAACGCCAGCCAGGCCACTTTGGGACCCAGTTCGAATACTCTGATAATGAAGTATTGCGCTACCAGCATAGCCCAGTGGAGACTGACCGAGGCCACCATTAACCACCGCGTATCACCGGCGCCACGCAGAACTCCCCCGGTTACCTGAATGACTGCATCCGCCATCGCATAACTCGACAGACCCACCATCATAAAGCCGGCCAGATTTCGAATCTCGGTAAAATCGCCTTCCGGTGGCGCAAAGATTTCAACCAGAGGAAAGCGGAAGACAATATAAAGGCCAGCCAGTACGGCGGAGTAAGTCAGTCCTATGACAAATCCCGCCGCAACGACTTCGTCAGCGCGCTGCAGATCGCGCGCACCGACAAATCTGCCAATCAGGCTGATCATGCCGATGTTGAGTCCAATCAACGGCACAAAGGAAAGAAGATCCCAGTTGAACACAATCGCAGCTGAAGCTCCCTCTACCACACCATAAGACTGGAACATCAACAGGAACAAATTGAAGGCAGCAACGTTGAGAAACAACTCAACACCCGACGGAAACCCCAGTCGCAGAAACCGCTTGAGAATGCCTGTCTCCAGCGAAAAAGCTTCGATAACCGCAAACTCCTCACGATGAGTCCGTTCGAGGAAAAAACCCAGAAATAAAAGAAATGAGAAAATCGTAGCAACCATGGTGCTAATGCCAGCCCCGACAATACCCAGGGCGGGAAAGCCGAAATGGCCGAACACCATGGCATAGGCAAGAGGCACATTGAGAACTAGACCGCAGACGTCGCAGGTCATGACCACTTTTGATCTTCCGATACCCGCGAAATAGGACGACAGGCAGATTTTGGCCAGAGTTACGACGATTCCCAGCATCAGAATCTGGAAGTAGGTCCGTTCAAGTTCCACCTGCACCGGGTCGTGATCCATAGCAGAGAAAATATCTGAAACCAGAAAAGTAATCGCCGCAAGAATGGGGATGCAGGCGGCCGTCATGATCCAACCCTGGGTGACAACACGTGCGCATTTATGTCTTTCGCCCGCACCCAGGTATTGCGCAGCCAGCGCGTTGGCGTAGGAAAACAGCCCGGAAAAGAAACAGAACGAAAAGAAACAGGCCACACCACCGCCGAGCGCTGCCGCCATATGCACCGGGTCGATTTGCGACATGAAATAACGGTCGGTAAAGATCATCACCGCGAAGGCGCCCTGCGAAATCACCATAGGCAAGGCGATCTCAAGTAACTCTCGCAGTGTGTCTGCGTTGAAATTAAGGCGCGCTAACATACGGGATGCAATTGCCTCGCGTGAGTTCGGTTTGGACTGGACTGTTGCCGATTACACACCCGGGGGGTGATCTGCCGGCGGCCCTGATCGCGCTGTCGAAGAAGAGTGCGCAGCATGACCTCAGGGAGAAGAACCCGACGAACCTGACCCAGTGGCCCCGAGCGGAGCGCATGGTACGCCAATCCATCCGGCATGACAAATGCCTGCTGCGAGCCCTGCAGGCGTCTTACTCTGCGCGCTCGGCGGCGCGCCAACTCGCTGACCCGGCTTTTGCGCTTATGCCCATTCACTGGCAAACTCTCCTCCTTTTATTCGCCCGGAGAACCAATTCATGCAATCCATTGTCCGAGTGCTAGCCGGGATCGCAATGATCGTGGCAGCAGACCTTGCTTGTGCGCAGAACGACGTGCCGGTTCGGAACGAAACGCTGCGCGCAGACGACCGCGAAGTCATAATGATGCGGCACGCCTACCTCGACGAGGGAAGCTATGACTACTGGTATCAGCAAAGCGCCACCGGGGTCTGGCCGTGGTTTGAACGGCTTGGCGCCCGCATCCTCGGTGATTTCGAAATCATTTACCCGCTGAGTGAAGACCAGACTCCGGGTCAGGATGAGGCTCTGCGTTTCGCGCGCTATGCCAGCTACGAACACTGGCAGGCAACCCGGAGTGGTCAAAGCGCCGGAGATACCGGCGGATCCCTGCGTCTGGCCGGTAACGGGGGGCTCAGCGATGCCAGCGCAACCGCCTTGCGCAATCGCCGCGGGGTTCAGCAGGGCTCACGCGGCGGCCTGTTCCTGCAGGGTTATATGGCTCAAACTCGCCCTGTTTACCTGCCCGGCACCGGCGAGCGCTTCGACGCAGTATCTGCGGGGGCAGCCGACAGCGTCAGGGCGGTGCGCTCGGCCGCCGCGCAGCCGGGCGAGCCGGTTCTGGGACTCGAATACCGGCAGATTCAGAAAGGCAGTTTTACGCAATACCATCAGATCACCCGGGAGCAGCTGTATCCCTATCTTGAGAAAATCGGCGTCAGACCCGTCGGACAGTGGCAGGTGCTTTACCTGCCGAACAGCAATGCTGAAGAGCATTCGGATTACGACGAAGTGTACACGCTGACACACTATGCGAGCCTTGCGCATTATCAGGCGGTCCGATCTGATCCGGCCGCACTCGGTGGGGATGGCCCGGATTTTCAGGCCATGGCGGCCGGAGTAGACGCGCTGGAAAGTCTGAGCCTGCAAAGCAGTACCGAATTCCTTCGGGGCCCGCTGTTCGGCAGTCCACCGGTCCATGCGCCGCCCGAACCCGGCACCTACCGTCTCGCAGATTGAGGTCGGCCCGCCCATGGCGACCCTCGCACAATTCCGTCGGACGCCATGGGGGGAGTTATGCTCAACAATTTGACCTTCCATGAGGATTCCATAATCTGAACCATCGCCTATAATGGGGTAGATTTTGAGTCCCGGAACCCTAACGATGATGACTACTGTCTTCCCCAGAATGGTCGGCCTGCCCGGCAGGCTTAAGAGTCTCTTTGGCGTGTTTGCTTTCTGCTGCCTGCTTGTCGCCAAGGCGGGCGCACAGTCGATTGAAGACATAACCCTGAATGTCTACAAAGAGCCCACCTGCGGCTGCTGCGTCGGCTGGATTGAACACATGGACGCACGAGGCTATTCCTCTACTGTTCACCACCCCCGGAATATCAGCCTCGTCAAAGCGGATCTGGGGCTGAAGCCTGAATGGACTTCCTGCCACACTGCGGTTACCCATGAAGGATTTATCTTCGAGGGTCACATCCCTGAGAAATTTATCGCACAGTTTCTGGCGGCTCCGCCCGAAGACGCAATGGGTCTTGCGGTTCCGGGGATGCCGATCGGCGGTCCAGGGATGGAAATGGGCAATCGCTTCACGCCCTATGAGATACTGCTTATCAACAAAGACGGCAGCCATTCCGTTTTCGCGAGCATCAAAAGCGCTGCTGAACAACACTGACAATCGCCCTACTGGACGCGTCTGCGATCTTGCACTAGCCTCCGGCTTTGACCGGAAACAAACGCCAGAGTTGGGACAGCCGGTCGCTCAGATTTCGTTGCGGCGTGCGGCCTGACTGATAAGTTCACCGGCACGAAATGCCAGCGCCATAATGGTCATGGTGGGTTGACCGCGACCTGAGGTAACCAGCGAACTGCCGTCGCACATGAAGAGATTCGGCACGTCGTGCGCCCGGTTCATGGCATTGACTACGGACGAGTCGGGATCATTGCCCATCCGGCAGGTTCCAAGCAGATGCACATTGCCTTCCTGCCCGTCGCGCTCGTAGTGACCCACTATGTTGCTGGCGCCGGCTACCTCCATCATTTCAACCGTCTTCTCGTAGAACCAGCGCATCGTTTCAATGTCGTCAGGATGGTCCATATAGGTTGTCCGAATCGCAGGACGCCCGAATTTGTCTTTAACCGTGGGGTCCAGGGTGATGTTGTTGGTACTGAGTGGCAGGGAGGTCGTGTGACCGTCGAAGGCCGCAACATGGGAGAACTGGTGGGCAAGAACCGCCTTGAATTCACTGCCCCAGGTGGGTGTACCAAACGCAGGAGCCGCCGTGAGCGCAAAGCCCATCGGAGCACCACGAGAAGGATGTCGCCCGTCAATACCGCCGCCGCCATAAAACCCCAGAGACGGATCGAGCTCATAGAAATCATGGACAACGCGAGTCGCCGGCACGCTCTTATAAGCATTGACCGGTTCGTCGAACAGACCCATCACGGTACTGTATCCGTTAAACATCAGGTTCTTACCCACCATACCCGAGGAGTTGGCCAGGCCATCCGGATGCTGGGCTGATTCTGACATCAGCAATAACCGGGGCGTTTCCGATCCGTTGGCGCAGAGCACGACCGCTCTTGCGCGCTGAGCCTGCTCTTCCCCATCTGCATCCCAGTAAACAACCTCAGTCGCCCTCCCCTGATCATTGGTATTCACCCGGTGTACGGTGCAGTGGGTTCGTAGTTCGCAGTTCCCCGTAGCAAGAGCCACAGGGATGACAGTCACCAGCGAGGAGGATTTTGCGTTGACCTCACACCCATACCCATTACAAAAACCACAGTGAATGCACCCTGGCCGACCATTGTGAGGCTGGGACAAAATCGCCACAGGGGCCGGATAGGGGTTGAGGCCCATCGCCTTCGCAGCCCGCTCGAGCAGGACATCTGAGCCCTTGATCGGCATGGGCGGACAGGGATATCCGCGAGTGCGAGGCGGGTCCCAGGGCCCCTGCAATCCGGACACACCGACTTCCCAATCCACTTTCGTATAGTAAGGCTCCAGATCCGAATAAGTGATGGGCCAATCGCTGAAGTTGGTACCGGCAATCGGGCCGCGCACGCTGGCTTCGACAAAGTCAATCGGTCGGAACCGCCAGAAATTGCCGGAGTAATGCATACTGCTGCCGCCCACATTGTGCGCATAACCACAAACCATTTCACGCTCATGGGCCACGTCACTCTCGAACTTTCGAAAGGTTTGGGGGTAACCCTGACTGCGCCCCCAGGTCAGCTCAAGGTTGTGGTCATACCCCCACTCGTCGTGGTGGAAATCCGCGGCCTTGAGGTGAGGCCCCTGTTCCAGTAAAACGACGGAGTGGCCAGCAGTTGAAAGCTCTTTGGCCATAACACCGCCCGCCGCTCCGGAACCGACAACCACAAAATCCACTTCTTCTCGGGTGGGGAAACTGGGAAAAACGGCTTTAGCCACAGCTATTCACCCCTCTCTGCGTAATCTGCATCATAGAATCCGTAGGGCGCAGACCAGGCCCCGCGATCCTCGTAACCTATGAGCTGGTAGCCGACTTTATCCCGGTTACCCCCATACCGTGGCAGCGAAAATGTGCCGGCTATGGTGAGATATCGCATGGTGGCAAAAAACGGCGTCTGCTCATTGTCACGCAGAAGCTGATCCTGCTGGGCTTCGGTGAGCTCGTGGATATTGCGCCCCCTGGTTGTTAACTGCCCGCGCAGCGCCGCAAGCCCTTCTCTGAGTAAGGCCAACTGCGAGGCCCGTCTGGCCTCGGCAAAGATAGTGTCGAGGAAGTAAATCACGCCGGCTTCGGTGGCTCCGGGCGTGTCATCGGTCGGTATGATGCGAGCCGCTATCGCAGTCAGATCAGCCGCCTCGTCCCCCTCGAATACCCGAAAGCCCGCCCCCTGCTCGAGAGCCTGCTGCGAGCGCTGGCAAGCACTGAGGATGACAGGCAGCGACAGCGCCAGAAAGGATCCTTTCGCCAATGTGGCTGAATCCACGAGAAAGCTTCTTCGGGACCGGGAAACAGACAAAACAACTCACTCCGGGCAACGTTTGCCGTAGCTCATACCATACAGACATGCTACCACGCCGCCCACTGAGCTGGCGACAGACCCTCATTGATCCGATTCAGCACCGTGCAATCAGGCAACTGCCCCCTAGCACTCAGCATGATGTCACGGCTCTCGCCTGCCCGATATACGCCTCCTGACCGCCGTTTGCGACGCGCCCGTTTGACGTTACCGCTGCTCTTACCGTGTCTCGCCTGCAGATCACGATGCGAGCGCCTGTCTCGGATCAACGTATTCATACCCCTGTGCCTTGGCGACCGGCTGAAGGGTAACCAACCCGTTGTGCACGTTCAGACCCGCCAGCAGATGAGGATCATTGATTAACGCCTGGCGCACACCCTGATTAGCAAGGGAAGATATGAACGGCTGCGTCACGTTGGTCTGCGCCAGTGTGGCCGTTCTCGCGACTGCTCCAGGCATATTGGCCACGCAGTAATGGACAATACCGTTAATCTGAAGGGTCGGGTCCCTGGTGCGTCGTGTGCATACTGGTTCCAAAGCACCCCCCCTGATCAAGAGCCACATCGACCAGAACACTGCCCGGCTGCATAAGCTCCAGCATCTCCTCGCTACCACCCTGCTCCAGCTCCCGGACGTCCAAGAGAGCACAAGCTACACGGTCATGGAACTGGTCAAGGAAACTCTGAACCTCCCGATGCCAGGCTGAACCGGTTTCAGCGAGCATACCCTTCCGCCCGGAGCTCCTCGAGACGTTTGCCCCGCAGCATATTCGTCAGGGCATAGTTGCCTTCATGGCAGGCAAACTCATAAATGGGCGCATTCAGTCGGGAAAAATGCACGATCCCCCGGATCTCGTCAGCGAAAGTAGACGGATCGTTCAGAATGAACTCGTATTCCATCGCCTGTTCGCCAACTCGGGTAAAGCGCTCGGTAAGCACCATATTGTCCGCGCTGCCATAGGCAGCCGCGCGCATAAAAATGCTGGCCATTTTCGCGTTGAAGTGATGCGTCTCGATCACCAGCGTGTCTCCCTCCCAGAAACCACGGGAACTGCCGGTCCAGGTTTCGATGCGTTTGTCCAGAAAGGGCCGGTCGTCCAGCGGCACGATTCGGGGATCATTCCCTAGCTCGGTGTTCAGCACCACATGATCCCGGGTCACCACAATCAGCACGTTATTGTTGTATGAATTGGCTTTGATATACGGGCCGGTAGACTGAGGAAACAGCAGGCAACGCGATGCGAGCCCGAAATCTTCCGGCCGGTCACAGGAAATGGCCCCGAAGGAAATACGACTGGGACGGTCCGCGATCACGACCAAACCGTCATTGCAGGGGTTAGACGGCGGCGGCGAATGCTGGGTAATCACACCGTTTTGTGTAACCGGCAGACGCCCGTCCGTCGGATACACAATAATAGATGTTCTCTGATTCGGAAATGACTCATCGTAGAAAGACCAGAAGCTGTTGTAGGCACCCGTGTCGTCAGTCGGCTCCTCCAGTATGCGCTGCGATAACGCTTCCTCACGACGATCCCGGCGCTGCTGACCTGCGCCCAGCCGGGCAAACTTGGCGGCCAGTTCCTCCGCATTCAGAAACTCCCGCTCACCAAAGCCCGGCGGCCGTTCAAAAGGCGTTGAATCATTGAAATTCCAGACCCCGTTAAAATCAGGGTATCCAAATTCATCCTTCGGAACCGAATATTCCTGCGCCGTAAGCAGGCAGGGGAAGAACAGACTTGAGAGAAGCAGGTGACTCGCCGGACGTTTCAAACGCTGATCCACAGGCACGGGAAATTACCTCTAGGCGGCGGGAACCAGTTCAGGGCGTCTGTCGAGGAAGTCTGTCAGTCCTTCATAGGCGAGGGCAAATTCAAGAACCTTTTTATCTGCACCGTAAGGGCCAA
Source organism: uncultured Pseudohongiella sp. (assembly GCA_902597095.1). Taxonomy (GTDB): domain Bacteria; phylum Pseudomonadota; class Gammaproteobacteria; order Pseudomonadales; family Pseudohongiellaceae; genus UBA9145. Next base: position 16,564 of record CACJWK010000019.1, read on the forward strand.
TCACCTGCATACCCATGGGTCGCCCCTTAGCATCAAAACCCACCGGCACGTTAACAATAGGCAGGCCACCTAAACTGCCGTACATCACCACCTCCATCCAGCGATGGTAGGTGTCCATCCTGCGATCAGCAATCTGTCGTGGCCACGACAGATTTTTATCGTAGGGAAAAACCTGAGCAGTAGGCAAGACCAGAAAATCATACTGTTTGAACAATCGGTCCAGTTCCCGATACCAAGCCCGACGAATGCGATTGGCATTCGCTGTGTCTCCAGCGGTGATGCTGAAAGAATCCTCAATTTCATACGCCAGTTCAGGCTTCAGCATTTCTCGGGTAGCGGGATCTTCCCAGTAGCGACGCATACTCGCGCGACCACCGTGGCGCAGGGTCGTCCAGCATAGCCACAGATCACTTAATGTGAACAGCGGAGTGGCTGCTTCAACCACAGCGCCGGCAGCAGTCAGCACATTCAGACTGTCTTCGCACAGGTCTGTAATACCCTCTTCCATGGCCAGATAGCCACCGAGGTTACCCATCCAAGCCAGCTTGACTGAATCGAGCTCAAGGATCTGAAGTGTCCCGGATAAGGGGCTCGCCGCGATCGTATTGAGCAAGGCAATCGTATCCGCTGTGTTTCTACCCATCGGCCCGGAAGTGGATAGCGGCTTTGGATCGGATTCGACACCACTCACAACATTCACGCTGGGCCTGAACCCGATCACGTTGTTAAAGGCACCTGGGTTGCGCAGCGAGCCCATCATATCGCTGCCGTCGGCAACCGGCAGCATGTGCGTTCCGAGTCCACTGGCAGCACCCCCACTGGAACCTCCTGAAGTCAAATCAGGATTCCAGGCGCTGGCGGTTGGTCCGAACACCTGATTGTAGGACTGCGACCCCAGACCGAACTCCGGAACGTTGGTCTTGCCGATAAAGATAGCGCCAGCTGCGCGCAATTTTGCCGCCATCGAGCTGTCCTCCTCGGCCACCCGGTCCTCAAACATCGGCGACCCGCTGGTGAAGCGCAGTCCGGCAACCGGCTGTAGATCCTTAACCGCATGCGGCATGCCATGCATCCAGCCCCGGTACTCACCGCGAGAGAGAGCCGCATCAGCCTCCTCAGCCTGAGAGAGCAAGGAGTCCTCTTCGGGCATGCTGACTATCGCATTGTACACGGGATTATATCGCTTGATGTGCGCCAGATAGGCAAGCATGACTTCCCCACAGCTGACCGATTTGTCTTTGATCGCCGCTGAAAGCTGTAGGGCTGTCATTGCCGTGATATCGCTCGGTAGCTCGGCTGCCCAGATACGGCCGGGCAGAGAGACCGCCAATGCGCCGGACAAGCCTGAACGCAGGAATGCGCGTCTGTTTATTATTTTTTCCATCGCAATGTCCTCTCGCTGAAAAAGCAGAGATGCCGCTTTCTGTCTTGAAGATTATTCATGAACTGGACACAAAGTCCAAGCTTGCAAGGAAAAGCAGAGAACCCTGAATTCTGAACGGGATCACAAGTTTAATGAGCTTAGCCAGACCGAGGCGACCAAAAAGCCCGAAAGATTCAGTCCCGTGTGCGTCCGAACACGGAGTAATCTCCTGAATTCATCGCACCGATTGTGAGCAGCGTGCGTTCATTGTGATGCACCCAGTCTTCAACTGATCTGCACACGTTTCTGCGAATGTGGGAGGAAGTCGGTTTCATCTTCTGGCAAAAAATCTGTTTCAACACCGGGCGCCCCGCGTTGTAGGCCAGCAACTCTGCCTCTGTCATAGAAGCGAAATTGTGTTGCGGTGCAGTACAACTGGCCACACCCATGATGAGTGGAAGGAGCAATGAGGCGCGCAGCGCCCGACAGAGTCCTTTAGATGCTGTAAGTCGACAAGCAGAAAACATTAGTTAAAAGGCCTGCCAATAGACATGGTTTGGATAATCTGGTGGGTTCGAAAGTTATGCTCCACCCAGTAATCCACGGTGCGGCACTCTCGGCGACGAATCCGGGACCCCGTTAGCACCCTGCCCTCTTCACAATAGATCTGGTCCATGGCGGGTTTGTCTCGATTGTATGCGAGCAGTTCAGATTCACTCATGATATGAAACTGGGCCGGCTGCTGAGCGCAGGACAGCGTCAGGGCACAAGCGACTAAATAAAAAACGCTCAATTTCGTCATCGTCAAGTTGACCTGCTAAGTCTGTGACCGATCTGTCAATCAGTTTAGGGAAGAGTATAGCCTTTTTTGGCGACCCTTGAGAGGGCAAATTGCACCGTAGGGTCAGTGCCAACCACCGTTTGTCTCTACCAAGTCCGCCAGACATCGCAGCCGACACCGAAAGCCTCTTGGCATTTCACACGTCGTGAATTAGTCTGTCGTACGAGCAAAAGTTGCCTTTATCCAAGGCGACTCCAGCTATCGGCTATCAAGGGAGAGAATCATGTTTAAGCGTCGTCAACAATTCGCCAATCATCAGGCACTGCAGGAATTCCTACTACCGCCAGTGTGTCGTCTATTATGCATCATTCTGATGAGTCTGGCTCCGGTGCTGAGCAGCGCCCAAGATGTTGAGCCGGATGAACTCGGTTTCGTCATCGGCACGCCTGATGTATTGAAGCCTGCTGAGGGTGCAAGGAGCGTTATAATCTATGGTAATCCCTCAAAACCAGGTATGTACGTCATGCAAATTACATGGCCTCCCGGCACTGGTAGTCGCCCCCACTTTCATAACACTGCGCGCTATATCAACGTATTAAAAGGAACCTGGTATGCCGCTTGGGGCCCAGAAGCGGACGTTTACAACCCAGAGAATATGGTCGCAATACCGGAGGGCACTTTTATCTATCAACCGCCGGGTGGCCACCACTACGACATGGCCAAAGATGAAGAAGTAATTGTTCAGATCATGGGTATAGGGCCGGTAATCACCACATCGATTCCGCAATCTGGGATTCAACGCTTCCGTTAGTCGCCCGAGCTATATCGAGACATTAGATATCGATCTAGTGCGCTTCGCGTAGCCCAACCATAATGGCTGAACTCGAGAAAAACTATTGTTCGAATGAAACAATATAAGCATCTCTTCAGGGCACATACTCACTGCTTTGACAGCTAACTCGATTACCAAGACTGAAGTGCTTCAACAAACTTCGACAAATTATCGAGTTCAGTTGAGCCGCTCAGCAATTGAATGCCGCCACCATGGCCGATTCCCTGTGGCTTGGTCAAGATCAGGCTAGCTCCATTGGGGGTATTTCTGACGAAATCCATCATTTTGTTGTAGTTAAGCGTCATGTAGTTATCTACCGAACTTCTGACGAATACCAGACGGGTAATTCCCGAAGCACCTCCACTGACATGGCAGCTAACACAGCGGGATTGAACGATCGGTGCTGAAATCGACGCAATGTAGAGGGTCAAGCTGGCAGGTTCGGGCGGGGGCTCAGTGGCGATCGCCGACGTGACAGGAGTCCCGCTGTAGTAAAGTTCTCCGGGCACAGCCGACGTGTAATAGGCAAAAAGGTGCTCAGGGTAAGGCCTGCAGCGCCTGCAGGCCTGAGCGGCACATCGTCTACAATCGTCAGCGGCTCAAACGAAGACAGCGTTTTATCCGAACTCACAGCTTGCAGGGTGGACAGCTCCAGATCTCAGGCCTGATAGTTACCCTCGGAATCGCGGTACAGGTAATCCTCACCAAGCAAGACCCCGATGTAGAGATTACCAACAGTGTTGATATGCGATTCCTCGATCTGAATCGAGCCCGAGATATCCAGCGGTGTGTTGAAATCAAAGCTGCTGCCGAAGGTTTCTCCGTTGTCTGCCGAAGCGCCTCCGAAGAATCTTGCCGTCGTCGGGTTCCCGGACGCCGACGAGGGAGACGCCAGCTCTGGCAACTCTTGCCCCAGTGCATACCAGGGGCCAAACGTGGCCAACAGTATCATCAGTGTTCTTTGCATCTGCATCCCGCCCGTCCTGTTGGTCTGTTTTACCATGTCTGATTGCTCCTCTCGCGCCCGCCTCCGATGAAGTGGCTCTCGATCAGTTTGTTGGTGCTTTGTCAAATCTCGCGCTGCCTGAAACATGGGCCCCTCATCTTTATTACGCACCAGCCGCCGTTGGATATACTTCTCCATAGATGCGCGTGCAGGTTCTGCAATACGACGGCACTCAGCCGTCAGCCATCGGGGATACGATCATGAAGGTCGCATTGGCCTTGGCGACCAGCTTGTCATCACTGTGCACAGCAATCTCAGTTCGAAACAGTGCTTTACCGGCGTGAATCACCTGGGCGGTCGCCACCAGCGTATCACCCAGCGGAGGCCGAACGAATGCAATATTGAGATCGGTGGTAGCCGAAGCTTTCCCCTCGGGACGCAGTGTCCGCACCGCTGCGCCGGCGGCAGTATCCGCAAGAGAGGTAAGCACGCCGCCATGCACTCTGCCTCCATTGTTCAGATGATGGTCCATCAACGTCATTGAACAGACTGCCCGTCCGACTGCTAACGCCCCGATCTGAATCCCCAGAAAATCGCCGTAGGGACTCATCACCAGCGGATCCTCTTGTTCGCTCAATCTGTTCTCCTAGTTGGTCTCGGACCCGGATCAGTCCTTGCGTTGTTCCAAATCGCGCTGCGATTTCTTGAAGGCGAGCTTTTGCTGCCGACGCTGTTCGATAGTCGCCTGCACAGGGTGACCAAGATGCTCCTCACCTCGACGCTGCGCCAGTTCAATCTGCCGTTCCCGTTCGGCATACCGCTGGCGCTGTACCGGCGATTGTGTACCAAGGCAATAGTGGCAACTGACGCCCGGCTGATACTCTTCTCTTTGTTTATCCTGCTCTGTAATCGGCATTCGGCAGGCATGACACTGATCAAAGGAACCTCGCTCCAGCTGGTGATTTACCGTCACTCGGTTATCAAACACGAAACACTCGCCTTCCCATTTGCTTTCGGGTTCCGGCACCTCCTCGAGGTACTTCAGAATCCCGCCTTTGAGGTGGTAGACCTCTTCAAATCCGTGCTCACGAAGATACGCCGTGGATTTTTCACAGCGAATGCCTCCGGTACAAAACATTGCGACTTTTTTGTGCTTGCCGGGATCGAGCTGTTTTTTGACATAGTCAGGAAATTCACGAAAGGAATCAGTACCCGGATTGACAGCTCCGGCAAAGGATCCAATTTCAACTTCATACTTGTTTCGAGTATCCAGCAGCAGAACCTCAGGGTCTGAAATCAACGCGTTCCAATCTCGGGCTTCCACATAAGTACCGACAATCTTGTTCGGGTCGATGCCGGCAACCCCCATGGTTACAATTTCTTTCTTCAGTTTGACTTTGGTCCGATAAAAAGGATTTTCGTCCACATAGGACTCTTTGACTTCAAGACTGGCAAAACGCGAGTCCTGCTGCAGGAAGCCGAGCACCCGGTCTATTCCAGCTCGGGAACCTGCAATCGTGCCGTTGATCCCTTCGGCCGCAAGCAACAGTGTGCCGCGCACCTCGGCAGCGAGAAGACAGGCCAACAAGGGCCGCCGGTAGGTTTCAAATTCGGGAAATCGCGCAAAGCGATAAAGCGCAGCGACCACCACGCCGGGAGTTTTCTCAGTCATACTGTAACCTCAATTGCGGCCCGGAACGTAAAACCGGGGCAATAGTCTCGAAGTCTATCAACAATTTTCTCAGACCTGTTAATCTGAGCGCAGGGTATGACGTCTTTTCTCAAAGTCGGGAGCTGACTTAGATGAGGCAAATATGGCGCCAGAGCCGACCATGGCTGACTAATGTTCTGTTATGATTTGCATCAAGCACCGCAGCAGGAATCTCTGTCACCATGCATCAACTTCCGGAACTCACTGAGCTGCTGCCGGACGCACGCGATGGACTCAACCGCAAAGAGCGCACTGTGATGTATTGTATTATGCAAACACAAAAAGAATTCAGGGGTCGTAATGTGCCTACCATTACGCTGTACGGCCGGGTTCTGGAACACAACGATATGGGCGAGGCTGAATTTCAGCACACCTTAGCAAAGATGACAGAACTAACGCGAAATTCAGATGATCCCACCAGGTCTGGCTGAAGGCTGGCCAATTCTCTGATTCCTGGATTCGATTGAACCGGCCCGTCCGACGATCAATCATTGCATCATCGACGATTACTCAGAATCCCGCGATGCGGCAGGCTATCGGCTTAGACCCGACATCGGCAGTGCCAACAAAGTCTTGCGACGGACTAGCTGACTACTGGCAGGTGGGACGGTGCGCCCCACTCCGCCCAACTGCCGTCATAGACTGACAAATTTCGATAACCCAACTCCCAGGCAGCTAGGGTGAGAACACAAGCAGTAATCCCTGAGCCGCAGCTGGTGATCACCTGTTGCTCCGGGGTCGCCCGCTCGAGGAACAGTCTTCGAAGCTCCTCCGGCGGGCGCAACCGACCTTCCTCGAGTACGTCTGGAAAAGGCAGATTGCGAGCGGAAGGCATATGCCCTCCCCTGACGCCGGGTCTCGGCTCGGGCGCAGTGCCAGCAAATCTGCCGGCTGAGCGCGCGTCAATGATTTGCTTCTGCTTGTCGTCGATCGCCGCCAGCACCATTTCAGAATCACAAAACAGGCCTTCCTGCTCATTGGCCGCAAAATTACCCGGACCGGGAGCGTCAGCGAGGGTATCGGTCACCGGATAAGAGTCAGCAAGCCAGGCTGGAAGCCCACCATCAAGGACGAACACATTCTCATGCCCCATCGCTTTGAACATCCACCAGGCGCGCGGACTGGCATAGAGACCAACATCGTCATAGACAACCAGGGTGTCTTCATTGTTTATACCCAGCGCCTGCACTTTTTCCTGAAACAGCGCGGCAGACGGCATCATATGAGGGAGTGCAGTGTTGGGCTTGCATACCTGTTGGTTGTAATCAAACCGGCGGGCGCCAGCGATTGCGGCAAATTTGTTCTCGCTGTTGTAAGAGGCAAACCCCGGCACCACAGGCGGCACCGAGGCGTCCAGCACCACAAGGTTTTCATCAGCCAGATGCCGGAACAGCCAATCAACATCAACCAGCGCTGATTCTGTCATGACAGGGGTCCTTACAGGATGTGCTGTCCGAAACCTCGACCCGCCTCAGAGGCGATTCCCGAATTCTCGCAGCTTGGCTTTAATTTTAGAGGCGTTTTCAGGGCCCATTCGAATAAGCAGCTTGTGGACTGCCTGAAGATTTTCAATGCTCGCGTCCGCATACAGAAACATCACCGACGGCTTGACCAGCTGATAGGGCCCTTCGACTTCTTCTGCGGCGAGAACGGCGTTTATCGCAGATCGCAGCGTGTCATCGAAACTCAGATTGCGAAATCCTATCTCCGCATACGCCTGCTGAAACAGCGGAGACAAGAATCGGTACAGAGCATATGATGCATCGGTATCAAGCGCGGTGAAGGTATCAACTACTTCATTGAACCGGTCATAAGAGGCGTCATCCATGACAAAAAGGTTGGCGTCAATATTTCTGACCTGCATGTCTGTGCCGATCGGCTGATAGGGAACCCCCGTCTGTGGATACTCGCCGCGACTTATGTTCTCCACCAAAGCAACGAATTTGCGCACAATCTGGTCACTCACCAGAAAATCGATTACGGCTGCACCACCGGAAATTCCACGCAGCTCCTCAAACACAAACGTATCGCTCTCATTGAGGCTGGGCAAGGGCGCTGCGGGAGGCGTCTCAGGTTCCACCTGCACAGGGCTGCTGGCAACTTCTGTGGGCAACGGTTCAACAATCGGCTCAGCTGCCGGTGGAGCAACCGGGTCTGTCTGCGGCTGAAGCCTGATTTCAGGCAAGATGCTGTTATCGGCTGGTGTGATCGCTCTTGAAGGCGGGCTCGGGCTTTGGACCGGCTCGACAGGCGGCGCAATCACTACGGTGGTCGTGCCACTCTTTGACGCATCGAAGGTCAGCGCCAGATAAACAAGGCCCAGAAGCGTCACCACCGCAACACCGGCAATCGTAAATAAACCCGCTTTTTTCATTCCGAATTCCTAAGTGTGGCTCAATTCTGTCACAGGGGCTGGGTCGCCTCAAGCAACACCTTGGTGCCGCTTGCAGTCCTTATTAGACTTGCAGTCATCGAAAAAGTTTTAGGTTGGCGGATGTAAAAACCCGGTAGTAAGCCTGCTACCGGGTTTTCAAGGATTGGTTGCCCGGCAGCGGGGCCGGGGTCCTCAGATGGCTGGCTCTTATTGCTTAGGAAAGCCGAGATCGTTCATAGTCTGCACAAGGTCCCTGCCAGCGGTAGCCGGGTTGGTTTCCTTGTCTATCTTCAGAACGATGCCGTCGGCACCAATGTAATAGGTCCAGCGATTGGCAAATCCGACACCCATCAGGGCTCCGTAGGCATCTACCATCTCTTTACTGGGGTCAGCGAGGATTGGAAAGTTAGCCTCATGCTCTGCAGCAAAGGCAGTGTTGTCTTCCAGTGTGTCGACACTGGCCATGAAGTATGCAACGTCAAAATTCTGAATTTCTCTGGCACTGTCACGCAGCGCTTTACATTGCATAGTTCAGCCGCCGGTAAAGGCTTTGGGAAAGAAGGCAATCACCACCGGCTTTTCATCCAGAAACTGGGAAAGGCTGTAGGTGCTGCCGTCTGAAGCAGCCAGTGAAAAGTCCGGTGCTTTGTCACCGACTTCCAGAGCTGCCGCAAATTGGCTTCCGAGCGCCGCTGAAGCCACTATGGCAGTCAGCAGAGCGCGTGCGAAGCGCTTGGCAAGGTGAGACATAACGTCCTCCATAGTTATCAAAAATCGGCGAGCCTCTCGACGATCGCTTCTTTGTACCCTGATCAGACGGAAAATTCCAGCAAAACCGGGGCCGTCAGGCAGTACGTCGATACGGCATCGAGCGATCAGAACAGAAACCCGCTGGGTCTGACGCGGCGCAGTGCATCTGCCTCGGTTTGCAGCTGCCTGACGACAGCATCAAATTCTTGCTTCTCGGAGACAGAGAGCCGGTTGCCAGAACTGTACAGTTTACGCATTCTCTCCAGCGAACGATCAATCGCACTGGTATGGCGGTACAGCGCCATTCGTTTGGCTTCCTGCTGCGACTGCCGGTAGCGGGGGTTTTCCACCTGCACATTGACGCACTGTCTAACCACCTGACCCGCCGCATTGCGCCGATTCTGGCAGCGGGACTGCGTGATGTACTGGCTTTCAGTGCCCTGAAAATAATTATAGGGGGTGCTCGCAATATTGCGCGCCATCACAAGATCTGCCTGCGATTTCCCCTGAAGCAATGCCATCACTCCCCGAGCATCTGCATCGGCTTCGCGCTCAAGGCCGGAAATGACGAACTCATAAAAGCTGCTCAGATCCTCCGTGGTATTCATCAGCCCCCGGGAATTTTGTTGCAGCAGATTCTCCCTGATTACCCTGAGCTTCCACTCACCGTAATCTTGCGCGGCTGACAGATATTGCTGGTCACTGAGAGCATACAGCCGTTGGGAGATGTGATGAGTTAGGTGCGCAAGATTATCAACTTCCTGCCACTGCTGGATGCGCGACCTGGCGTCAATCAAAGCATGTATCAATGGTAACTGCTGTTCGCTGTACAGACCGGAATTTATCCGGGCTATCTGCAGTGCTTCACTGAGCGCCCCGGCAGCGTTCTCATAATCTTCCAGTTCCAGATAGAGACGAGCCAAGTCATCATAAGCTTCAATGAGCGATTGGTCATAAATTCCTTGCTGGCTCTGCTGTTCAACTATGGCTTCCTGGCGCCTGACGAGTTCCCCAGCGAGCTCCAGCAAACGGGCTTCTTTTGCAGCCTGCTGGCGGGCCAGTTTTTCGGCCCTGATCTGGGCGTTGGCTGCTGCGTGATCCTCTTCGAAACCTACATGTGCCGCACCGGACTGCCCCCAGACAGAAGCAGACAAACTGACAAAAAAAATCGGCCATGCGGTAAACTTCAGAGCAACCGCAGCACCTTGATAAACCAACCTTTTGATCACACAAACAGACACCAGTGAAACCTCACATCGTTCTCAATTCCCTGCCAACCTAAACGGATCACCATGAATGCCTGCTGAACCGCATCACGAATGCCTTCACGATCTGTTCTTCAAAAGGTCGCTATCGGGTTCAGCGGCGAACCGGTGCCGCCGTTGACCCGAAGCGGTGCTGTCGTAAATAAAAATTCCACTCGCCCTTCCCTCACCGCCTCGGCCGCAACAGCTTCCAGATCCAGATTGTCGAAAATAGGCATGCCAAGCGCGACCAAAATCAGGGCGTGGACAGGAGAATCGTAGCCCTCGACCAGTGACGGCTTCACGTCAAGGGCAGAGTCACTCCCAATCAGAGCCACATCTCTTTCTTTGAACCACGCCACGGTAGTGGCATGCAACCCTGCAGAGTCAGCGGCCAGATTCCACGGGCCAAGCGCTTCTCTGCGCGCCCAGCGTCCAGTTCGAATCAGCACAATATCACCCGACCCGACCGTGATTCCGTGCGTCGATTCCCATTCATCCAGCCACTCTGGCGTGATGGCCGTGCCATTTTCCAGCCAGTCAACACCTCGCAACCTGGGAAAGTCCATCACAATGCCCCGCCCGAAAATGCCGTCTTGCATCGCCTGAATCGAGAGCTGCGCACAACCTTCTTCGGTCACTTCATCTTCTGAATAACCGTTGTACATCGTGCCAAACTGGAAGCGATGACAGAGCGCGTCCAGATGTGAATGCGCATAACCATGGTAGGACACTCCGATAAAGTCCCCGGACCAGGGACCCGGACTGCTGCCAATGGAGGTCATACGATGCTCATACGGGCTGAAGTTGTCTGCAGTACGTTCCTCCAGCACCTCATGGGCCATTGAAACAGAGTTCCCGGACCGCACCAGTCGGGCAGCTCTGATGCGTGTCTCAGGCGTGATCAGATTCACGGTTCCCTTCTGATCAGTCTCACCCCAACGCCCCCAGTTCGACAGTTGAGTAAACAAAGCGTCTGCTTGCGCTTCGGTCATGTTCTGAGCGTTGAGAGGCACGCCCCAAACCATCAAAAAGAGGAACAGAAAATAAGTGCGTATCTGGTACATGAAAAACTCCTTGTATGGGGCCCTCTACTGAGGGCACCGCTGCTCTGGCCAGAGCGACTGCCCGGTACAGACAGACTCAATTTTGGTCAAGCCCACCTGAAACCGCAAGTCACTCAGCAGGTGAGATGAAAAATCACGCACTGCAACAAGCCAGCCAGTTTGCATGCGCACGTTCACCGGCCTTCCGAACCCAGCGTTCGGGCTACGGCCGCCGCACTACCCGGGTCCGACGTTGTCGACATCCAGCGAAAACTGGGCTTCCGTGCCATTGGCGTCAACACGGTAAGTGCCCGCAGACAGGCCGAGCACATCCAGGGCGACGGAGAGTTCAAAAGGATCGAGTACTGCGATACAGGTTTGCGCCGGCCCCAATGACGTTTCCGCGATCACGACAGTGAACAGGTCACCTATACGGGATACGGCCACGGGCTGCAACTCGACACGGGGCACAGATTTGTTCCCCGCTACCTTAATTGAGAGCTGAACAGGAAACGACTCCAGAAGCAGCACCTCTACAGAATCCACCGTCACGAGATTCTGCAGCGTAGCGTCCACCACACTCAGACTGCCATCCGGATTCGTACTCAGTTTGACGTCAGCGAATTAGGCAGGACCGTCCTGCTCAAGGGCAACGGCCTGCGGAATCTCTAACGACTGATTCTGGTAAATCGCAGGCTGAGCATTGCTCTGTGCCAGCCAGGCAAAGGCAATAAGACCGGTCAGGGTGAGTTTGACCATGTCGGATTTCTCTTAAGCAAACAATCTGATTGAACTTTCCGATCCAGGCAATCGGCCTGCTGGCCGATCATCAGTAACATGCCTCTGACCGGCTGTATCGAAAACACTTACCTCGCAACAGCAAGAAAACGAGCAGCCAGCAACGGACGTGTGACCCTGATCACCGCACTCGAGCAGATTTTTGCCAGCGTAGGCCCATCTGTGATCGTGTTTGGACAGCATCACAGTCTGCAGCTTTAAGCCGAAAGCAGCGCCTGGGCTTTCCACCTGTGAATCCGGACTGTAAGAGATGTACTGCGAGTGGGTGCTCTGCGCGTCTCATGACAAACGGCCGAACCTACGCTAACCTGCGTCTGAACGAAACTCTGGCTGATGATGACCGCCTACCGGGCACCACAGAACCAGACATCATCCCACCGAGGTAAATGTCATGAGAATATCAGGATCCCTCACAAGCCGCAGCCTGATCGCCCTGAGTGTTTGCGTCCTGTCTGCTTTGCCGGCATCAGGTCAAGACAGCATTGAATGGATGACCCTGGGCAGTGATTATGCGCACACCCGCTCCACCGCAGCGGCGCAGATTACCGCAGAGAATTTTGCAGACCTGTCAGTCGTCTGGGAGTGGGACGGCGCCAGTTTTGAAGCGCAGAGTGGACGCTCAACGCCTAGTTATATTAACGGAAGACTTTACACAGTGGCCGGCGCCCGCCGCCATGTCGTCGCGATTGATCCGGAGTCGGGCGCCACAATCTGGTCCTACCGGGAACCGGACACGGAGCGCTGGAAGTACTCGATGCGCGCTGACTACGGCAAGGGGGTAGGCTACGCGAGCATCAACGGTCAGGACATCATCTATACCATCTCACCCGGCTTCTTTTTGACTGCGCTCGATGCTGAAACCGGTCAGCCACTGCAGGGCTTTGGCGAGCCGGTACCTATTGAGGGTTTTCCGGAAACCGGCGTGGTGGATCTTCTCAAGGATCTGGGACATCCCTATGACCCCTACGAAGGCCTTCCTCTGGAACGCGGCTACATCACGTCTTCCTCACCACCCATTGTGGTCAATGACACGATCATCGTCGGCAACTCCGCCGAACAGGGATACCATCAGTCGCGGATTGAGAATGTGCCGGGCGATATTCTTGCCTACGACGCGAGGACCGGCCGCTTCAAGTGGAAGTTCAACGTAATTCCCAGACCCGGCGAATTCGGCCACGAAACCTGGCAGAACGATGCTTGGCAATATACCGGTGACATCTCGTCCTGGGCCCCTCTTTCCGCCGATCCGGCGCTCGACCTGGTTTATATACCCACCAACGGTGTCACCATAGACTATTACGGGGGGCACCACCCCGGTGACAACCTGTACAGCACCAGCCTTATTGCGCTTAAGGCCGCCACCGGAGAGCGGGCCTGGCATTTCCAGATGGTTCATCACGACATCTGGAACTACGACACACCGACGGCGCCTATTCTGTTAGACGTCGAAACAAGTCGGGGCCCCACCCCCATCGTGGCACAAGCAACGAAACAGGGATATACCTATGTGTTCAACCGGGAAACCGGTGAGCCGATCTGGCCCATAGACGAAGTACCGATGCCGGCCTCGCCTGTACCCGGCGAGCAACTGGCCGCCACGCAGCCAATTCCCAGCAAACCTGCACCTTTCGAAAACGTGGGTTCAAGCGAGGAGCTGCTCGCAGACTACACTCCAAAAATCAAACAGCAGGCTCTCTCTGCCGTCGCCGACTACATCATGGGTCCCGTTTTCAATCCGCCTATCCAGCGAGATAACCCCGAGGGCAAAATCGCCGCACTGATGTGCCCCTCGGGCGCAGTGAACATCACGCACCCACCCGCGGCGGATCCGAAAAGCGGCATCATGTATATCATGTCGCGTTACAGCTGCGGCAGTCGTTTTCTGGTAACCGGTGAAGAAGCTGACACCTATTATGAGGCACCCACTGGCGTTACCCTGTCTCGGTATGCCGCCTCCGGCACCGGCCGACCACCACGTCATCCAGCAGGGATTCCGGTATTCAAACCTCCGTACAGCCGGATCACAGCCATAGACATGAACACCGGCGAACACCTCTGGTGGAAACCCGCTGGCTATACGCCGGACCGGATTAAAAACCTGCCAGCGCTTGCTGGGGTGGAGATCGGCAACACCGGATCCGGCGCAGTCGGACAGCTGCTGGTGACCGATTCACTGCTGATCTACAGCAACATCACCGGTGATGGCGCACCACACCTGTTCGCCCTGGACAAACAAACCGGCGAGGAACTGGCGCGTGTTCCGGTAGCGGCAGCCTCTCGCTACGGCATGAGTTCTTGGGTACACGACGGCAAGCAGTACCTCATTCTGCAAACCGGCAGCACCTTAACCGCGTTAACACTTCCCTAGCGACAATTAACTGCCAACAATCGAGGATTCAATCAATGAACAGAACCCTAATCTTTTCTTCCGCCGCACTGCTTGCTGCGGCAGCGAGCTTCACCAGCGTGAATTCGCAGCAAAATGAAATGAGTTTCTTCATCACCAGCGTTGGCTCCGGTGACGGCGCCAATCTCGGCGGTCTGTCCGGCGCTGATGCCCACTGCCAGCAGCTCGCTGAGGCTGCGGGCTCAAGCGGCAAAACCTGGCGGGCCTATTTGAGCGCTCATGGTGATGGCAGCGCGCCTGCAGTGGATGCCAGAAACCGGATTGGCTTCGGTCCCTGGTACAATGCCGAAGGGGTCCAGGTCGCTTCAGGAATAAATGATCTTCACAGCGTGAACAACAACCTCAATAAGGAAACCGCGCTGACGGAAAATGGCACGACGGTAAACGGTCGGGGCGATTCTCCTAACCAGCATGACATTCTCACCGGCTCAACCTTGGACGGGCGCGAACTCGAGGACAGTGCGAATCATACCTGCAGCAACTGGACCAGCAACGGCTCAGGCTCCGCACACGTCGGTCATTTTGATCGCACGGGTGGCGGGCAGAATCCCACCTCGTGGAACAGTGCTCACGGATCAAGGGGCTGCAGCCAGAGCGATCTGGTTGGAACAGGCGGCAACGGCTACTTCTACTGTTTTGCCATCGACTAGCCCGATTTCAGTCTCGTTGACCGGGACCATCGGGATCACCGGGAGGGTACGCTCAAACCTCTGATCGTACCCTCTCTCAAGTCCTGCCGATGTCAGACCAGAGCAGTAAGACCACGAACCCTCGCAGGTATCGCGCCTGTCAAGGACAAACCCTGAGTAGAGAGAATCAGCGTGATCAAGTTATATGGATTTGGCGAGTCAAGATCTTTCAGATGTCTCTGGGCACTCGAAGAAGCGGGACTGCCCTATGAGTACATCAGCACGAAACTGAGAACAGATGCGGCGGATCCCGAAAGTGCTCAGCATCCTGACTATTTGCAGCTGAATTTCCAGGGAAAGGTGCCCACTCTGCGTAATGACGGGCTTGTGCTGACTGAATCTATAGCGATCCTCAACTATATTTCGCGCTGCGCACCGGAATCTGGTCTGCTTCCCAACGCCAGCATGGATGTTTATGCCCGGCTTGATGAACTGACTTCCTTTGTCCTTGCTGAGTTGGAACAACCCTTGTGGAGCAAGGGGAAACATACGTTTGCCCTGCCTGAGGAGTGGCGCATACCGCAGATGCTGGAGACGGCAAAATTCGAATTCAAGAAAGCGGTGACCACCCTCGATCACATGCTACCTGAATCAGAGTTTGCAGTGGCTGACTCCTTCACTCTGGTTGATATCCTGCTTGCCCAGACCTTCAACTGGGCCATCCGCTTTCAATTCGAGGTTCCTGCGCGCTTTGTCACGCTGCGGGACCGGCACTATAAACGACCGGCGGCGCAAAGAGCTCTGAATGTCGCTGGCTAGATCATGATTATTCGCATCTTGATAATCGCATCGGGATTGTCTTTTGTCGCAGACGCCAGCCTCGCCCAGAACTTATCCGCGGAACAGGTCAGTGACCAGAATCTGGATTTTTTTCTCATACAGGCATTTAACAGCAAAGACGCCAGATCACGCCTTGCCCTGAATCACATTGGCATTCAGGGGCAAAAGCAGGAAGCGGGCTTTCTGGTTACGAGCGTTCTGGAAAGCTATCCAGCCCATCGGGCCGGACTAAATCGCGGCGACATTATTACGTCAATTGATGGTCAGCCATTTGATCCGGTTACCGGTTTCAACCGGGCTGCTGCTTTTGCGCCTGAGCTGAACAGTCGTGTGCTCAGCGTTCTTCGTAATACTGACCTTTTTGAAGTAACCGTGACGCCTGTTTTCGAAAATCTCTATGACAGTTTCCGCAGCGCGAACAGCGCCAGTCTCCAGCAGTTCAGTGCGGGTAACAAAATTATCGGATACCTGCATCTTTGGGGGCTGTCCCGCAGCAGTCATGACCTCATACTAACCAAGTTGCTGATACAGGAGCTCGCCCAATGCGATGGCATCATCCTGGATCTACGCGACAGCTATGGCTTTCTGGACCCGGAGCACCTGCAAGTATTATTAATCAATTATACCAAAATAGACATTACCGATGCATCGGGCTGGCTGACATCAATCAATAATACTGCTAGCTCGATTGCCGACAACCCCTACCGCAGACCGCTTGCGATTCTGATTAACGAACGGACTCGCGGAGGGCCGGAAATATTGGCCAATGAAATCAGCAAACTTGAGCGCATCGTCAGCCTGGGTAGCGCGACTCCCGGTCGTATTGGCAGCTACGAGCAAGCCGGTGATTCCGGCGCGTTTAGCTATCAGCCGGCAGACTCTACCCAAATAGACGGGCAGCGGTTTGAAAACATCGGTTTGCAGCCTGAAAGCGTCCTGGAGTGGCCACTCAGTGAAATCCGCAGGGATGACCCACAGTTCGAGGCAGCAGTGACGCTGCTGCTCGGGATAATCTGACGCCCGACCTAGGAGCCCTCTTCACCCGCCCAGGAGATCTGCTGGTAATCGAACCCGAGCTCCAAAGTGGGTTTGATAACTTCAAAATAGGGAGATAGATCAAAATCCCTTGGCGTGAAGTGTGAGAAATGGCGCCGATAGTAGACTGGAACCTCACCCTCGACACCGACTTCCGGCCCCAAAACAGGCAGTATCGGATAATTGATAGACTGAAACGATTCAGCGATCAGCGTAGAGCAAATCGCTCTGGTCGGTTCACCGCTGCCCAGCCCGATCATCGCGCGCCGCCAGCGGTTCGGCACCGCCGGCTTCTGAATCAGAAATCTGACCAGATCCCAGACATTCTTGAGATCGTAGGTATGACCCAACCGGAATCGGGCGTGACGAATCAATCTGTCGCGATCCTGATCCGTAAGTCTGACCGGACGGCATATCCGCAGATTGAAACCCGAGTAGTGCTGCAGCGGAATTAACCTGACTCCCTCCTGCAGATCCGCCTCTAGCAGGCAGGGCTCATGGGAATTTGATCCGGACTCACCTACAAACAGACAGGCGTGTGACCAGGAGGATTGGGTCAGATACTTAATTGCAACGCTGATTCGCGTTCCACCCTCAACCAGGACCACATCGCCCGGTCGCAAAATCTCCGCAACGGCGTCAACAGTGACTGTGTCGAGCCGTCGGTAGTCCGAGAGCGTTTTACTGAGAAAAGCCGCCAGCTGATTGCCGATTGCGTGTCTGAATCCCAAGACTGCTCCTACTTCTAGCTCATTGTGAATCTGGTTATACTCTGGGCTTGCAGTGTAATTCAATCAATCCGGCAGAAACAGGAGCAGCGTCATGACTACGGCCTACAACAAGTTCTTCATTAACGGTGAGTGGGTCGAGCCTGACCGCCCCACGCTGGAAGTGATCAATCCGGCCACCGAAGAGCCTTTCGCCACCATATCCATGGGCACCGCCGACGATGTAGACGCAGCGGCCAAAGCGGCCAAAGCCGCGTTTGCTTCCTGGTCAACCTCCAGCATCGAGACCCGTAAGACCATACTGGGAAACATTATTGCGGGACTGAAAGCTAGAAGTGAAGACATGGCGGTCGCGATCTCGACAGAAATGGGCGCACCGATGGGATTGTCGAAAACCGCGCAGGTTGGCAGTGGTATGGGTCACTTTATGACCGCACTGAAAATCCTTGAAGATTTCGACTTTGAGGAAACGCGCGGCAGCACCAAGATCGTCAAAGAACCGGCCGGGGTCTGCGGCTTCATTACCCCCTGGAACTGGCCGCTGAATCAGATTGCCTGCAAAGTGGCCCCTGCGATTGCTGCCGGGTGCACCATGGTTCTGAAACCTTCGGAAATCGCGCCGGTTAGCGCCTACATCCTGGCAGAGGTGATCGCTGAATCGGGCTTACCGGCAGGCGTCTTCAATCTCGTCAATGGCGACGGACCTGCTGTGGGCTCAGCGATCTCAGCCCACCCGGACATCGATCTGGTGTCTTTCACCGGATCAACCAGAGCAGGCCGCGAGGTTGCCCGCGCTGCTGCCGACGGAATCAAGCGAGTCACTCAGGAACTTGGTGGCAAATCGGCGAATGTCATTCTGGAGGACGTCGCTGACTTTGCGAAGGCGGTTGCCGGCGGCGTTGCCGGCTGTTTTGGCAACAGCGGCCAGTCCTGCAATGCACCCACGCGTATGCTGGTACCGGCAGCGCGAATGGCTGAGGCAATCGAAGTAGCCAAAGTCGCCGCAGCCAAAGCCACTGTCGGAGACCCTCAGGATGAAGGCACCCGCTTGGGTCCGGTTGTCAGCGAAATGCAATACACTAAGATTCAGGGCCTGATAGCGAAGGGCGTTGAAGAAGGTGCTGACCTGATCGCCGGGGGAACTGGCCGACCTGAAGGATTAGACAAAGGCTACTATGTTCAGCCAACGGTGTTTGCGAATGTCACCAATGACATGACTATCGCTCGGGAAGAAATATTCGGACCGGTGCTGTCCATCATCGCCTACCAGGATGAAGAAGATGCGGTCAGAATAGCCAACGATACCGATTACGGATTGTCGGGATATGTCTCAGGGGAAGCGTCTCATGCGCAGGCGGTTGCACTTAAGTTGCGCACCGGGAATGTTCACATTAACGGGGCAGGCCCCGATTTTGCCGCTCCTTTCGGTGGCTATAAGCAGTCTGGCAACGGTCGGGAATGGGGTATTGAAGGATTCGAAGAATTCCTTGAAACCAAGGCAATCATGGGCGCAGCTTAGAGTCATCAGTACAGCGCTTGAAATCGTTCACGCAACATTGGGCAAACTATGAGTATTCAGAAATCTGCTATCGATCTTGGCATCATCACGAATAACCTCCATGCCATGCTCACCTTCTACGGCGAGCAGTTGGGGCTCGAAGTCGAATCGGTAATAGGCATGCCGGGCGGCGGAGTTATGCACCGGTTCAAGGCGGGGGACAGTATCGTGAAAGTCATCGAAACAGACCCGAAACCCGATCTGACTGCCGCTCCTGGTGGCATTCGCGGGGCAACCGGATATCGCTACTGGACTCTGCACATAAGCGATCTCGAAGGCAAGCTTGCCTCGCTCGAGGCGGCCGGCGTTAAAGTGGTGGTTCCCGTAAAAGAAATCCGGACCGGGATCACCATCGCTATTGTTGCTGATCCGGACGGAAATTGGGTCGAGCTTCTCAATAATGCGGAGGGCTGACCTCTCGAAAAGTGTGCCGAGCACGATTATTGGCCGGCGACACTGACAGGCAAGCAATAAAAAGGGAACATATGCCCCTTTTTATTGCAAAAACGTCCGATATCAGGACTCTACCAAATACTGCGAGCCTTCAGAGGAATGTCCAGCACATTGCCATCCGGCCGCCCCACATGAATGATAAAGGTTTCCGAATCCGGATGGCTGTAGCCCAGGGTTGACATACCACCCTCGGTCACAGCTCGGAATTTGACGCTGTTGGCGGTAATTTCTTCCAACTCCATGGTCTGCGGAGATTCAGTGCGAGGCTTAAAACCGGGATCCCACTGCTGAATATTGAGCATCAGCGAGCCATCGACTTCTTCGATCGTTATCATCTCGAACATGCTGGTCGCTCCGCTCCCAGTCATTCGCACCATGGCCGCGATCGAGGCGCCTTCTGTGGCAATCCAGTTTTCTTCCAACTGATTGGGGCCCAGCTGCCCCGCCCAGTTACCGGTCATCCAGTCCAGTTGATCAATCGTGGCAGGTGGACCCGCTTGCAGCGCAGCCGGCAGGCTGAAGAACGCACAAAGGACAGCGAAGGTACTCATAATTAGTTTTTTCATTCTCTACTCCGGATTAATGACTTTATAGTTTTTTATTGCTCTGTTTCGGCCCTGATTTTTGCCAGCCAGGCATCCAGGGACTCCCAGTTCATCCGGAACATATGCGGCGCACTGTCCAGAATCGCAGCATCCAGGTCGACCCCTGCCTCTTCGAGAGCGGCAACCGTTTCGTCGAAGCGCTCAGCCCATCCCAACTGATCTTCACCGCCAATGCGAAGATAGACCGGAAACCCTGCCAGGGGCTTATTATCGAATGCGGAGGTCGACAGTGCCGGAACGGCAGCAACCCCGAAAAATCTCTCCGGGTTGCGACGGGCTATTTCCAGTGCCGACATGCCGCCGTTAGAGATTCCAGCCAGCAGAGTTTTGCCGGGTGCCACATCGTCACGTTGGTTAAGCTGGTCTATCAACATGAGAATTTTATGATTGTTTTCGTAACCACGAAACGCCCGGTTATTCGGCGAAACCGGTACCGCAACCAACCATCCTCGCTGGGCAAACTCACTTCCCAACCACTGAGAGGTATCACGGGAAATAGAGATATTCCCCGGGCCTCCGCCCATCAGAATAACCAGAGGGCTCAGCCTGTCCGTAGTTGCTGTTGGCTCAACGAGGAACACCGTCAGCTGACTCCCATCTTCAAGCTCGATTCGCTCCTGAGCGTGGGCCCCGAGACCGAAAGTACAAAGAGTCATGACACTCACAGCCACGGTTGAGGCAAACGTGCTTCTCAATTCGTCAGGCACCCATCTCATGACATTCATTGCTCTACACACCTCGTTGACCTCGCTACTTTTCCAGATCGCGTTCAGCGCGGGCCTTGTAAGCATCTTCGAACCGCTCATGCAGGCGCCGCATCCCGCCCAACCAGCGATCATAGTCTTCTGTCTTGCGGCGCATGTAGGTCAGCACCTCAGGGTGAGGCAACACCAGAAATCGCTCTTCTGCGAGCGTTTCAACCACAGTATCCGCCAGCTGTTCGGGTTCTAACATCCCGTCGAGCCCCGCAACACCGCCCCCTTCTGAACCCGCGGTCATTGCGGTTCTGACGGCTTGCGGACAGAGGGCTGAAACTTTAATGCCGCGCTTGCCGTAAGTAATTGAGAGCCACTCCGCGAATCCGATCGCCGCATGTTTCGTCACAGAATAGGGGGCGGAGCCTACCTGGCTGAGCAATCCAGCGGCAGAGGACGTGTTCAGCAGATAACCCTCGCCTCGATCTAACATGCTGGGCAAGACTGCGCGAGCCGCAAAGACGTGGGACATAACATTAACATCCCAGATTTTTTGCCAGGCCTCGATTGATACTTCTTCTCCGCCAGCAGTAAAGATGCCGGCATTAGCACAGAATAGATCTATCTTTTTGAACCGCTTGAGGACCTCTTGCACCAGCTTGTTGACAGACTCTTCATTTCCAACATCGCAAGGCACACCCATAACCTCCGAGTCGTCTCCAAGCACAGCCATAGTTTCCGCCATACCAACTGCATCGATATCTGAAACCACAACAGCACTTGCAGACTCCCTCACAAACCGTTCACACAATGCTCTGCCGATTCCACTCGCTGCGCCAGTTACTACAATAACTTTACCTTTTATATCCATGCTTTCTTCTCTTTATCCCCGCATTTTAATGCGAAACGCTCGTCGCTTCTTCACGCGGAACGCCCGTCGCTTCGAGGTATGGTTGTAGTGGCAGAGGGGACTGTAAACGTTCTCGCCCGATCTAAACAAAGAAAGTAGCTCTGCAACACTCCAAACCCAACAAAGCTGCTATAGCTTTGTTTACACTTCACAACAATGAAATGGCGGCTCATTGTATGTATAAGCTAGATGCATGGAATCGAGCATCGACCAAAGAACATCCAGCTTGAATTGCAAAAGACCAAGTGCGTGTTCCTGCTGTTCTCTGGATTTGAAATGGTTAAGCGTTATATCTAATCCATGCTGCACATCACGCCGCGCCTCTGACAATCTTTTCCTGAAATACTTGTAGCCTTCTACATCTATCCAAGTGTAGTGACTTGGCCATGACTCCAGGCGTGATTTATGGATTTCAGGAGCGAACAATTCGGTAAGAGAAGAACATGCCGCTTCCTGCCATGAGGCATTTCGCGCGAAGTTTAAATAAGCATCACAAGCAAATCTAACGCCCGGAAGTACCAACTCCTGTGAGTTAATCTGATCTCTTGTCAATCCAACGGCTTCTCCTAATCGAAGCCACGCTTCAATGCCTCCTTCCTGGCCTTCAACACCATCATGGTCTAGGATCCTTTGAACCCATTCACGTCGAATATCCCGATCAGGACAATTAGCCATTATTGCGGCATCTTTAATAGGTATCGTTACCTGATAATAAAAACGATTCGCGACCCAACCCTGAATTTGTTCGCGCGTACTTAATCCACCATTCATAGCAACATGGAAAGGATGGTGTATGTGATAAAGCTTCCCTTTATTTCGGAGTTTCCCCTCAAATTCTTCTTTTGTCCAAGCATGCATCTGTTTCACTACCTAACTACTCCGTAAGGAATTGCTTAGCATTCTTCATGTTCCTGAAAAGCAACGGCACTGGCTCCTCCGGATTGAACGGACGCTGCGCTTTTTCAGTAATAGATCTTACCTTATCGTGATGAGGGGATAGGCTGCATACCGGATCTGCATTAGCAGCATCACCCGTTAGCATGAGGGCTTGACATCTACAGCCCCCAAGATCTTGTTCCTTCTCCGGGCAGCTCGCACACGGCTCTACCATCCATTCCGTGCCTCGAAACTTGTTAAAAAGATCTGAGGAATGCCAGATCTCATCAAGAGCTTGCTTTCTGACATTCGGAAACGCTACTCCCGGTATCATCTTTGCAGCATGACATGGCAGAACGTCTCCCTCAGGAGTAACGTTCATCAACGTAGTCGCCCAGCCGTTGCTACATTTTTTTGGTCTATCGTCATAGTAGTCAGGCGCAACAAAGAATATATCCATAGAGCCGGTATGCTTTTGCCTAAATTCATTTGTAGCTAATTCTGCTTGCTCCAGCTGAGCCTTGCTTGGAAGTAGATGCTCCTGGTTATGCTTGGCCCAACCGTAATATTGCGTATTAGCCAATTCAACGAACTCAGCTCCTAGCTCTTCGGCCATTGTCAAAAACTGAGTGACTTGATGAAGATTATGGCGATGTAATACAAAATTTAGCCCCAGTGGTAGTCCCTGGCGAATGACTTCTCGAGTCATGGTCATTTTCTGCTTGAAACTGTCTGTCCCACCAAATCGCTTATTGGTAGCTTCGTCGGCACCCTGGAATGATATCTGTATGTGCCCGAGACCAGCCTCTTTAAATTCAGCGATCTTTTCTGCGTCCAACCCTATTGCAGAGGTTATCAGGTTTGTGTAAAAACCGAGACGATTAGCTTCTCGCAGCAAATCAACCAAGTCTTGGCGCAACAGCGGCTCGCCGCCAGAAAACCCAAGCTGTACGGCACCCAGTTTTCGGGCCTGACTTAGGACTTTAAACCACTCCTCAGTGGATAGTTCTTGTTTTCGACTGGCCGATATTTGCAATGGATTGGAGCAATAGGGGCATTGCACAGGACAAGCATATGTCAGCTCAGCCAACAGCCACATCGGTATGTACGTATCTTCAGACATCTTAACTGTGAGCAGAGAGAATCCAGTCCTCATTAAGAGCATCTTCCAAAAATGCTCGCACGTCGTCTTCCAGCCCATCAACTCCTGGAAAAGCTATTTTTAATTCTTCAACCAACTTACCTAGGGTTGTCGCTTGATGGCAACGCTCCAGGATCGCGGCGGCACTATCGCTCAGCTTTATTAACCCCTCAGGGAAAAGTAGTACATGACAGCCTTGCGCTTCCTCGAATTGAAGTCGATATTGCGGATTGATTTTGATTTCATCTATTTCAATATTCAGCTTGTGCATAGTCGTAATAACACGATAGTGAGAAGTGTTGATATGCCTGAAAAAACGCTATAGCTCAACTTCCATTCCGTCATATGCCACCTCGATGCCCTCGGCGACGACTTTGAGTCTCTGTTCAGACTCCTCATTTAATATCGGATTTGTGTTGTTTATGTGTATCAGTATCTTACGCGGTTTCTTCATGGGACGTAAAACCTCTAACATGCCACCTGTGCCAGATTGAGGCAGATGACCCATGTCTGATGCCAGCTTGTTGCCAAGCCCTACCTTTTTCATCTCGTTTTCTGACCAGAATGTCCCATCTACAAGCAGACAATCGGATTCACTCATTAGCCGGCGGGTGTCATCGGTAATTTCCCCCAAACCAGGGGCGTAAAAAACTGATTTCCCTGTGCTCACCTCAACTATCTTAATCCCAATGTTATCTCCGATATGCGCATCGTTTCGATGTGGCGAGTATGGTGGCGCTTTACCTGTGACTGGTATCGCTGTAAAACTGAGTCCATCTATCGTATCCACAGCAAAGCTCTCTCCGGAAAGTGGAATTCTGTGCCGATCAACACCACCATCCCAGTGTTTCAGCATGTTGAATAGTGGAAATCCAGTTGTCAGATCTTCAAAAACCATATCACTGCAATAAACCTGATGTGGACAGCCTTCCCTCAGCATGAGCAGCCCTGTAGTGTGATCGATTTGGCTATCCATGAAAACGATACCTTTGATAGCGGTATCCCTGATGGCCCTTGCTGGCTGCAAAGCCGGAAAGGCTGCTAGCTGAGCTAGAAGATCGGGGGAGGTGTTAAAAAGGACCCAATTCACTTCGTCTGAACTGACGGCAATGGAAGACTGGGTCCGCGGGATCGCTTTTATTTTACCCGTACGAACGCCAAAACAATTTTCGCAGTTGCAATTCCACTGAGGGAAGCCACCACCAGCTGCAGAACCTAAAACCCTTACTAACATTACATTGGATTCTTATGCGTAATCTAACCTTATCGATATGGGGTATTAATCGTCAGAAACAAAAACGCCAGACTGAGTCTGGCGTTTTCTCGGAGTGAACAACTAGGCACCGTAGGGTGCACAGTCAATTCTCGCTCCGATGCAATCCGAAAACCTTAGACGGACTTGAAGTACATAGTGACTTCAAAACCTAAGCGGATTTTTTGATAAGAAGGCTTAGTCCACATACTAATCTCTCCCAACGTTGAGTTTCATCAATTAATTGAATGCTCAAATTTCGAGCTCCTTGAGACTAGCATAGTCTGAGTGGTCGTGGCCAGTCATATTAGGCTTTCTTCATGCCATTGCCGACCGGCCAAAAAAGATGTGGCGCACAATGATGAGAACAAAGATCTATGCTACGTCAGCGGGAGAACAGATTATTAGGGCGTGTTATAAGTTTCGAAAATTCATAAGTAATTGTTTTATATGGCAATTTAAAAATATTCAAGGTAAAATTCCAATTCAGCATTTAAGGCTCGTATTTGATTTTTACTCTGTCTGAATCCATGCCCCTCATCTGAGAAGGTGAGGTAAGTCACCTCAGTCCCCTGACGTTTCAACTTGTCACAAATTAACTCAGCCTGAGATGGGGGTACAACCTTATCTTCCAAGCCTTGGAGCAACAGAAGAGGCGCAGAGATATTCCTGATCTTGTTGATGGGCGACCGCTCAATATATCGACTCTTTGTCTCGGGCAGAGGGCCAATTAAGCTATCGAGATAGTGCGCCTCAAATTTATGAGTCTCTTGAGCAAGGATTTCTAAATCACTTATTCCGTAGTAACTGGCCCCTGCCGAAAATAAATCGGAATTTGCCAAACATGCCATGACGGAGTAACCGCCGGCACTACCACCCCGGATTGCAATTCGATCAGGAGCGACAAAACCCTCGTCAATCAAGTGCCTCACGCCGTTTTCAATGTCCTCGATATCGACTACTCCCCAATTTTGATAAAGCCGATGGCGATATTGCCTTCCCCACCCAGTGCTTCCGCGGTGATTTACATCAAGATAAGCGAAGCCGCGACTTGTCCAAAACTGAACTTTAAGATTTAACACGGCTCGAGCAGCACTAGTGGGACCACCATGAACGCCCACGATTAGAGGAGGCTTATTTTCGCCTTCAGTTCGCAAGCGAGAATTAGTTGGCGGATAAAAAAACGCATAAGCTTTTTCATTTTCGCCAGTATCAAATTCCATGTTTGATGGACGACTTATCGACGCATGCGTGAGTTTCGTTGCAGTTCCGATTAAACGCTCTGGAATTATTTCCCTGCCATCTCGTGATCCTGACGGTAAAGCTACTGAATACACCCCTGGAAGTTCAGTCGAAGTGGCTCCACAAAAATATAATGTTTCGCCGGAGACAGACAAACATTCGATATGCCCAAAACCATCAAGTATCGTTTCGTAGCTACGTCCCCCTTGAGGCGTCGTTTGTGCAACCTCCGCATCAATATGCAATACCGACCAATGACCTTCGGAACAAATGCTCACCGCAATCGATCCATCTACCCCGAAATCATAATTGTATTTACCAAGTTGCCATTGAGCTGAACATGCTTCAGCGCGGATAGGACAGACATTTACGGGCTCAGCGCTGTCAGTGAAACAGTTCAGATCATACCTATAAATATTCCACCAACCTGACCAATCAGCGATTACATACAATTGCCGGTCACCATGAAATCGGGGCTGTAATATTGAAGCGGGGCAAGGGCCCGGCATGTGGGTTACGTGTGAGAAGTAGCCTTCGTCAGTCAATGACGCAACTCCGAGGGTAGTGATATCCCAAGGCATATTCGGATGATCCCACCATATGAAGGCAAGCGTGCAAGCATCGGCAGACAAAGTAGGGGAAGATACGAAATCTGATTCAGAAAACAATACTTCACCGTCAGTAACGCTTGCGGCCCCGATAGGCAAAGATACGATGCAATTCGACACCCTTGAAGCAGCAGACTCAAGTGAACCCTGACCACCATGATCTTCCCTCACACAAATAAGGCGATCCCTTTTTGAGTCGTAGATGAAGTCAGCATACCTAAATCCGCTATTCGGGGTTGTGATCAACCTGGCTTCAGCCTTTTGATCTGCACCGAACCCTACTTTCTCGATAGGCTGACAGTAGACGGCTTGGTCAGCGTAATTCACAAAATAAACGTGATTTTTAACTACGATGTACGGTTTACCACCGTACTCATGCACTTTGGTCCTAACGTTGAAACGGGAGGAGGTAACCCGTCTTGGCTTCTCTCGATCTGTTTTCAACCAGACTGCCATTCGGCTTAGGTCACCATCAATACAGTTAGTGAAAAATAACCCTTTCCCCGTCAACTGAATATGGCCTATTTCTTCGGAATTATTGGTAGCCTCTTCAGCAGTAATGACTTTGTGAGACGGCTGGTTTGAAAGGTTCATGGATCTGTAAAAATTTCCGTAGATTTATGCTTTTCTGTTAAGAGACCAGACAAAAATAAACCCCGATAAAGAAAGACATGCCGCAAAGAAGAAAGCTGTCTGGATAGCTGGGGATAAAAGCGGAATATCCTCTTGCGTAATTCCAGCTCCTCCAATTCGCACTGCAAAAACAAGTGTAACAATAGCAGTGCTGGAAAGTTGGCCCAGTATGCGAGTAGTAGACGTCGCGGAAGAAGCCAATCCAAGATCTCGACTGTCTACCGAACCCATTAAAAGTGTAGCGTTTGGCGTCGAGAACAGACTAAAGCCAAGACCCGTAATGGCAAGTGCTACCGCTGTAAGCGCTAGTGAGGACGCAGCATTATGAAATGCTAGAAAAAAAAGACCGATTGTTGTGAGCAACATACCCATCCGAGCGTATCGCCCAGCGTTGCGGTGATCGAACTCGCGACCAACTAAGGGAGTG
This sequence comes from uncultured Pseudohongiella sp., assembly GCA_902597095.1. GTDB lineage: Bacteria > Pseudomonadota > Gammaproteobacteria > Pseudomonadales > Pseudohongiellaceae > UBA9145. Next base: position 44,448 of record CACJWK010000019.1, read on the forward strand.
CAAATCGCCATGACCGTCGGCTGGATCACCATAATCATTGCTGCAGGAATCAGCGACATATCTTTGAAATACTGTAGATGCAGGCTTATCAACATTACATTCATGAAGGTTGCTCCATACATAATCAGCGAAGCAACACAGCAGGATAAAAAAGTCCGATTTGTACGAAAAAGCGACAGATCCCAGAGGGGAAAATCTTTTGATGCCTCAAACTTGAAAAACAAGTAACCGGAAACGCCAGACATAAAAATTAGCGCATATCCGAACGTTGATTGAATTACACTAACTCCGAGACAAAGCAGCCCTATCGAAAAAACGTATAGCACTGCACCGATGTAGTCGAATTCTCCAGGATTCTCTGCTGACCACTCGGTCCGAATCCGAAAGGTCCCCACGTACAGTACAAGAAGTCCAACAGGCACTTGCAGATAAAAAACCGAGCGCCAGCCATAGTATTCGGTCATTATCCCACCGAGAAGCGGCCCCACAGCAAGACCCACGTAAATCAGCGAAATTAGCCAACTAATTGCCTGTCCACGGTTTTCCTTGGGGAACACAGAGGAAATAAGTGCCATTTGCGTCGCGTAAAGCATTGCGGCACCAAATCCTTGCAGAAACCTCGCGAAAAGTAATTCAGAGCCATTCGAAGCCATGCTGGCCAGTAACGAAGAAGCGACTACCGTACCGGCGCCGAGCAAGAAAATTTTTCTTCGACCCCACATGTCGGCCAAGCGCCCAAACACAAGAACAAACATGGAACTTGCCATTAGGAAGGCGGTTGGCACCCAGCTAAGCTCCAAGGCAGTTAACCTGATGTCTGCAGCGACCACCGGCAGAGCAGCATTGACAGAAGAAAGCATCACTGGCACTGAAAATGCGTTCGGAAGAACCATGCAGAGCAGTAGCCGCTGCTCCGCTGTGAGAGTGTATTTACTCACGAGAGGTTACAGACAAGGTCAACAATGGCTTGGCAGAGCATTACGTTCTTGTAAATCAACTAAGGTTGTATACATTTGTCAAGAAGCCGCACTCAGACGATCGGCTATTATCAGTTCTGCTTGTTGCATTATTTTGTCGATCAGGCCCTTTACAGTTGGCAGGTCGTTGATTAAACCAGCAACCATACCGCAAGACCAAACCCCTGCGTCTACTTGCCCCTCTTGCATGACTTTCGGATAAACTCCGGCTACCTCGGGAACAATGTCTTGAAACTTTATGTTTTCACCGAGCGCTGCCTCTTTCTCGAGAAGCCTTTCCGCCGCCGCATTGGACAGGACCCTCTCAGTGTTCCGCAATGGCCTCATTACAAGTTTTGTGTCCAATTCAGTGGCCGCAAGTAACGCCTCCTTTACATTATCATGCACCGGAGCCTCCTGAGTTGCTATGAATCTGGTGCCGAGATTAATTCCTTCAGCACCAAATGCTAGAGCAGCAACTAAAGACCTTCCATCGGCCATTCCACCTGAGGCGACGAATGGTATTGTAAGCTCGTCTGCTGCCCTTGGAAGCAAGATGAAATTGGGAATATCATCTTCTCCAGGATGCCCACCACATTCAAAACCATCGACCGATACAGCATCACATCCGATCTCCTGAGCCTTCAATGCATGCCTAACAGATGTGCATTTATGAATGACTTTGATATTGTTCTCTTGCAGCTTTGGTAACCACTTTTGGGGGTTGTTACCAGCGGTCTCCACCACTTTAACGTCCTGTTTTATAATTACATCAACGAGCCCGGCATAATCTGGCGGGTCAAGAGATGGGAGAAATGTTAAATTAACTCCGAATGGTTTATTTGTAAGGGTTTTGCATTTAACAATCTCTCTCTCAAGTTTCGCCGGTGTGCCTTGAGTAAGTGCTGTTATGATGCCCAGCCCGCCAGCATTTGATACTGCTGCTGCAAGTTCAGCAAATCCCACATAGTGCATGCCACCTTGAATTATTGGATGTTCAATATCGAGCAACTGAGTTATCTTTGTTTCCATGGTTAAAATGCCTTTTTTCGGTTGATGCTGTATGTTTAGATTTAGATTTAAGAACGATTGCCGATCGATCATTTGAGCCACCCATGATCTGTTTCGCCCACCTATCAGGCAAACAAAGCGATTAAAATACGCTGACCACTAGTAGCCAGTGCGATCATGCTATTAAATACAACTGCGGCGCGGCTGCGGGTTACTGCTGTAGTGTTCACCTGTCAGTATTCCTTCGTAGGGCTGTTCCGACCCGAACACCGACCCTAGTTTACCAGAACCCATCTTATGTCAAGTTCGAGTTCTTCAAAACGGTTCAGCGATTTGCTTGAATTTTTTAAGAATAAAGATGCAGCGATACTCAGCCCTATAGAGCCTCCGGATCAGACGACAAAGTGGATGAGCGAATTCGATCGTAAATCCTTCCGTCAAGCCGCGGTACTCATTCCCGTCACGAAAGCTAACGACGTCGGCGAGAGTAGCATAGTCCTCACTGTTCGATCATCAAATCTGAAAAGCCATGCCGGCCAAGTGAGCCTACCCGGAGGAACTTCAGAGGAGCAAGATCGCGACCTTACCGCTACTGCGCTTCGAGAAAGTTATGAAGAAATTGGCTTGAGACCAGAAGGAGTTGAGATCCTCGGCCAACTCGGTGAACTCGTCATGCCATCCGGTTACAGAGTAACACCAGTAGTCGGTATAATCGAAAACGATCTTGATTATGTCGCCAACCCCGCGGAAGTCGAATCTATCTTCCTGGCACCACTGAAACTTG
>CACJWK010000020.1 GCA_902597095.1 uncultured Pseudohongiella sp.
AAGATGTGAGGTAAAGCGTGAGCTCAGGCGTAAGATCAGACGTAAGAACAGATGAGGGACCAGATGAAATCACAAATGAGACATGTGGAGTGAAACGAGAGATAAGAGCAAAGCCTGGAATAAAGCAGTTCCGAGATCTATAGGAGAACGCCCCGACGAGCTATCCTCCTCAAGGGCTTTGCTAGTGCCCCGCAGCGTAGGCCTCGACCTTTATCAGTCGGAGTTCGAACGGGCCATCCGTCTTATCGTACTGATACAGCGCGAACTCCCTGATCTGACTTCTGTCCAGTTTCGGCCCGTCCAGCTTGAAGCCGCGAAATTGCGGCATAAAGCGCTCCAACGGCACATCAACTACATGCACTTCGCCCGGAACCGTATCAAAATCTGCCCAGTAGTTGATTCTTCGGCCACGCCAGCGTGCATCGGTCTGTAGCGACCAAGTATAGCGTCGGCCATCTGCTTTCACCGTGAGTCTGATTCCGTCGTAGTCCGCCAGATCCCGCTCAAGGGGCTGGGAGCGGATTGAACTGAAACCGCCACCGTTGGTGTTGGTGTTCCCCGAGAAAATCAGTTCAGACGCCTGGATACTGAACCCGCCCTCACTCTGGCCTCCCATCACATTGTCGTTCTGGACATACCAGCCGACGTCGGGACTGTCCTGTTCAAAGGCAATAAGCAGTAAGGGTTTCAAGAGGTCTTCTTCCTCAGCCGTAAGCGGCTTAATGAGCAGGCAGACTGACAGAACTGACAGAACAGTTACGCCAATCTTTCGCCACATGGCAGTTTTGGTAAAGGTCATGTGGGTGAAACGCCGGTTACTGATAGACAGTTCAGCCCCAATCGGATGAGTGTTACGGCACCGGACGCGTGATGTCGAGACAGGAATGACACCATCCTCATATCGACTGCCGCATCAGAAGCGCAAGTAACGAAATCCGCATTCAGACAGGCGCAGCCTGCGGTGATTGCTTTACTGCGACATACTGGTTGCTTCTATCCCCTGGCTTACCAGTTCATTCAAGCAAGGAACCCATATTCTCCCAGGTTTAGTAAAGTCGGTCAGTTACTGGCCTGCTGTCTATCCCTGGCGCGCCCGGCGCTGAGGATATTCTCAATGGCATAGTTCCCCTCGTGACAGGCATATTCATACATAACGTAGTCAGGCTCCTGAGTCAGAGGCATCGAGATAGTAAAGGGAGCGGTCAGATTCTCCGGGTCAGTCACCCGCGCTTCCCAGATAATGGTATCTGCGCTGATCCGGGTGAAGCGCTCAAGCACATGAAAATCTTCAGAGATCGGCACCCCCTTGAGGCGCCCTCCTGCCATGCTGTTGGCCAGCATGCCCCGATCATTGAAATTGGTCGTTTCTATCTCCAGCGTGTCATCATCCCATCTTGCCACTGAGTCCCCCATCCACAGCTTCACCTTGCCATCGATGTGTCCACTCTTGGTTAGCGAGATGGTGCGCACGTCATGGATCATCTCATAAACGATGGTGAAGCTGTCATCAGTCTGCAGGAAACGATAAGCATTGTTATAGCCTGCCGGCAGCATGGAGCCCGGCACTCCTCTCGTAATACAGCGATCCCAAACCGTGTGATAGATGTAGTCATTCTCGACGTTGGCAAAATAGAAATCCCGCGTCGCCAGCGCAGACTCTCGAATGGGCGCACGCCCGTTCGGGGGATTAATGATCATAGATGTCTGACCGGTTGAGAGTACGGTATCGCCGGAATCGAGCCAGATTTGGTTGTAGCCACCGACGCTGCCGCCGGCTTCAACCACGATATTGTTGTCATTACGCTCACGCCGCTCCGCGATGTTCTGCTCCATCGAGGCAATTTCATCCTCACTGAGAAACGCCCGGTCTGACAGCGCAGCAGGTCGCTCAATCGGCGTGATGGTGTCGTTTGTCCACACACCCGAAAAATCAGGCTGACCATTGGCAAGCCGGGGCACCAGATAGTTCTGCGCACTGACTCCGGAGCAGGCGCGCAAGAGCACGGCGCACGCCGCCAGTGTTTGAGAGAGAGGTCGTCGTCGCATGATTTTTTGCCTCACAGTGACATTGAGCGCGGACTGAAAGTTTGCAGCATACACCTGACGCAGTTTTTGTGGCAAACCGCCCGGCAGCCCCACAACCCCGGCGCCGCCAGACTCAGAAGATCATTTGCTGACGGAGAGCCCGCGAATGATCCACGGGTACCCTGAGATGCACGCCACTGGTGCTTCAGTGTCACCGCACCACCGCATAACCGACACGCCCCTAATGAAGCCCATCGCTCCGGGCCAACGGGCTAGCGACCGGCAAAATAGTCGGGATTCTGGTAGATTGTCCTGCCGCGGGAAATCGTTTCGACAATATCAATGTCCGCCAGATCACCGGGCGCCACTGCCAGTGGGCTGGCCGCGAGCACAACCAAGTCTGCTCGTTTGCCCACTGAAAGAGTGCCTTTTTCATCTTCTTCAAAGTACTGATAAGCCGCGCCACCGGTGACAGCCCAAAGCGCCTCCTCAACACTGATTCGCTGATCTGGCCCCAGTACATAACCGGATCGGGTCTCTCTGTTAACGGCGATCTCCACCAACCGCAGAATATCCGGTGGCACGACGGGGGCATCATTGTGAATGGTAATCGGAATGCCTAAATCCAGCGCATCCCGGGCCGGCGAGATGTAGCTGGCACGCTCTTCGCCAAAACTGATTCTGTGCCAGTCACCCCAGAAGAACGGGTGGACCGAATAGAATGAGGGCACAATACCAAGCCCGACAACTCGCTGCAGTTGATCTTTACGCATCAGCTGGGCATGGATGATCACCGAGCGATGATCGGGAACCGGAGCGCCGGACACGACAGCCTCAACGCCGTCTATCATCAGCTCAATGGCCGCATCTCCGTTGGCATGAGCCAGTACCGGCACACCACGATCGATCATCATCCGGATGCGCCTTCGCCAGGCTGCCGGATCATAGGAAGGATAGGCGACGTAATCCGCTTCGGCGCCTTCAGGCCCCTCGGTGTAGGGCTCGGACATCCAGGCCGTACGCCCCTGTGGAGAGCCATCCAGAGTGAATTTGACGCCACCGTTTCTGATGCCGCCCGCGTATTCTGCATCCCGTGTCACCGCCTGCAATTGCTCATCTGTGAGAGGGTTCCCCATCACGTAGGTCACTATGTCAGCCACAAACGGCTCTTGGAGTGCTTCTTGCTTCAGTAGTTCCACATAAGCCGGCGGCAAATTGCTGTCCTGAATGGTCGTAATGCCGTAGCTGGCATATAAATAGACAGTCTCCCGCCTCAGTTCGCTCTGTCTTTCGGCACTCAGCAATTCACCGGCGCCGGGGAACAAGCCCATGGCGGTCTCTTCCATCACGCCATCGGGCTCAAGCGAACCGGGGCGACGCCTGATGACGCCCCCTTCGGGAGCCTGCGTAGTTTCTCCCACACCTGCTGCTTCCAGTCCTAACGAGTTCGTCGCCAGCAAATGTCCGGAAACGTGGCGGACGATTATCGGATGCCGGATGCTGGCTGAATCAAGGTCATCGCGGTTGGGGTGTCGGTTCTCAGCAAGCAGCGAATCATCATAACCAAAGCCGTAGATGAGCTGTCCCGGGGGTATATCCTGCTGCTCGATGTGTAAACGAATTTTGCGAATCAGATCTTCAATAGACACCACATCGCCCACCGGAGGGGAAGACAGATTCAGCATGTCCCCGTATCGTGAAAGCGCTGAAAAATGACCGTGCGCGTCGATAAAACCTGGTAGCAGTGCCTGCTCGCCCAGCTCAACGACGCGGGTATCCCCTCCTCGGGTGGCCATGACTTCTGCGCGATCACCCGCAGCAATGATGATCTCCCCCCGGATAGCAATGGCCTCTGCCCCCGCATCCTCCATTGTCAGGATATTGTCGCCAACAAAGATGACGTCAGCCTCCTGTGCCTGTAACACAGCAGCAAACAGTGCCGACAGCAGTAACGCCTTGTTGCAAATTGTTTTCTTGGTCACTTTTTCTTCCTTTTTTGGTTTTCCGGCCGGGTGCAAACAGCCTATTTTTGCGGCAGATCAAGAACGCTTAGCACGGGCCGCAGGGCGTCTGCCCACTTAAGATACGCCGTCTCATTCGGATGCAGCAGATCGGGAAACTCAGCGGGCTGCGCGTTGCCTTCATCATCCGCGAGCAGAGAAAACGTATCAAACGAGATGACGTTTTGATAGTCACCGGCAAGTTCAGTCAACAGGGCATTCACCTGCTGAATTTGACCGGTAGGCCGGTTCATGGTGCTCGAGCTCGGCATCACGTCACACAACACCACCGGCAGCGTCGGTGAGAAGTCAGCCACCGCTTCAAGTATCAGGCTGACGTTCGCTGCAATAACCTCAGGCGAGGCTCGCTCTTCTAAATCGTTAGTACCGATCAGCATAATAATCGCTGCGGTATCCAGTGCTAAGACATCCTGCTCGAGCCGGATCAGTACCCCTCTGGAAGTGTCCCCACTGATGCCGCGATTAACAACTCTGGGCCTGGAAAGGCCGGGGCAAGAGATTCATCCCAACCCTGCATGATCGAATCACCAAGGAAAATGGTTGCACCCCGGTCACTACGGCAGTATCCGCCCAACGGGCCCGGCGCGAAACCCAGAGATTCTGAAACCACTCGTAACGCCTGATCGGGCCCCCACCGGGCAGCCCGTCATTGCTCTCAGGCCAGTCGCCGTGGCGCAATACTTGCGGTAGGATCTGATGACTATCCTGTTGGGTCCGGCCACCATGGGATTATTTAGGCGTCTGCTGGTTGGGAGCCTGCCGGTTGGCAGTCTCACGGGCGACCAGGCTGCAGCCCGGGGACGGGTTCGCTGGCTGAACGCGACCCGCGACCTGAGCAGACCATCCGCAGGACATCACCTGGAGAAATTCATGAAGAACAAAAACAATAAAGCGCTTTATCTGTCTTCTCGCGCGCGTCGACAATTCCTGAGAAAAGGCGCCGGCAGCATGGCTGGCGCCTGGCTGTCTGCCTGGCCCTGGCATGAACTCATGGCGCAGCAGGATCTCAACCCGATTGAAGAAAACTGGGATGCCGGAATCGTCAGACATCTGCTGCCTGCTGTAAATCATTCGACCTTCCTGATCAAAGCCTCTTTCAATCGCCCTCTTGAGTCAGCACCGCCCCTGCAGATTCGGGAAGGGTCAAACCGCCGCGAGACTGTCGGTATCTTAAACGACACTGCGGGTGAATTCTGGCAGTTCTACACTGCCGATCTCCGTCCCGATACGCAGTATGAACTCACGCTCCGGGACGGCGCAGGCAATTCACTGTGTGAATCCTGGCCGCTTTCTACCTTTCCTTCACCCCAGCAAAATCCTGACCGGGTGAGGGTCCTGTTTTATACCTGCGCCGGCGGCCGTGAAGGGGAATATTTCGGCATCGGGGACCGTCGAGACAATTTACCCGTTGCGATTCGCAAAAGAATTTTACAGAGAGGCATGTCCTTCGCACCACAAGCCGCAGTTGCCAATGGCGATCACATCTACTGGGATCTGCACACCTGGCAGGGAGAACAGGCGGGTGAGTTAAGTGCGCAGGGACGACAGTCCAACTTTGACTTCGCAAACAGAGTGCTCGGCGGCAGCAACGAAATGGCCCTGAAGCTCGCCGCCGGCCCGCAGATCGTGCCACTGTACGGCACCACCTTTCGGTCAACGCCTGTCTATTTCCTGCAGGACGATCACGATCACTGGGAGAATGACTCGCCGCTGACCTATCCGGTGCCCTGGTTCCAGCTGCAGCTGGCCCGGACGACGCAACAACTGTATTACCCCGAGTTTCTCCCCGATGCCAATCGCTCTGTCGGCCTGCCCTATTCCACCCGCTCGGAACGCGGCGAGCTCTCCGAAAGCTTCGGCACACTGCGCTACGGAGACTTACTTGAAGTGCTGCTGTATGACGTCAGGCGCACCCTCAATGTGGGCGATCTGAACTCGGTTTTCCTGGATCGCACCGTTGAAAACTGGCTCGCCGAGCGGACCGCCTCAACAGACACACGGCATCTAATTCACGTCCCGTCTAATCCACCCGGCTGGACAGCAGGAAAGTGGGGGGAGTGGTACCCGGATGTCTTGCATCCTGAAACCGGTGAGCTGACCACTCAGATTGCGAAGCCACACTGGCGACAGGGCTGGGCTGACCAGCATGATAGAATCATGCAGTCTATGGCGGACATGAAGCACCGCAACCCGATGGTGATTTCCGGTGATCTTCATGCAACAGGGGTGGGCACCATGTTCGGCGCCGGCAATCACAGTTTTGCCGACCACCCGATCACCGCGGTCTTATGTGGCCCTGTCAGCACCGCAGAGTGGGGATTCCCTTCTAACGTCAGAGGTGTCGCGGCAGCGCCTTCAGCCTATCTGGATTTTCAGCAGCAATTTCCACCTATTGAGGAGCATGGCTTCAGCATTGTCGATTTCGAGCGGGATCGCATTGAGGTCAAGCTGTTCAAATGGGACGTCAACTCACAGCCCCTGAGCGCCATTGATTCGCTGGAACCCTACTATGCATTTGCGGTGGAGCGGCCCTAGAACGAGCAGCCTAATAACAGTCTCGACAAACGGCTGCGCCGGCACAGCGCCGCCTTCTGCGGGATACTCTGCAGCCTAGACAGGCGATAGGAGGCGAATTCTGCCCGCTTACTCAGCAGGAGAGAATTTTGCTGCCCGCCAGCAATTTTTCAATTACTATCGCGCCAGCAACAGCGCTGCAGTGAAGACAGCGCACCAACCCTGAACTCACGTTCAAACAAAGAGCAAACAGTACGTGTCTCAAGAAACATCCTTCAGCAAAAGCGTCGATCATATGTTCGACAGAGCCGCCGATCTGGTGGACATTTCATCGGGCCTGCGAGAAAAAATCCGAGTCTGCAATGCGACCTACACCACCCGATTCGGGGTACGCCTGCGTGGAGAAATTCACACCTTTACCGGTTATCGAGCGGTTCACTCGGAACACATGGAGCCAGTAAAGGGTGGTATTCGTTACGCCCCTTCAGTGAACCAGGATGAGGTCGAAGCGCTGGCCTCGCTGATGACTTACAAGTGCGCGCTAGTTGACGTGCCTTTCGGCGGATCCAAAGGTGGCTTGTGCCTTGATCCTGGGGATTACAGCGCAGAGGAGTTAGAGCAGATCACGCGTCGTTTCGCAGCAGAACTGATCAAAAGAGATCTCATCCACCCTGCGCAGAACGTCCCTGCCCCCGATATGGGGACAGGCGAGCGAGAAATGGCGTGGATAGCTGATCAATATTTGCAAATTCGGCCCACCGATATTGATGCAAAGGCCTGTGTCACCGGCAAACCGGTGTCGATGGGAGGGATCGCCGGCCGTACAGAGGCGACTGGCCGGGGAATCCAATACGCCCTCAGAGAATTTTTTCGTGACAGTGACGATGTCGCCCGAGCAGGCCTGTCCGGCTCACTCGACGGTAAAAGAATACTTGTTCAGGGCTTTGGTAACGTGGGCTACCACGCAGCAAAATTCCTCAGTCAGCAGGATGGCGCAATCATCACCACGGTGGTTGAGAGAGACGGAGCGGTTGCGGCAGAATCTGGTATCGATGTTGATGCACTCAGACGCTGGATTCAGCAGAATGGCGGCGTCACCGGATTTCCGGGCGCAGAAGCGGTTACCTCACCCGAGACGGCCTTAGAGCTGGAATGTGATATTCTGATTCCGGCTGCCACTGAAGGGGTGATCCATGCCGGTAATGCCGCAAAAATCTGTGCGCCGCTGATCATCGAAGCTGCGAATGGCCCGGTGACTGCTGAAGCGGATCAGATTCTTCGCGAAAAAAACTGCGTCATCATTCCTGATCTTTATGCCAACGCAGGCGGCGTGACCGTATCCTACTTTGAGTGGGTCAAGAATCTCAGTCACATGCGCTTCGGTCGCATGCAGCGCCGGGAGCAGGAGGCGCGCAACGAGCTGATTATCAGGGAGCTTGATGCCCTGTCGGAATCCCTGGGTAACGCGGGGGCGCTTTCGGAAAGTTTTCGGGACGAGTTCAAAGCCGGCGCAAATGAAATCGATCTGGTGCGCTCAGGTCTCGATGACACCATGCGTAAAGCCTTTCAGGAGATGCGGGCAGTGCTGAAGGAAAAAGACGGCGTCAGCGACTTCAGAACCGCAGCCTATCTGGTGGCCATCAAGAAAATCGCAGAAAGCTATCGGATAAGAGGACATTAAGCGCAGCGAGAAGTCAGACAGCGCCGCCCAGCAATCTCGAGACTTTTCGCCGGGATCTTGAGCAGCGGTCTGACCCAATTACCGTCTGACAACGCCGGCAAGCGGATACATCGGATGTGTATGCTAGAAATGACCACTTCCGGTCTGTCATGTGCGGTTCCGTCGAGGCGAGGCCGACCCTCGGCTTGCCCCGTCATCCAGCCGTGAGGTCACTTCCCTTAGCGCAACTCGGGCGTGTATTTTTGGCGCATCCGTGATTAACTGGGTTGAGAATAGGCAGCAAAATCCACGACAGCACCTGATCATTCAGTCATAAGAACAAGAAGCGAAACATCATGATTGACAATTTTTCTCTCAAACCGATGATTCTAGTCATTCCCGTTCTGCTGGCTCTGGTCTTTTTCGAGTTGGGCTTTGCTTACCTCAAAGGCCGGAAAGTCTATAACTTTCAGGATTCGATCACTTCTATCAACATCGGTCTGCTCAGCCAGTTCGTCAATTCGACCGGCGCAGTGTTTGGCGCGGTGATGTATGCCCTGATTGAGGCACGCTATGGCACCTTTGAATGGTCAACTGCAAGCCCATTCACCTGGATCTTCGCTCTTGTACTGTATGATTTCCTCTACTACTGGGTGCACCGAACGGGGCACATGGTAAATATCTTCTGGGCAGCTCACATCACCCATCACAGCAGCGAAGAATTTAATCTATCCACCGCGATGCGACAGGCTTCAACGGGCTTCTACTTCAAATGGGTGTTTTACCTACCTCTGGCGGTTCTTGGCATTCCCGTTCAGGTTTATGTCATTGTTGGCCTGATCGATTTGTTGTATCAATTCTGGGTGCATACCCGCTTGATCGGCAGACTCGGCTTTCTGGAATGGTTCCTCGTCACCCCTTCAAACCATCGGGTACATCATGGGCAGAACGACTATTGCATTGACCGGAACTTCGGCGGAATCTTCTGTCTGTGGGACAGGCTGTTCGGCACCTATGCCGATGAACGAGGGGAAGATCCCATTGTGTACGGAATCAGAAAGCCGCTCGAAAGCTGGAGTCCGGTGTGGAGTAATCTCCACTACTACAAAACTCTCTGGCTGAAGGTAAAAAATGCCAGAAGCTGGCGCGAGGGGCTAATGTTTATCGTGGCCGAGCCAGATTGGTCCCCGGCGGATCTAGAAAATCCGTCAACAGAATCTCCAACGGTCGATTGCTACCAAAAGCACAGATCTCTCGCGCCGACCTCAATCCGGCTTTCAGGTATCGCCACCACCCTGGTGTCCCTGACGTTGTTAATACTTTATCTTGGCACGCGGGATCAGATGCCGCTTCCCCAGCAGGTCATATTCGTCGCTATTGTGGTCGGGCTGTTGGCAGGTATCGGAAAAGTCTGGAGTCTCGAGAAATTTCAGGCGCCGCAGCATGACTAGCCTGGCCATTACCGACGGTCTGCTGAGTCTAGTTGCCGCGGCGGCGGTAGCCACCACCAGACTGCCGCTGGCGTTTCGCATGGGGTCGGCGCTACTTGCCGTCACCGCAGGCCTGGGGGTTCTGAGATTCAGCGACTTGCTGCCGCTGCCCACGCTGCACGGTTTCTTCTCAACTTTCAGTGCCTCTTCCGCCTTTCTGCTGATGGCAGTCAGCACCATCTGGATAAACAGTGCCGGAGCCACCCGGGCCAAGTATGCTTCGATCCTGCTGATCGTTTCAGGTGCTGTTGGATTCGTGATGGTAGATTTGTTCGAACTGACTCGGTTCGGACAAGTTGTGGCAGTGCTGTGCGCACTACAGATTATCGTTTACGCAGCCAGACACAAACTGCTGAGTGCATTAGTGGGCGCGGTCGCACTGGAATTAGGGTTCATCCTGTTTGCGACAGGTCAGCATGTTCCGAACCTGCTGCAGCCGGGCGACTTTCTCCATCTGCTGACTGCGGCTGGCCTTGCGCTGCTAGTGTGGTATCACCAGCACGCGCCGCACGCCAGCCCGTAACGATCACGCCAGCACCCACGCGCCCGCCACGGTTCAGCGGCTGTTTCGATTCTGAATGCCGCGGTTAAGAGTGCGAACATGCTCGGCAATCGCCCTAATCTCGGCTGGCTCAAACGTTTGTCCGAACGATGGCATGTTATTCTGGCCATTGGTAATAATGCTGGCCACGTAGTCTGTCGAAAAGGCAGCAAGGCCTTCCAGAGGCATGCCGTTATGACCGCCCTCGCCCCGAAGTCCATGACAGAAGACGCAGGTGCTTCGATACAGACCAAGTCCTTCTGTGTTGGCCTGCGGTGGTGTCACCTTTTCCAGTGCGATCGCCGTTTCCTCACCCTCTTCCAGCAGCTTGAACATCCAGATGCTGTCACCCCGTGCAGAGCCGGCCAGCAAATTGCCGGCAGACAGAACTGTCACATATTGCTCGCCATTATGTTCAAAAACAGTCGGGGGCGCATTGACGCCGGCATCGGTCATGAACTCCCAGAGCTTCTGACCGGTCGCGGCATCCATGGCGGTAAACCGCCCGTCATTGCGTCCTGCGAACAACAGATTCCCCGCAGTTGCGACCAGTCCACTGTAGCAACGTCCCGGCCAACGCTGCGACCACAGGCGTTTGTTGGTTCGCAGGTCCATGGCCGCGACAATTCCGGTGACCGCAATGGGAGCAAAGCGCATGTTGCCGCCGGTGTAGCGATCACCCGGCTCGGCTGAATCGGTATCTGCATTGGTTGTGTAGGCCGCTTGGCGATCACCTGCGCAGACATAAATCACGCCCTTGTTCGGATCAACGGCACTCGGTGGCCAATTCGCTTCCCCCCGCCGAAGCAGCACCGGGTCATCCCAGAAAGGCGTGAAAATATCGCCGTCGTTCACCATGCGAAATCCTTCCGGGGCGATATCAAGTGTATGCGTCACGAACGCATCACCGACCGGATAGGGCTGGGTCGCGGCGGTAGCCTGTCGATCTTCTTGCGGAACGGGGCGCTCTTCGATGCCGACCAGTGGCTCTCCGGTGATCCGGTCAAGGATATACACCCAGCCCGTCTTGCCCGCCTGTGCAAGTCCTTTTCTCAGAACGCCCTCATACTCAAGGTCAAACAGGACAACAGGATTCGGCGCATCGAAATCCCAGATGTCGTGGTGAACCTGCTGGAAGTGCCAGCGGTATTCACCAGAATAGGCGTCAAGGGCAACAATCGAGGCTGTAAACAGATTATCACCGGGCCTGATTGCGCCGTTGTAGTCAGGCCCAGGATTACCGGTCGAGAAGTAAATCAGACCCAGTTCAGGATCCACCGCTGGCGTGTGCCAGACTGTACCACCGCCGGTTTCCCAGGCATCACTGTCGTCAGGCCAGGTATCCGAACCAAGTTCGCCCGGTGCCGGCACGGTATAAAACGTCCAGAGCAGAAAGCCATCCGCGGCATCGTAAGCCTTAACCCGACCCCGCGCAGCGAACTCAGCGCCAGCGAATCCGCTGATGACCATGCCGTCAAAGTACAACGGCGCGCTGGTGATGGTGTAGCCCTCCTCCCAGCTTTCCGCCTGAATCGACCACACCTGCTCTCCGGTTTCGGCATCGAGTGCCTTCAGCAAACCATCGAGCTGGCCCACAAAAATCTTGTCTTCGCCATACCCCACGCCCCGACTTGTCCAGCCACAGCAAATAGTTGAGATTTCACTGCTGAGTTGCGCTTCATTCGACCAGAGCATTTCTCCGGTCTCGACGCTGAGCGCGAAGACATCATCGGCACCGGTGATGACGTACATGATACCGTCAATGATCAGAGGCTGTGCTTCACCCGAGTATTTCGCTTCCAGACCTGAACCATTCAGGTGTGTGCGCCAGACCGGCCCCAGTCGACCGACGTTGTCGGTGTTAATCTGATCAAGCGGAGAAAAATTCCTGTTGTACAGATCTCCCCCGTTGGTCAGCCATTCGGTTACCGGCAGCTGCATCAGGGCATCGGCATCCGGTCGCACCTGCGAAAATTCAGCGGTCTGGCCCTGCGCGGACAGCAATATGACGCAGGTCAGTGCGAGAGTGTTGCGGCGTGAGAATCTCATGTCTTGTCCCTGTCGAAGAAAGTCCTGAAAACGGTAGTGGCTGGAGATCGATCCTCTGCCCGGCCCACAGGCTGGTGTCGGTCCCGGCAAGCTGGAGCATTTCGTCTCACGTCCAGATCAATTAACATGCCATCCATTATTGACCAGACTTTACCGCGAAGGTGACTCCATGCGCCACCCCAGCCTCCAGACTCTGCTGGTCCTGCTGAGCCTGACAAGCCTAGCACAGAGCAGCTACGCGCAGATTGCTGCGGAGCCTTCCCCGTTTACATCCGATAACCCCAACGCGGTGGTGCCGGGTGAATTGTTCACCGAACCGCCCACGCTTATCAATCTTGGTTTTGAGTGGTTGATCCAGGGCGATGAGAATCGCAATGCCCGGGTCGAGGTGTGGTATCGAAAGACCGGGGAAGCAACTTGGCAAGATGCCCTATCCATGCTGAGAATGAATGGCGAGCGCATCTACAGTGAGTCCCGACTCGACGTAATCACGCCCAACATGTTTGCCGGCAGTGTACTGAACCTGGATCCGAACACCCCTTATGAAGTGAAGTTCAGTATCCGTGATCCCGACGGTGTAGTAGGTAACCCTGAACGGCTTGCCACCGTGAGCACCCGCGCCGAGCCGGGACCCTACAAGGGCGGTCGGGAATTCCATGTCTATCCGCATGGCTATGCGGGTGAGAAACAGGAGCCGGCCTTTGAAGGACTCATGTGCGCCTACAATTACTGGTGCGCCGGCACCGACTGGGCAACCTCGGGCCGACCCAGGGTGCGGGCCGGTGACAAGATCATCGTGCACGCAGGGACCTACCAGTACAACCGTTACGAGTACACCAATGATGCAACGGTGAATCGAACAACCCCGCTCGACGGAACCTATTACCTGACCGCAGATGGCACGGCCGAGCGACCCATTGCCATCCTAGCTGCCGGTGATGGCGAGGTGATCTTCGACGGCAACGGCAATTACGCGCTGTTTGACGTACGCGCTGCCGATCACACCTATTTTGAAGGCATCACTTTCAGGAATTCAGAGATTGCTATTCTGGCAGGCACTCAGTTCATTGCAGGCGCTAAGGGGCTGACCGTAAAGCGCAGTCGCTTCGAAGACGTCGGTGCCGGCGTCTTCACCAATTACTCCGGTTCCCGCGGCTTTTATATTGCCGACAGTCATTTTGTTGGCAGGAATGATCCGGACCATCTCATCGGCTGGCGTGGCGAGCTGTGGGCGCAGTTCGAAGGGGTGGACAATCAGATCTTCCCTCCGCCAATGCGCTCGTATGTCGCGGTCAAACTTTACGGCCCGGGTCACATTGTGGCCCATAACTATATCGCCAACTTTCATGATGGCATCAACATAGAAACCTACGGCAACCCGGACGGTTCGACGCCCTCGGGCCCGGATATCCCGGACGGACCCAAATATCCAACTCGGGATTACTGGGACCGACGCCCGGTGGCAATAGATTTCTACGGCAATTACATCACCAATAGCCATGACAATCCGATTGAAGCTGACGGCGGGATGCACAACATACGCATCATGAACAATATGCTGATCAATCATCCCTCTCATGCCTTCTGTAATCAGCCTGCATTAGGAGGGCCTGTCTACTGGATCAGGAATATTGCCTATCACCTGCCCGGCGGCTCAACGCGCATCACAGCCGGCTCCGCGGGTGTGGTGTTTTACAACAACACCATTCTTTCAGAAACGTCCGTCGCAGGCGCCTCAAATGTCCACTGGAGAAACAATCTTTTTTTGGGTCAGGAGTCACAGGATATGATCTTCAGCGTGACATCGCTGACTGATTCGTCCAGCTCTGACTTCAACGGCTTTCGTCCGAACCCTGCCGCGGCGGCTGCGTTTTCATGGCGCTCACCCTCGTCTAACTCTCTCGCGGACATTTCCGATCCAGATTACGAAGCGCAACTGCAGACCATTGAGGCGGCCACTCTGGCAGAGTATTCGTCACTCACAGGGCAAGACCGCAACAGTATCTTGGTGGATTACAACATTTTCGTGAACGTTCCCAGACTGAGTGTGAAAAATATAGATTCTCTTCAAACCCTCTATGAAGCAGATTCACTCGACTTTAGATTAAATGAGGGGGCTAATGCCGTAGACAGCGGCATGAACTTGCCGACCATAACCGATGGCTTCTCAGGTGAGTCTCCAGACTTGGGTGCGCTGGAATTTGGAGAATTGAGACCTTTATATGGTCCTCGACCGTGATGCGGTAAGGTCATGAGCGGCTCTGAGATTTCCAGGCTCCACAACAGAATTCGGCTACTATACTAAGTGGAGGCGAACACAACTGCCAGACGCCTCGAAGTATTGAAGAATACAGGATCCATCACGTTATGTGTAAGCGGTCAAAATAGTTTAGGCGCAAAGCCAATAACATGAAATTAGTGTAAGGGCATTTTGCCGCAGCAAGGGCCAGCAACCGATGCCACACAACCCCACTGGGCGGTCAACCGAATGATAGATGATGGCTTCGTTTTCCTGACAGCAATCGTGATCTTATGTGCATCACTGCTGGCGATGGAACGGGCTTTCACTGTCAGGCTGTTTACCTGGTTCCCTCCAATTGTGCTGATTATGTTCGGTGCGATGCTTGGATATACCTTTGGCATCTGGGAGTTCACCGAATCGGTCCGGGCAACCAGAGAATCAACCCGGGATTTGATGATTCCGATGATGCTGTTTCTGATGTCGCTCAAATTCAGTTTCACGGAACTGGAAAAACTTGGCGTTAGGACGATACTGCTTTGTCTAGTGTCCGCCGCGACCATCGTCGCTGGCTTTGTGATTACCCATTTGCTTATGCGCAGTTTTCTGGGGGAAGAGAGCAGCCAAACGTTTGGCGTCATGGCCGCAGGCTGGACCGGGGGCACCCAGAATTTTGTTGCCGTCAAGGAGGCGCTGCAGGTGACTGACAGTGCCATGAGCTATACGCTGCTGATGGGCGCCCTGTGCTACTCGGTGTGGCTGGTGGTTGTCATGGCGATGAAGCCGCATCGGCGGGCAATCAACCAAAAGCTCGGCGTGGAGACAGCAGCAGATAAGACCATATACCGTGCACCGGAGCCAGAGCGGGAACGGATTGATGCCTCCGCGCTGATGAGCTGTCTTGGCATCTCACTGCTGGCAGCCTCTGTCAGCACCTCTCTGGGATCAAAACTTGCGTCACTCGGACTCTCTTCAGCCATGTTATGGACAGTGATTCTGTCCACCGCTCTGGGCACTCTTGCCGCACATACTCCGTTGAGAAAATTGCCTGCCGCAGAAGAATTTTCGGGAGTTATGCTGTATATCATCGTTGCTCTGATCGGAGCTGAGGTGAGCCTGACTGCCATTCTGGATGCACCGTTCTATATTCTGTCCGGCTTTTTCATACTCGGCCTGCACGGCGTTGCCATGATTGCAGCGGCAAAAATTCTCAAGATCGATATCGCCCTGGCGGCAATTGCCTCAGTCGCGAATATCGGCAGCGCACCGTCTGCCACGGTGGTTGCCGCCACCTTTGAACAACGGCTTATCCCGACAGCGATCCTGATGTCACTGCTCGGCTCACTGCTGGGTTCATTCCTTGGCCTGCTCACAGCGCAAGTGCTTCTCCGGCTGAGCTGAATAAGCGCCTGATTCCGGTCTAACCATAGACAGTTGTAACATTGCCTTTGGCGCGCCCCTGCATCTGCGCAAGCCGGCGCGTGGTCAGCAGACCGCATCCTTGAGTTGTCTGTCACGCCCGCGTCGGACTATGCTAAGGTAAGGCAAAAACACGCTCGAGTTGATCAGGCCGCATCGCGCGCTGGTGCAAAGCGACAGCAGGTTAGAGGGAATCAATTTCAGGGGGCATTCGCCTCGGGCCTGTATCAGAAAGGAGACGACGAAGTGACAGACATCATCAGAATACTCACGCGGATTTCTCTCGGGCTGCTCATCACACATTCGGCGGTCGTCCTGGCGAATGGTCTGAGCTACACGTCCCTGGACGAATATGTAAACACCGCAGACGAGAATTATGCCTTTACCGTTGCCGACACCGTTGCGGGGCCGGGATACAGGACACTGATAATAGAAATGACTTCTCAGCAATGGCTGACCGAGGCCGAAGTCAACGACCCCATCTGGCAACACTATATGACAGTGACCATTCCGGATACTATCAACAGCAGCATTGCTTTTCTGTACATCACCGGAGGCAGCAAGTCGAACAGTCTGCCCGAGACGGCGCCAGAAAGCGATATCACCCGGGCACTCAGAACCCAGACCGTCGTAAGCACGCTATATATGGTGCCGAATCAACCTCTTCGCTTTGTTGACAGCCCCGATATTCGGCGGACCGAAGACTCGATCATCGCTTACACCTGGGACAAGTACTTGCGCACCGGTGATGAAAAGTGGCCTCTGAGGTTGCCCATGACTAAATCTGCCGTCAGGGCCATGGATACAGTCACCTCTGCGGTGTCGAGCACATTAGACAACGCACTGACCGTGGACAAGTTTGTTGTCGCAGGCGGTTCAAAGCGCGGCTGGACTACCTGGACAACCGCAATCGTAGATCCTAGAGTGATTGCTATCGCACCGATTGTAATCGACATGCTCAATGTCAGTGATTCTTTCAAGCATCACTACTCCGTGTACGGAGCCTATTCGCTGGCCGTTATCGATTATGTCACCAGCGGTGTGGTCAACTGGATAGACACGCCCGAATGGGATGAATTGATGGATATGGTTGAACCCTATGAATACCGGGACCGGCTCACCTTACCCAAATATATCCTGAACTCTACGGGAGACGAGTTTTTCCTGCCCGATTCATGGCAATTTTATTGGGACGACCTTGTCGGGGAGAAGCACTTACGATATGTGCCCAACTCCAATCACAGCATGAGCGATACCGATGTGATCGACAGCCTTGACTCTTGGTACCACTCTGTCGTCTACAACGTGCCACTACCGCGCTATTCGTGGCGCGTTTCCGACACAGGAACCATTACCCTGTTCTCACTGGACGAGCCGATAAAAGTCCTGCTCTGGCAGGCTAGTAACGAATCCGAGAGAAATTTTACTCAGGCAAAAATCGGCCGCGCATACAGCAGCACTGAAATCCGTGCAACGGCCCCCGGAGTCTATGAAATCCAGATGGAACAGCCCGCTTCAGGGTACGTGGCCTACTACCTCGAAGCCGAGTATGAAAGCGGCATCGCCGGTGTTCCGTTCAAGTTTAGCTCTGGTACTAAAGTGATTCCAGATACATACGAATATGAGTGGAAAAAAGCTTCCGAGGAGTCTAGAACACGCGATCCGTAGCATGCTTATCTATTATTGCTTGCCACTATCATTTTAAAACAATCGGTCGACGGTAAAGGTTATTACAGGAAATAATCAGTGATCACTTTAGAGTTTTTTACAGAGAATGAAAGTCTGCTAAGTGCCCTTGCCGCACTCGCCGTGATTGTTGGCTTTTTTGCCACAGCAGGAAAGAATTTCATCGCTCGGATGTCAAAACCCACAAAGCCTGGCGGTCTCTCGGAGCGGCTCACTCTGGCTGAGCTGAGCGCCCCATCCCCCCATCCCATCAATTACGGAAGCTCTGGAGGGATAAATATAGCGTATTCGGTATTCGGTAAAGAAAATCCAACGCTGATAGTAACTCCAGGCATCATTTCCAATCTCCATGTTTCATCTAATTTGCCTCCGATCAAAGATTCGATGGATGGGCTTGCTCGTTTCGCAAAAGTTATAAACTTCGATAAACGAGGCCAAGGATTGTCCGATCCAACAAGCTCTGTTGCTACAATGGAAGATAGGGTCAGTGACATCGAGTGTGTGGCTGATGCTTCTGGCTCAGATAGCTTTTTCTTAATGGGCATATCGGAAGGTGGCCCAATGAGCATTAAGTATGCTGTGGAAAATCCTCATCGGGTTCGCGGGTTGATTTTATTCGGAACAACACCGAAGTTCTCACGATCCGATGACTTCCCAATGGGGTTTTCAAACAAGACTCTCGATGGGCTTGCCGACTCATGGGGCAGAGGAAACGGCAGACATATCTTGTTCCCCAGTATAAGCGCCGAAACTATTAATGATGAGACTTATCGCGGGTTCGAAAAATTACTTGCAGACAAGAGATCGATGATCCAGATTGTCGAATACATGAAGACGCTAGATGTAAGGCCATTACTTTCAAAAATTACTTGTCCTACTTTAATCGTGCACTTTACTGGAGATCTCGCGGTTCCGATTCGAATGGGGAGGTTCTTGCATTCCAATATTCCCAACTCAGAATTCATAGAATTAGACGGAGTTGATCATTGTGATCTTGCAAGGAGCCGCAACGGCGTCGCGAGTATCAAAGCGTTTATCGAGTCTGTTGGATACTAGATTCGCTTTCCACTAATTTTCGCATTGCATCGATAGTCTCTTTCAGCTGGCTTACATCCTCTGTCGAACGCCTGATAAGCAAAGAACCCTGGAGAGAATTGAAGATTACCCGGGACAAAGATTTCGGCGAGTGGATGAGCACGAGTTCGCCGCGTTCGACTCCCTCTCGCAAGAGCTCCTCAAGCCATCGCTGATGCGCTTCAATAAATTGCTTCACTTCAACGCGCATGACTTCCGGCAGAGCAGGTATCTCACCCGCGAGCGCGCCGCAAAGACATACTTTGTCCGGGGTGGAAGCTAAAAACAAATAGGGTTAGAAGTAGAACTCCAATGCATCCCAGGAGGACTTGGCGGGATCCTTGCTTATCTGTTGCAGTTGAGAGGAAAACGAGTCCCGGTAACGACGTATGACGGCAACACCAAGTTCTGCTTTGGTGGGGAAATGGTGGATTATACTGGGCTTTCTGATGCCGACTTCAGAGGCAATGTCCTGGAAGCTCATTGCCGAGAACCCCCCGGTCTGAATCAGCTCCTGACCGGCATCGAGAATCCTGTCTGCGGTTGCATTCATCAGTTAAGCGGAGGCGTATGCGCTTTCACAAAGGGAACCAGCGCTTCCAGTATTTGCGGAAGCTCTCTGCCAAATGCAAACGTGGAGTTATTGATCAGCGTCGTGGCAGCTCTTGAGTTCGTGATCGGATGCAGGTTATCGCTGTACTGATCGTGATGCAGCAGCAGAGTCGCAGGAACCCGGATCGCGGCCAACGCTTCATCCGGCATCCCTAGCGCCGTCTGAAAGCGAGTCGCCTGCAAGTGTTCACCTGAGGTTTGCATCGCCGCGAGAAAATCTGACACATTGGCCGCGAAGAATCGCGCTCGCCGTTCCGGCGTATTACGGTCCAGATAAGCGCTCCAATATTCCGTTTCAGCAACGTCCTGCATTGACGTAAGAGGCAGATTATCCAGATGTTCTCTCGTCATGAGGGTTTTCTCTGGAAGATACTTAAAGAAATAATCCTCAGACAGACGGGCAGCCGCATAAGGGCCACCAGTGAGCGGCGCAATAATGAGCGCTGCAATGTCTTCCGGATAGCGTGAAGCCAGTATCATGTTGGAGCGCCCACCAGAGGACATGCCATAGAATGCGGCAGGCGCCACCCCAAGGCGTTTAACCAAGATGTGCAGATCCTCACCCTCCTCTACCATCTGTGGCTGGCTGCCGAACATAACTTCTGACAGACCGATGTTTCGACGGTCGTAAATGATCACCCTGAAATCCGGCTCTGCTGCAGCAACATTGCGTGCAAACCCGCCGAAGCCATTGGTGTCTCCGTTTCCGCCCGGCGTGACGATAAGGGGAATCGACCCCTCAGGATTGTAAATCTCGACGTGGAGAGTCACGTCTCTTTCCGGTCTCAAATTGATTTCCCGGATTTCGACGGGGACGTCTTCGGCGCCCGGTTCAGGCTCGGCATTGAAATATACGGGAAACCAGGAATTGTTCGCAGCACCGCGAAAAAGCGTCACATCACTTTCGTCATTCTCGAACGCATCGCCGAACCGTTCGTTGGGCTCACTGTTTGCCTGAGGCGCTGTTTGCGCCCGGGCTATTGTTGAGGTCAACAGGACAAGTACCGCCACCGAAAGTCGCAGCTTGGTCTGCTTCGGATTTTTATTTTCCATCACATTATCTCCTTCAGCCTGTAAACTACCGAATGGTAGGTAGCTTATCAAATATCAACCCGACACTTTTCCACTGGCTTGAAATAGTTAGTTTTTCGGTATTTACTGCGCCGATGTTTGAGCCTGACGCCAGCTCCCTCCTCCCTCTCTTCGTTACCCTTGTGCTGTCTCTCACCACCCGCAACGTCATTCTGGGGCTTTTCAGTGGCGTGTTCGTCGGAGTAATGATGGTGCACGGCGCGTCTCCGCTGGCCGCCATGAACCAAATGGTCATCGAGCACCTCGTGCCTGAACTCACCGATTCCTATAATGCCGGTGTGCTCGTGCTGCTGGCATTCATCGGTGGCTTCGTAGCTCTGATGGAAAAAAGTGGAGGGGGCGCAGCCTTTGCTCAATCTATCAATTCCCGGATTAGATCGCGTCTCAAGGCTCAGCTGGCCGCCTGGCTCGGCGGGATTGCCATTTTCTTTTCTGATCTCGGTACGCCACTCATCATCGGGCCCGTTTTTCGACCACTGACCGACCGCCTGCAAATCTCCCGCCAGAAACTGGCATTTATCATCGACTCAACGTCTTCTCCGGTCGCGATCCTGGTGCCATTTATCGGGTGGGGCGTCTATGTCATGGGCCTGATGAGTCAGGAGTTCACCGCTCTGGGTCTTGAGCAGAATGAGTTCGCCGCGTTTCTTCAAACCATGCCTTTTCAGTTTTATGCCTGGCTGACGGTCGGCATGGTGCCTCTGATCACCGTGCTGAAGCTGGATTTTGGCCCCATGCTAAAAGCCGAAATTTCTGCACGTCAAGACACTCATTCATCACCCGCAAAAGCCGAATCTGACGGCAGCGAGATCAATGGCTTCACACACGCCAATGCCCGACCTATCCTGGTCTGGGTGCCGCTGGCCGTAGTCGCGGGTGTGCTCTGCTGGCAGCTGGTCCCGCTGGGGTTCCCTCTCAAACCGGTGTCTGGCTCACTGTTTCGCGCCGGTCTCTCCAGCGCCTATTTCAGTGCAGCCGTCACCCTGATTACGCTAATGGCCTTGCTCAGAGTCAGACCCGTTCTGCAGAGCATCGACATTTACCTAAAGGGCATGGCGAACATGACGCTGGTAGCAGTGACCCTGCTGCTCGCGTGGGCGCTCTCTGATATCGGCCGGAGTCTCGGCACCGACGTCTTTATCTCCGGGATCACCGAAGCTGCCCTGCCCGTCTGGTTGCTGCCGGCAGTCATCTTTGTGCTGTCAGCAATGCTGAGTTTTGCTACGGGCTCGTCATGGGGAACCTTTGCCATTATGTTTCCACTGGTCATTCCCACGGCAAGCCTTGTAGGGGCGCCACTGTACTCCTGTATGGGAGCAGTGCTCTCGGGCGGGCTATTTGGCGATCACAGCTCGCCTATATCTGAAACGACAATCCTTTCCTCAACAGGTGCCGGATGTGCTCAGATCGAGCATTTCAGGACCCAGCTACCTTATGCGCTTTTTAATGGAATGATCAGTTTAGTCGGATTCTCGTTAGCCGGCATGCACGGTGAGTACTGGATACTTTTGATGCTGATCGCTCTGCAAATCATCCTTCTGATGAGTCTGCAGAGACTGATCACACGCGAAGGCAGGAGCGGCGTCTGAAGTCATACCGGCCAGGTCGCCGCGGCCGGTTTACCGTGAAAAGAGCAACAGACAGAGGAGCAACAAACAGCAAGGCGGCTTTCTGTTTAGCAAGCAGATATCCTCCCCAGAAATAAGGATGCCCGAACCTGGGTGAAGCCTGCATTGTGCGCTGAGCGGCTTGCAGAGCGGTCGCTGGCTGCAGACCTGCTGCTCTGCCGTCCCGGTAATTAGCCATCAGCTTTTCGTGCGCCGCCGGGTTGGTCGACCAAAAACTCGCCAGATTTGCCGGCAGACCCGGACTGTAATGGGCACCCAACAGGCGATTCGCCTCAGCGGCTGCAGTGACGGGAGATCTACTGACGGCCAGAGCCAGAGATTCTTCGGCAAGTGAAATCTGCAGCGCGTCATTTGCTGACGAAGGGACAGCCTCAGGCGCAGAAGAACCGGCAGAACCTGTCGCACGATAAGACACTTCTGCCGGGATAGGCGAGATCTGCAGAGTAAAATCTTCCAACAAATACTCACTGCCGGAGTAGAGCGCCGCAAAGGGCACAGCGCGAAGGCCACCTGTGGGGGTTATGATCAGTGTGTCGATTTCGGCCTGAAGCAGGTCAGCAACAAAGGGGCTGATTAAACTGTCATGGATGTCGCGTTAGGCACACTTCATGCCATTGAAACTGGAGTCGACCTGCAGTTCCTGAACAAAATAGCGAATCGAGCGTATCATGTCCGGTTTGGCCATGTCTTTGGTGTAGATTCGGACCGTTCCGGCAGTTTCCAGCAGATGGACGAGGCGGGTGTCGAGCTGAATCGAAACCAGACGAGCGCTGTGCTCCGCCAGCTGACCGGTACCCACCTTAAACACCTCTATTCGATAGATGTCTGTCTTCTCAGGCATGAGCGCTACCGCGCTGAGCCGGGCAATCTCAGCGTAAAGTTGATTAACCGGCCCAGAGAGAAGCACATCCCCTTCCGCCGGTTGTCCGGCCGCTTCAAGGAGCTTGGCCAATCCTGCCAGTTCCGCATCTGCTGTTTCCTGTGCGGACAACAGGGCCGGTATGAGGCCAACAGACACACAGGATAACAACCCGGCCAGATGACAGGGACTGAGTTGCCGCCAGGGCAACAAGAACAAAGAAGCGGTGGTGGTCACGGGGCACAGATCCTGAAGCATTTCCCTCGAGGGTTGCGCCAAGCTTACCCGTGCGTCCGCCCGGTTAAAATCAGTGCGAGGCTGTAAATACTGATGACCCGATCATCAATGCTATGCCAAGACGTCTGGGTAAGAGGCTCTCTTCAGGCGGAGTACTGGCCAACGGGCCTACGTCACTTCGTCCTAAGACAGGTCGGAAAGGCGATCTCGGGTCAGAGCGCACTGCGCGCAATGGACTGAATCCGCGCCACCATGGCGCGCAGACCATTGCCTCTGGAGGCAGAGAGATGATTTAGCAACTCCAGTTCAGCAAAGTACGCGTCGATATCAAAATCCAGAATATCCTGAGGAGTGCGGTTGTTGTAGGCCGCAAGAATGATGCACAGCAGCCCTTTTACGATAAAGGCATCGCTGTCGACAGCGAGCTGAACCTTTCCCTCTTCGATGTGTTCGTCAATCCACACTTGACTCTGGCAACCTCGCACGAGCCTGTCCTCGGTGCGTTTGGCGACGGGCAATTCAGGCAGGTCTTTTCCCAGATCGATAATGTACTTGTATCGCTCTTCCCAACTGTCAACGAAACCCAGGGTGTCCTTGATGTCATCACTATTGATCGAGTGCCCGAAAGGGTTATTGCTCATGTGGTTTACAACTTACTATATAGAGGTAAAGCCGGAGGCGGCGCAGTATAACTGAAAGAGAAGGCAAGCGTCAGAAGAACATGCCGGTTTCCAGCTGCGCCTCTTCAGACATCATCTCGCGGCTCCAGGGCGGGTCCAGCACCAGATCAACACTGACTTTCTTCACATTGGGCACACGCGCAAGCCGCACTTCAATATCACCCACCAGAACCGGCCCCATACCGCAACCCGGTGCAGTCAGGGTCATGTCAATCTCGACCGAACCCTCTGCCTGGCTGATCGCCACTTTGTAAACGAGCCCCAGATTTACAATATCCACGGGAATTTCTGGGTCGTATACGGTGTGCAGGGCTTCCCAGACCTGTGCCTCATCAATTTGACCGTCCGGGCGGGGATCAAACTCCAGCCTGATCGGCTCGAGACCCAAAGCGTCGGCGTCAGTGCCATCGATGCGAATCATATTGCCCTGATGAGTCACCGTATAACTGCCGCCAAGAGCCTGCACCAGAGTGACAAAGGTGGCCGACGGAATCGTCACCGGGTCACCCACCGGCACCAGACGGCCCGGGCAATCGCGGGTAGTGGTGAGTATCGTCCGTTCTTTGCTGGTCATCAATAGAGACTCTAGGACGCCGAGATATCAAAACTTTCGCCACAACCGCAGGCGACACTGACATTCGGATTGTTGAACTGCAGCGTTCGATTCACACCCTGCTGCACCATGTCGAGTTCAGTTCCGCGTAAGTAAGGCAGCGAGCCGACATCGACATACACTGTCAGATCATTTCCTGCACTGACCGTTAGATCACCGCTCTGCGGCACACTGACCTCTTCCATGACGTACGTGTAGCCGGTGCAGCCACTCTCTTTGACGCTGAGCCGAACCGCCGACATGCCTTTCAGCTGAACCTGTTTAAGCAGGTGCGTGGCGGCCGCTTCTGTGACAGAGATAACAGATTGCGAGTAATGGGCCACGTCAAAAAATTCTACACTCATATTTTTACTCCACCGAATTCGTCTCTTTGCATGACAGCTGCCTGCCGGTTCACGCGAATAATTCCTGAACCTTTGCCAGTCCGGCGAACAGCACTTCCACCTCGTCCAGCGTGTTGTACAGGCTGAACGAGGCGCGTGCCGTACCCGGCACCTCGAATCGGGACATCAAGGGTTGAGCGCAATGATGCCCCGTCCTGATGGCGATGCCCTGCTGATCGAGCAAGGTACCAAGATCTTCCGGATGCGTGCCCTCCAGCAAGAAGCTGAACACCCCAACCCGGTTCCGCTCGGGACCGAGGCGCCGAAGACCCCGCACCGACTCAGCCAGCTCATCACAGCGCCGCAGCAGCTGCTGCTCATGCTCCTCAGCTGCCCCTCGGTCAAGACCCTGCACCCAGCGCACGGCGGCACCTAATCCGATCACTCCGGCAATATTGGGCGTGCCAGCCTCAAATTTGAAGGGCAGGCGATTGAACGTCGTACCGTCAAAGCTGACCCGGTCAATCATTTCCCCTCCGCCCAAAAAGGGCGGCATGGCTTCAAGCAGCGCTTCGCGTCCCCATAGCACGCCAATGCCGGTTGGGCCAAACAGCTTGTGTCCGGAAAAGGCATAAAAGTCGCAGCCCAGTTGCTGCAAGTCCAGCGGCCAGTGAGCGATGGCCTGAGCGCCGTCCACCATACAAAGAGCCCCGACAGCGTGCGCTTTGGCTGCAATCTCCTGCACCGGATTGATGGTACCCAGCGCGTTGGAAACGTGATTAACCGCGACCATTTTTACGCGCTCATCAAGCAGAGCATCCAGCGCCTGCAGGTCAATTTCGCCGTCATCAGTCACAGGGACAGGGATCACTTCAGCCCCTCGCTCGGCGCAGATCAGCTGCCAGGGGACAATATCGGAATGATGCTCCATGGCCGAGACCAGAACCTTATCACCCGCGGCTAAATTGCTGCGCCCCCAACTCGCGGCAACCAAATTGATCGCCTCGGTCACGCCTCTCACCCAGATAATCTGCGCGGGGTTGGCGCATCCCAGAAATTCAGCGGTAACCCTGCGGCTGTCCTCAAAAGCTGATGTGGCGCGACCGCTCAGGGCGTGAGCTGCCCGATGCACGTTGGCATTATCATGCTGATAGTAATGCACAATGGCGTCGATAACCGCTTGCGGTTTCTGCGTGGTCGCCGCGCTGTCCAGATAAACCAGCGGCCTGCCGTTCACCTCCTGCTTCAGAGCAGGAAACTGCGCGCGAATCTCTTCTACGTTAAAGCTCATAGGCTTGTCCCGATAACGCGCCGCACGGGCAGACACGGACCTCCCGGCACATCAACCCCCCGCATCATCAGGGTCCAAAGCCAGGGCCGCACCGAAGTAATTTGCCAGCCGGGGCTTGAGGTAGTCTCGCAGGGACTCAAGCCTTTGCTTTTCCACTAGTGCATTGATAAAGCCATAACTCAATAACACCAGCGCCTCGTCAGCTGGGATCCCCCGGGTTCGCAGATAGTGCAGCATAGACTCATCCAGCTGCGCCACGGTAGCACCGTGCGCACACTGCAC
Organism: uncultured Pseudohongiella sp.; assembly: GCA_902597095.1. Lineage (GTDB taxonomy): Bacteria > Pseudomonadota > Gammaproteobacteria > Pseudomonadales > Pseudohongiellaceae > UBA9145. Next base: position 26,336 of record CACJWK010000020.1, read on the forward strand.
ATCATCCGCGTAGATTTCCAGCTCGGGTTTGGTATTTACTTCCGCCGTTGCGCTGGTCAGCAGGTTTTTATTACTCAGCTCAGCCCGGGTCTTTTGCGCATCAGGATGTATATGAATCCTGCCGTTGAATACCGCGCTCGCCTTGTCCCCGACAATGCCGCGAAAAGTTTCATCGGTCGTGCAGTGCGGCAATGCGTGTTCAATACACGTGTGATAGTCCACATGTTCCTGCCCACGCAGCAAATACATACCGTCTAGCTGGCAGTGGGCGCCATGACCCTGATGATTGATCACGATATCGATCCGCTTGAGTTTGCCCCCGAAGGCGACGTGGAAGCTGTTGAGCGTTGCGTCCCGCTCAAGGGCTGCATGCAGACCACCGACGTGCAACGCTTCAGCGCTTTCGAGGTGAAGTCGGCTATGACTCAGCGCAGCGCCTGCCGCCAGAATCAACTCAGGCAGCCCGTTGGTGAATGAGTGCCCCTGTCCGCTGAAATGCTCCACGACTGTGGCTTCACTGTGCTGTTCTGCGAGCACCAGTAAACGCTGCGAGTTGATCGCGGCGTCCACTTGCGGGCTGTTGTGCCAGACAAGCTGAACCGGCCGAGCGGCTTTGCTGCCTGTCAGGATCCTGAGAAAAACTCCGTCCGCTAAAACCGCATCGTTCAGAGCGGAAAACGGATGCTTATTACCGGGTACGACGGAGCCGAGGTGCTGCGCAATCAAGGCAGCCTGCGTTTGGTCCGCATCTGAAAAACGCACCAGCTCAATCGCTGCATCGGGCTCAATCTCAGACAGATCTTCGCGCCAGAAGCCATTAACGAAAACCAGTCTGCTGCCTGCCAGCTGCGGCAGCTCAAGACCGAGCTCTTCGGCACTTTCTGCACTCTCACGTGCTGCCATGAATGGCTGCTGCAGGGCAAAGAGACTGGTGTATTTCCACGCCTCAGTCTTGCGCGTCGGCATCTCGCTGCTTTCCCAGGCAGCGCGGCCGGCCAGACGACGGGACTGAAGCCAGTCGGGCGCCGGTGTCTCTGCGTTTAACTGAGGCGTCAGCAGGTCAGCCATCAGGCCACCTCACTGTCGTCGAGCCAGCTATAGCCTTTCGCTTCAAGCTCGAGAGCCAGCGACGTGTCACCTGATCTGATGATGCGGCCGTCTGCCAGCACGTGCACAAAATCCGGCTCGATATAGTCAAGCAAGCGCTGGTAATGGGTCACCAGCAGGAAGGATCTCGATTCGCTGCGCATAGCATTCACGCCACTGGCCACCACCTGCATCGCGTCAATGTCGAGGCCACTGTCGGTCTCATCCAGAATACACAGCCTGGGTTCCAGCAGCATCATTTGCATGAGCTCGTTGCGCTTCTTCTCTCCACCGGAAAATCCTTCGTTCACGCCCCGCTTGAGAAAGGCCTGGTCCAGGTCAACCGCAGCACAGGCCTCACGGGCCCGACGCATAAATCCGACGGTATCGTAAGCGGATGCGCCCTGACTCTCGCGCACCGCATCCACCGACGCCTTGAGAAACTCCATGTTGCTGACCCCGGGGATTTCAACGGGGTACTGAAACGCCAGAAACAACCCTAAATGGGCGCGCTCCTCGGTATCCAATTTCAGCAGGTCCTTGCCCAGAAATTCGACGCTTCCCTGAGTAATTTCATAGCCCGGGCGGCCGGAGAGTACATGCCCCAAGGTGCTTTTCCCGGAGCCGTTAGGCCCCATGATGGCATGCACTTCACCCTCACGGATTTCCAGATTTAGCCCTTTGAGGATATTCTTGCCCTCGACTTCAGCGTGCAAGTCCTTGATGCTGAGCATGTCGTTCAGTCTCCCGGTCGAAACAATCTAATTTTGATATAACGAATAAGTGCGGATGTTCAGCGCAACTATCCCACTGACCCTTCAAGGCTCACTTCCAGCAGCTTGCCCGCTTCTACCGCAAACTCCATGGGAAGCTCCTTGAAAACTTCCTTGCAAAAGCCGTTCACGATCATCGAGACCGCTTTTTCGGGGTCGAGCCCACGCTGCTGGCACAGATACAGCTGGTCATCACTCACTTTGGAGGTGGTGGCCTCATGCTCAATAATCCCAGTCGGATTCTTACTTTCGATGTAAGGAAAGGTGTGCGCCGCACACTGATCACCAATCAGCAGTGAATCGCACTGGGTATAGTTGCGCGCGCCTTTTGCCGTTGGCCCGACCCGCACCAGACCCCGGTAGGCGTTGCTGCTCTTACCGGCTGAGATTCCCTTGGAGATGATCGTCGAGCGCGTATCTTTGCCCAAATGGACCATTTTGGTGCCGGTGTCGGCCTGCTGCAGATTATTTGTCAGAGCGACAGAGTAAAACTCACCCACACTGTTATCACCACGCAGGATACAGCTCGGATACTTCCAGGTAATCGCCGAGCCGGTCTCTACCTGAGTCCAGGATATCTTGGCATTGGTATGCGCTAGGCCACGTTTGGTGACGAAGTTGTAGATGCCGCCCTTGCCCTTAGCATCTCCGGGATACCAGTTTTGCACGGTTGAGTATTTGATCTCAGCATCATCCAGCGCAACCAGTTCAACCACCGCCGCATGCAGTTGATTTTCATCACGCATGGGCGCGGTACACCCCTCCAGATAGCTAACATGACTGCCCTCGTCGGCAATGATCAGAGTGCGTTCGAATTGACCGGTGTTGGCCTCGTTTATTCGAAAGTACGTGGAGAGCTCCATGGGACAGCGAACGCCTTTGGGAATGTAAACAAAAGAGCCGTCACTGAAGACGGCACTGTTCAAAGCCGCGTAGAAATTGTCTTTGCGCGGCACGACGCTGCCCAGATGTTTTCGTACCAGATCAGGGTACAGCTGCACCGCTTCCGATATAGAGCAGAACAGCACACCCGCTTCCGCCAGTTTTTCACGGAAAGTAGTCGCGACGGAGACCGAATCAAACACAACATCAACCGCCACACCGGCAAGCGCCTCCTGCTCATGGAGTGGGATGCCCAGTTTTTCATAGGTCGCCAGCAGCTCCGGATCGACTTCATCAAGACTCTTGGGCCGATCTTCCATACTTTTTGGCTGGGAATAATAGGAAATACTCTGAAAGTCGACTTCCGGATAATCGATGTGCGCCCAATCGGGGCCAGCCATCTCACGCCAGACCTGAAATGCCCCCAGACGCCATTCGAGCAGCCATTCCGGCTCACTCTTTTTTGCCGAGATAAAACGAATCGTGTCTTCGGTCAGGCCGGGCGGCAGCGTGTCGGATTCTATGTCAGTGGTGAATCCGGCTGCATAATCCTTGGCAATGGCTCGGTCAATTTGTTCTTGCGACATGGTCTTTCAAATTCCTGAAGTTAACTGACGGCGAACGCTAATGGGAACTGCCCATCAGCGTCAGCGGCACGGCTTCCTGGTCGATCCGGCCGGGCACGCGGGTATCCTGATTTTCTGAGATCGCTCTGACTTCCTGCCGACGCATCAGGTCTCCCAAAGAGATCTCCGCAAGAAAAGAGCGAATTTGCTCGCTCAGGTCCATCCACAGATGATGTGTCAGGCAGGTCTCCCCGTTCTGGCAATCGCCGGCGCCACCACAACGGGTTGCATCTGACGTTTCATTGACGGCCTCTATCACCTCAGCCACGCTGATCTCAGACGCTGCGCGACTCAGATTATACCCTCCGCCCGGGCCCCGAACGCTTCTGACCAGACCCTGTTGGCGAAGGGCGCAGAATAATTGCTCAAGGTAGGACAGTGAAATGTCCTGCCGCTGGGAAATCGCAGAGAGCGGAGTCGGTCCTTCACGATGGTGGAGCGCGAGATCCAGCATGGAAGTCACAGCATAGCGCCCTTTCGCAGTCAGTCGCATGGGAATACCTGAGTGTTTTAATAAGGATTGCGGAGTGTTCCATACCCGACTATTTAAGTCAAGAATACGCGGCAGAACACTAGTGCGATTAGCGAAGCAGCAATCAAATCACAGCAACAGAATCCATCGCCTCTCAGGGCGAGAAAATTGCGTCTGACTTTCGTCCCAAATCTGCTGAAAGCTGTTATCCTGACAACAAGCTGGTAGGCGGGAGTCTGCTTTTGGGTCTGTATAACCAATAAAAAAACACGATTAAAAAGACCAACAACAGAGGGTCAAGATGATGTCAGCCCCAGAGTCTTCTGACAGCCCCGCTTCGACACAGAGTAACAGCCCTAGCATTCCCTATCCGTCCGAGCGCTATGCCTGGTACGTGGTCATCATCCTAATGATCGTCTATATCTTTTCATTCGTCGATCACCAGATACTGTCACTGCTGGTTGATCCGATTAAGGCAGATCTGGGACTTTCAGACACTCAGATCAGCCATCTTGGCGGCTTCACTTTCGCACTCTTCTACACGTTCTTCGGCATACCGATTGCGCGCTGGGCAGACAGCAAAAATCGGACTATGCTGATTACCGTCGGTCTCGCAGTATGGAGTCTCTTCACCATGCTGTGTGGCATCGCGAGCAGATTCTGGACCTTTGCTTTCTGCCGCATGGGAGTCGGCGTGGGCGTGACATGCTCGCTTGCATGGCGATGTTCTTTGACCTTACTTTGCTTCGTTTTCTCTAGCCCTACAGGAGTACTGACTTGTGTTATTGCATAACTTCCTGGAATTTTTCGGTCGTGAATATCCTGATCAACCGTTTGCAGAATTTCAGGGACAGACCCTGACCTACGGAGAAGCTGACGCCTGGGCTAACCGATTCGCGAACAGTCTGCTGGCAAGCGGGCTGGCCAAGGGGGACCGGTTTGCCTGGCTGTCTAAAAACAATCTGGAAATTTGTCTGATGTTCTTCGGCGCCTCAAAAGTAGGCATTATTCCGGTACCGCTGAACTATCGACTGGCACCAAGAGAATGGGCATACATCGTCAGTGACGCTGAGAGCCTGATGCTGTTTTGTGAGGATGAGTACGCGAGCGGAATCGATTCCGTAAAATCGGAAATACCCTCGCTCAAACGCTGGGTCACACTGGGCAGTGACAGCAAGCCGGAGGGATGGCAGACGCTGTCCGACTGGTTAGAGGAGGACGCCACAAAACCTGCCGCATCTGTCTGCGAATCCGACCAGTGTTATCAGATGTATACCAGCGGGACTACGGGATTGCCCAAAGGCGCCATGATCAGCCAGGGGAATGTGACCAACAACATCCAGATGGCCCATCTCGCCTCAAGCATCACGCCTCGACAGGAACGGAACCTGATCGTGGCTCCGGTTTTCCATGCTGCCGCAGCTTTGAGCATGATGGCGATGGTCGCCAGCGGCTCGACGCTGGTCGTCCACCACGAGTTTGTTCCTGCCCGGGTCGTGCAAAGCCTCGATGAAGAAGCCATCACCATGACCACGATGGTGCCTGCGATGATTCAAGCCTGCCTGGTTGCTGTTCCTGATATAGCCACCCGGAAATTTGAAAAACTCCGGCTGATCTCCTACGGCGCAAGCCCGATTGCGCAGGAGACCCTGAAGGAAGCCATGTCTGTGTTTGGCTGCGGATTTGCCCAGGGCTTCGGTATGACCGAGCTGACCTGTATTGCCACCAATATGACTCCGGCTGTCCATGAGCGAGCCGCTTCAGGCGAGCCGGGACTGCTGCTTTCCGCCGGCCGCCCGCAGATGGGGACCGAGATAAAAATTGCTGACGAGAATGATGAAGAACTGCCCCGCGGTCAGGTTGGCCAGATCCTGGTGCGTGGCCCTCAGACCATGATGGGCTACTGGCGCTTGCCCGAAGCGACTGACAGCGCGCTGAAAGGCGGCTGGATGCATACCGGCGATGCGGGCTATATGGATGAAGAGGGGTTTATATACATTCAGGATCGGATCAAGGACATGATCGTCTCAGGCGCGGAGAACATCTATCCGGCAGAGGTGGAGCGCGCCATCTTCGAACACTCGGCTGTCGCCGACACCGCGGTCGTCGGCATCCCCGATGAGCAGTGGGGCGAAACTGTTCTGGCATTTGTCGCACTCAAACCCAGGCAAACGCTTGAGCTTGAGACCTTGCAGGCTTTTTGCCGTGAACGGCTGGCGGGTTACACGATTCCCAGCAAGCTGGAAATTATTGATGCCATTCCGCGCAACGCCAGCGGCAAATCATTGAAGACGAGACTCCGCCAGCCCTACTGGAAAGGGAAACAGAGGCAAGTCAGTTAGGCTTCTGTGGAAACTGAAATACTATTTTTAGGACTGGCTGCCTTTCTGGCTGCCACTCTGGCTCCGGTTTCTTCTGAAATTGTCTTCACGGGATACCTGGCGCTGGGTTACAGCAAAAGTGCCTGTCTGATCGTTGCCTCGCTTGGTAATTGCCTGGGCACTTCAGTCAATTATGTGATTGGCATGGCCGGACTGCACGCCGCCAGGATATATCTGGGGCTGACACCAGCTACAGAAGCCAAACTGCAGACTCTGAATCAGCGCTATGGGATGTGGGCTCTGTTGCTGGCATGGATGCCGGTGATCGGTGATCCGCTCACGGTACTGGCTGGGGCTGCGCGTACCCGCTGGTGGGTATTTGCACTCCTTGTGTTTGGCGGGCGAATCGCGCGTTATCTGATCATACTCACTCTGTTTGAGGCGAGCAGCCCGGCCTGAGTCAGCGCCGGGAACGCCTTACAGCCTCAGGATGGTTTGTGCATAAAAGTAATGGCTGTCCCCTTCACGCACCCGGTCCATATACGCGCCGGGCGCAACATACACATAGCCGCTGTCGATCGTCAGTTTGCCAGAGAACAGATGCCAGCGGACTCGCGTCTCCAGCTGATCGCCAAGATGATCTTCCCCCAGACCACCCTCATGCCGATAGCGCGTGATGCGCCAGCCCTGTGCAGGTGCGGCAAGTGAGGGTCGCTGCCACCGGATGTACGCGTCCACGTTACTGGCTGGCTGCAGATTCAGCATCAGGCCCGGAGAGCTGGTATTGACCCGCTGAAAAGCACGGAAGGAGCCAGTTGGACCGAAGTCTGGACGCGGCACGCCGAAAAGGTGATCCAGCTCGTTGGATTCGTTGTCCAGTGGAGCTTTGTCACCGCTGCCGTAGTGATATACAAAACTGAGACGTGGCTGCCAGCTCGCCTGAAAGCTGTAGCCGACTGAAAGATGATAATACCGCGCATTATGGTCCCGTAGTGCTCCGGATGCATCCAGAGCTGGCGCATCGCCGAATTGATACACGGCTTCTGCATCATAGTGCCAGCGACCCGCCGCCGGGCTTCTGAACAGACGTACCCCGGGATTCAGCACGTCGAAACGCTGATTGGCCGGTCGATCCCGCCGCTCATCGGCGCCCAGGAAGTAGAACTGAAGCGAATCTCCCTGTGAGCCCAATGCTGTCGTGACGTAAGCACCCCAGAAGAAGTCACTCGACTGCCTGTCGGGGCGGGGTTCGTTATCGATCCAGTCGCCCTCTACCAGTCGCGTTGTTGGCCGCGTGTAGAACATTTCTATGGTCGTTCCACCTGATTCGAGACCGGCATGAACCCCTGCGAAAGAGTTAATGGTGTTGCGAAACCGATTACGGGCAACAAAACGCCGGCTTCCCTGATCCATCGTAAACCGGCCTACCTTAACGAACCCGCTGTCGCCCTCGCGAAAAACGTCATTTATTGGAAAGCTCACATTTGCCTGCAGGATATCCAGAGGATTGGCGAAAAAGCTGTCCAGTGGCGAACCCTCATCCGTCAGATAGGTTCGCATATCGGCAAATTCAGCATTCAGAGAGAACCTGTCGAACCTGGCCTCTGTCCTGAGCAGATTGCGCCACTCAAAGCCCTGATCACTGCCCTCAAGGCCGCTGCGAAACTGCCCATCCAGAAACTGGATGCGGCTTTGCTGCTCGAATCCGACAGACAGCCAATCGGGCAGCCCACCGCTTTGTTGCGCGTAGGCTGATCGGGAAATCGTTGCCGCGAGAATCCACAACAGAAGAGGAGCAGAAAAATGCTGAATCACGCGCATAAGATTCATCTGAGAATAATGAGACATCAAAAATACAGATCCGTTTGATTGACCCGGACACTGAACGACAACCAGCACGCGGACAACTTTCCGGCCATTATATTTAAATCCCGCGCGTAAGGAAAAAGCGAATCGCAAGGCCACGAACGACAAGGCAGCGAACGGCAGCTGGACATCTAAATCCCACCGTATCTGCCGCATAGCCCACAATCAAGTGGCCATTTCCTGAATAAACATCAGACATTACTCAGCTTTCAAACATGGCGCGCCTTGTGCTGCATCTGAATATTGAGCCTGAGAAAGACGAATCAGAAGTTTGGAAGAGAAAGCAGGCGCTCGGCGCGAAACAGGGGATCTGCGGCCTGCAGAATTTTCAGCCGTAACTGGTGGTTATACTCCGGGCGCTGCGCCAGGAACTCTCGGACGATAGCTGCCGCTGCCGGCGTGTTGTAGCTACCCAGCGTGGCCCCTAACCATCGCGCCGGAAAGAAAATATCGCCGGTGACCTGTATCTCCTCCAGCAGCTCCAGGCTGGGCAGAATATACGCTTCAGCATCGTCTCTTCTCACGGGGTGATGCAGCGCATCAAGGGCGCCAAGTACCCAGGATTCAATGGCCCGGTTGTCTTCATCGGCAAGCGTTTCAAAAAAAGCCCTGCGCGTCGACGGTATGGGGGAAAGTGCAGGACGAATCCAGTCGAAGCGGCGCTGCCGATCCTGATTGTTAATCTGCGCCAGTTGCCGGGTCACAATTTGGTCTGCATGCTCGGGCAATTTGATAGCCAGACCGGTGGCAAGCGCAATTTGATCTGTTTCAGAAAGGACAAGCCCCTCAACGACGATCTCTGCGCGCCAAACTCGCAGCAGCTGATCAAGTGCCGGTGTAGTCAGCGCCAGGTCACGATACGCCTCGAAGAAAATCTTTTTGCTGCTCGGGCTGTCCGCGGCCAGCACAAGTGCCCACAGCGATTTTTCAACATTGACGGCGGCGTCAGCCCGCGCCGCCTCACTGAGAAAATTCCAGTAGAGAATGCGGACCTGACGCAGCATCAAGTTGAGCAGCAGTTGATTGTCTTCAACCTCAATGATGCCTATCAATCGATTGATATACCCATCAGCGGAGAGTCGGTTCCCTTCCAGCAGGTTTTCAAACAAAGAAACCAGCAAACTGCCCCGCTGAATGTCGTCGAGACTTTCCCAGTCGGACAGCAACTCCGGATCAGCCGGAAACAGACCGTAACCCCGCCCGTCCGCGTTCAGGAGGCCCACAGAGGCGCTGGGATCGAAAACCGCGATCTCTGACCGCCCGCTCTCAACCGATTCAAGCCGCCAGCTTCCTTCGGTCCGCTCACTCACCGAAAACTGCTGGGGCCAGACGCGACCTGTTCCCTCAGGGTCGCTTTGTCGCAGGACCGAAGTTCCTGCCGACTCCTCCAGCAGAAAATGCGGGCGGCCCGCTGTGTTCCCCCACACCTCGCTCCAGCTTTGCAGATCGACTTCCGTCTTGCGTTCCAGAATGGCAATCAAATCAGGCCAGGTGGCATTCCCGTACGCAAAGTTTGCCAGGTATTCCCGCATGCCTGAGCGAAACTCTTCCTGACCGGTCAGGGTCTCCAGCTGCCGCATCATAATCGGCGCTTTGTTGTAAATGATATTGCCATACAGCGTCCCCGCTTCGTTCAGATTCTGCAGGTCCTGACGGATAGGGTTGGCACCTTGCGTCCGGTCGACTGCATAGGCGCTGGGAAAATGGCGGATAAGAAAATTGAGATCGTGGTTGATCTCGGTAAAGCTCGGATTTACGATCTTGGCAGCCATGAAATTCGCGAAAACTTCTTTAGTCCACACGTCATTGAACCAATCCATAGTCACCAGATCCCCGAACCACATGTGGGCTGTTTCATGGGCGATCAGACTTGCTCTGCTCAACAGCTGGGTCTGACTGGGTTGCGCATTCAATAACAGGCTGTCCGCACGATACTGAATCGCCCCGACATGCTCCATGCCTCCGTACTGAAAGCTGGGAATCAGGGCAAAATCGAATTTCTGAAAGGGGTAGTCAATGGCGGTGTACTCTTCCAGCCAGCTCAGTGCGGCGCCGTGCAGGTCAAAAACCGCATCAAGATTGCGCGCGACCTTTTCCCGGTCGCTCTCTCGGTGCAGCATCGTCATTTGACGACCGTTTATTTGTCGAGTCTCGCGCTGAAATTTTCCGGCGACAAAGGAGAACAGGTAGGAGCTGATCAACTCCGTGGGCGCAAAGCGCAGGCGCTTCTTTTCCCCCAGCGCTTCAAGCTGCTGCAACGGCGCATTGGCGATGGCCTCCCAATCGGCGGGCATCGTCAGCGTCAGCGTGTAACGTGCCTTCAGGTTGGGCTGATCAAAAAGAGGAAAGGCTGTTCGCGCCCGGTCCGGGACGAAGAGTGTATAGAGAAACTCCGGATTGCGATTGAGCGAGCTGTCTCCGGCCGTGAATTGCACGCTTATTCTGTTCTGGCCAGGGCGTAGCTCCCCTGCCGGAATGACAAGATGCTCAGACTCAAACCGATAATCCGACGGTTGACCGTTGACTTCGACGGCGCCGAGTTTTTCTGCCGATTCCTTAAAATCCAGCACGAGCGGCTCGTCGGTTTCTGAGAGTTCAAACTCAATGACAGCCGACGCCGGAATGCGCTGATCAGGGCTGGCAGGCAGGTCGAAGCTGAGATCATAGCTTAGCCGGCTCAGTACGGTTTTACGATGCTCAGCCAGCTGCTGCGTGACTCCCGGCCTCAGACCCTCGATCAACATCGATTGCGCCACGACAGCATCCGACAGCAGCAGGACTGTCAGCAGAGTCAGCCCATCAAACAGTCTCCAGCGCAGCATAATTTCCTTTGTTCCGTATCGTCATGGTTTGATTCGCTTGTTTGAGAGAGAGTCCGGTCTGACTCCACGCCCAGTCAAAACGGGCCTGAAAAGAGTACTGTGAAACCGACGCAGTGCAAAGCAGCAAAGCAATCTCCGGCGCAATGCGCAGTACACCGATGACGACAAACCGACACAGGGCAAAGTTACAATCTTTTTTAGCGCCGGCTTTCCACCCGCGCGCGGGCGCCGGGGTAAGCCCGGATGCCGCCATGGCGGACCGGGGCGCACCGTCGGCCGACGAGCGGTTTGTCTACGGTTACGATCATTTCTGGTACAGGATGGCGCCGATTGCCGATACAGTGCGCACTTCGCAATTCATTTATCCGAAAAACGGCCGGCTGCCTTAACTGGTAGCAGGCGCACCACGCCGGCAGAGTGGTTTTCTGGCGGATGCCCAGGGGCAACGTCCTGTGCGCACCAGCAGTGGCGGCATCGGTAAAGACGGGCCTGAGGACCGGGGACTGCCTGAACGCTGCATTCTTGGCCTGAATGGTTTGCCCCCTTACCGGCCGAGCCGGTACAACAACAACCCGCGGATCTTCCAGAACCGGGACCATGTGGTGGGCATGTGTGAAATGCAGCATAACGCCCGCATCGTCCCGCTCAGCGACACTCCACCATTGCCAGTGCATATCGGACAGGGTACTCCAGAGGCTACTGGGACGAAGAGACTCTGGTGGTAGAAACGCGCAATTTCAGTTTCTACACCGCCAGCGTAGCCAATATGGGAACTGGCCGAGACAAATTTCTGACCGAGAGGTTTACCCGTACGAACTATGACAGCCTCGAGTATCAGTGGACTCTGGAAGATCTGGCAACCTTCACAGACTCCATTACCGCAGTGCTGCCCATGGCAAAAGTCGCGGGACTGCTTTATGCATATGCCTGCCGGGAAGGCAACTATGGGTTACTGAATATTTTGCGCGGCGCCCGAGCAGAAGAGCACAGAGCCGCTGACTCCGGCCCCCAGGTGAGGGCCAGATGAAGGTTAGATATAGGACCCTGCTGCCGGGCACTACGGACCTGACTGCCATTCCTTGCCTTCGCGAATTTTAGTACCATATCTAGACGTTCCGGTTTTCAAAGAGAGCAATTCCTTTGTCTGAAGTACTTGACGCCAGCGCCGTCCGCGAGTGGCCATCCTCACCTTCGCCCGAAGGTCAAAACCACCCTTTGCCAGATGCGGTTACCCATAACGACCTGATTCGTGCCCACGGGATCGCCGCATTCACGATGCTGCTACTGGCGGTTACCTTCGGAATCGTCGCCTCCTTGCAGTTTTTCCTGCCAGAATTAACCAGCGAGATAGCCAGCTGGGGCCGCCTCCGATTCGCTCACACACAGGGCATCATGCTGGGATGGCTCGGCAATGCGTTTATCGCGTTTCTTTATCTCGCCGTACCGGTTTTAAGTGGGAGACCCGTCACCAGTGAAAAGCTTGGCTGGTTTCTGTTTGGTCTGTGGAATTTCGGTGTACTCCTGCCCGGATGGCTTCTGGTACTTAACGGCTACAGCCAGCCACTGGAATGGGCAGAATTCCCGCTGCTGGTCGATGCTGTCATGATTGGCGGGCTCACGCTCGCGGCAATGCAATTCTTACCGCCCTTTTTCACACGCGGATTTGAGAATCTGTACGTCTCAAGCTGGTACATAATCGGTGGGCTGGTGTTCTCACTGATGAGTTTTCCAATGGGCAATATCGTTCCGGAATTTATACCCGGGGCTGCGGGTGCCGCCTTCAGTGGGCTCTGGATTCATGACGCTGTTGGCCTTTTTGTGACACCAATGGCACTGGCGATTCTTTACTATGTCATTCCGGCCAGTACGGGTCGCCCGGTCTTCAGCCATTTTTTGTCCATGTTAGGATTCTGGGGCCTATTCTTTCTCTATCCCCTGAACGGAACCCACCACTACATTTACTCAGTCATCCCCATGGCCACCCAGACCATCGCAATTCTGGCCTCGACTCTCCTGGGCCTGGTAGTGGTGGTAGTGGTCAGCAATCTCATGCTTTCGCAACGCGGCACCGGCTGGCTACCGAAAAATCCTGCGCTGCGTTTTGCCTCAACGTCTGTGCTGTTCTATTTCATCGTCAGCCTGCAAGGCTCCGCGCAGGCCAACATGGGGTTCAGTGAGACTATTCATTTCACCGACTACATTATAGGGCATTCTCATCTCGCAATGCTGGGTTTCGCGACCTTTGCCAGCATCGCAGGACTGCTTCACGCCTGGCAGAAAATGACAGATGCCCCGTACCACGCCGGAGCTATCAACGCCGCGTACTGGCTGACCACGATCGGCATTGTCGTGATGGTCAGTGATCTGACGCTCGCCGGTCTCGCGCAGGGGGACCTCTGGAAATCCGGGGCGCCAGGGGTCGTCTCGCTGCGGGCCTCCGAGCCCTACTGGGTTATCAGAACCCTTTCCGCCATTCCGGTCACCGCTGGCTTCGGTCTGTTGTGCTACGGCTTGCTTAAGGGGCCAAGAGGAGCCGGCGCAAGAGCACTGGCCGAAGCCAGGGCAACGATCAGTCAAGCCGGACAGTCAGTCACCGGCGAAAGTCATCAGAATCCGCTTAAAGCGCTGCGGATGTCCTATATTGCAGCCTCAGTTGCGGGAGTCACCTTCTTCATTCTTTCGGTTTCTCTGCTGGGACTGCTGCCCCGTTCGACCCTGAATGATCAGATTGCGTCACTGGCACCGACGGCCAGCTTGGAACTGACTGCCTCTGAGCACCGGGGTCGGCAAATCTATGCCAGAGAAGGCTGCGCCTACTGTCACACGCAACAGATCCGGTTCATCGAGGCCGACATCGAACGCTTCGGTGCAGCGACTCTGGCCTGGGAAGACAGCATGGAAACTCCTCACATGCTCGGGACACGGCGGATTGGCCCCGATCTGTCCAGAGCCGCGAATACCCGCACGGATCAGTGGCACTTGGCTCATCTGTTCGCGCCCCGAAGCGTGGTACCCAGGTCAATCATGCCCTCCTATCCCGAATTTTTCGATGGCACGCCCACCAAGCCCCGCCAGGAGGCACTGGATCTGGTTGCCTATCTCAACACCTTAGGTCGAAGTCGGGAATTGGCGTGGCCAGAAGGCGAGATCGCTATGCGCCTGGCTTCCGGGGACGATCAGTGGACTCTGATGTCGCTGGACGCCGACCAGCTTAACGCGCATCCAGCGCGCCCTCGCCCCCGTGGCAACGCCCCCAGCCTGCGGGATCAGGCACCTGCCCGCGAAGGCCGCAGGCTGTGGGCACAAAATTGCGAAGGCTGCCATGGCGAAGACGGCGCCGGTGATGGCCCTGCCGCAGCCTGGCTGCAGCCGGCGCCGGTCAACCTGACAGAGCATGAGTACCGCACAGATTTGCTGGCTGACATTCTCTACAACGGGGTATACGGCAGCTCGATGCCGGGCTGGCGCGACCACAGCCCTGCGCAACTGGCCGCGCTGGTTCAGGTCATCCAGAGCTGCAGCAAAATCGAGCCAATCCCCAGCGACAGCAACACCACACTCGGCGCCGAAGTCTTTCAGACACACTGCGCCGAGTGTCACGGCGAGGCAGGTGATGGGAACGGCTTTGCGGTCGCGAATCTGCCCATCCCAATTCCACCGACCGACTTCACCCGGGAGCGGCTTAGCATGGCAGCCAGCCTCAGGGTTCTGAATCAGGGCGTTGCCGGAACCACCATGGCGCCCTGGGGCGACCGGCTCAGCGAGACTGAAATCAGGGCTGTCGCCAGTTATCTGCAAACACTTTATCAGCCTGAAACAGGAGCTGGCGAATGATCAGCGCACTGATTGTTTATGGGACCCTTAGTGCTGTTGTCAGCTACAGCCTGCTGTACTGGCTGAAACCCGGATGGCGCCAGAGTATTGAGCAGCCAAAGCATATTTTCCAGCGTCAGCTCGACGCGTATGATAGTCAGCAACAATCAGACGAGAGGGCCCCATGAGCCGAGAGCGAGTTCTATACCCACAGCGTGGCGCTGCGCAGGCCGAACTGCTTATAGCCGCCTCCATCGGTCTGTGCGTCGTTCTGGGCACGCTGTGGCTACAAGGCGAACCGCCAGCAGAGCGCTACAGCGACCCCAGCGTGGAATATGGACGCCAGCTTATTCGCGACACCGCGCTGAATATGGGCCCAGCCCATGAAGACCCGACCATGCGATATACCGGCACTTCCATGGACTGCGCCTCCTGTCACCTCGACACCGGCACCCGGCCCGGCACGCTGTCGCTGTTACAGGCTGCCCAGCGCTATCCCCGATTTTCCGGCCGCGACGGCAGGGAGGGAGATCTCAGAGACCGCATCAATGGTTGCATGACGCGCAGTATGAACGGCAGGGAACTGGATCGGGAGAGCGTTCAGATGCGCTCGATGGAAATGTATATCAGACAGCTCAATAATCAGTACGCTGTCATGGGACAGACTCGCCAGATGCCGGACGAGCCATCCGCGTTTACTGAGCCTGACCGGGCCGCTGATGTGGCTGCGGGCAGGCTGGTCTTTGAGGCGAATTGTGCAGTCTGTCACGGGTCCGACGGTCAGGGCCTGCTGGCTGCGATTGATAGATCAGAAGGGTATCTGTTTCCCCCGCTGTGGGGGCCGGACAGCTTCAACAACGGCGCAGGCATGACGCGTCTTCTGACTGCAGCGCGCTTTATCAAGGCACGGATGCCTCTGGGCAAGCCAGACCTGACTGACGACGAGGCCTACGATGTCGCAGCGTATATGAATTCCCACGAAAGGCCGCAGCGACCGAATCTGGAAGTCGACTATCCTGATTTAAAAAATAAGCCAGTCGACAGCCCCTATCCGCCCTACGCTGATGAATTCCCGGTCGAACAGCATCGACTGGGGCCGTTTCAGCCGATCCGTGATTTTTACCGAGGGCTGGAGTAAATACGGCTCGGTTCCAAAGCAGTACGAACCAGGGAAGCCCCGGAACAGAGTTGACTCCCGGGGCGCAGCCATTCAGGGTCTTCTCAACAGGCACTTGCCTGCAAGTTGAATGTCTCAGACTGAAGTTCAATGCCTGACTAGCCTGCGTAGCGCAGGCTGTAGCCATACTCCTGCGACCGGGTGGCCGCCATAACGCCGGCAGGCACAAACCGACTGGTGGCGATGTTTTCCTGTATCAACTCCGCGTAGTGGCTGGCTGCAGACTGCCCGGTATCCGCAGAGAGCCGGCGGGACATGGAGTGCGTCGCACGATTGCAGATGGCAAAGTGAACGCCGCGCCCGCGGACATGCTCAAGCGTATTGCCGATATTGCCGAAATTCGCCCCTTCAAGGTTTAGCGGATTCACCGCAAGCGGGCTGTCCCCACCGGGAACAGAGAGCCTGGTTACACGGCTGAACACTTCTCCGTACTTCTGCCACATGGCATCGGTATAGCCTAATGCCGTCGCGGCGTGCCGGAAACAGACAATCATCGCGTACTCATCATCTGCACCAGCGTAATCTTCCTGATGCGCAGAAAGAATGTTGTTTGCATAAAGCACGGCGGTGGCGCCCCCCACCCCGCTCGCTGAATCGATGAAAACCCGATGATCCTTATCGCCGGCCAGACTCCCCATCCAGGCGTCCTTGTCGTGGCGAGGAGGTCGAAACCCCTCGCCATCCAACCCCTGCGCCTTGGCAGCGCGACTGCCGGACGCCAGGGCACCCGCAGTTGCAGCCATGCCGACACCCGCGAGGAAGCGCCGACGATGGGTCCGCGCAGCGTTCCGGTCCTCACTCATGGGCCTTCCGTCTTTGCCAGCGAGGCGGATTGCTATTAATTGGAGTATTCCGTGCCGTTAACAGGAATCATCAGATGCGCACCCGAAGTGCCAGACCGCATCATCCAGGGAGTGCCCTCGCCAGCAAGCGAATTGTCTCGCTGAGAGCCGGTAGGCATACCCAGTTGTTCCGCAGTGGCGTTGGGAAGCGACACCACGAACAGATACTGAATGCGATCAGAAGTGTCGAAGCGTCGATAGCTCAGTGCACCGAACTGGCGCGGAGGAATGTCACCGGAGTCTTCAGCACGTTGCAGCGCCATCTGCAGTTCATCGCCTTCAATACCCTGTGCTGACAATTTGGCCTGCAGATCACGTCTGGCGCGCTGAGAAACAGGTCCGCAGCGGGTGAAACCTTCATCGTCAGTGGGCTGACATTCAACGTGATTACTGCCGACTTTCAAAGTCACACGATTGCCTTCATCGTCATAGGTATAAACGGTGGCATCAGCGCGAAGATCGATCGGCAGCGGCGACAGGGCCTTGTCAATCGTTGCCTGATCGGTTTGCGCGGTAGCGCCTTTGGCACAGAGCAGGCCTGCCGTAATGACAGCAGCAGTGTGTTTAATTCTGTTCATAACAATCTCCCATGAGCGATCTTGTAAAGCTGCCTTTTTTCGACAGGATTTTTGTGTTCATAGACGCACAGGCCATCGGGTCACCGTCGCACGTCTCGTTTCGACCCCTTAACATAACCGCTCCGGTCGGGAGTGAAAAGTCATTATCTGTTACAGCGATGGCGCCAGGCAGCACCCGCAGTCAGCGAGTATGCAGCTATAAAACGGCCCGCCCGTCTCATCGGTTCTCGTAACTCACACCCATGCCCGCACGCGCGTCGTTACTGACCCCGTAAGCCGGAATCGGATAGCGCAAACCGTTGGCGGACAGCTGCTCCAGCCCGGCAATCACTTTAGGCAGAAATTTTGGCGGAATGGCCATCAGTAATTCATCCTCCATCACACCGCCATAGCGGCGCTCAGCAAAACACGGAATGGACAAACTGGGCTCACCCGTTTTGAGTGCCCTGCCCCAGGAATCGGCACACGAAGACTCGCCGACGCAGCCCCATTCAAGCTTCTTGTACCCGCTGTACTGGAGACCGTTGATGAACAGGATCATCTGAGCAGGTGTTGCATAAATCAGACAGATGTCCGGAGGGTCAAGCCTGCCACTGGCCATCGGGCTCACCGCCATCGCCTGATACCTGCCGAAAGGCACAACATCCATAGCCTTTTGATGAGAACTGGCACTTTCTGAGTCTGCATACCAGACACCCTCATAGCGCTCACCGCGTAACCATTCCTCATCTTGGTTCGAGAGTCCAATGACGGCGCGGCACTGCGTACCAACCAGATCTTCCGCGGTAATGCCAACGGTCCATCCGTTGCGCGCCGCCATACCGACAATTTGATCAGTGGTGTGAATCGCACTGGGGCGACGGATGCGCGGCACAGATTCCATAGCGTCAACATGATCAAACAGCTTCATTGCAACAGGGGTCGTTCTGAGCCGCAGCAAGCGA
>CACJWK010000021.1 GCA_902597095.1 uncultured Pseudohongiella sp.
GGAAGATTCTGTCCGGCTGCCAGCCAGACCAAAACGACCAGCCCCGCAACAAGAAACCGGTACCAGACGACGGTGCTGGCATCCATCACGGAGAGCAGCTCTTTCAGGGCCACCGGCAACACCCCCCAAAGTGCGGCCGTGGTCAGTGAAAGCAGCGCGCCGGCAAGAGGTTTCTGTGGTTTGTCATGCATAACAGTAGGCATCAGGAAAAGACGGCCCTTCCGGGCTGCCTAAAACGAGGCGTGATCCTATCATGAAAAACGGGGCCGAATGACAGCAGATTGAAACCGCGAAGAGCGGTTGAGCACGCGCCTAGATCAATCTGATGTTTCGAGAGAAGCGCGCGCTCAGAAATTCCATCTGATCAGCAAGCACCGCATGGTTGGAGAGATAAAGGAACTCATGTTGATTCGGCACAAAAGGGATGGCCAGGAGTTCCATATTCGCCTGCTCTGGCGTGCGGTCCGCTTTGCGATTATTACAGCGTCGACAGGAGGTCACGACATTGGTCCAGATGTCACTGCCGCCTTTGGAGGTCGGAATCACGTGATCGCGTGACAATTCTGTCCAGGGAAACTCCCCTCCGCAATACAGACAAATATTCTTGTCACGACGGAACAGGAATTTATTTTCCAGCGGAGGATCAAAACTTTCCTTGTGGACTTTGCCATCGCAGGCAACGATGCTGGGCAAGCGTAACACCGAGCGAATGCCCTCGCGGTTAACGCCTCCGCGAATTTCCATTACCGGCTCGCCGAGTGACCAGATGACCTGGTCTTTTGCCAGCAGCGTTGCAGTCTCTTCTCGGGTCAGCCAGCTGACCGGGAACCCAGCCTTGTTCAGTCTCAGAATCTTCGCGTGCACCGGCGGTCACTCCAATCGACGACACATTGAGTGAAGAGGAGTCAGGAGGGGTCTTTCGATCAGGAACCAGACCAACTTTCTCCGAGCCTCTATAGGGCTATCGGCGAGACCGCTAAGGACTGAATACTCTGGACAAGTTTCGTGGGAGTCAGCGAACGCGTCAGCCTCTCGGAGGCTTTCAATGGCCGACAGCATCGTACCGGGGCCCTCGTTCCGCGCGGCTCGGCAACTCGGGACGATCTCTGATGAATCAAAGCGGCTCACGCGGTTCTGGAGCGGAGGCGCTGCCAGCCTCCCTGGCTCAACCAGTAACCCAGCTGAAGCAGCACAGCAATCAGGATAAATAGCGGTATCGTGCCCCAGTCTCTGCCTCCTACCTGAAAGTAAAACACGGCGTTGTAGTTCCGCTCTTCCTCCGGATGCACTGCGGTCACGACTCCAATGTAGGTCCCTTTCTCTCGGAACTCGTAGCTGGTCCGGTAGAAACCGCCTTCTTCAATACGCGGCTGCTGGTAGAACACGGTGGCGGCCTCCAAATCGTCGATCGCTTCAATGTCTTTCCAGGAGGCGAACCGACCCGCGTTATTGAGGTCGCGCACAATGCGAAAATCAATTGCCATTTCCGTGAGCAGATCGTGCAGATATTCCATCACGAATACGGATCGCGTCACATCCGGGATGTCTTCGCAATATTCAGTGTTTTGCCGGGTTTCCGGCTGAAACACGGTAAAATGCGCCTGCATAAAATTGACATTGATCACGCACAAATCGTCCTCAAAAGCGACCCCGCCATGCCCGTAGGCGTGAAAGGCACTTTGCGTAATCCCCAGCAGGATGGCCAGTCGCACGATCCGTGACAGGGCACAGGCAGTGAACAATTTCTTCATAGTCAAATTAAAACCGAGTAACAGAGCGGGATAAAACCAGACACACTGATTGGTTGGTGCAACATTGAATCTGTCAGGATACGCCGGACGTGATTCATCAGACCTGAGGCTGAGCCGGGAATAGACAGCGCCGGATTACCAGGGGATGATACTGCCATCGTAGTTGAAAAACTGACCGGAGACGGTCGGGCTCAGACCTTCAATCACTGACATCATCCCCGAGACGCTGGTGGCAACATCAATTAACCCGTTGGGACCGCCCATGTCGGTCCGGACCCAACCCGGGTGCAGAAGCGCCACAGAAAAGCCTTCTTCCCTCAGATCGACGGACAGGCTCCTGACAACCGAGTTCAGCGCGGTTTTGGAACTGCGATAGATGTAGCTGCCACCGCCCCGGTTGTCGTCAATTGACCCCATTTTGGACGTGATATAGACCAGCTTTCTGGCATGACCTAAGCGCAGATTGCTGATGATTTGCTGGGTGAGCAAAAGGGGAGAAATCGCATTCACTTTCAATACCGACTCCCAGTCGGCGCTCTTCACCTTACCGAAGTTGGCGTCGCGGGGGCCATAGACACCGGCATTGTTGATGAAACTGTCAATCGCCGTATCGCCAAGCGCAGAGGCGAAGCTGGCCATAGATTGCTCATCCGAAACGTCCAGATTCATCAAACTGAGAGAGGTATTGGTTTCGTCGAGCGCCAGCAACTCAGGCGCCTGACTGCTTTCGCGACAGGTAGCAATCACCTGATCTCCCTGCTCCAGGAAGTGCTTAACAAATTCCAGACCGAGGCCACGATTGGTGCCGGTGATAAGAACAGTCGCCATGGTTTTCTCCAATTTCAGGATTCAATCGCCGGCGCAGGCCAGGCAAATAAAGAGGCGATAATCTACACAGACTTATCCGCTTGGTCAAAGCCTCGGCACTCGCCGCCCGAATGGAAAACTGCCGCGAAACCTGTCAACTTAGCACCACCGGTAAGTGGCGCCTTTTCAGGCCATCAAAGCTGCCTGACCCCGGGGCCACTTCAAGCATCCGTTTGCTATACTAAAGCACATCGGGTCAACGAATTCTGCGAAGACAGAAAGCGACACCTCATACCCAACACAATTCGAAGGTCAATTGCTCTGAGGGTAGACAGCATGCAAAACAATCTCGCCCATCCTGTCAGCCCCCTGAGTCTCGCCATCGGCATTGGACTCACCGGGCTGGCATCCCAGACATTTGCACAGGCTTCAGCGGACATTCTGGTGATTGACGTGGTGCCTGCCGGCGCGAGTATCGACAGCAGCAAAGTGCCCTACCCGATTCAGATTGGCTCTGCGCAGGATTTGGATAATGTGGGAGGCGCGAGCCTGGCTGATTTCATGGGCCAGTCCTTTTCCAGCGTTTCCCTAAATGATGCCCAGAACAACCCTTTACAACGCGATTTGCAGTACCGTGGTTTCACCGCATCTCCGCTACTGGGTCTGGCCCAGGGTCTAGCGGTCTACCAGAACGGCGTGCGCATCAATGAACCACTGGGGGATGCGGTCAATTGGGACCTGCTGCCCCAATCCGCCATCAATCAGATTACTCTCAGCGGTGGCTCTAACCCGCTCTATGGCCTCAACAGCCTGGGTGGCTCTCTCGTGATCGACATGAAGAATGGCTTCAACTTCCAAGGCTCCAATGTCGAAGTCAGTGCCGGCTCTTTTGGTCGCAGTGCCGCCAATTTTGAGATCGGCGGCAATGATGGCGAGCTTGGCTACTATGTCAATATGGAGCGCTTCGACGAGGACGGCTGGCGCGATCAATCTGAATCAGACGCGCTTAACCTGTACGGCAGTCTCAGCTGGCGCTCTGAATATTCAGCTGTCAATCTCAATCTTCAGCATGGCCGCTCCGATCTGATTGGCAACGGCGCCGCGCCAGTTGAGCTGTTAGCCCTGCGACGTGAGGCGATATTCACCGGCCCCGACATCACAGGAAATAAACTGACCATGACGAGCCTCGACTTCGCCCACGAAGTGTCTACCAGCATCAGTTTCAGCGGCAACCTATTCTGGCGCGAAAATGACACCGATGCGTTTAACGGTGACGGCACTGAATTTGCGATCTGTGAATTTACCGGTGGCGATGGCCTGATTGAGGGTCTGGAAGAGGACGATATTGAAGAACTCGGCATCGATGATGATGATCTGTGCGAGGGCCAATTCAGCGACGCCGAGGCGCTGGAGGACTTCCTCAACAACCTGACAAGCAGTCTTGGCGAAGATGAAGAGTACAACATCGAAGGGTTTGAGGACGACGAACTGTCGGGCACCGGTGTGCTGGCGGACGATGCCATCAACAACATCAGCAATCGGGTACAGCAGTCATTCGGCGGCGATTTTCAATGGACACTCAAAGGCTCCTTCGCCGGCTACGAGGGTCAGATCGTACTCGGAGGGTCCTACTTCAACGGTGAGTCAGACTTTCGTTCGGTCCTGGAACTCGCCGAGATCGATCCGCTCACGCGCATAACTACCGGACTCGGCACCGGCACCTTTGTTGACGATGCGGCGACCCTGATCAACACCGAAACCGAAACGCTGAGTACTTACATGACTTCAACTCTGGATCTCAACGACGCAGTTGCCCTGACGCTGTCCCTACGCGCCAATGACACTGATGTCATCCTGCGTGACCGGTCCGGTGTGCGCCCCGAGCTCAATGGCGACCACAACTTCAGTCGTCTCAATCCCGCCCTGGGCGTCACCTGGCAAGCCGCCGAGAATCATAATCTCTACTCCTCATTCAGCCGTTCATCCCGGGCCCCTACCCCCATAGAGCTGGCCTGTAACGAAGGCGTGTTTGAGCTTGCGGTAAAATTTGCTATCGAACGCGGCGATGACCCAGATGATGTGGACTTCGAATGCCGGTTGCCCAATGCCTTCCTTGCCGATCCGCCACTGGATGATGTTGTGTCCAACAGCTTTGAAATCGGCGCCCGTGGTTTTATCGGTGGCATGGCCTACTCCGCTGGTGTCTTTCACACCACGAACAAGAACGACATCCTGTTTCAGACCACGGGCCGGGCGACTGGCCTTTTTGCCAATGTAGATGAAACACAGCGCCTAGGATTTGAAGGCCGGCTTACGGGCAATTTGCAGCACCTGAACTGGACGCTGGCTTACAGCTTTGTCGACGCCACCTTCGAGGACAATTTCAAGGTATTGAGCCCGAATCACGCTTTGGCAGACGACAAAGGGGAAATCCTGGTGGAGAACGGCGACCAGATTCCCGGCATTCCTCAGAGCCAGTTTAAGCTGCTCACGAATTATCGAGTGACCGATCGTTTCGGCATCGGGCTGGACGTAATCAGCAACAGTGACCAACATTTGCGAGGTGATGAATCCAATCAACTGAACACGGTCGCGGGCTACATGCTGGTCAATCTTCGAGTCCGCTATCAGTTCAGTGATCAGTTTGAAATCTTTGCAACCGTAAATAATCTCCTCGACGAAGAGTTCGAAACATTTGGCCTGTTGGGCGAAGAGCCCGGGGAGCTCGAGGTGCCCATTATCGAGGATCTCACCGTTCCGCTGTTCCTGGGGCCTGCGCCGCCACGGGCTGCTTTTGTGGGCCTTCGCTACACCTCCCAGTGAGGCTTTCGCGGCGCGATCAGAATTCTGGCCAGGCCGGAGGGATCAGTTAGATGAAAGGCACAGTGGCCGAATTTGATTGATATCTTCTGTGCACCACACTCAACTGCTGGATTGTCTTTACCTGGATTACCTTTCTGGCAAACGAAACCAGCACAAAGGACGAAGCGCAGCTGATTCTGATGGCCGTGCCCTACCTGACGGTCTCGTGTATTGCTGTTCTGGCATCACTAGCCAGACAGGCTTTCTTTGTGCTGGTAACGAGCAGTGCAGGTTGTTGCTTGGCGGCTTTCAATATGGTCTCTACCGACTGCTTGTGGGTCTGGACCACCATTAACACGCTTCTCAGTGGCCTATGCCTCGATGTTGCTGGACTACTCTTTTACAAGCACAAAGCCAGACCAAACGACTCCTCTGCAGCGGAGTAAAAATTCGACGTGTGTGAACTCCAGTTGTCGGGCCTGCTGTTTATTTTTTGGCGCACTATCTAGCTATCTACTTACCAATTACACAGAGAAAGGAAAACACTGGACGGTTTTCAGCGGACGGGATCCAAGCAAAATCAGGGATCAAGATGCTTGCGGGTCGATGTTATGCAACGGCGTAAGGACGTTTTCTTTTGCCTTCGCTGTCATGGGAATACTCATGAAGCTCGACGTCGTCGACAACGACATGCTTATCCTGAAAGGCACCTTTGTCTGTCTCGCACCGTTGTTCTTCTCCATGCATAGAGCCAAGCGCCTCTTCGGAAAGTAGAATCCTGCCGCTCGAGTCTCTGTTGGCTTATGCTTAAGCCGGCGCGTAAATCCTATCTCAGCAAGCGCGAATAGACGGGGTTCGACCCAGCAGTTTGCTTGAAACAGCGGCCGCACAAGAGCAATATGGGCAAAGAATAAAAATCCGTAACAAAGCTAATACTGCCCCATCATGAAATTACTGCACTTTCCCGAGAATCTCATCGGCATCTATGTCGCTGCGGGCATCATGTTGCTTGCCAGTGCGCTGAGCATTATCGATGTAGGACTCTCAGCCGGAGGGTTGTCCCTGGATTTGATTACGGCGGTGCTGGGAGCGGGCCTGGCGATTGGAATTCTGTATCGCAGGTATCTGGTTTGGATTGCCGCCACGCTGCTAGCTTTTGTCAATGCCATCGTCCATGCGTTCCAGTTGATATTTCTGATGATGGCTGTTTCTTCCGCGGGTGAGTATCTGCTCTTTGCCATCACTCATGCTGTGCCTCTGGGCCTGTATTCGTTCGTGGTGTTCTACTTGAATACCAATGAGATCAGGGATCTGTTTGGATTGGTGCCCCTGAATCAAGACAAAAATCCCGGACCATAAAAACCAAACCTCTCACGCGCACTCATACACAAGCTGCCCAGCAGTTACCCAGGAACGTGTGATTTGCGCTAAAGGCAACCGTCTCATTTTCGCTGTCTTGCGCGATCAGAGTCTAGCGGAGTCAAGAAATGGCTACTGGCTGTATGCCTGTTGACCTTGGTTGGCTGTGGCGAACCCCAAGTTGCGGACGCGCCTGTCAAATTCGCTCTTATCACGAATACCCGGATCATCGATGGCAGCGGCCAGCCTGTCTACAGCGGGGCCTTGCGGTTTCGGGGCGAGCTCATCACTGAAATTGGCATGCTGCAGCCACTGCCCGGAGAGACTGTCATTGATGCCGGCGGCTTAACGCAGACTCCGGGTTTCATCGATACCCATAGCCATCATGATCGCGGCCTGGACACCAAAAAAGATGTCATTTCAATACTCACTCAGGGCATCATTACGTCAGTTTTTGGTCAGGACGGAGGACATAGTTTTCCTATTGCCGATTTCTATGAGACCTATGAGCGATACCCTGCTGCAGTTAATGTGGCCTCCTATTTGGGCCACAATAAAATTCGTGATGTGGTGATGGGCGCGTCCGTATCAGGCCGCCAGCGATGACGAACTAGAATCCATTGCAGACCTGCCCGCCGCGGAATTAGCCAGCGGTGCTCTGGGATTCTCCAGCGGCCTTGAATACGTGCCGGGCAAATTCTCAGAAGGCAGTGAAATCATTTGCCTGGCTCAGACTGGTGCAGAGTCAGGCACGCGCTATGCGTCTCATGTCCGCTCAGAGGATCGATCCGTATTTGAAGCAATCGAGGAACTGATCCAGGTCGGTCGCGTTACCGGGATGCCGGTGCATTATTCCCATTTGAAGTTAGCCGCCAAGCCAGTTTGGGGGGGAAGCCGACAGGGCGATAGCAATGCTGGACGCGGCTCGCGACGAAGGTATCGAAGTTACCGCAGATATTTATCCCTACTAGTACTGGCAATCGACAATTGGCGTGCTGCTTCCGAACCGCAATCCCGACGACATAGAAGAGATTCGCTTTGTCCTTGAAAGTATCGCGCCGGCTGATGGCATCATTTTTACGTATTTCGCTCCCGAACCCAGCTATGTCGGACTGTCCATTGCTAACATTGCTGTTCTGAGAGGCACAAGCGAGGCGCAAACGCTTTCTGATGTAATCAGGGGATCCATAGAATGGACAGAAGCCGATGGCGGGTTCACCGGACATCCAAGAGTCCATGGCGCCTTTCCGCGTGTTCTTGCCAGATACGTGAGAGACCACAGTGCCATGCCCCTGGAGGAGGCGATTGCCGCCATGACCCAGCGCGCAGCCAAGGCCATCGGCATTGCCGATCGCAGTTTGCTAGCTGCAGGCATGAAAGCTGACCTGGTACTGTTGGATCCGGATACCGCGCAGGATCATGCTACGGTTTAGGATACCCAGCAACTCTCCACCGGCATCAGTTCGGTCTGGGTCAATGGTGAGCTGGTGCTACAGGACAGCGAAGCCACCGGCGCACGCCCGGGCCAGGCCCTGAAGAGGGCAGGTTTCTGAGCAAGACAAAGCAGGCCTGACCACATACAGAATGACAGAACCTGCTGACTGATCAGAACGCATGAACCCGGTGCGATCGGGCGCGAATGATGCCGGGTTTTTCGACCCTATCAAACTCGATAACATGACGACAAACAGAGGGGTCTGCCCGCGCCCTCATCACTTTAGTCAATAATCAGGTCTATTCCATGTTCCAGCCTTTTGCGATAGAACAATACATGTCAGAGAACGAACATTCGGTGAAATATCATTTCGCCGAAAGCGGTGTACACCCGCTGACATTTGCCGAACTGTTTGAACTGGCAAAGGTCGACACCCCGTCACTGTTTGCCACGCTGGTGGACTACCCACAGGTGAATGGCCTGCAGAGTTTGCGGGAAAAGATTGCCAGCCTGTATACAGGAGCCACTGCCGAGAATGTGCTAGTGACTATCGGCGCCAGTGAAGCCAATACACTGGTGGCAGCAACTCTGCTGCAACCAGGCGACAATATGATTCGGTTCCGGCCAACTTACGAGCAGCTAAGCGGTAATGCCGTAAACCTTGGATTCGAAGTGCGAACCGTCGACATGATGGAATCTGAAGCCTGGGCACTGGATACCGATTCTCTGCGGCAGCAGACCGACAAAGACACCCGAATCATTCATGTGGTGAATCCCAACAATCCTACTGGCCGCATCCTGACCAGTAAAGATCGCCAGGCCCTCGTTTCTGCGGCCGCCGGTGTAGGTGCCTGGATCGTCGCAGATGAAGTCTATGCCGGGACCGAGTTAAACAGCGACACGCCAACCCCGAGCTTTTGGGGGGAATACGAGCGCGTCATCGCGATCAACTCAATGAGTAAAGCCTATGGCTTGCCGGGATTGAGACTGGGCTGGATGGTTGGACCTGCCGAGGTAATTGAGGCGTGCTGGCGCCGCCATGAGTACGCGGCGATTGCTGCCACAATTTTTTCCATGAAGTTGGCGGATTACGCGCTGGGAGAATCGGCCAGGGAAAAACTCAGAGCCAGAGCCAGAACGCTGATCAGGCGCGGCTTTGATACTTTCGCTGCAGCGCTGAATTCACATCCGGGTGTGTTTTCAGTGGTGGCCCCTCAAGCCTCAGCCATGTCGTTTCCCAGGTTTGATCTCCCGATCAGTTCAGATGATCTGGCAAGGCGTTTGTTGAAGGAAGAAGATGTGCTCGTAATACCCGGCACCAAATTTGGCGTCGAAAGTCACTTTCGCTTTAGTTCTGCCCTGTTGGAGGACCATCTTCAGGCCGGACTTAGCCGGTTTAACAGCCTGATTACAAAAGTGATGGCTGGAGACTAAGCCAGTCAAATGCGCAGCGAGGCCCGCTCTGAGTCTTCTCGAGCCTCGCTGCACCGGCATCAGAGCGGAATGAACGCCAAAGAGTAGTTGGGGTTCATAGGAATAACCAGCTGGTGCTGCACGGAGTCGTAGCACATCGACGCCGCACTCGGGATACCCGAAGCGATAATGGTCGCCTCTTCACCGAGCTTGATCTCAGAGACACTGCCGAAGCGGACGCTGCTAACATACTTGGTGCCGTCCGGCAGTACCACCACACCATCGTTGCCCCCTTCCGCGGCATACTCGGTCTTGATGACCTCGCCATCCAGGTTGTAGGTGATTACCGCATTGTCATCAATATTAACCACCACCACGTTGCCATCCGTATCTATCGCCACACCATTGGGCACATTGAGCGGTGCTCCCTCCGCGAACACAGAAACCTCATCATCGGCTGTAATCTTGTAGATCAGTTCGGGGTTGCGGGTGTTGGATGCGTAGACGGTGCCGTCGTCAGTTACCGCGATGCCATTGAGAATGGTCGAGCCCGGGACTGCTACTGACTTCAGTGGTTGACCCGTAGCCAGATCAAAAGATCTTACATAGCCGACGTCCACGGTGTAGAGCACCCCATTACGCACAGCGCTGCCGAGCGGGTGATGCAATTCCAGACCGTCGCGGGTCACTCCGATCCATTTGGGGGTGTGGACAGAGCCGTCAGGATTAATCAGGGAAACAAACCCGTCGTTTTCGGTACCGTCACCGCGCTCGCCGTTATTCATAGCCAGTATAAGGTTGCGCTCGGGATCAAAGGTACAGCTCTCTGAGAAATGAAAACTGCCATAGACCTTGACGTTGGCTGACATCGGTACACGCGCACCGGCTTCGTTAACCGCGCCGATAGGTTCACCAGCCCGGAATTCCTGCGCGGTGACCTGCGCGACACTCGCCAGCAGTCCCGACGCGACTGCTAGACCGAATAAACGAGATCTTGCTGATTTGATAGAAGTCGTCATCATGATTCGATTCCTGAATTAAAAGTTCCAACAATGAGTAGGGTAGTCAGCATTTTAGCCTGTTGCCCTGCAAACACCAGCACTGCTTATGAGGCCAAATGTCAACCTGATTGTGTTATTTACCCGCTTGCCCCACTGAGCAGGGCTTTTCGCTGCATTTTGCTGAAAGCCGGTTCAGTGATCACGGACACCCGTAGGGTTGCTACGGGGCGGCTCCACCCCACCGAAGAACCAGCGCTCCCGCTCTGTTGCCAGACGCCGACCATGCCTGATCGCCACCTCGAGATCAATATCCAGATCCGGATAACCGGTGGGCCTTGGCAGATCGATCCCGAAGGTTTTTTGCTTGAGATCACAGATCCGAAGACCACCAACTCTCGTGGTGACGCCACTGACCCAGAGCGCTTCTGCACCGGAAAATATGATGCAACCGTTCTCATCGGGCTCAGGCAGGGTATCCAGAGGGTAAGCTCTAAGTACCGGAGCACGCCCAAGCGGCAATATTGAATCCGTAGTAGTGATCAGCGCACCCTGGGGTTCAAAGTGATAGTTGATGCGAATCACGCTGCTGCTGCAGGCAGCCAGCGACAGCATTACGGCGAGCCAGGCCAGAACCCGGATAAAGGAAACACTGATCACGCCACATGCGCGCACCTTGATGCCTGATAGACAAGGCCATTCCTATCGATCTTGGAGCTGTTGGCCTGAAATCATATTTGCCATACAGCACCGGAGAGTGATCATCAGCAATCAGACACACATAAGCGGAATCCGGAGCTGAAGTATGGAGATAGTCCATGATCGCATCCGTGACGTGTTGACCAAGACCCTGCCGATGATGGTCTGGATGAACCGCGATATCGACAACTTCAAAATTGCAGCCGCCATCCCCTACCACTCGGCCCATCGCGATCAGCTTCCCCCGATCACGTACAACGGTGGCAAACAGACTCCCCGGCAAGCCGGATTGCGCCGCGGCCTTGCTTCTGGGAGACAGCCCACAACGAGCGCGCAGTATTCTGCTGTGCCCGGCAGGGCATTGTCCTGGGAGTAAACGGTCACTGTGACTGCAGAAACTGTACGGCGCGGTCAGGAAAATCTGTGAACACGCCGTCAACATCCGCCTGAAAATAATGAATATCCAGCAGTTCTTCAAAGCTTGCCGCGTAATCCGGAACGGCTTCAGGGTCAGCCCGGAAGGTATAGGGGTGGACGGCAAGTCCTGCGCCATGGGCTTGAGTCACCAGCTCAGAAATACGTATGTCACCCGCTTCAGACGCTCTGTCCACGACGAGGTTGTAGGAAGGTCCGATTCCGTCCGCCGAGTAGGCGAGTTTCGACATGCCGTCTGGCTCAAACATCCAGGGATAGTCTGTCCGGTTGCCGAGCAGCATGATCAGATTGACCTCGATCCCCACTGAGGGAAATATCTCTTTTTGAATCAAGGCTAACTCTTCGTAGTCAAATGTTTGCAGGAAAACCTTGCTGCCCTTGCTGGTGTAACCATACTCCTTCAACACGTCAGCGACTCGGGTGCTGATATCCTTGCCCTCCTGACGGTGAAATGCCGGCTGTTTGATCTCAGGATAGATACCGATATCCCGACCGGTGGAGAGGTTCAGACCCTGAATCATTTCAATTTCATCCTGAAAGGTGGGTACCCGAAAGCGACTCTTGCCGAGAGGAAATCGCTGACTGAAACCCTGTATTTTTTCACCATTCTCAATTCTGAATCCTTCGGTTGCATTCAGGGTTCTTATCTCTTCCAGAGTGAAATCAATCGCATAATAGCGGCCATCGCGCCGGGCTCGATCGGGAAATTTCTCGTCCACGTCGGTTGTGCGGTCCAGAGTAATGTCGTGCAAGACAATCAGCTCGTCGTCGCGTGTCATCACCAGATCCTGTTCGATGTAATGGGCACCCTGCGCATAAGCCATTGCCTTGGCCTCAAGTGTATGCTCTGGCAGATAGCCGCTGGCACCCCGATGGGCAATAACGATTTTTTGGGCGTAGCTTGTTGAGGACATGATTGTGACCAGAAAAAGGGCAGCAACAATAGCTATGTCTCGCATGATTCTAACCTGTTGGCGTAAATGTGTTGACCCGGAACCCAAGCATGCAGTCTGCCGGATAAAGATGACCGCCAGTTTACCGCCAAAGACCAGTTTCTTTGAAGCACGCTGGCTCATCAGATTTGTTCGCTGCTTCGCCCCTTTGCTGCCCGCTCATCGCCATATTCAGCGGATTTAATAGAGATTTAAACCAGCCGCTAGGAGACCGCACTATGAGGCGCAAACAAACGCACTGCCTGTTTATCGAGGAACAATTCTACAACTGGTCAGCTCCCAATAGCGCAAAGCATTATCGGCTGATTGCAGCCTCTGTTCTGGTCATCGTGGCCGGACTGCTGTTAAGCCTTTTACGCTAGCAGGCAAAGCACTCTGACCCATCAGCGCGCCCGCAGGGTAGCCGAGACATTGAAGGTCTGCTCGCCGCGCTGAACCGTGATCTCGATTCCCTCTCCCGGTGCGGCAGCGCGCAGCATATCTGAATAGGTTTGCAGACTGTCCACGGCTTGTCCGTTGAACTGCACAATAACATCATTGGCCTGCAGGCCTGCCAGCTCCGCAGCACTGCTCGGCGACACGCCAGAAATACGTATCCCCTGCCCCTGATAAGCAAAATCAGGCACTGTGCCCAGAACAGCCTCACGCGAAGTCGTGCTGCTGCTCACCGAGAGCTGAGACGCCCGGCCGAGATTGACTCGCAGAGGGTCGACCCGATCAGCGAGGTAGACGATCGCCTCTTCAACCCAGAGCGCGACGTCCGCCATCCCGGCCAGATCCAGCTTGTCCGCGGTATCCGACGGCTGATGATAGTCCAGATGGGTGCCGCTGAAGAGGTGAATCGCTGGTATCCCGGCATTGAGAAAACTGACGTGATCACTGCTGGCAACCGTTTGTGCTGCAAATTGTGACGACACACCGATGGTAAAGCCGATACCCTGCGCCATGAACGGCCACTCGTAGGCACTTTCTGCCCCGAAAATCTGCAGAGTTCGCCCGTCCAGTCGACCGACGGCATCAAGATTCACCATGGCAAACGCGCTGCTTACCTGAAAGCCGCCAGGCGAAGAATTGACCAAGTAATCAGAGCCGAGCAATCCGGACTCCTCGCCGGTGAATGCAATAAACAGAATGGGCCTTTGCGGTGTGAATGCCCGAGCAAGCTTCCTCGCCACTTCAATCAGCACACTGATTCCGGACGCATTATCATCCGCGCCGGGAAAGAACTCTCCGGTCTCCCCGTTTAGCCCGAGGTGATCGTAATGGGCACCCAGCACCACGGGCTCTCTGCTGAGCGCTGCATCGGAACCGGGGATCATTCCCAGAACATTTGCCATAGTCACCTGCCCAAGGTCGGGAACTTCCTGCCGCCAAGGCTGAATGTAGGTTCCATTGACCGGTTGAAGGCCCGCTTCCCGAAATTGCTCAGCGATATAGTGCGCTGCCCGCGCAAGGCCATCGCTGCCAAGACCGCGGCCCTGCATGACAGGATCAGTCAGCACACTGGTGTGTCGCGCCAGCTGTTCCGGCAGATATTTCGGCGGCAGCTCTGCGATAGCCGGGGGCGGAACCAGACCCTCCCAGGCAACTGGTGAGTCGAGTCCCGGTTTTACCCAACGCAGCGGCGAGTCAGCACTCGCCCAGATTCCCTTCACATCGTTGGTCGGTTCCTCCCCGGTAAAGCTGAGATAAGAATACTTACCGTAATGGGGCAGCTTCTCGATCAGACCGGACAAGGCCACCAACTCGTCGATGTGTATCCAGCCAATAGCCAGGTCAGGGTTGGCCGGATGCCGGCCTACCAGTACCGTGCTGCGATTTTCGAATGACACTTCACCGTCAGCCAGAAGAATTTGATCCGGCTCCCAGGCAACCTCGAACACATCCAGTGCTGAACTAACTGCCGGCACAAAAGGATTGTCTTTGCCCAGCACCCAGACTGACCGATCACTCGGCAACTGATCCAGAGTCTCGGCGTCAATTAGCTCAAAGTCCGCCCCTTCGGCAAAACCCTCAGCCAGAAGGGACCATTCCAGCGTATCCTCTGAAGGCAGTACGAAGGCTATTTCGTCCGCACCGAACAGCTCTCCGACCGTTGGCGGGGTCTCCTCCCTGTCGAGAGCGCGAAATACGTCAAAAAAAGGATCGACCAAAACCGCTTGCAAACGATCGAACTCCTCGGCAATGACGCCTTCGGTTTTTTGGGTCAGAGAAATATCGTAAATTTGCGGCTTAGGCTCTCCTTCATAAAACAAGGCAACCGGCACTTTTAATGAATAGGGCTCTTCAAACTGCGTCTGGGCGAACATGATGCGCGCCCGATCTCCATTGAGTTCTTCGACCGTCACCGCCAGCTGTGGAGCACCGGTGCGGTTTACCCACTGCTCAAAAAAAGCAGACAGATCTCGCCCGCTTAATTCACTGAAAAGATTTTCGATATCAGCGAAGGACGCCCGCTGGAACTGATAGCGGTCATAGAATTGCCGCAAGCCATCGATAAACAGTTCGTCTCCCAACTCTATTCTTAACATGTGCCACAGCATCAAGGTTTTCCCGTAACCAACAGCTTGCGTTGCTGCAGAATTACGCGAAGTAAACTGTGAAAGCGGAAAGTCCTCCCCCTCGGAAACGTAATTTTTATAGCGAGCGAGCATTTCCTTGCGGTACTCATGCCCGGTGCCATCCATTTCCCGAAACAGGTGGTCCGCCAGATAAGACGTCAGGCCTTCGCTCCAGTTACCGGTCGCATAGTCGGGATAGACACCATTCCCCCACCAGTTATGCAGCAGTTCATGCGGATAAGAAGACTCAAGAATAAATGGAAACCGGATTACTCGGGGGCCCAACAAGGTGAAGGAAGGCATACCGAAACCGGTTTCCCAGAAATTTTCCACCAGCGCAAATTTGGAAAATGGATAGTCTCCGAGCATAGGTTCGTAGAGCGTCAGGTAACGAGCTGTTGCGTCGAGATACTTAGTGGCAAGGTTTCGGTCAGGGTTTCGCAAATACGCGCTGGCCTCAACCCGCCCGGCCGACTCAGTGTACTGCGTAAATTCAGCCGCAATCAGATAGATTTCTTCCTGCGGATGCTCAGTCTGCCAGCCATTGAGACCGGCCGGCTGTCCCTGGCTGACAGTAGTCCAATCCGACGAGCTTGGCGCAAACCGCGCAGACAGATCGAAAGTGATCAGCCCGTCGTCAAACAGTGGAACCCAGACAGACGCTCGGCTCAGAAACACCCCTTCGCCCGAAATAATACCGGAGGTCTGGGCAAAGCTCTGGGCATATTCGGGGCTGCTCTGCTCTGCCAGATCATTGATGGTTCCCGAGTAACTGATCTCCAGCTCGCCGCTGAACGAGGCGGGAACACTGATTCGATAACGTTTGACCTCAGCTTCCTGCGCGACAGTTGAATCAATCACATCACCAGAGGCGACTTGCGCGTTCGGGTCTTCACTGATCGGCAGGTTTGAGGTAGTGATCGATAGACCGCTGTTCAGCTCGAACTGCAGGTTATGACCTGACCAGGCCTGTGGCAGACGCATCCGGTCGCTGACCATAAGAGACTCTCTGCCAGGATCGAGGTCAATGCTCAGACTGTGGTGCAACAGATCGGGCGTGCCGGGTGTTGTGCCTGGCTCATTCAGCGAAGGAGACTGCGCCTGCGCGGTCCAACACAGGGCGACTCCGAGAAAAAAGCTTAAACCAAGTCTGAGCAACATAACGACTGCCGATGAATTACTGCAGACCCAGTAATTCCAGAGCCAACTCGTGATCCCAGCCCGCCATATGTATCTGGGAAGCACCGCCCTGTGTGCGGGTCGTGCTCCAGGCAAGGCGCTCACCGTCAGGCGAAAATACCGGCAGTATGTCTGTCCCGTCAGTATTGGTGACGCGGATCGGGTCGCTGCTACCCTCAGGATCAATCATGAATAATTCAAAATTAGCGTGCCCGAGCACATTGCTGGAGTAGATAATGTAGGCACCACTGGGGTGATAATAGGGGCCCCAGTTGACCATTCCATTGGCGGTAAGCTGTCGCTGATTGCTGCCGTCCGTGTCCATGGTCCAGATTTCCGCGCTGTTGCCGTCAGGGTTGAAACGGCGCCACAATATCTTGGTGCCCTCTGCGTTGTAGAAAGGGCCTCCATCGTAACCGGGCGAAAAGGTCAGCTGCTTTACGTTGCTGCCGTCTGCGTCCATAACGTACAAATCCATGAAATAGGAGGCGTCATCGTCGAGCAGACCTTGCTCTACCTTACTCAGAGGGCGGGCATAGGCCTCACGATTCGATGCAAACAGAATGGTGCGCCCGTCAGGCGAATAAGAACCCTCGGCGTCGTAGCCGGCTGCGTGAGTCAGATTAACGAGATTGCTGCCGTCGCTGTCAGCCGCGTAGATCTCATAGGACGGATCATAATCCCAGCCGTAGGGACGGGCTTCTCCGCTGGCTCTGATCGCCAGTTCTTCAGCTTGTTTTGCCAGTGCATTCGGATCTTCGTGGGTAGAGGCGTACATGATCCGGTCCAGAGTCGGGTGAATCCAGGCACAAGTCGTCAAACCAACGC
The DNA here is from genome assembly GCA_902597095.1 of uncultured Pseudohongiella sp. Classification (GTDB taxonomy): domain Bacteria; phylum Pseudomonadota; class Gammaproteobacteria; order Pseudomonadales; family Pseudohongiellaceae; genus UBA9145. Next base: position 17,221 of record CACJWK010000021.1, read on the forward strand.
CTGTTGAAACACGGTTGGATTCACCGGACTCCAGATCTAAAAGATAAATCTGATAAAACGGGTTACCCGGCATCTCCGCCTGATAGATGAACTGGGTTCCATCGGCACTGAAATAGCCCTCACCTGAACGGGCCCCATCAGTGATCAGCTGGAGGGTGTTGGTGAGCAACTGGTTTTCATAGCGGGTATCCCACTGCGCGCTGGTGGCCGCTTCCTGATAATTGGCGCTGGTCGCGCCCGCATAACCGTCCGGTTCGCTATGTTGGGCCTGAGCCCCCATCGCTGCCAGACCGACACAAACGCCGGCGATCAGCTTTCCTGCCGCAATGCGAGCGCCCGCCTTGTCAGGCTCATTGATACTAGTCATTTCCGATCCCGTTACCATTGCTACTCCCAATCTGAATCATCCCCCACCTTCAATCCGTGCTACTCGCAGAGACCGGCTTGATCCCGGTTTTTGTGCAGCAAACCGGACCGGATGAACCGCTCTGTCCGGCGCTTTGAGGTTACCGGACTCGCGCGCTCAATGACCGGAGTGCCCCTCATGGAACGCGAAGCCATGCTGTTGCGGAAACAGGCCGAACAGCCCTCCGGTATGCACAAATACAACCTGTCTCGCGCCGGGCAGGCGGCCAGCCTCGCCTTTCGCAAGCTCTGACACCATGCCGTAGAAGGCTTTACCTGTATATACCGGGTCGAGCAGCAAACCTTCTGTCCGGCCCAATTCTGCAATCAAGTCGAATATCTCCGGCCCGGCGACCCCATATGCTTCGCCGAGATAGCCCTCAACAGTTTGAACATCGAGTGCTTTTTCATCGATCTCCATGTTGTAACGCTGCTTCCAGAGCAACACGTCTTCACGAATCTTACGATCAAAATAGCTGGCGCTGTCACTAACATTAAACGCTCTGACTTCTGCCGGCAGATCAAATAGCTGCGAACCCACGATCAAACCCGCCTGCGTTCCCCCGGAGCCGGTTGCGGTGACCAGATAATCAGGCGTCAGACCGTGCTGGGCGAAATCCTCTTTCAGTTCTTCGCAGGCGGCTATATAACCCCAAAGGCCCACCTCATCACTGGCGCCGATAGGAATGAACAGGGCCCGGTCCCCATTGGACGCATAACTGTCCTGCAAGCGAGCAGCATACTCGGCGTGCCCCGACCATTCATTCTCCGGGATGAAAGTGACTTCGGCTCCACACAGATAATCCATCAGCAGGTTGCCCGTTGAAACTTCCGGCTTTTCACCGCGCAGCAGCAGATGAACTCTCAAGCCAAGCCTCGCGCCCATCACTGCGGTAGCTCGGCAGTGATTAGACTGAATCCCGCCGCAAGTGATGACTGTGTTGCACCCCTGCTCTGAAGCATCTGCCAGGTTAAATTCAAGTTTACGAATTTTATTCCCCGAGACTTCAGTTCCGGTGACCTCATCACGTTTGACCCAAATTTCAGTATCCACACCTGGAATCTTGAATCGAGTCAGTTGGGTCAACGGCGTTGGAAGGCGGGCCAGTTGCAGTCTGCGAGGGTAATTAACCATAGAAAATAAGTCCTACAAAAAGTGCGTACTGCCCCTTTTGTAGTTCAGAAGACAGAAATATTAGGCGTCAGGATTACCTTGAGTGGCATCATAGGCCATAGATTTGGATGTTTCTTCAGCGCTGGGCTCAAGAGCTTCGCTGTAAAGAAAAAGATCAGTAAGCACCGCCCGGAGGTGGATTGACGCATTCAGATTGTCCACAATTTCTGACCCGATTTTTTTCTGACTGAGCAGGAAAGCAATTGCAGCGCCGGCCTTGCGGCAATCTTCAGCGATCACTCGCTCGAACGGCTCTTCCCGATCTGCCAGAGAATCATCGAGATGAACCATAGCTTCATGCATCCCTTCAAGAGTGGGACGGGCGTGGGGGCCTGGCCCTGTTTCTGTGCCAGCAGGACGACCCTGGGCCGCATAAGCTAGCAAAAACTCATAACCGGCTTCAATGGTTTCAATACTTTCAGCAAGATCCACAGGTCTCTCCGTTCAGATGTTCCCGATCAGGGGTAAAAAGTTACGCTAAACAGTTAAAAAAGAGGTGTCAGAACGGGCCTGACACCTCTTTCGGGTTACTATCACGAGCATACCGGTGGAGTCACTGTCGTGTCTCCGGCCCTGCAGCTTACTCGGCCTCTTTAGGCATCCATTTGGCTGGGTCGTGGTTCGCAGCCATTTCATCCTCAGACATCCAACCGGCCAGCATGGAGCGAGTATAAAAGATCTTCTCCGGTCGCAAGGCGAAATAGATGTGAGTCGAGGCCAGCGCGACCAGCGCCAGAGTCGACAGACCGTGGAGCAAAAATACCAGCCCCAGCTGATCTTCCGGCATGCTGTTGGTTCTATCCCAGAACGGCGTATCTATCTGCATGAACATCAAAACACCGGTGACGATGACTGCGAGAACCACCACCGTAGCGGCCCAGTGCATACCTTTCTGCTCAAAGTAGTATTTACCCGGCTTGGAAGTCGAATCGAATGGCTCGGAAAAATCCTTGGGTGTCAGCAGCATGGACTTGAAATCCTGCCAGAACATCGACCGGATAATGTGCGCAACAATCAGGAACGTCAGAAGCAGACCGCTGATCCAGTGGATGTTGAGCCAGGCTATCCTCAGCCCCAGTATCGGCGCTGTACCGGTAAAAATCAGGACAAATATGCTGGCGGCCATCAGCCAGTGAAAAGTGCGGTCAATCGATTCATGGCGCACCACCCGTCGGCCCTCCGCTGTGGGTCGGTCGAGATCTTTCTTGGCAAGCGCAGCCATAATAATGGCATGGGCAGCCAGAAGAACCAGCACCGCAACGGCAACTACCCAAAGCAAGTCCCAGGAAACACCGAGGATAACTTCCTCGCCCCAAACATCGCGTTTATAGCGGACTATTTCTCCCACTGTACTACCCTCTTTTTATGCTACTGCTGTTTTTTTGTTTTGTTATTGTGATTTTTCTTTTTATCTGCGATCCAGCCTGAGTTCGGCTACTGCGCCCGCTGGCTCCGATGCCGGCACCAGCGGGTCAGGACTAATAGCCGGTCCGGAGGCTAACCCCGGACGGCTCGAGCAACCAGATTAGCCATGAGAGGCACTTTGAAGTTGTTGTAGTTGAGCGGACGTGCACCCTCAACTGCCAACTCACCTGCCCGTGCACCAAGCTCATCTGAGCGTTGCTGGCCCCGTATGGCATTTTCGACCGCTTCCAGTCGGCGCGGCACACACTCTACGGCGCCGCAGGCAATCCTCGCATCCTCGATAGTGCCACCTGACACCTTCATAACTGCGGCAACACTGGTCAGGGCAAAGTCCCACACGTTCCGGTCGGCAACCTTCTCGAAATAGAACTCAGCGTTAGCCCAGGCTGCAGGCAACCTGACAGCAGTGAGAATCTCTCCTTCGTCAAGTGCAGTCATGCTGCGAATGTCGCGATCAGGACCAATAAAGAAATCCTGAGCAGACATCGTGCGGGTGCCATTCTGGCTGGCGATCACCATGGTAGCGTCAAGAGCAACGAGTGTTGGCGCTGTGTCAGAAGGGCTTACCGCCACACAGCGGCTCGCGCCAAAGATAGCGTGCTCGCGATTCAGACCTTCCGGAGAGTCTGCATAGCAGATATTGCCACCAGCCCGATAGCAATCCAGGCCCCGGCGGTAGTACCAGCAGCGCGCATCCTGATTCAGATTGCCGCCCATAGTACCTACGTTGCGAATCTGGGGACTGGCCACTACTCCAGCAGCCTTCGCCAGCACGCCATAACGTTCCCGGATGATCGGATTCTTGGCGATCTCACTGAGCGTCGTGACTGCGCCAATCTCAACGCCATCAGCAGTCTCCCGAACGCCTTTCCAGGCATCGATCTGAGTCAATTCGATCATGGCGCCGGGCGCCTTGTTGCGGTCCTTTAGCCAGCCGAAGGTATCCTGGCCGCCGGCGAGGAGCCAGCCATCGCTGCCAAGTGTGTTTGCCAATGCCAGAGCGTTTGCTTCATCAGTAGGCTGATAAAGCTCAATGTCAGGCATTACGTCATGTGATGTCGCTACCATATCAACCTCTGAAGTTGTTCTGAGCAAGCGGCGCTGCGTTTTCTTCAGTGCCTGCCAGGTGATTAATAATCATGTCAGCCGTAATTGGCGCCGTCGCGAAATGGTGACCGTCCAGCGCATCAGTGATGGCGGCAGTCAACGCTGCAGACACTGCGCCCATGGAGGGCTCGCCGATTCCTCTGGCTCCAACCGGATTTTCAGGATCCGGCAGATCGACCCAGCCGGTACCGATTTTCACAGGGGTATCGAGATAGGTTGGCACCTTACTCTGCCAGTAGCCGGTCGAAGCGGGCAGGCCGTTTTGAGGGTCATACAGATGACGCTCGTAGCCAGACAGCCCGATTCCCCAGACAGCTCCGCCTACCAGCTGGTTTTCCATACCCTGAGGGTGAACGATGGTGCCTGATTCGGCAATGGTCACCATGTCGAGAATCTCATACTTGCCGGTCTCCAGATCCAGCTCGATTTCGCAACAGGTCACCGTGAATCCCGGCGGGTTTCCTTCGTGCCGCGGGTCATGATACACGCCCATAAAGGCGGAGCCAGCGAGCCGTGACACAGATATCTGGGTCCACTCAGCAAGCTCTTCCGGCATATCTGCCTCACCGGTGAATTTGCCACCAAGCTCCATGGCACGCTGCGCAACCTCAGCATAAGTATAGCCGATTGATTCGTCGGCGATCTGGTGTACCCGCTCATTGGAGACATCGTAGTCCGCGGGATCACCGCCCAGATCGGTCGCAGCGATCTCCTTCATCTTGTTCAGCATGTCAGTCGCAGCACCGAACATCGTACGGGTGTTGGTGAAGATGGAATTACTGCCATCCTGCGGTGACGTGATCGGGAGGTGGTTGTCAGTGCGGACATTGAGAATGTCGCAGTTTTCCCACGGCATTTTCAGAACTTCGGCAGCCGCACGTGACGTCGAAGCATAGGAGTAGGTTCCCAGATTGCCGGCGCCATTATGGATTTTCAGCCTGCCATCGGTTCCCATGGTCACGATGCCGTCCATACCGCTGCGCCCGGCATTGTGGTAGCCCTGGCCTAGACCAAGACCAATCACTTTGCTGCCATTGCGCTGTCGTCTGCGGGCCTGGCGGCCTTCCCAGTCGAACTGCTGTGTCGCCATGTCCAGGGACTCTGGCACGTAGGCTGATGTGAAAGGCGTTTGTCGCGGCCCTGCCACATCGCCGTTGCGCGGCGCATTAATTTTACGTATCTCCAGACGGCTGATACCAAGCGCGTCTGCGGCCTTGTCAAGAATCGGCGCAATGATCGGCGCAATCTGATTCTGGCCCGGTCCACGCTGAGCACCACGATGTGCAGTGTTACTGCCTATCGAGGTCCCGCGGAAACGCAGGGCATCTGGCTGGTAGAGCACGTCAATACAGTCAGCAGCCGACGAAGCGTCGCCACCTCCCCCTTTGCCGCCGTTGTCAGAAATGATGTAGAGATCACAGGCTGACATGACACCATCGGGCTTGAAGCCCACTTTAATCCAGCCCTGGAATCCCTGACGCGCACCACCAATCGTGAATTCCTCTTCACGGGTGATTCGCATCATCACAGGGCGATTTATTTTCTGGGACAACTTAGCCGGTATGGCCATGCTCGGAATGCTGTTTGCGCGGGCACGCTGCCCGAAGCCGCCACCGGTTGCCGCGTTAATGAAGACGATGTCTTTCTTCGGCACACCGATGATCGGCGCCATCCCGTCTGCCAGCGCCGTCAAAGACTGGGACGTACCATGCAGGTAGAGCTTGCCATCTTCCCAGTAGGCCATGGCGCTGCGCGGCTCCATCGAGTGATGGGGATAGCCCGCCGTCGTAAACGTGGTTTCGTAGACGAAGTCTGAAGCAGCAAAGCCTGCCTCAAGATCGCCCAGGGACCAGGTTTGCTGAGGCTCCGCGGTCGGTTCGTTGCCTGCCCGGAAACTCGCAACCTGATCCTCAGTCCACTTCTCCGTCGCAAAGCCCTGTCGGAACACGAAAGTGTTCTGATCGCCGGGGTAAGCGTTCGCTCCTCCTTCTGCCAGACTGTCCAGAGGATCCAGTACGAAAGGCAGACGCTCAAAAGTGACATTGATCCGCGAGATAGCTGTTTCGGCAGTTTTTTCGTCAATCGCGGCCAAGGCCAGAATAGGCTCACCGACCAGTGTCGGTTCGTTGGTCAGTATTTTCAGACCTGTGCTCTGCGGCTCCCCGTCGGGATACACATCGTCGGCCGTCAGAATGCCGAACACGCCGTCCATTGCCAGCGCCTCGGATGCGTCGATATCGAGCACCCGGGCGTGCGGGATCGGACTCGTGAGCAATCGGGAGTAAACCATGCCCTCACGGGTATAGTCCTCTGCGTATTTAATGCGGCCAGTAACCTTGCCAGGTACATCAGGCGGCACGAAGTCTTTACCAATATGCATATAGGCCATGATGATTATCCTAGTTGTACGGCGCGCATGACGCCATCGAGGTAAGAGTCATAAGAGCCGCAGCGACAGATGTTGCCGGACATGGCATGTCGTGCCTCCTCTCGCGTTGGGTTGGGGTTTTCACGAAGCAGGGCAACTGCCGCCATGACCTGTCCAGGCGTGCAGTAGCCGCACTGCGGTGACAGCTCCTCAACGAAGGCCTGCTGCACCGGATGCAGATCACCATTCGGCGATTCCAATCCTTCGACTGTTTCGATGCGGGCATTCTTCATTGAATGCGTGAGTACCGAACAGGCGTAGGTGGCGACGTCGTCCACCAGCACGGTGCAGGCGCCGCATTCGCCGCGGTTGCAACCAAGCTTAGTGCCGGTCAGCCCGAGTTTGTAGCGGAGTGTGTAAGCCAGAGTTTCCTGAGGGGCCACATCGACGCTGCGCATCTGGCCATTGACATTGATTCTGATCAGACGCTCAACCGCACCGCCGGGTCGGTCCTGGCCATTGGCCGCGTACCACATTCCTGTGGTCGTGGCCGCCGCACCAGAGGCAACGACTCCTTTAATGAAGCGTCGACGAGTTACTTTTGGGTTCACGGCTTACTATCGCCTCCGTAAAGTGTGAATTGGGGGTCCTGCATGTTGTGCTGTTGTATCAGTCGTTATTATTTTTAGCCAGATTGTGTCAATCTGAACCCTGACGGCAAATCCCGCGGGCTTCATCCTAGGTTGCTGAAGCCGGGAGCGCTCTGCAATATTTGCAAAAACAGGCCCATCCGTTTGTTGCTGACGAATGGTCCATTAGATTAATCCACCCTCTGTCAATTAGCAAGCTGACCCGATCACCCGATGCCCAGTGTTTTTGGGACTTTCCCAAGACTTCGGTCATGCTCGCTTACGGCCGTTTGCAGCAAACCTGTGACAGCTCGGGGTGCCCCCGAGAGCGCGCTCGGCGACTCGCAGCCGCTTAGCTTTTCGGCGGGCGGCGCTGTAAGGTGCATACCCGGAGCAGCCGCATGGACGCAAACGCGCAGCGGTCGAGCCAATCAGACACAGCGCCAGACCACCCCGGCCAATTGACAATATATTGGCTATTATTCGAGCAAAGCGACTCGGCAAGTCATTGAAAAACAGACACTTATCTCAGCCGAAGAATCTGCGGAAAGTTCCTGATGCCTTGACATATTCTTTATGAATGGTATTTTGATTGACCCCCTAATCGCTGGCCACTCAGCATTCTGCGGGGAGTAAAGCAGACCACGCAAAGCCCGAACCGGGCCCAGTCCAGCGGTGTCAGTCAGCCTAACCGAAACATCGTTCTGTTCCGACAGGGCGGCGCGACCGGTGGCCGGTGACAACGGGCAGACCGGGCCAACGATGAGATGACCAAGAGCATGAGTGAAAAACAGGAAAAACTGACGTTTGGCTACCCTCCCAAGCATGGGCTGTATGACCCCGCCAATGAGAAGGATTCCTGTGGCGTTGGGTTTGTAGCCAACATCAAGGGGGCTCCCAGCCACCAGATCATGCTCGATGCCTATCATCTCAATTCCCGCATGGATCACCGTGGAGGCTGTGGTTTCGAGGCCAACACCGGTGACGGAGCCGGTATCCTGATGGCCTTGCCACACAGCTTTTTCACGAAAGTGGCCAAGGACAAACTGAACGAGGAGTTACCGGAAGCCGGCCGCTATTCCGTCGGCAACATATTTCTGCCACAGGACCCGGTCGAAAGAGAGCAGTGTGTAAAAACTATTAATCAGATCATTCTTGAAGAAGGACAGCGACTGGTCGGCTGGCGTGACGTGCCGACCGACGCCAAGGGGGCAGACGTGGGCCCCGCGGCGCTGCTCGCCCAACCGCATATCACCCAGCTGTTTATTGCCGCTGCCGATGATCTCAGCGGCGACGCCTTCGAGCGGGTTCTGTACCTGATCCGAAAGCGGTTCACCCACGCGCTGCGCGGCGACGAAACACTTAGTGAAGCCAAACAGGTCTATGCCTGCAGCTTGTCCACCAAGGTCATCGTCTATAAAGGTATGTTGACTCCGGGACAGCTTTTCCCATTTTACAGCGACCTTACCAACCCCGAATTCGCCACGCATCTGGCCATGGTGCATTCACGTTTCAGCACCAACACCTTTCCGTCGTGGGATCGCGCTCAACCGAACCGGTTCATGAGTCACAACGGCGAAATCAATACTCTGCGCGGCAATGTAAACGCCATGGTCGCGCGGCAGGGCATGGTGGCAACCGAGGTCTTCGGAGACAAACTTCAGGACATCCTGCCGGTCATTGACTCGGACTGCTCCGACTCCGGCAGTTTTGACTCGGTACTTGAGTTCCTGCTGCTGTCCGGCCGTTCGCTGGCGGAAGCCACCATGATGATGATCCCTGAAGCCTGGCAGTCTGACCGCAACATGGCACAGGCGAAGAAAGATTTTTATGAATACCACTCGGCCCTGATGGAGCCCTGGGACGGTCCGGCTTCAATTGTGTTCTCAGACGGTAAATACATTGGTGCAGTGCTTGACCGCAACGGGCTGCGGCCGAGCCGCTATTACATCACCCATGATGACAAGTGCATCATGGCATCCGAAGTTGGTGTGCTGCAGGTCGATCCGGCCAACGTTAAATTCAAAGGGCGTCTGCAACCGGGCAAAATGTTTCTGATCGACTTCGATCAGGGCCGTCTCATTCCGGACGAAGAGGTGAAAGGCCTGATCTCCGGCAAAAGATCCTACGGGGAATGGCTGGCGCAGGAGCGAATCACGCTGGCCGACTTAGCCAGCACCGCACCGGCACCGTCTTTGGATAATGCGCAGACCCTCGAGCGCATGCAGGCATTCGGTTATACCACCGAAACCATGCAGTTCATGCTGATTCCGCTGGTCACCGAGGCGCGTGATCCGCTGGGCTCCATGGGTAACGATTCTGCGCTGGCCTGCCTGTCCGACAAGCCACGCATGATTTACGACTACTTCAAGCAGCTGTTCGCGCAGGTCACCAACCCGCCGATCGATTCGATACGCGAAGAGGTGGTCATGTCCTTGCACTGTTTCATCGGCCCCGAGGGCAACCTTCTCGAAACGACCCCGGAGCAGGTGCGCAGACTGAGCCTGGAGCATCCCGTTCTCTCTAACCAGCAGCTGACCGATCTCAGCCAGATGGACCACAAAGGACTTCGCTCCTGCGTCATTGACATCACGTTTGCTGCCAACCAGCCTGACGGTTTCATGGAGGCCGTGGAGCGAATTTGCCGCGAAGCGTCGCAGGCAATTGAAGACGGCTATGCCTTCATCATCCTGTCGGATCGCAACATGTCACAATCCCGGATTCCGCTGAGTGCGCTGATTGCCACCGGCGCTGTCCATCAACATCTGCTTAACAATGAACTGCGAAGCCAGATCGGCATTTTGGTCGAAACCGGTGAAGCCAGAGAAGTCCATCATCACTGTCTGCTGACCGGATACGGTGCCGACGCTGTCAATCCTTATCTGGCTTTTGAGGCGCTCTGGCAGGCAAACAAAGAAGGCCTGCTTGGCGATAAATACTCCACCGAAGACAGCCTCGTCGCTGCTTACAAAAAAGGAGTGGCCAAGGGGATGATGAAGGTGATGGCGAAAATGGGCATATCCACCCTGCATTCCTATAAGGGAGCTCAGATCTTCGAAGCCGTCGGCTTGGCAGACGAAATCATTGCGAAGTGCTTTGCCGGCACCGCCAGCCGGGTACAGGGCGTCAACTTCAACGTCCTGTCAGAAGAAAGTCGGCGTCGACATGCGATCGGCTATCCCGAAAAAGACTCCGAGCGCATTCCGGTTCTGAACAATCCCGGCGATTTTCACTGGCGCACCGGCGGCGATGCGCACATGTGGAATCCCAGTACAATATTCAACCTGCAACTGGCCGCCAGGAGCAACAGCGCAGACGCCTACGCAGAATTTGCGCGGCATGTGAATGAACAGGCAACCCGTCAGTGTACGCTGCGTGGCTTGATGAAATTACGCACTGAACAGTGTGAAACGATACCGCTAGAAGAAGTCGAACCTGCCACTGAGATCGTCAAGCGCTTTGCCACCGGTGCGATGAGTTTCGGATCGATCTCTCAGGAAAGCCACGAGTCTCTGGCTGTGGCGATGAATCGCCTGGGCGGCAAATCCAATACCGGAGAAGGCGGAGAAGATCCTGAACGCTTCACGCCGATGGCCAATGGCGATTCGAAGCGCTCGGCCATCAAACAGGTCGCTTCGGGGCGGTTCGGAGTCACGGCATGGTATCTGACTAATGCAGATGAGCTTCAGATTAAGATCGCGCAGGGCGCCAAACCGGGCGAAGGAGGCGAGCTGCCGGGCGGCAAGGTGGACGAACAAATCGCCCGAATCCGACACTCGACTCCGGGCGTGGGTCTGATCAGCCCGCCTCCTCATCACGATATCTATTCGATTGAGGATATCGCGCAGCTGATTCACGACTTAAAGAACGCAAACCGCGAGGCACGCATCAGCGTCAAACTAGTATCGGAAATCGGTGTGGGCACGATTGCCGCGGGAGTCACCAAGGCCAAGACTGATCATCTCGTGATTGCCGGCCACGATGGCGGCACCGGCGCATCGCCTCTGACTTCCATCAAACACGCAGGCCTGCCCTGGGAATTGGGCGTGGCAGAGACCCACCAGACGTTGGTGATGAATAACCTGCGATCCCGGGTCACGCTACAGACAGATGGCCAGTTAAAAACGGGCCGCGATATCGCCATCGCGACCCTGCTTGGCGCGGAGGAATACGGCTTTTCTACTGCACCGCTTATTACCCTCGGCTGCATCATGATGCGTAAATGCCATCTCAATACCTGCCCGGTCGGAATTGCGACTCAGGATCCGGAGCTTCGGAAAAAATTCAAAGGTGAACCTGAGCATGTCGTGAACTACCTGTTCATGGTTGCTGAGGAGTTGCGATCAATCATGGCAGAGCTGGGCCTGCGGACCGTCAACGAAATGATCGGCCGCGTTGACTTGCTTGATGCCGATGCCGCGATTGATCACTGGAAAGCCAGCGGTCTCGATCTCAGCCGGATTCTTGAGCCGGCCAAGGTGATTTTTGAAAACACCGAATTATATCGCACGCAGGCGCAAGATCACGGTCTGGAGAAGGCACTGGATAACGAGCTGATCCGCCGCGCCAGACCCGCACTGGAGAAAGGGGAAACCGTTCACATTGAACATGAGGTAATTAACATCAACCGTGTGGTCGGTACCATGCTGTCCAATGAAGTCTGCAAACGCTTCGGCGCCGACATGCTGCCGGATGACACCATTAATATCAAACTGAAGGGTTCAGCCGGGCAAAGCCTGGGGGCATGGCTGGCGAAAGGCATCACGCTAACCGTAGAAGGTGATGCCAATGACTACCTCGGCAAAGGGTTGTCCGGCGGCAAGATCATCCTGTATCCGCCGGTAGAAAGCACCTTTCAAGCGGAAGAAAACATCATTGCGGGCAATGTCATTCTGTATGGCGCAACCGGTGGTGAAGCGTATATCCGAGGCATAGCGGCGGAGCGATTCGCCGTGCGCAACTCTGGTGCCAGTGCGGTTGTCGAAGGCATTGGCGACCACGGCTGTGAATACATGACCGGTGGCTGCGTCGTGGTTCTCGGTCAGACTGGTCGCAATTTTGGCGCCGGCATGAGCGGCGGCATCGCCTACGTCTGGGATCCGGAAGGAGAGTTCAGCAAATTGTGTAATTCTGAAACCTTTGAACTGGAAACCCTATCTGCCGCCAGTGACATCCTCGAACTGAAGAAGTTGATTGAAAATCACGCGAATCACACTGACTCCAGCGTGGCGCGAGCCGTGCTGGAAAACTGGGAAGACAGCCTGAATAAATTCGTCAAAGTTATGCCGACCGATTACAAGCGCGTATTGGCAGAACGGGCGGCAACGGCCGCGTAAGCAAGAACTCGACTGCAGACAGGCAACAACAGAACCGCATGAATTAGGAAGCACAGCAATACATGGGCAAGCCAACCGGATTTAAGGAATTTGAACGCGAAACCGCGCCGCATCGCGATGCGATGGACAGGCAGTTGGATTTCAAGGAAATCTACACCGACCATCGGGTAGAGCATTTGACCACTCAGGGCGCCCGCTGCATGGACTGCGGCGTACCGTTCTGTCAATCCGGTGATGGATGTCCTGTCTACAATCTGATCCCTGAGTGGAACGATCTGGTCTACAACAATCGCTGGAAGGAAGCGCTGGATCGACTGCACAAAACAAACAACTTCCCGGAGTTTACCGGTCGGGTCTGCCCTGCCCCATGTGAAGGTGCCTGCGTTCTGGGCATCCATGAACCGCCGGTCACTATCAAGAACATCGAATGCGCTATCGCCGACAAAGGCTTTGAGGAAGGCTGGGTTAAAGCCAGTCCACCGAGCAGCCGCAGCGGCAAGACGGTCGCTGTCGTGGGCTCTGGTCCAGCTGGGCTGGCTGCCGCTGCCCAACTGAATCAGGCAGGCCATGAAGTGACTGTCTATGAGCGGGACGACCGTGTCGGTGGGCTGTTGATGTACGGAATACCCAACATGAAGCTGGAAAAATCAGTCGTCGACCGGCGGGTTGACCTGCTGCGTGAAGAAGGCATCCATTTTGTCGTTAACGCAGACGTCGGCGGATCCGGCGACAACGGTGTCAGTCTCGAGCAACTGCTGAACGACAACGATGCGTTGCTGCTTGCCACCGGCGCCACAACCCCGCGAGATCTGCAGATCGATAATCGCGAGGGAGATGGTGTGCACTTCGCGATGGAATTCCTGCTGCAGAATACCAAGAGCCTGCTTGACTCTGAGCTGCAGGACGAAAAATACATCAGTGCCAAAGACAAAAACGTGATCGTGATTGGCGGTGGAGATACCGGAACAGACTGCATAGGCACATCTCTGCGTCATGGCTGCGCCTCGCTGGTTAACTTTGAGATCATGCCGAGACCACCTGAAAACCGTTCCGACACCAATCCCTGGCCAACCTGGCCGGTGATTTTCAGGGTTGATTACGGTCATGAAGAAGCGGCCGCAAGATACGGCAGTGACCCCCGGGTCTACTCCGTTTCCGGTAAGGCTTTTGTGCGAGATGAAAGCGGCAATCTGCTGGGCATTAACACCGTTGAGGTCGACCAGAATTTTCATGAGGTCCCGGATACCGAAAAATTCTGGCCCGCCGACCTTGTCCTGCTGTCCATGGGCTTTCTCGGGCCTGAGCACTACATCAGCGACGCGCTGGGGCTCGAGTTGGACCCACGCTCTAATTACAAGACCGAAAGCGGCGAGTTTCAGACAACGCATCCGAAGGTCTTTGCCGCCGGCGACTGTCGCCGCGGTCAATCACTGGTAGTGCGCGCCATCGATGAGGGCCGAAAGGTTGCGGAGCGAATCGATGGTTTTCTGAACGCATAGGGATGTATGCTGGCAGGTCGGATGCAACCTGCCCGCACTGTCCACCTGTGGGCTTTCTGTACCACAGCAAATCTGAAATACTCAGTTTCTGTTCCTGTGCTTGCCTCTGCGGTTCACCCTATGACTGAATCTGTTCTGGATCTTGATCGAGTGGTCAAAACCTATGGTGATTTCAAAGCCATAGACAATATCAGTCTCAGCATTCCGAAAGGATCGATTTACGGCTTCCTCGGGCCAAACGGGGCTGGCAAAACCACCACGTTCCGCGCCATCCTTGAGATCATCAAGCCGAATCCGGGCAATATCACGATACTGGGCTCAGATTCCGCTCTCGACGTACGTGATCGCAACGGCCTTGCTGCTCGTGAGTATGATCCTGATGCTTTATCTATCCGGCAAAATTTTCCAGCCGGATGTCTTGCGAACCGGTCAACCTCCACGCGTCAGGGAATTGTGGAGGCTGTTGACCTCTACTGCGTAACGCCGTCCCTGTTCGCTGCCTCGGCCACACTGTGTGAGTCGAAGCCGCAGTGTACACAGCGCCTCGCTTGAAGATTCATCAATACATGCTTTACATAGAATTGCTTTTTACACAGGGGACAGCGGCGCCGCGCCATATCCAGGGCAAACCCCGCCCACAAGCCCATATAAACGAACATGATCGCGTCAGTCTCCCGCCGATTGGTGAGAAGCATCCAGATTGCCAGCATATAGAGTGGAAGGGTCCAGAAACAGACCATCATCCGCGAACGCGCGCGACGTAAGGCTTTTGCTGCTGCCGCCTGATGCGGAAGAATCCGCGGCGAAATGAGATCGGGATCAGGCCTGTTCTGGGGCTGCAAATTGTCTGGCATATCTCCTCTGACCAGCCTGATAAGATGCGTCTTATGCCGCTAATCTAGCGGACTTACCCCGAGAAGTACAAGAAAGCCCTGAATCAGAGCAAGGGGAGTCTGATCCACTGGAGTATGCCGATGGCCAGCAATACGATCCCGACCAGACGATTGATGGCCATCCCGCTTTGTAGCGGGCGCGCTTTGAGGAAGTGACTTGCCATGACAAATCCACACAGTGCGGCAAACTTGCCAAGCGCCACACCGCTCAGGAACATGACCAGAGCGCTGTCAAGGAATTGATCCCCCAGCGTGCGAGAAATCACGGACGTAGCAAGAATCCAGTAGGGCACTGCCTGGGGATTCAGCAGCGCAATCAGCAGCCCCCCGGCAACCGGCGATCCTCTCGAAGCGTTGCCTGATTCTGTTGGAATTGCCGGCCGTCGCCGCCAGAAAGCTGCGCCCAGCAGTATGAACACCGAAGCGAGTAGCATCTCAAAAGCGGGATTGGCTTGCCAGAAACTGCTGATGAACGCCCCGAACCAGAGCGCAAGGACTGCCTGCAAGATTTCTATCAGGGAAGCCGCAATCGCGAATTCGAGACCCACACTGGCGTGTTGATCGACCGTCGTTTTGATCAACGTCAGATTATCGGACCAAGCGGCAGGGTGCCGAGGAAGGAGGCGAACACTCCGATAAGAAAACAGTTGATCAAGGGCTCCATCAGAGCCTATATGGCCCGCTGGGGCCGGCTACTGGTAGCCCTGAGCCTGAAGCTTGAACAGCATGGCATATTGACCATCACTCGCCAGTAACGATTCATGGCTACCCTCTTCCTGAATGCTGGATTTCTCAAGAACAATAATATGATCTGCCATGCGTACAGTAGAAAAGCGGTGAGATATGATGATGGAGATTTTATTCGAAGTCAGGTCGCGAAAGTGTGAGAAAATCTCGGCCTCGGCCCTCGCATCAATCGCCGCTGTGGGCTCATCAAGAATCAGCACGTCAGCCTTGCTGCGCATGAATGCTCGCGACAGGGCAATCTTTTGCCACTGGCCACCGCTGAGTTCCTTTCCGTTCTTGAACCAGGTTCCCAGTTGCGTTTGATATCCTTCAGGCAGATCCTTGATGAACTCATTGGCCATTCCTTTTTCTGCAGCGTCTTCAATCAGTGAGTCCTGATCGAGTTGATCAACTTCGCCAATCCCGATGTTCTCACCAACCATCAGCTGATAGCGCGCGAAGTCCTGAAATATAACGCCGATTTTTCTGCGCAGCGCATCAATATCCCACGCGTTGAGCGCCAATCCCTCAAGCAGAATTTCACCCTCTGTCGGCTGGTAGAGCCTGGTCAGCAATTTAATCAACGTCGTTTTGCCACTGCCGTTTTCACCGACAATCGCGAGACTTTCTCCTGGCTTAATGTGAAGATTGATCCGGGAGAGCGCGGGGGTATTACTGCCCGGATAGTAGAAGCTGACATTGTTGAAACGAATGCCGTCAGAAGGGTCCGGCCCTGCCAGCTGGTCGCCGGATGCTTCGGGCACCTTATGGTCGAGATACTCATTCAGATTGGACAGATATAAATTGTCTTCATACATCCCGTTGACTGAAGTCAGGCTGCTGGTTACTGCATTCTGGCCGAGTCGGAACTGGGCGACGTACATGGTCATCTGTCCAATAGTGATGAAGCCAGCGATCGCGGCAAAGCCAACCCAACCGTAAGCAAAGTAAAACGCACCACTGGCCAGCAAGCCCAACAGATACCCCCAGACGCCGCGTCTGAGAACCAGATTTCGGTCTTCTTTGTAGATGTTCAGGAAAATATCAACATAGCGCTTGAGAAACAGACGACCCAGCTGCAACAGTTTGACCTCTTTGACACCGTCTTCACGGGTCAGCACCATTTCCAGGTAAATCTGCATGCGCCTTTCAGCAGACCGTCGACGGTGGATACGAAATGCCTCTCCTGAAAATTTGGCCTCCGCGATAAAAGCGGGAATCCCGGCAAATCCCAGCAACAAAACTGCGTAAGGCGAGAATTGAAACAGCCAGATACCAATGGTAAGCAGGGCAATGTTGTCACGGATCAGATCGAATGTTTTGATGACCAGACTGAGCGGCCTGCTCGAGGCCTCCCGTCGGGCCCGTACCAGTTTGTCGTAATACTCAGCGTCTTCAAAGTGGGCCAGTTCGAGAGTCAGGGCTTTTTCCAGAATCATCACATTGATTCTGTTGCCCAGGAGAACTCTCAATATGGACTGGCAGACCGAATTCAGTCTTTGCGCACCGGTCATGATTATGACGAGGCCTGCTTCCAGCAACACGTAAAACAGCACCTGCCTGCGAGCGAGATCGGCTGCACTACCGGTCGACTGGATTGTCTGCGACACGGCGTCCACAAACATGCCTCCGACCGAGGCAATCACCGCCGGCAGAATGCCGGACAGCAGGGTACCTGCAGCCATCGCCAGCGTCAGCGGCGCACTGGTACTCCACACGATTTTCATCGCCAGCTGACTGTATTGAAATACAGACAGAAACTTGCGCACCGAATTCGGTTCGGCGTTTAGTTTATCCGGCACAGTAGGGGTCGTTGACTGAGTGCTTGCCAAAATGCTTTCGAACAGGTTGAGGTTTTTAGAACTCGTGAAACGGTCTATTGTCAGGAAAGTATGTTGCGCTAACTTTAGTCTACGCACCTGAACGCCAGACAGATTCTAGCAAAGCAAGAGCGCTACATCGGGCCCGGGCAGTGCCGACGCTGAATTAAACGAGCCTGATGCTGAACCGTTCCTGCCCGACATCCGGCCTCAGGCCCTTAAAGCCGGCGACATAAAAAGGCATATGGCACTTTTACCATCGGAATAATTAAAACCGGAATGCAGACAGTCCGGTGCCCTGCGTGACCGCATTTCGACCAACGCTTTGATCAACTTTGACTAACTTTGATTGACTGAGTCACTGGTAGTAAGCAGACACCGACAAGGCGTCGGACTTTATCTATGGCATGAGGCCCGGTGCGTCAGCACTCTGCCTGCGCAACAGCATCTCGTGGAGCCCGCGGGTAAAGCGGCCTGTCAGTGAAGTCTGTGCGATACCTTGAGTTCATCCTCGAAAAAAGCTTTCACCTGGAGCAGCTGGCACAGGTCTCCCTCACTCTCCATCAGGGGAAGGTGCTGTTCAATGTCATTGAGTATGTTCGTAATACTCCCGGTGTCCAGATTGCTGAGATCCAGATTGAATGGGAAGCTCCCTGTCCTGTTCTTATCCTTAATCATATCCCTATACTGCTCCAAACTGCCCGCTTCGCCCTCAATAGTTGCGGTTAATATTTGCACAGGAATTGTATCGACTGACTTTAAGAAATCTTCATAAGAAATTCTAATACATAGATTTTTTGCTTTTCGAAACATCGCGTTCTAAGCAGAAGCCGCGCTTTTACTGGCCTGTGAAGTATTTGGACACTAACCTTTTAAAGCAGGCCAGAAGCGCACTGGAAACAGAAATCAGAACTCAGGGGAGGCCGGTGTCAGACACACTGCCTGAATTGGCGGACGGAACATCTTCAATACACCGGCCGATATGGGATGTAGCGACCACTGAGGCCCAGCGCCACAGGTTGACTAGTCCGCTGCGAGTTACTCCATACCCATCGCGTGTCGCACGATCAGATTTTTCAGCGGGCCAGCACCGTCGACCTGAGTCAGTCCGAAATTGCGAAGCCAGACCGTCGTGGGCGCGCGGCCGGCAAATAGGTGTTTGAAACCCTCCATCACCCACATCATCCTGAGGTTATGAGGCTTGCGCCGGCGCTGATAGCGCTCAAGAATGCGCGAATCGCTCACCTGACGACCGGCCTTGAGGCCTGCGTGGAGCTCCTCGCTGAGGGCAATGACATCCAGAAACCCCAGATTTACGCCCTGGCCGGCCAGAGGGTGTATTGAGTGGGCGGCATCGCCGACCAGAACAATTCCGTCGCGAAAATATTCTGTTGCGTGACGCTGCCGCAGGGGCACCTGAAAGCGCTTATCAGAGCTCCTAACGCCACCCAGTTTAGATTCAAAGGCATGCGTTAGCTCGTCGTTAAATTGCGCCTCTGACAGGCCCATCAAACGTTCAGCCTCCCTGGTCACCACCGACCAGACGATCGAGCAATTAAGCTGCTCCCCGTCTCCCGCAAGTGGCAGGAATGCCAGCGGCCCGGTATGGATAAAACGCTGCCAGGCAGTCGCCCCGTGTGGTTTATCGGTTTGCACTGTAGTGACAATGGCATCATGTCCATAGTCCCATTCACGGGTCGCAAAGCCCGCCAGCTGACGAATTCTTGAATTTGCGCCGTCCGCAGCGACCAGTAACTTTGCCCGGACGGCGCTGCCATCTTCTGAAGCGATTAGCAGCGTATCAGATTCATCACGCTCCACGGAGGTCAAATTGAAAGGCGCAAGGTAGGTCAGGTTGCTCTGTTCGCATAGCCCCTGATGCAGGGCCGATGATATGACCGAATTCTCGACTATAGAACCGAGGTCGGATTGATGGACTTCATGAGCCCGAAACTGAATCGAACCGGTCCCCTCGGCATCCCAAACCTGCATTTTCTCATAGGGGCATTGCCGCATGTCGGCAATATGGCGCCAGATTCCCAGTTCGCTAAACAGCGCTTTCGAAGCCTGCGTCAGTGCGCTGACTCTGGGATCATAGCGCTCCGGTTGCGCGTGGAATGGCGTCTTGTCTGGTTCAAACGCGACCCGGTCCAGCAGCGCAATCCGACACGGCCTGCCTCCCATGCCGAGGTCAGCCAAAAGTCTGGCCAGGCTGGTGCCTACCATGCCGCCGCCGGCAATGACAATGTCAAACTCGCGCTCCTGATTCATGCCCTCATTATAGGGGCTCGCCAACGAGCTTGCATGCCCCGCTGATTGAATCCGACAGACAGTATTGCCTCGTACGCAGCAGTCCACTGACCAGGCACCCGTGCCCGCCGGCAAATAGGAACTCAAAGTGAATACTGATAGACTGAAGGCTAGCACCGCACGTGTATCCAGGAGATAGCCATGCCACTCACCCTGACCACTGATCAATTGAACGACTACATCGGCAAAGAAGTCGGTGTTTCTGACTGGATGCTGATCGATCAAGAAAGAATCAATCAGTTCGCCGAAGCGACCGGAGACCATCAGTACATCCATGTTGATCCGGAGCGGGCGGCGCAAACACCTTTCGGAACGACAATCGCCCATGGCTTTCTGACGATGTCCCTGATGGTTGAGATGGGCTACGAAGGCAGCACGAAACTTGCGAATGCGGTGATGGGAATCAACTACGGCTTCGACAAGCTACGCTTTATCAACCCGGTCAAGGTCAACAACAAAGTCAGAGGGCGGTTTCAACTTTTGAGCGCCGAGGAGAAAAACCCCAATCAGTGGTTACTCAAACACGCAGTCACGGTAGAAATTGAAGGCGAAGACAAACCTGCCCTGATTGCGGTATGGCTCGGAATGACCGTTGTCCAGTAGTCCCGACCTTGAATACATGCGTGTTCGCTAGCTCCTTACCGCAGCGACTCTAAGGCACCGAGTTAACATGAAAAAATCTATATTTTCGCTCATTCCTTTCCTAACAGCCTGTGCCGGAGAGCCGCCGCAAAACATCGGCGTGCAGAATGGTCGTCTGACTGCGTGCCCGGAGTCGCCTAACTGCGTCTCCAGTTTCGAATCTGACGCTAAACACGGAATCCAGCCCCTGCAAGCAAGCCTGCGGCAGGTCGAACAGGTGCTGCTCGGACTCGATGAGGCCAACATTGTGGAATCAGGAAACGGCTATCTCCACGCCGAATTTACTTCGCGCCTGATGCGCTACGTTGACGACGTGGAGTTTCTTGAGGATTCGACAGCAGGCGTTATCCACGTGCGTTCAGCGTCCAGGCTGGGCTACAGCGACCTCGGTGCCAATAGAAAACGCATCGAGAAAATCCGCGGCTTGCTAACGCAAAATTAATACTTTCGGCTGGGGAAGGGCCAGTCAGGGCTTCAACCCCATAGCACTTTGAGCGAACCTGCTGCGCACAGATGGCAAGAGCTCCAGGCCCAGCAACCCCAGTTTGCGAATCGCCCTCTGAGCCCATCGATCATTCGAAAACAGTTTCACCGTTTGGTCGGTAAACAGCACCGACTCGGACTGATCCTGATTTTGCAATTCCAGATAGGCCTGCAGAATCTTCATCTCGCCTGGGCTGACTCCCTGCGCTTTTGCGCTGACCAGCTGATGAACCAGGGCCGCAGAGTCGCGCAGGGCAAGGTTCAGACCTTGCCCTGCCACCGGATGTAAAGTGTGCGCCACATTGCCCAACAGGACCAGCCCCGGCCTGATCTGCTCCCTGGCCAGCGTCAAAGACAGCGGATAGGCAACGCGCTGACCGATCTGCAGAATTCTACCCAGTCGTTCTCCGAAGTACTGTGTCAGCCTCGACCGAAAGATCTCTTCGTCACAGCTGAGAAGTTCTGCCCTGGAAAGTTCCGAGACAGTCCAGACGAGCGACCCCCGGTTTGACCCCTGAAAGTCTGCAAGCGGCAGAACCGCAAGCGGACCAGACTCGGTAAAACGCTCGAAGGCAACCCCTAAATGGGGCTTCTCAAACGCGACATTGGTAATGATCGCATGCTGGCCATAATCGGTTTGGGTCTGGTCGATTCCAAGATTTTTGCAAATAGAAGATCTGCCACCATCAGCTAACACAACCAGCTTGGCAGAGAGCCTGGTCAATTGCTCGTCGCGCGCAAGCGTTAACTCCATTCCAGACTGACAGGGTTTTATCTGAGAGATTTTGGCTGGTGCCAGCAAGTTGACCACGGAAGACGCCTGCATAGCCTCGCTCAATACGCCGCCCAGTTCCCTGTTTTCGATCACGTAGCCCAGGGCCTCAACACCCTGCTCTGCACTGCTGAGCGTTGTCCGACCAAAGTGTCCACGATCACTGACCTGAATCTCAACAATCGGCTCAACAAGCGGGGCAATCGCCGACCACAGCTTCATGGTCTCGAAAATCTGCCTGCTTCCGAAAGACAGTGCGGTGGAGCGCGAATCAAAGCTCGGTTGCTGATCAAAATTTTTGCTGTCGACGGCTTCGACCACCAGGATACTGTAACCGCTGTCTCTGGTTTGTTGAGCCAGGTTCAGTGCAAAACTGGCGCCAACGAGGCCTCCGCCGACAACAACGACATCATACTGGGCTGCTAGGGTCTGGGCCTGCATGGCTAATGTGTCGTCTCAGACATGAATGCTTCAATTTCTGAAACGGTTTTGGGCACCCCTGTACTGAGGATTCGATACCCCGACTTGGTCACCAGCACATCATCTTCGATACGCACGCCGATCCCGCGCCACTGTTCAGGCACATCGGTATTGTCAGGGGCAATATAAATTCCCGGCTCAATTGTGGTCACCATGCCTTCCTCCAGCACGCGCCAGGTTCCGTCGATTTTGTAATCGCCAACGTCGTGAACATCCATACCTATCCAGTGGCCTACACGATGCATATAGAACGCTTTGTAGGCCTCGGTTTTGATCAGCTGTGACAGCTTGCCCTGCAATAAACCGAGCTTAATCAGGCCTTGCGTGATCACTTTCACCGATGCGTTATGGGGTGCATCCCACAGCGCACCGGGTTTGATTTCTTCAATTGCGGCTTCCTGAGCCTTCAGTACGATTTCATAGATCGCTTTCTGTTCATCGCTGAATTTACCGCTGGCCGGAAAGGTGCGGGTGATATCAGACGCGTAGTATTCGTATTCACAGCCCGCATCAATAAGAACGAGATCTCCCTCTTCGATTGCCGCATTGTTGGTGTTGTAGTGCAGAATGCAGGCGTTGTTCCCAGCTGCCACGATTGAGCTGTAGGCAGGCGCACGACTGCCGTTGCGGGTAAAAGCATAAAGCAGTTCTGCCTCGAGCTCATATTCATGCACACCGGGTCGACAGAAAGCCATGGCCCGTCGATGCCCCTCCGCTGATATTTTGGCGGCCCGCTCCATCAGTTTGATCTCGGCAGCACTCTTGAACAACCTGAGTTCATGCAGCAAGTGGTCAAGCATCAAAAACTCTCCCGGTGGATGCGCACCCATTTTCGCCTTCTGGCGAATCGTCTTCACCCATTCCATGACCTGATCATCGAACTTGTCGTCCTTCCCCATGGAGTAGTAGACGCGGTCTCTGCCCTCGATCAGACCTGGCAGAATGTCATCAATATCCGCAATCGGAAAAGCATCATCAATCGCAAGATTCTGGATGGCTGCATCCGGACCCATCAGGATGCCCGTCCACAATTCCTTTTCCTTATTTTTTTCCTGGCAGAACAGAACCACTTCTCCCTGCTTGCGGCCGGGGATCAGCGCCAGCAGAGCGTGCTCTTCAGCAAAGCCGGTCAGGTAATAAAAGTCACTATGCTGGCGGTATAAATACTCCGCATCGTTATTACGGAAGCTCGGCGGGGCAGAGGGAACCAGAGCGATACTGTTGGGCTCCATTTGCGCCATCAACTCTTTGCGCCGTGTTCTCATTTCTTTGTAGGGGTGGGAATTACCTGCCATGGGGACTACAAGACTCCTGTGTTGGTTGGCGAATCATTCAGACCGAATATGCTCATCCGAATGATGAGCCGGATTGCCGCTGTGCAAGCATATCGGGCCGGCTGACGGGAACCAAGCCCCATTTTTTTCACTCTTCCATTGACCCGAAAACACCTCAGCTCTATAGTTCATGTGGTGCCTAAACAAACGCCGGTAGAGCGTTGCGGAGGCGTGAATTTAATCCATTTCGACGAGCCGGTGCCCCCACGATTTGTCCGGTTCCCCAGCAAAAGCAACTGACTACGGTATGAGCGAAGAAAGTTTTAACACCCTCAGCGGCAAAGTGGATGATCTGATTGATCTGTGCGCTGAAATGAAGCGTGAAAACCAGGCCCTTAAAGCGGATAAGTCGAACCTGCAGCATGAGCGTCAGCAATTGGTGGAAAAGAATCAACTTGCCAAGACCAAATTGCAGTCGGTACTGGACCGACTGAAGTCCATGAACAATTCATGAGAGGGCCTGCAACGCAGAGTTATGCAGAGTTATTTAGGCGAGAGAATATGAGTGAGCAAAGCACCGCGATTCAAGTGACTATTCTGGATAAGGAGTATCAGGTCAACTGCCCTCCTTCCGATCAGGAGGCACTGATCAAGTCTGCTCGCTATCTTGACGAGAGCATGCGGAAAATTAAGGGTCGCGGCAACATTCACGGTGCTGAGAAGATCGCGATAATGGCAGCGCTGAACATCACCCATGACATGCTACGAAAAAACCGGCTGATTAATGAGACCCGCCAGACTACTTCAGAGCAGGTGCAATCGCTCGAGGAAAAAATCGATCTGGCTTTAGCCTCATCAAGACAGCTTGAGTTCTAGCATGGTCAGCCAGGAGTGCGAACTCAGCTGCGAGCGAGCGCCCCGGCCCTGACTGACACCGACCTTCACCATTGACGCGATTACGATTCCTGCCAATCAGGCGCTTTCCCTGCCCCTGCAGCCCAAGCTATAATCTCTGTGAGAGTTCCCTAGAACATTTGCCAGTCAAAAGTGTTCTTGAGCCGATATTGTAATACCCGGAGGCAACTCGTTAGATGTTGTTGTGCAAGTCCGCAAGCCGGAAAGCCTTATGCATCGCGGGAGCCACCACCTGAACCTTTCGGTTCAGGGCAACTTTGGTAGCGGTGTTCCGGGGGGCTTGATATGACCTTCGCCAGACTGACCCCAATCGATGATGGATAAGAACGAACGTCATACCCTGCGTGAGTTGCATCGGACGGCTCGCAAGCGTTTGAGTGAAGAGGAGCAAGCAGCCGCAGCGGCAGCGCTTTCCTCCTTAGTTTCTGCTCAGGATTTTTTTCAGTCCGCCACGAAGATCGCGTTCTATCTCGCCTTTGATGGCGAAATCGACCCCCAACCCCTACTGTCACAAGCTCTAGCTGAAGGTAAAACCTGCTTTCTGCCGGTTATTAACCAGCGCGATGAAAAACTGCTTGGCTTCGCACCCTATGACAACACAACGGAGCTGGTTGAGAATCAATGGGGCATAGCAGAGCCGCCGGCGCCCGCTACCGAGATCTCACCGACCGGTTTTGATCTGGTTCTGATGCCACTGGTGGCATTTGATCGGGAGTGCTATCGCCTCGGTATGGGCAAGGGGTTTTATGACCGAACGTTCAGTTTTAAGATTTTCAATCGCAGCAGTCAGCCTCTGCTGATCGGGCTGGCACATGAGTGCCAGTTAGCTGATGGGCTTCCCAACGAAGGCTGGGATGTAAGACTGGACGCGGTCGTAACCGCAGAGAAAATATACCTCCCCGATACTGCGTAGTGCGGTTCATAGAGCACTTCTCTACCTCCCTGGCGTCTCTGTCCCTTCGGGTTAGCGTAAATCTGCGTCTGACGGTGCGGTCGTGCTAGAGCAGAGCGCTTTGGGCAACGCTGCTGGCGAGCACACTCATCATGAATACTGTGAAAACTATGAATACCATGTCCGGTTTCTTATTCATCGGTACTCTCCGGTACTGATTTCATATAGAACTGCCGTTTTAACTGATGAGAGCCTTATGACTGCCGGCAAATTCATCATATAAAGGGCTTAACGGCTTATTACCGAGAATCTTTAGAAAAATATAACTAAAAAACAATTGATTACTGACAATATGTAAAAAAATACTTAAATACACAAAAAGAGTTGCGCTCAAAAATGCACTGGTTTTATACTGTATAAAAATACAGTATAAACAGTGTGGATTTAAAAATGGCTATTCTCAGAGATTCTATCACTCAGCCAGAGGCCAATATTGGCAAGGCATTCAACGATATCGCCTGCAACAGCAGGGGAACCCCCCGGACAAGAGTCAATCAACTGCTGCACAGCAATCCAAACCTCTGGCGTGGCTGCGATATGGCTGGTCAAGGCTTTCACGGTGTCGCCACGGGGTATCGTGAACTGGACGATATTCTGCCGGGCCGAGGCTGGCCTCGCAGCGGCCTGGTCGAAGTAATTGCGCGACACTCGGGGATGGGAGAGCTGCAGCTGCTCATCCCTCTGATGCAGTCGGTCATCAAGCAGGGAAAATGGATTCTCTGGGTGGCCCCACCTTATCTGCTTAATGCGCCTGCTCTGACTCAAGCGGGAATCGATATCGACCAGATTCTCATCGTGAAGCAAGACACGTCCTGTAAAGACGCGCTATGGAGTATGGAAAAGGCAATGCAAACGGAAAACTGCGGGCTGGTGCTGGCCTGGCAGAACTGGCTACCGGGCAAAGTACTACGTCGTCTGCAGCTTGCAGCTGAAGCTGGCGATACGCTGGCGGTCCTGTTCAAGCATAATGATAGTAAGTACTCACCTTCGTCATTACGCCTGCAAATAAAGGCTTCTGCCACTGATGATCGTGACTTTTCTCGAGCCGAAGTGACCGTCATCAAGGCCCGTGGCAATTTCAGGCCATTAAGTGCTCAGTTCAATCTCTACTCGGAGTCACTGTCAGCCTGAGTCCGCAGAGAGAATAATGGAGGATCCGGATAATTCGGCGCAAAAACCCATGGCTACCGCCGGGTCGCGTAAATCAGGCGTGCTCAAACTACCCCTGGCTAACCGCTGCGGGCCTGATAAGCAGCACTGTCCCAATGACGAAAGCAATAAAAACCCTGCGAAATCCCGATCCAGACGGCAAAGCCTCTGGTATGCACTCTATTTTCCGCAGCTAAGCGAACTCAGCGAATCACAGCAGACACAGATTCTCACTGAGTTAGCAGGTCTGGCGGAAAACGTCAGTGCCACCGTAAGCTTCCACTCTCAGGCATTGGTCTGCGAAATTCGCAGCAGCCTCAGATATTTTGACGGTATAGACAATATCCACAGCAAGCTTCAGAGCCTGATTGTGCCCGCACTGCAAAACAGATCTCTGGGAGGCAGCTTTCTCTACGCAGCCAGCCCAACAGTCAGCGGCAGTCTATTGCTGGCGCGTTCAGGACATAATGCCCTGGTCTATCAGAAAGAAAACCTGCGATCTGCCCTTGGAAAACTATCTGTTGATGTACTCGATCTGCAGAAGGAGCAGCGCCAGCGTTTGCACAGCATGGGAGTCAGAAAAATAAGGGACATCTGGCGCTTGCCGACTAAAGGCCTGCATAAACGGTTTGGGAGTAATTTTGTCAATTCACTCAGCAAGGCAGTAGGCAAAAGTCCTGAGCCCACCCGAAACTATATACCCTCACCGGAATTTTCAGCGTCCTATGACCTTCCTTATGA
>CACJWK010000022.1 GCA_902597095.1 uncultured Pseudohongiella sp.
ACGGAATCGTAACAACCCTGCATAATCTCAGACAGCGTCCACTCGAGGCCATGGAGGCCGACCTGATGCGATTCCAGAAAAGCAGGCCCATGGGCCTGGTATTGCCTTCTCTGTTTTCTGAACTTGAAGGGCCGGCGTTGTCGGGTATTGTGGAGGAACTGACCAAAGTTCCGTATTTGAGCGAAATCGTAATCGGACTGGACCGAGCAAGCGAAGACCAATATCGCTTTGCGATAAACTATTTCTCCGGACTTCCTCAACATCACAATATTCTGTGGAATGATGGCCCGAGAATGCGGGCAATCGACGCTCAGCTTAAAGGATTAGGTTTGGCTCCTACTGAAGAAGGAAAAGGTCGAAACGTCTGGTATTGTTACGGCTATGTCCTGGCTTCAGGAAGAGCCGACGCTGTCGCGCTTCATGACTGCGACATACTCACCTATGACCGCAGCCTGCTGGCCAGGCTCCTCTACCCTGTAGCAAACCCAAACTTCAGCTACGCATTCAATAAAGGCTTCTACTCAAGGGTTGCAGGCGATCGAATCTCGGGGCGTGTTGTCCGCCTCTTCGTAACACCGCTGATCCGAACGCTTAAGAAGGTATGCGGCTGTTCAGAATTCCTGGATTATATGGACAGCTTCCGCTACCCGCTCGCCGGCGAGTTCAGCATGCGTGCTTACGTCATTAATGATCTACGCATCCCAAGCGATTGGGGGTTGGAAATTGGGGTGCTGTCAGAGATGAAGCGAAATTACGCAACCAACCGACTGTGTCAATCAGATATCGCTGATGTTTATGATCATAAACATCAAGCTCTCTCTGTAGACGACCGGGAAAAAGGTCTGTCGAGGATGAGTATGGATATTGCCAAGGCTTTCTTTCGCAAACTGGCAACTAATGGAGAAGTATTTACACCTAATACGTTTCGAACAATCAAAGCTACTTACTATCGTATGGCCCTCGATTTTGTTAACACTTTTCAACATGACGCGGAAATGAACGGGCTAACTTACGATCGCCATACGGAGGAGGCCTCGATAGAGATGTTTGCGGGCAACATCATGGCAGCGGGCGAGCAATTTCTTGAACGGCCCATGGAGAAGCCTTTCATTCCGAGCTGGAATAGAGTAATGAGCGCTATTCCTGATATTCTTGAGCAGCTGAAGACGGCCGTTGACGAAGACCAGGCGGAATTCACTCCCTGACCAACATGCAAAAGCAGACTCAAGCAACCGAACAGGACCTTTTGCGGCGCGTTAAGGCACATCTTGCCGTCATTTACCCTGATCAGGATCTCGATGTCCTGAGCGGGGACCTAGTAACAGCGATCAGCAGGGGTCACGACGTTCAGCGGCCGGTCCCGCACAAAAGCCACTGGGATCAGAGCGACAGCGTGGTAATCACCTACGGCAACACCATCAAAAAGCAGAATGAGCTGCCGCTTGTCACTCTCCGGCGTTTTCTGAACACGCATCTCAAAGAGACCGTCTCAACGGTGCATATTCTTCCGTTCTTTCCGTTTAGCTCGGACGACGGCTTTTCCGTAATCGACTACCTGGAGGTAAATCCGGCCATCGGGGGATGGCGGGAAATCGAGGATATAGCCGGAGATTTCAAACTGATGTCGGACCTGGTCATCAATCATGTTTCGCGCCAAAGTCGCTGGTTCGACAACTTCAGAAACGGCGAGACACCGGGCAAGGGCTATTTCGTCGAGGCGGACCCGGATGAAGACTACAGCGCTGTCATCAGGCCGAGAAACTCACCCCTGTTCTCCTCCGTAGAAACAGTGGATGGTGAACGCCACGTCTGGTGCACATTCAGCAGTGACCAGATAGACCTGAATTTCCGCAATCCGGATGTGCTGAGGGAATTCGTCCAGATAGTGCGCAGATATCTTGACCATGGCGTGAGCATCTTCAGGATGGATGCCGTACCTTTTCTGTGGAAAGAGCCGGGTACCTCCTGCGTACACCTCCAGCAGACTCATGAAATTATCAAGGTCTTCCGGACACTCATTGAACATCATTCCCCCGAAGCGTTGATTCTCTGTGAAAACAATGTGCCGAATCGGGAAAATCTGACTTACTTCGGCAATGCCAACGAAGCGCACATCATCTACAACTTTTCTTTACCACCCCTGCTGGCCTATACCCTGCTGGCCGGCGATTGCCGCCATCTGAAAACATGGATGATGAGCATGCCTCCGGCCCAGTTAGGCACTGCTTACCTGAACTTCATTGCGTCACACGATGGGATCGGGCTTCGCCCGCTGGATGGTTTGCTCAGCAATGAGGAGCGGGACAAACTCGTTCGCCGCGCACAAAACGCGGGTGGTAAAGTCACTTACCGACGCGCCAGAGAAGGCTATGACAAACCGTATGAACTGAACATTGCACTGTACGACCTGCTGCAGGGCACATTCGACGGCCCGGAAAACCGTCTGGGGTATGAGCGCTATATCTGTGCTCATACAATCATGTTTGCTCTGGAAGGCATCCCGGCCATCTACATTCAGAGCTTCCTCGGCACGCGTAATGATCTGGCCCGACTTAAGCATACGGGCCGCAACCGCTCTATCAATCGTCAAATCTGGCTAGAGGAAGATCTGGAGAACGAACTGGGGGAACCGGCGTCTGTGCATGCGTGCGTTTTTCGAGAACTGACACGACTTCTGAAGATCCGCAAGAAGCAGCAGGCCTTTCATCCCAACGCCACCCAGTACACCCTGCACCTAGGTCATGAAATCTTTGCCTTCTGGCGCCAGAGTATCAATCGGGATCAGAGTATCTTCTGTATCAGCAATGTCACGGATGAGGAAAAATCGATCTGCCTGACAGATATCAATCTGATCAGCATCGACCAGTGGCAGGATCTGATAAGCGGCGAGCCTTATCAGGATATCGGAGAGCAACTCAGACTGCGTCCCTATCAAACAGTGTGGATCAGCAACAAGAATCCCGATGAAAGTTCTGAGTCTTAGACGCCAGACGCACCATTCGGTCTAATTGCTGGCAGCGTCTTGCTCCGCGCGCAGGTTGCAGGCAGTGACCTCCGGCACGTAGGTCACATATTTGAGCATCATGGCCCCTTTGATGTCCTGCTTTTCCAGAAAGGTCGTGGAATCGTCCACGTAAAAGACTCGATTGGTGGTCGCCACCAGTTCCTCGTCCATTGGCATCGCACACCGATGCATACCTAGATCGCTCGGATAGTTACCCTCGGACTCAGGGTGGTACATGAACACCTCTCGGGTATCGGTGAAGTAAACCACCTCGACAACGCCATCACGGTTTGTATCCCGGGCACACATGTCGTAAATCAGAAAATTATCGCAGTATTCAGCATTGAGCGGTCTTACGCTGCTCACCAAAGAACCGCAGGCCGCCAGCAAGGCAACAGAGGCAAAAAGACCGAGTCTGGGTCCAAATCTGCTGATAACACTCATAAAATACTGTTCACAGGATCTGTGGCAACCAGTCGCTTATCGGCTGTTCTGACGGCGAATAGTCTACCAGAGGTTGATCGCAAAAAGTCAGAGGACTGCCGGCCGAGCAGGCGTCGTGACTCACATCAAATCGGGTACGCCGAGACGGCAAGGCACAATGAAAGCCAAGGCATTCAGGCAATGTCCGTGCGGATCTCGCCAGATAATCAGGTACTTGGAAAGGCGTAGCGGGCTTTTTCTGTTACGCTGCTGGCCGGCCAGCGTTGGGTCATCGTCTTGCGGCGGGTGTAAAATCTGACGGCATCGGGGCCATAAACATACAGATCACCGAACAGAGATCGCTTCCAGCCTCCAAAGCTCTGACTGGCAATGGGCACGGGCAGAGCAACATTTACCCCGACCATACCCACCTGAATATTGTCGGTAAAATAACGGGCTGCCTCTCCATCTCGGGTGAACAGACATGTCCCATTGCCGAATTCGTGCTCATCTATCAGCTTCATGGCCGCACCCAGTGAATCCACGCGCAGCACACACAACACCGGCCCGAAAATTTCATCCCGATAAATTGACATGTCAGTCTGCACTTTATCGAACAGCGTAGCGCCGACAAAGAAACCGGGCTCATGTCCCGCCAGCGAAAAGCCCCTGCCGTCCGCCAGCAGTTCAGCGCCTTCGGCTACCCCCCCGGTCAATATACTGCGTCACCCGCTGAAGCGCCTCCTTGCTTATCAAGGGGCCCATGTCGTTGGTTGCATCAACACCCGGTCCGATTTTCAGGTTGGAGATTTTGTTCCGCAGTAGTGCCACTGTTTTATCTGCTGTCTCTTCCCCAACACAAACTACCACAGAGATCGCCATGCAGCGCTCTCCACAGGAGCCGTAAGCGGCTCCCATGAGCGCATTCACAGCATTCACAAGGTCGGCGTCAGGCAATATTACCGCGTGATTCTTAGCCCCTCCAAGCGCCTGAACACGCTTACCCTTGGCAGAGCCACGCGTAAAAATTGATTCTGCTACAGGCGTTGAACCAACAAAACTTAGCGCTTCGACGCGCACATCATCGATGAGATACTGAACCGTGTCGCTGTCGCCGTTGATGACGTTGAACACACCGTCAGGCAAACCGGCATCAGTAAGCAGTTTCCCCAGTAGCATAGCCGGACTGGGGTCGCGCTCGGAGGGTTTTAGAATGAATGTATTACCGCAGGCGATGGCCATAGGGAACATCCACATGGGAACCATCGCCGGAAAATTAAACGGCGTGACGCCTGCTACGACGCCAAGCGGCTGAAATTCAGACCAGCTGTCAATCTCGGGGCCGGCATTTTTGGAATATTCTCCTTTCAGCAATTCACTGATGCCGCAGGCATAGTCAACCACTTCAATGCCGCGACCGAGTTCACCATGCGCGTCTTCAATAACCTTACCGTGTTCAGCGGTAATCAAGTGGCAGATGTTTTCTGCGTTATCCTGAAGCAGCTGTTTGTAGCAGAACAGAATTTGCGCACGTTTTTGCGGCGGGGTCTGCCGCCAGGACGGAAACGCAGCGGCTGCAGCGGTCACCGCGTCCGAAACTGTGGACTGATTCGCCAGGCCTACCTTCAGTGTGACTTCACCCGAAGCGGGATTGAAAACGTCTTGAGTGCGGCTACGGTCCGGGACTTCCTCGCCATTAATGTAGTGTCCGAGATACGCAGGTGCTGCGCAGACAGGGGTTTCAGGGGAGCTCATGCAGGGCTTCCCCAACCGCATTGATCAGACTGTCGATCTGTTCCTCAGTCACCACAAAAGCCGGCGCCAGTTGAACGGTATCCCCGCCCCAGCGCACATAGAAACCCTTTTCAAAGCACTTCAGACCCAGCTCAAATGGCCGGCGCAGGGGCTCTCCGGGACAGTGTTGCAGACTGATACCCGCTGCAAATCCGTAGTTCCGAATGTCCTCAACGTAAGGCGCTCCCTTCAGCTGATGCACAGCCTGTTCAAAGTAGCCTGACATCGCTTTCACCCGCTGGGGGAGCTTTTCACGCTCAAGCACATCCAGTGCGGCAAGCCCCGCCGCGCAGGCAACCGGGTGGGCAGAATACGTATATCCATGCGGAAACTCGACCATATAATCCGGTCCGCCCTGATCCATATAAGTGTCGTAGATTTCCTGCTTGCTCACCACGGCGCCTAACGGCTGGGCGCCGTTAGTGATCTGCTTGGCTAGAGTAAGTATGTCCGGAGTGACACCGAACTCTTCAGCACCGGTGTAAGCGCCCATCCTTCCGAGTCCGGTAATCACCTCATCAAAAATCAGCAGAAGGTTGTGGGCATCACAAATTTCCCGCAGGCGTTTGAGGTAACCCTTGGGCGGAGGCAGCACGCCGGCCGTACCCGACATGGGCTCCACCACAACGGCCGCAATATTTGAGGCATCATGCAGCAGAACCAGCTCTTCAAGCTCATCTGCCAGGTATGCACCGGCGTCAGGCAGTCCCTTGCTGAAGGTGTTCTCGGGCAGAACGGTATGTGGGATGTGATCCGCATCAACGGCCTGGCCGAACAGCTTGCGGTTAAAACCGATGCCTCCCACGCCGATGCCGCCGTAGTTGACCCCGTGATAACCTTTGACCCGCCCAATGAACTTGGTCTTGCCCGGCAAACCCCTGTTGCGCCAGTAACCGCGCGCCATCTTCAGAGCCGTATCAATAGTCTCCGACCCGGAATCGGTGAAGAACACCTGATCCAGACAATCAGGGGTGAGTTCCACTACCTTATGCGCCAGTTTGAAGCTGAGCGGATGGCCGTACTGAAATCCGGGGGAATAATCCAGCGAGGCCACCTGTCTGCTTACCGCTTCAGAAATTTCCGCGCGACAGTGGCCCAACCCGCATGTCCACAGACCCGACAGACCATCGAAAACTTTGCGTCCGTCTACTGTCGTGTAGTAAACGCCCTCGGCGCTGCTGAAAAGTCTGGGCTGGCGCTTGAATTGCCGGTTCCCGGTAAATGGCATCCAATGCGCGCGTAACTCCGCTTCGCTAAGCGTCTGCGAGGCGCCGGTATTGGGGTATTCTTCAAGATTGTCAGGCATAGTGAGACGATACCTGAGAAGACGGGGATAAGGGAACCCTTTTTCGAGCAGACCGCCATCTATTACGGGCCATTTCAAGTCGCGCTGAGTCACTTGCAGCCGCGAAGCGCATGAAGTTATAGTGAAACACAGTCAAGCATTAGCAGCGGCCTGTTTCGCAGGCGGCACACACGCGACACAGTTACCCTGACAGGAGGCAACGATGCGAAAACTTTCGAGAAGGAAATTTATTGGCTCCAGCTCAGCGCTCGCAGCCGCCGGGCTGGGTCTTCCAGGCCAATCGGTGCTCGCACAACCGCAAGCAGATTTGCGCGGTGCTGCGCCTGACTACGTCGTCATCAACGCCAGAGTGTTTACCAGCGATCCGGAAAACCCCAGCGCAGAGGCCTTCGCCGTCAAGGGAGACCGTTTTCTGGCCGTTGGCTCCAGTGCAGATATCCGAGCCCTGGCCGGAAGCAGCACTGAAATTGTCGACGCTGAAGGCATGTTTGTCACTCCCGGTTTTATCGATGCCCACTCGCATCCGGCCGGTGCTGGCGTGAACGAACTGGTTCAAGTGAATGCTGACCTTCGCTCTGCCTCAGACATTGCCGCCGCGCTTCAGGAACGGGCGGATGCAACGCCGGCCGGACAGTGGATACAGGCATTCAAATACGACGACACCAAATTGTCGGAGGGACGCCCCCTGAATCGCGATGATATTGATGCTCTGGTACCGGATCATCCTGTCGTGGTTCGCCATCGCGGTGGCCATACCAGCGTCTACAACAGCATGGCGCTGGGTCTGGCCGGCGTAACATCCGAGACTCAGGATCCGCCCGGCGGCAGGTTTTATCGCGACGAAAACGGCCGGCTGACGGGACTGGTCGCCGGCGGAGCCCGTGCAGTTTTCAGTGAGCTCATTCCGTCGGACTCAACCCGTGAACAACGCAGAGATGGCGTCATGCTGATTTCCGAACTCATGACGCAGGCCGGACTGACATCAGTGCATCAGACCGGAGGTTACCGGGACGATATGATTGCCTATCAGGACGCGCGGGAAGCAGGCGGTATGCGGTTTCGTATGTATCTCTTCCCACGTGGCAGGCTGTTCGACGACCTCGTAAACGCCGGCGTGAGAACAGGGATGGGTGATGAAGTATTCCGAATTGGTGCGGTTAAATTCACTGCTGACGGGTCGGCCTCTGAACGCACCATGCGAATGAGTGAACCCTATGAAGGCAGGCCTGATGACTACGGTTTGCTCTACATGACCGAAGAGGAAATCTTTCAATCGGTAGAAAACGCCCATCGCAACGATTTTCAGGTGGCAATTCACGCCAACGGCGATGTCACCATAAAAATGGTGCTTGACGCTTATGAAAGAGCTCAGACGCTCTGGCCAAGAGCAGACACGCGACACCGCATCGAACACTGCTCCCTGGTCAATCCCGAGCTGCTTGGTCGCATCAGGGACTTAGGGGTTATCCCGGCACCGTTTTACACTTACGTACACTATCACGGCAATAAATGGGTGGACTACGGTGAGGAACGCATGCGCTGGATGTTTGCGCATAAATCGTTTCTTGATTATGGCATTATGGTCGCCCCCGCATCCGATTACACACCCGGCCCCTACGAACCCCTGATGGCGATTCAATCGATGGTGACACGGAAAGACTTCGATGGTCGGATCTGGGGGCCCAATCAGCGTATCAGTATTGAGGACGCCCTGAAAATATGCACCATTAACGGGGCCTATGCCTCATTCGAAGAAGGCATCAAGGGTAGCATCACACCCGGCAAACTCGCGGACTTTGTTATACTCGCTAGTGCGCCGCAGGACGTTGATCCAGACCAGATCAAACACATCGAAATTGTGCGCACCGTCGTGGGTGGCCAAACCATGTATGGGGCATAACCCGGCAAGCTGCGCAGGAATGATCAGCGAAGTGGACCATCGACGAATTGATCATCTGACGACTTGGCTGACATGACAGAGAAATTCCCCTATCACCCTCCAAAGAAATGGGCCTGGAACAAAGATTCCGGCGGCGCATTCGCAAAAATCAACCGCCCTATGGCAGGAGCGACTCATGAAAAAGCGCTGCCGCGCGGACTGCATCCTCTGCAGCTCTACTCCCTCGGCACCCCCAACGGCCAGAAAGTCACGATTCTGCTAGAAGAGCTTCTGAGTCTGGGCCATAAGGGCGCAGAGTATGATGCGCATCTGATCAACATCCGGGACGGAGATCAGTTCGGCTCTGAGTTTGTCAGCATCAACCCGAATTCAAAAATTCCGGCGCTGGTTGATCACAGCGGCGATAAGCCGATCCGCATTTTTGAGTCAGGGGCAATCATGCTTTACCTGGCTGACAAATTTTCAGCGCTGATTCCGGCAGAGCCCGCCAAACGGTCTGAATGCCTGAACTGGTTGTTCTGGCAAATGGGATCTACGCCCTACCTGGGGGGCGGTTTTGGCCATTTCTACGTCTATGCGCCAGAAAAAATCGAGTACGCCATTAATCGCTACAGCATGGAAGTCAAACGCCAGCTGGATGTACTGGACCGACATCTAGCCGAAAATCCTTACCTGTGCGGCAACGAATACAGTATCGCCGACATCGCCATCTGGCCCTGGTATGGCGCCGTATACACCGGCGCTGTGTATAACGCCGCAGAATTCCTCGACACTTCGTCCTACACCCATGTTGGGCGCTGGGCCAGCTCCTTGGCACAGAGAGCAGCTGTCAAACGAGGGAGAATAGTGAATCGCACCTGGGGGCCACTCGCGAATCAGCTTCACGAGCGCCATGATGCCTCTGACTTTACCCTGCGAACGCAGGACAAGCTGGCTACTTCGGAGTCCGATAATCCGCTCACTTTCTCCGAGCAACTCGATCAGAAAAGCTGATCCGAGCAGGCGAGGCCACCGACGGCCCGGCTCACTCACTGCACAGACAGTTCACTTTCCTTCAGGCAGAAGCTTTCGCTGCCGTCGGCAGCGCTCGGAGCAGTACAACACCCGATCCCAGTCCCGCTCCCACTTTTTACGCCAGCTGAATGGTCGCCCGCATACTGGGCAGACTTTTTCTGGTAGAAATGGTTTCCGGTGAGACATAGTCTCTGTGATCGTCCTCAGTCCAGCCAGCGCGACCGGTAGCGACCGTCTGCATCATAAATTTCTGTCTGCTTGGCCAGGTTGAAGTGACGCCCTCCTCGAGGATCAGCCCCGACGCCGGCCAGATATTGCCAGTTTCCCCAGTTA
Source organism: uncultured Pseudohongiella sp. (assembly GCA_902597095.1). Lineage (GTDB taxonomy): Bacteria > Pseudomonadota > Gammaproteobacteria > Pseudomonadales > Pseudohongiellaceae > UBA9145. Next base: position 9,775 of record CACJWK010000022.1, read on the forward strand.
GCGGCCACATCATAATCAATCAGTTGTCTTTCAAACCAGGCAGCACCGTAGCGCCAGTCCCCTTCAAGCTCATTGATGAGACAGCTTGCGGCAATTTGCCTGCCTCGATTGGAGAGATAGCCGGTGGCACTCAGCTGTTTCATGCAGGCGTTAACCAGAGGATATCGGGTCTCTCCGCCGCACCATGCCGAAAACGCGCCCTCATCAAAGCGGCCAGAAACCTGAGCTGCTTTATTACCGTTTTTCAAAAACAGCTTCTTGCCGATTTTGAGCGCCAACCACTGAAAGTATTCGCGCCACAGCAGCTCAATGTAGAGCCAGTACGTGGAATCATTGCGCTCCCAGCGCTGCTCATACTCACTGAGAAGATCAACCAGGCGTCGCACGGACAAGCAGCCCGAATTAAGCCAGGCAGAAAATTTTGAGGAATTGTCCCAACCGTCCAGCTCGTTTCTTACCAGCTTGTAGCTCAGAGGCAGTTCACCTGAAAAATAGGACTCTGCGTGCGCTCTGGCGGCGGTCTCGCCACCGACGAGCCTCTGAGAGCGATCTGGATCAGTATTCTGGGCCCCAAGTACTGTGCACGCTCGATCAAACTCAATTGCTGCAGGCAGGCGCGCAGGCATGCCGCGCGGCTCTTCCACGGTCATCTTTTCTGCCTTGCGACGAAAACGGGAGTAGGTCTCGGGAATGTCTGACACCGGCATGGGCAGCCCGCTGAGATTAAACAGCGTGTAGGTATCTATGGCGCTGAAAGTGACGTCAGGCAATCGCCTATCCAGCACAGCAATCTGGGCGGCCTCGTCAGAACCGAACTGACGGGAGGTCACCACGCGCTGAAACTGACCCTGCTCAATCAGTTCAGCAAGCACCGTGACAGGATCTCCCTTGAAAAGATGAAGCACATGTCCCCTGCGTGCCAGAGAGTCGCTTAAATCGGCAAGCGACTGCTGGAGGAACTGCCAGCGACGCTCACCCATCGGCGCCAGGCCATACCGACCTTCAGTGAACCAGTCAGGATTGACGACAGTGACTATGGCAAGTTCACTGGACTGAGCCGCCAAACGCAGCGCAGGGTTGTCGGCAAGGCGCAGGTCATGAGTCATCCAGTACAGGGTTCGCATGCTGTTGCTACGCTCAAGACGAACAATCAGATTCGCTTGGTCTGGCTCGCCCGGGCAGTCGTAATAAGCGGCATGAACTCCTTTTTTACGTCAAAACCAAAACCCGAACTCCCTGTATGGCTGCAGCAGGACATGCGTTCAAATCACGCCGGCGAGACCGGCGCTGTGTTTATCTATCGAGGCGTCTTAGCGGTAAGCCGAGACGTGCAGGTGCGCGCTTTCGCGCAAACGCACCTCGAAACAGAAGAGAAACATCTGGCACTGATTTCCAGAGAGCTGAGTGTCTCTCAACGCAGCGTGTTCCTGCCCCTGTGGAAACTTGCGGGCTATCTCACGGGGGCTATTCCATCGTTATTTGGTAGCAATGCGGTGTATGCAACCGTTGATGCTGTTGAGACTTTCGTAGATCAACATTATCTCGAGCAAATAGAACGGCTGCAACAGGAGGACATTTTCCCTGAACTTCGGGGACTGCTCGAACGCTGTAGGGAAGAGGAAATCATCCACCGAGATGAAGCACGCAACGCTGACAGATCAGACAGAAACGCTCTGTTGCTAGCTTGGTGCTGGCTCATAAGCGCTGGTTCTCGCGCCGCAGTTAACTTAGCCCGTTGGCGTTAAAACTAATTGAATAGTTGAGCCGCTTTCAAATACATCTCTAAAAATAAACCATCAGCAGAAAAGCGTTTAAATGAGAATCATTTGCATTTAACAATAATAATCATTTAGAATTGCTGCGTTTTCTACTCTTAACAGGAACGAAAGAGATGATCCACAGCAAAAATATACTATGCACTGCCATTGCGAGCGCTTTTGCGCTGTCAAATAGCGCATTTTCGCAAGTGGAAGAGATCACCGTCACCGGGACTCTCCAATCAAATGTCGTGAATTCTATGTCACCGCCGCTACCGCTGCGAGACACCCCGCAAGCAGTAGCAATTCTCTCATCAGAGGAGATTCGAGCCAGGGGGTTCAGAGAATTGGGGGACATAGTCCGATACACCGCAGGTGTAAATCAGTCTCAGGGTGAGGGCCACAGGGATTCGATTGTCTTTCGCGGGGTGCGGTCTACCGCAGATTTCTATCGCGACGGACTGCGTGATGATGTCCAATATTTCCGTTCCCTTTACAACGTCGAGCAGGTCGAAGTCCTCCGGGGGCCAAACGCCTTACTCTTTGGTCGAGGAGGGACTGGAGGACTGATAAACCGAGTTACAAAGAAAGCTATGGTTGGTCAAAATGGTGGATCGTTTGATGCGGGCAGCGACACTTTTGGTGCATTTGACGTTGCCGCAGATTTTAATGTGCAAACAGGTGAAAATTCAGCACTTCGCATTAACGCTCATAGGGACTCCTTGGAGAATCATCGAGACTTCTTTGATGGGCAGCGAGTTGGATTTAACCCTACTTTCAGGATAGAGCTAGATCAAGATACCACTTTTGATCTGTCTTACGAGCACGCGAACCATGAAAGGTTCATTGATCGGGGTATTCCCACCCAAAACGGCGAACCAGTCGAGGGGTTAGCAGACGTGGTCTTCGGGACCTCTGACCTCAACGTGCAGCGTCTTACTGCAGACATTTTGCGAGGCACCCTATCAAGAACGTTCTCTAATAGCAGTCGCCTGAACTTAAATGTTCAATATGACTCATTCGAAAAATTGTATCAAAACCTTTACGCATCTGGATTCGACGGTGACGTAGTCACTATGGATGGCTACAGGGACCCAACCACTCGAGAAAATCTATTTCTTGATGCAAACTATGTCACTGAGTTTAAAATGGGGTCGATTGACCACACACTATCGCTTGGAGCTCAGGTTGTGAATACTGACAATTCCAACTACAGATACAATACTTTCTGGTCAACCACTAGTGACGACAATGAGAAGTTCAACATTACGAATCCGATGGACTTCACCGTAAATTCTGCAGGACAGGCTACTAGTGTCGACTACACCTCCGATTTAAATAATTCAACAACGTCTGAAATTGACGTAACCTCAATTTATGTCCAAGACCAAATCAATATTGGAGACAATCTAATCCTAATGCTGGGAGGACGATTGGATCAATTCGACATTACGGTCAACGACGTAAAATCGGCCTCCTCTCAATCTAGACAAGATGACCAATTCTCTCCGCGGGCAGGACTGATATTCAAACCACAAGATTCCCTTTCACTTTATGTCAGCTACAGTGAGAGCTTTCTTCCAAGGTCCGGAGAGCAATACAAGAAGCTCACTGCTAGCGCGGCAAGGCTCGATCCAGACGTATTTGAAAACACAGAATTCGGGGTTAAGTGGGATATCGCACCCGGCCTGATGTTGTCTGCAGCCTATTTTCAAAATGACCAAACGCAAGCCGTACGAGATAGTGTAAGCGGCGAGCAAGCGGAAATAGTTGGACTGCAGGTGGATGGAATTGAGCTTGAGCTGAAGGGCCAGCTTACTGACTCACTGTTTGTTGCCGCAGGGTACACGAACATGGACGGAACCACCTCCTCTGGGGGCGAGCCGAGAGAGTTGCCAGAATCCACTATGCATTTGTGGGCAAACTATCAAGTTACTAACAAGTTTGGTTTGGGTGTCGGGTTTGCATACCAAGACGAACAGAACATAAAAAATAACAGCCCTGGGCTCGTCCTACCCGACTATACAAGATGGGATGCAGCCGCATACTACGACGTCTCCGACGATCTCGAGATAAGGCTGAATATCGAAAATCTTTCAGACGAGCTCTACTTTCCATTCTCCCACAGCACACATCAAGCTTCTGTGGGCAAGGACCTCAACGCGAGACTTTCGATTACTAAGCGTTTTTAAAATTTGGCTGCATGCCTAAAAAGGCCCAGGGACGGGCCTTTTTAGCAACAGAAATATAAGCAGAGAGCAAGATCTCGACAATGAGACTACTCACGAAAGCATTACTCCGGCTCTCTCAAACTGAACCCGTCTTAAAAAGCCAAAGATATCGTTTGTTGTGCGACGTGGCTTTTCACTCACGCTTGCGTAACCGGTTCCACGCGCATGCTGGACTCATTGAGCCATAAGCGGCCAACCTTAACAGCTGCCTCTTTTTTCTTTTTGGCAATCAAGTCAAATAGGTCACCATTTTGCCCTACCAGCTGGTGCGGCACTCCCTGCTCTGCTGCCAGTCGTGCATTTGCCCTCATGTGTTTGTCTTCACCGTGAACAGGAATAGCAAGATGCGGGCGGGTCCACTGATACATCTGGGCCAACTCTGCCGCACAGGGGTGCCCCGAGGCATGAAGGGGAATGTCGGATTCATCAGCTAGGGTCACTTTAATCCCACGAGCACGGAAGGCGGCGACCAGTGCGTTGACCTGCTTCTCGTTGCCGGGAATGGTCATCGTACTGAAAATCACATGATCGCCTGCCGACAAGTTGACGTCAGGATGGCTGTCTGCTGCCAGTCTCTGAAGAGCCGCCCCGGTTTCACCCTGACTGCCTGTCGCCACCAGCAGCAGCTCTTCCGGCAGCAGATAGCCCAGATCAAAATTGTCCACCACCGTGAAGTTCTCTTTGAGATAACCGGAGGCGTGCGCACTGGCCACCATGCGATGCAAAGATCTGCCAAGCAGCCCCAGATACCTGCCACTGACCCGTGACACATTACCGAGCGTCTGCAGTCGCGCCACGTTGCTTGAAAAGCAGCCGACCACGACCCGCTGCGGGGATTCAGCGATAATCCGATTCAGACCATTGAACAGCTCGGACTCTGACACTGAATGACCGGGCTTGGTTGCATTGGTCGAATCACATACGATCGCATCAAGACCGGACTGACCCAGCGCCTGATACAGCGGCGGGCGCATAGCTTCTCCGGCGATCGGGGCAGAATCAATTTTCCAGTCAGCGGTGTGCAGCACCTTACCCACAGGTGTGCGAATCAGCAGACCGTGGGTCTCCGGCGTACTGTGCGTGATGGGCACCCATCTGACCCGGAACGGACCCAGCTGCATCTCCTCGCCTGTCGACACAGTGATAACCGGTGCATCGAGTCCTTTTTCTCGCAGTTTTCGAAGCAGTACATTGCTTGTAAAGCGTGTCGTATAAATGGGACACTGGAATTGCTCCCACAGATGAGCAATCGCACCAATATGGTCTTCATGGGCATGAGTCGCTATCAATGCCACCAGCGACTCTGCCCGGTTGCTGATGAATGAAGGGTCCGGTAATTCTATGCGATTGCCTGCACCCGCCCCCTCTGGGTTCTTTTCAAACGTGACCCCGCAGTCCACCATCAGCCAGCTGCCCGCATGACCGTAAAGGTTTAGATTCATACCGATTTCCCCGCATCCACCGAGCGGTAAAAACCAGAAGTCTTTATGGTTAGGTTGCATGACAGAGCCTGAATTCACCAGAGCAAGCGGTTACCCACGTCTAACCATACGGGAATGGTGAAAAAAGCGACTACCGTCTGCAGGGTAATGATGTTGGCCATCAGGCTCACATCCCCGCCGAGCTGCCGGGCCAGAATATAGGCGGATGGCGGGGCGGGAAGGCAGGTCAACAGCAGCAAAACGGCCGCAAGATCGGGAGATACCCTGAACAATTGTGTAGCCACAGCCACCAGCGCTGGAAAAACCAGCAACTTGCCATGTACGGCAACGGCCAGCTGCCAGCTCTGTCTGCCAAAAGCCATAAAACGAATCCCGGCTCCCACAGCCAGAAGCCCGAGTGGCAGCGCAGGCTGACTGAGCGCATCCAGAAGCTCCAGAACAATCTCCGGCACATCGACTTCGTACAGCCCCAGAACTATTCCAATCAAACAGGCGAGCACGAGTGGATTCGTCAGCACACTGCCCGTCACCAGGGTAATCCGATTGCGCTCACGACCTTGCGCCGTAAGGGCGATCACGCTCAACACGTTCACTACCGGGATATAGACGAGCAGACAAAGCGCTGCAAGCGTCAGCCCTGTGTCCCCGTAAATCGCTTCGATACATGCGAGTCCGATGTAGGTATTAAACCGGATACCGCCCTGATACCCCGAGCCCAGTGAATCACGCCTCTCAGCAATGAAACGGTGCAAGCTGGCAAACAGCAGAGTGAAGACGAGCAGAGCAAGCCCCAGCGACAGCCCGATATCAAGCAGTTTTGCCGCTTCGAACCGGGTCACTGAGAGTCGTGAGATCAGCAGAGCCGGAAAAAACAGATAATAGGTCAACCGCTCCAGCCCTTCCCAAACCGACCGAGAAGAGACAGGCGTCCGGCTCACAGCAAACCCAAGCACGATAATGCAAAAAATGGGGATCAGGGGCTCGATTATCATGGCAGCGGATCATAGCCTGACTGTGGCAAATCGGCCAGAACCGGGACGCGCTTGCACCGTGCACATGTTAGACTGGCGCTCGAAAAGTTTTCAGTTGCGCTGTTTTAGAACATCAACCCGATACACAAACATGAGCTCAGCCTTATGACTTTCAAATCCATGATCAAACCCGCGGGCCTCTGTGCAATTCTGGCGACACTGAACTATTGTGTGCCACAAGAATCGGATGAACTGATCCTTCAGGTCTTGCCCGACAGCCCTCCCAAAAATGTTATCTACATACTCTCTGATGACCATCGCTACGACTTCATGGGCTTCACCGGCAAGGTGCCCTGGCTGGAGACACCGAACCTGGACCGCCTTGCGGCGGAAGGGGCGTATTTCCCCAATACCTTTGTGACCACGGCGCTGTGTTCACCCAGTCGCGCCTCTATCCTGACCGGCCTGTACTCGCACAGCCACGCGGTCGTCGATAACGCGGCGCCGGATCCGGGCAATTTGACCTTTTTCCCGGAATATCTACAGCAAGCGGGTTACCAGACCAGCTTTTTTGGCAAGTGGCACATGGGCAATCATTCCGACGACCCGCAACCCGGGTTTGACCACTGGGAGAGTTTTCGGGGTCAGGGTGTTTACTACGGCCCCACCCTAAACATCAACGGTGAACGCATTGATTATAATGAGCAAACCTATATAACCGACTTGCTCACCAGCCACGCCGTTGACTGGCTGGAGGACAGGGACAAGGAAAAGCCCTTCTTTTTATACCTATCTCATAAGGCAGTTCACTCGCAATTCCAACCTGCGCAGAGACACCGGGACATTCACCGAGACGAGTCCATTGTTCTGCCTGACTCTTTCAACACACCTCAGTATGGCGAACCCGTCCTTCCCTCTGCCAGCACAACCGGCGAACCCCTGCGCGGCAGAGATTATTACGGCCAGAACAGACTCCCTGACTGGGTGAAGGCACAGCGGGAGTCGTGGCACGGTGTGGATTACATGTATCACGGCAATATCAGCTTCGACGAGTTCTTTCACCGCTATACTGAGACGCTGATGGGCATTGACGACAGTGTCGGGGCAGTGCTGGACTATCTCGACGCCAGCGGTTTGGCGGAAGAAACCCTGGTCATCTACATGGGTGACAACGGATTCTCCTTCGGCGAGCATGGTCTGATCGACAAAAGGCATTTTTATGAAGAATCCGCCAAGGTACCCTTGCTGGTCAGATGGCCGGAAAAACTGGTAGGTGGCCAGCCCATCAACCAGCTGGTGCAAAACATCGATATCGCCCCGACCATACTTGAAGCCGCTGGACTGAGCGCGCCAGCTCACATGCAGGGAGCCTCCTTCGTACCCTTGCTGTCGCGCGACGAGACAGACTGGCGGGATCGGATTTTCTACGAATACTATTGGGAGATGGACTTTCCGCAGACGCCCACCATGTTCGGAGTAAGAACTGAGCGTTATAAGTACATCCGCTATCACGGCATCTGGGACACCAATGAATTTTACGATTTGCTGAACGATCCGGGCGAGACCAATAATTTGATCGACGCTCCCGAGCATCAGAATCTCATCACCGGTCTGGCAACCGAAGTCTACCAGTGGCTGGACGAGACCGGCGGCATGCAAATTCCCCTGAAGAATGTGGTCCGTCCCAAATTCGGCGATCACAGGAATCAGTCCGTACTGTAGATGGAATACTTTGCTGTCATTCTGTTCGCAATAACTACCTATGCGACACCGGGCCCCAACAACACCATGCTCATGACGTCGGGGCTAAACTACGGGGTTCAGCGAAGCCTGCCCCACTACCTGGGCATCATCTTGGGCTTTCCAACCATGGTCATCGCTGTTGGACTGGGACTGGCAACACTGTTCGATCAAATCCCGCTGTTTCACGTCCTGCTCAAGATCACAGGAGCCGCGTATCTGAGCTTTCTCGCATGGCGAATCGCCACTGCACCCGTCTCCGAGCTGAGCACAGGCGACGGAAAACCCTTTACCTTTATTCAGGCAGCCGCCTTCCAGTGGATCAATCCCAAGGCATGGGTCATGGCGGTCGGTGCGATTGCGACTTACACCGTAGTGGGCAGTAACTACGGCATTCAGGTAGTGACGGTTGCACTGATCTTCCTGATTTTCGGCGCACCCTGCTCACTGCTCTGGTTGTGGTTCGGCGCGTCTCTAAAGCGCTTTCTGCGGAAGCCGGAGTCAGTAAAAGGGTTTAATTACTTGATGGCAGCTCTGTTGATGACATCGTTGCTTCCCGTATTTAATGAATTGCTCGCGCAAATCTGAACACTAACAGACCAAGGAGACAGTCATGCAGTTTCTCATCACCGCTTATGACGGTACTGACAGCGAAGCCCAGGCCAGACGAAGCGCAGCAAGACCTGCTCACATCGACAAGGCGCAGGCGCTGTTGGCAGGCGGCCATGTACTCATAGGCGGCGCCATTCTGAATGAAAAAGAAGAGATGATTGGCTCCTCTCTGGTGGTGGAGTTCGAAAGCCGCGAGGCATTGGATTACTGGTTGCAGAATGATCCGTATGTAACCGGCAATGTCTGGCAGGACATCACCGTCCAGGCTTTTCGCACCGCAGTGAAAGCCTGAACCATAACCTGGCGAACCCGAACAGTCACGCCGACGCTGACGGCAGAAATCACGGCTTTTCAAAAACCAGAATAAACCGATCGGTTTTGCCCTGCAGGTCTTCATCAAAGATTATCCGTGTACGATCATCCGCAGAATTTCGTAACGACAGATCATTGCCCACATACGTGAAGCCCTGAGCGACGATATCATCACGCAAAGCGACCTCATCGATACGATGCAGATCGTTGACCGCCTCGGCGACCATACCCGGCTCACCGGCATGATCCACCACCACGAATCTCCCGCCGGATTTCAGAGCAGCTAGCACCTGCTCATAAAAGTGGGCAACGTTGGCTGCAGGCCCGACAGGTACGTAGGCGTTCCCATCATATCGCTTGGGAATCACATACAGATCGTGAAGCGCCATCACAATGAGCGCGCCATCAAGATTTTCCTCGGTCAAATCTAGGTTGATACCGCTGCGGGTGTGCATCACGACATTTTCCGGCAGGCCATTGTCAAAGCGGTCCTGCAGAATGTTGGTGCCCCACTGTTCGAAACCGGGATTGTTATGCAGCACGGCTTGCCCCTGAATTCCGACCAGACGAGCGAGCAGATCACTGTAGTATCCGCCCGAGCCAAAGAGATCTATGACTGTGTCTCCGGCCCTCAGATTCAGCCATGGGATCACCTTTTCCGGTCGACTGCGAGCGTCCCGCTCAAGGTCTGCGGCAAGACGGTCTGCCTGCGCCATAGCGAGAAGCACCGACTCCTCGTCAATCTGCTCGGCCTGCACTTGTCCGGCGAGACTCAGACAGATCAGGATCGGAATGACAAACAGGGTAATTCTCATGGTCAGCAGCTTGCGCTAATAGCCTTTATCGAAATCGATTATATGCAGCAGCGCCTGACCGCTGCAGTATCGTTCATAGTTCTGCAGGAACAGCCCTGCAATGTCGTCCGGCCGACTCACCGCTGCGATATGGCCAGTAATGGTCAGATCAGGCGCCGACCACAGGGCACTTTCAGCGGGCAACGGCTCCTGCTGAAAAACATCCATCACCGCCCCGGCTATTTTTTGCGTCTTTAGAGCAAGCACCAGATCATCCTCAACGATCAGATTGCCGCGCCCGACGTTAATCAGCAGCGCATCCTTCTTCATTGACTCGAATGCCCGGGCGTTGAGTAAGCCGGTCGTAGACGGCAAATCCGGAAGAAGGCCGAGCACATAATCTGCGTCTTGCAGAAATTCGGTCAGCTCTCCCGGTGCAAACACCTGTTGGAAGGCAGGATGTGAACGCCCGCTGCTGTTGAGTCCCGTACAGCGCACACCAAGCACTCCGCAAGACTCCGCGACAGCTGCACCGATTGAGCCAGTACCCATTATGCCCAGAGTTTTATCGCAAAGACTGCCACTGACGCGATTATCCCACAGTCCGGACTGCTGACTCTGCCAGCGCTGACGCAGTCGCCCCTCATGAGCGAGCAAATGGGTGAGCACATATTCAGACATCTGCTGGCCGAATATCCCTTTCACGCCAGTGAGCACATAGTCTCTATGAGCATGCTGAATGAGCGGGGTAACACCGGCCCAGGTTGATTGCACCCACCGCACGGGCGGGGCAGTGTCCATGAGCTGCGCCAGAAAGTCGGGTCTGCCCAGAACAACCTCTTCTCCTTGATACGCCTGCTGCACCAGCTCTTTGCGGCTCGCGGCGTTGATGTCAGCCGACACTCCGAGCTCACTGCTGATGATCGATTTGAACCGGTCGGCATTGAGCGCTGCGATAAAAATTGAAGGCAGGGGCATAATGAGGCCAGGCAGCTATCCGGTCGGCGGCTACTGGCCCGATGCCAGATGCTCCATGGTCAATCCGACCGCCCCGCCGGCGGAAAATCCGCGCCAGTAAGTGTGGTCCTCAGTTTCCTGACCATTTTTTACCGAATAGACAGCCTCCGCACCGTCTGGCACGAGGTCAAAATAGTTGAGCTTATTCGTGTCGCCCTTGAGGTGGTAATCGAAATAGGCAGTCACGAAATGATCCATGATGTTATTCATCCGGACATTGTCCCAAACCGGATCCGTATAGTGCCCTGACCCGATCTGACCTTCACTGGACTGCACCTCAACGGGAACAGGAATGGGAGCCGCCGCATTGTGCCCGGCATTTTTGAATGTCAGAAGGTAGCGGTCGCTGTTAACCGCCCCCTCGAAAATGGCCCGCGTCCCGTTGGCGTATCCGGATACCGTATCCGCGCTACCGGCTATGTACAAAGTCGGTACCGTAATACCTGCCAGGCCTTCCGGTCGCCAGAGACCATTGTTCATACCCCAGGGACCAACTGCCACGCCTGCCTTGATGCGCGGATCCAGATTGTTCCTGAATTCCGGATTGCTTTCGGCATGCTCTGCGAGCAAGCCGTTTGGCGGGGCTAGAAAGGAATCAACCATCTCAGGGTTATAGGCCCCGCCAAGATTGTTCACTAAACCATAACCACCCATGGAATAACCCAAAATCCCGGTGTTGTCGGCTTCAATCATTCCGGACATCGGCCCATCAGTATCGGCAAGCCCGGCCAAAGTGGCTAACACGAAGCGCTGGTCGAGCGGCCGGTTATACAGGGTTGAAGGAAAATGCTGTTCGCTCTCGTAGGTACTGTCAGTGTGATCAATGGAAGCGACAATATAGCCTTTGCTGGCCAGACTCTCAGCCGTATGAGTCATCAAAAACCGATTGCCCGGATGGCCATGAGAGATAATAACCAGGGGATAGGGCCCATTGCTGCGGTCAGGCTCTGCGCCGCGAACTGCCCGGCCCTGTAACTGCGCGACAATTTCCGGATTGCGAGTGATGGCTTCGTAGGTCACGCCGGGCGTCTGACCGTTCAGATCGGCGGGATACCACAATTCGACCGTCAGCGAGCGATCGTAGATAACGTTGTCGCTGCCACGCTGCGTATCCACGACATCGACCCTGTCGCGGGCGATCATTTCCAGCGTATTAACACCAATGTCGTACGGTCCGAAGTGCGCCAGTTCAGGCGCATCTCCGCGCACGAGATCAATCCGGTTAGACTGAGCGACCACTGCCGAGGAGAAAACGACGCCAACAACGCCGAGTAACACCCTGTTCATACCTGCCTCTCAAGTTCATCTGGCCAGGGCCGACTCCCCGAGCGAGAGTCGGAAATCGCTAGACTAGTTGAACTGGTGTTGATATGCCAGAGCACGCTCCTCTTTGCTGTCGGTATGCCCTTTGAAATCGTGGAGGATTAGATAAAGACAAGGGACTAGAAATAATGTGATCGCAGTTGCGAACAGGACGCCATATGCCAGAGATATGGCCATCGGTATGATGAAAAAAGTGGCAGGATTTGCAGTTGCCATCAAGGGTACCAAGCCAATAAATGTGGTTATCGAGGTTAGAATAATCGGTCTGAAACGCATGGCACCAGCTTTCGAGACCGCTTCCACCATTCCAACGCCCTCATCTCGAAGGCGATTTACGGTGACCACTAAAACCAGGCTGGCGTTAACCACAACCCCACTGAGCGCAATGATCCCCAGAATAGAAAAGAAAACCAGATCAGCCCCCATGATAAAGTGACCAAAAATCGCTCCTATGGCACCGAAAGGAATGACACTCATGATGACCAAAGGCTGAAGATAGGATTTGAGCGGAATCGCAAGCAGTGCAAACATAATCAACATCGCCATTGGAAACAGGGTGAATAATTCGTCTAAAGACTCTGACTGCCGCTCTCCCTCTCCTCCAACTACCATGTCAACGTCCATTTCACGCGACCACTGCGAACGATACTTTGCGAAGATGTCCCGTCGAATCTCTTCGGGTTTGACCACCGTGCGATCTACATCGCCGCGCACCGTAATGATTCGGCGACCGTCTTGTCGATTAATACTGGAATAGCTGCTACCCAGGGAGTAGTCTGCAACACTCAGGAAAGGCACTTCGGCTCCCGACGGCGTACGTATCAATAACTCTTCCAAATTCCCGAGTGACTGACGCTCAGGCTCGGGATATCTGACCATTACTCGAATATCATCACTACCACGCTGTATGCGCTGAGACTCTGCCCCATAGAAGGCCTGCCGCACCTGAGTGGCCACGTCATTAAGGGTCAAACCGAGAGTTTTACCGCGGTCCAGAATTTGAATCTGAACCTCCTGCTTGCCGGCTCTAAATGAATCTGACACATCAAATACGCCTGGATAACGCATGAGCTCTTCACGCAACTGAGTAGAGACAATCTTCAGGTTATCTTCGTTGCGACCTTCGAGACGGAAATTAATGGCGTCTCCGGCTGTAAAAGCATCCGATTGAAAGCCAAGCTCTATCGCATCGGCAATAGTGCCAACTTTTTCCCGCCAGCGATCACGAATATAAGCAGAACTGATTTGTCCACGGGCATAAAAGGGTGCCAGGTACATCACAACTTCAGCGACCTCGCTGCTACCGGCACTTCGCTGTCCACCCCCCGGACCGCCTTTGGGAGCAGTACCGCCGATGATGGTCAACACACTGTCAACGACACCTTCAGTTTCTGCAGGAGCTGCTCCCGCGGCTTTCAAAGCAAGCAGTTCCTCGTCTAGTTCGGCCCTCAATTCTAAGGCCTTCTCTTCGATCAAATCTGCGGCTTGTTCAGTGAGATACGCCGGCGCTCCGGCGGGCATTCGCACTGCACCATAGACGGTATCTCCCTCAATGGAGGGCATGAATTGGAATATAACTCGACCGCTGATCACCAGCGCCAGCACCACCATGATGACGCCCGTAGCCAGAGCCCAAGCAGCATATCGATATTTAAGTACCTTGCGCAGGGCGCGCCGATACGTGTGCTCGGCAAAGTTTTCCATGCCATCTGCTATGCGCGTCTGGAAATTTTGCCAAGCAATAATGGCCCGGCTGCCATCACCAAAATAGCCCTCTGTTGTGCGATGAGCGATATGACCCGGCAGAATGAGCTGTGATTCCAACAGCGATGCAATGAGGCAAAACACTACTGTGCCACCGATAACTTGAGAGAAAGCAGCGAAGCCACTCGATGACATTAATAACGGTAAAAATGCGGCGATTGTAGTCAAAACACCAAAAATAACCGGCACAGACACCTCCACCGTACCCTCGATAGCAGCATCTTCCTTGTTGAGGCCCTTTTGCTCAGCCGCGTGAATTCGTTCTCCCACTACGATCGCATCATCAACAACGATACCTAAAACCAAAATAAAGCCCATGACGGTCAGGGAACTGATCGTCAGACCGATCACCGGGAACACAATCAGCGCCCCAAGGATAGCTATAGGGATGCCAGCAGCAACCCAGACCGCTATCTTGAATCTGAGAAACAGCGCAAGAATGACCAGTACCAGCACCAGCCCCGTATAGGCGTTTTTCGCAACAGTAGCTATTCTTGTCTGCGTGCTGACTGAGGAATCAGTCACAATATCGAGAGTCATCCCCTCCGGAAGGTCCAGCTCCGATGAGGCCATGAACTCCTTCACCTGGCGGGCTGAAGTTACGACGTCCTCTTTGCCTACTCGCATGACGTCGATGATGGCTGAATTCGTGCCATCAAGCCGGGCGTCAAGATAACCCTCAGCAAAGTCATCGCGAACCGTCGCGATCTCGCCCAGGCGGAGTTGCGAGCCGTCAGGGTACGAGGCCACCACGATATCCTCATATTCGGAACCCTGGTACACCTGCCCTTTGGTGCGCAACAATATTTCACCCGATTCGGTGCGAATCGTTCCTCCGGGCAAATCAAGAGAGGCACGGGAGATCGCCCGGGAAATCTGATCCAGGGTGAGACCGTACTGCCGCAGAGTAAATTCCGAGACCTCTATTGATATCTCGAGCGGGCGAATGTATTCGATATTCACCTGAGATACTTCCGGCAGATCCAGCAGGTCGTCACGGATTTCTTCAGCAACGTTTTTCAGATTCAGGTCACTGGTATCTGATGAGAGGGCCATCGTCATCACGTTGCCTGTGCTGCTGAATGCCCGATAGATAGGCTTTTCCGTTTCGGTTGGAAAGGTCGTGATGGCATCGACGTTACCCTTGACGTCGTTCAGCACGCGATTGAGATCAGCACCATTCGCCAACTGAAGCGTGGCATCACAGCCGCCTTCTCGTGCTGTGGAGGTTAGCGTGTCAATGTTCTCTATCCCCTCCAGGGATTCCTCCAAACGCAGGCACACCCCAGTCTCGGATTCCTCCGGGGTTGCCCCCAGATAGGGTATGCTCACCTGAATAACGCCAAAATCTATATCAGGAAACTCTTCTTGATTTAAATTTGAATAGGCAATAACCCCGCCCGCCAGAAAAATCCACATGAGCAGATTACTAGCGACAGGATTTTTCACGAACCAAGTAATGGGAGTTCTCACTGCTGTCCTCTCACTCGAAAGTTATCCGACCGGAAAGCTTTTGTACCATGACGCGGCAGAGCCCCAGGTTAGATGGCCTGAACGACCGGCTGAACGGACATACCGTCCACCACTGCCTGAATCGGAGAGATGCAAATCCGCTCGCCCGGCAGAATGCCGCTGCTGATTAGAACTTGCTGCTCCTCCAATCTGAAGATCTCGACCTCCCGGTAATACATCTTGTTTTCCGCATCAACGATCAGGACCTGATTGTTGTTACGAATGACACTCCGCGGCAGGGAGATAATATTTTCAACCGTCCGGCCCTGGATATCAGCTTCCACGTAGAGGCCAATCGGCAGCGGAATACTCCCTAACCCGTCCACACCTGTCTCTCTATCAGTGCTCGGCTGCGACACCCTGATGATGGTCTGAACCGTGTTGCTGTTGGGGTCGATTGAGGCTTCAATTCGAACGAGCTTGCCCGGCCAGTTGTATTTATGACCGCCGTACATTCCGGTCAGCAGAACATCAGGCGCGCGCTCCGGGGGTATCTCTCCTCTTTGGCCTAGAGGCACGTTCAAAAACCCTAGCTGGCGAATAGCCAGCGGAACGCGAACCTCCACCTCGTCGGCACCATACAGCAGAGCGACCGCCTGAGCCCGGTTGACGTACTGACCAAGCTCTACGTCTCTGGACTGGATGACCGCGTTAAAGGGCGCGCTGATTTCAGTGCGATCGAGATCCAACTGCGCCTGCTCATAGCTTGCCTGTGCGTCGATCAGGCGCGCTTTGTTGACATTCGCCCGACGCTGCGCGTCCTGCAGCTGGGAATCGCTCGCCAGCCGCCGCTCTGCCAGTTCACGCATGCGGGCCAGTTCCGTGTCGGCAAATTCTGACTCGGCCTGCGCCTGCTGAAGGTTAGCCCGGCTCCTTTCAAGGGCGGTTTCAAAATCTGCAACTTCCAGGCGCATCAACGCCTGCCCTGCCTCGACGTAACCTCCGGCCTCCATGCTTGGAGAGATCCACTCGACTGGGCCCGCGACAGGGGCTGACAGACTGACCGTCTGAGCTGCCTGTACTTTCCCCTGAGAACCGACAATCAGATCCACTGATTCGAGATTGACCTCTGCGACTCTGACAGAGACAGGAATGATTTCGACCGCCGCTTCTTCCACCGAGGTCGGGTTCCTAATCAAAAAACCCGAAATAAGAACACACCCAATTAATATTGCGATGGGTAAAACAATACGCTTCATGTCTAAGCCCTAGTTGGTTAATCTACCCTGGCTTCTCACTTGAGATCTGACAGGGAACTATCTGCATCGGCCTGCTGGTTCGCACGCGCACGGGGCACGTGCCTCGCTAGACAGACGTCAAGAACAGATTCCGTTAATGCATCAAAAAATGAAGTAATCACCGCAGCCGCCCTGTCGCCGTTCCTGTCGGGCAAGCTTTCCCTGAGCTCCATAAGGGAATATACGACAGTATGTTTGTCGATCTGCGGCTGAATGGCCAGCGTCGTCATTTGACCGACGAACTGTGCTTTCAGATCGTTGGTGATCAGCAGGATCACCAGATTCTCAGAAGTTGTCGCGAGATATTCTAAAAGCCGCTGTCATCTGGGAATCGCAACAGAAAAACCGCCATTTTCCCTGTCCAGATTTACGACCATTTCCCTGATGCAGTTCATCTGCGCTGCATCCGCGCAGGCCAGAACTTCTCTGGCATTCTGGGCAGCCAAGGAGCCGAAGGTTTGCAGGAATTGTCGCTCCAGAACCAGATCCGGAGAAACGCCTCGCGCCACTAAGGGTCCGAGAACCGAAATGCTCGCTGATTTTTGCGCTTTCACCAGTGCGCCGCCCGGCAGAACCGCTATGATTCCGAGTTGCTCAAGCTGCGAAAAGGCCTCCCTGATCGCGCCGCGACTGGCATTAAACCGAGCGGCCATTGCCCTCTCTAAAGGCAGCCGGTCGCCCTCGCGATAACGCTGATCAAGAACTTCGCCGCGCAAAATCTCGTCAATGTCATGGCTGAGCGCACTGCCTGCAGGCGCAGTGAATACTCCACTTGTTTTGTTCTGACCGATTTAGTTCCGAAATGTATCACTCAGCTGCCGGACAGCAACTGAAACGCGACGAGTTGAACTGATCTGGCGGTGAGTTGACCGTGCTTTGACCGGATAAGGTAAGCAAATGACAAGAGCCGACGTAATGTCCGGCTTTAAGGCGTTTTATCTGGTTAATCCCCAAAGTTTTCGTGAACCGTGCCGGGTATCGTACTGCCGCCACAACCACACCTAGCAAATACGTGCAAACAGGCGACTTTGATCCGGCTACGGTGGAAACCCTGAGCCAGATCGTTGCCGAGCTCTAATGTCGGGCTGCCAACAATCAGCCAGAGACCGCCTCCAGTGTCTTACGGGTGGAAAGCCATCACCATGCCGGCCTGGCGTAAAGTGCACCGGTTAATTACCGGACAGACTTTCTCGTACCATCCCTTTCAGGCGCTCAGAGGTCATCCCCCAGCGCTCTCCCTCTGCCATCGCTTCGTCGACGCTGGCACCGTCAGCCAGTGCCGCGAAGGCCATCAGGCCTCCGACTCGGTTGCCCGTTGCGCAGTGCACTATCACCGGTTCTCCATCAATGTCCGCGAGAATCTGGGACAGTGCCGACGCGTTGTCAGCGTTAATCCCAGCGCCGCCGGCAACCGGAATGGAGTAATACTTCATACCGAGAGACTCGACCACTAACCCTTCATTGAAGACAACTTCCTCTCCTGCTGTGCGCAGATTTATCACGTGTCTGACTCCTGCCCGTGCTGCCAAATCCAGTTGTGCTGCCGTCGGCTGGCCGGTCGACAGGGTCGCGCCCGCCGGCGCGCGGAAGTTGATAAAGTCTGAATTCTGCAGCGCCGCCATATCAAAACCTGCTGATCCGGCACAGGCTGTCAGTATGAGCGCAAACAGGCTGCCGAGGACAAGCCGGAAGCTGCTCGAGGCAATGGGTATGGTGAGTGTCATGTTGTTCTCCCTCGAAGACGCAGAGGTCGCTGCCGGCCCGATACCGCACAGCCGGAGGCGTCCGTTAACAAGAAGTGTATGTCGGTACAGTGCACGCATGATATGTGGCTTTATGCCGCCACAACAAGGCTAAGATTCTGATTCGTTTGTGATCTGATAGCGTAGCTCGACATGGTCACGCGCTCTAGCTCTGGTACCGTAGAGAGCAGGTCTGAACTGCAGCATGCGCATGGCGCGCACGGCCCGCCTTCTGGCTCGCCTGTCCTCCGGCTCCATCGTCAACACCCTGACACCACTGACCCGACCACTGCTGGTTATTCTGAACTTGGCGTCAATCGAGTATATCGGCGTCTCCAGCGCAAGCAGTTCATCGTCAGACACCGGCATAGGAACAAACGCCAGCCCCCGCTCCCATGCTCTGAAGGACCCAAGATGAAGTGGCTGATCCCAGGGATCTGAGTCTGCCCTCAGTTCAGATTCGGCCAGCAACTGATCAGCGACCGTCTCCTGCTGAAAGGCTTCCAGCTCACCGAAGCGAGTGAAAAAAATTGGCACCGGGATAATCATCGGGCGATTAAAGAAAGCTTCCAGACGTGCCTCATCAATGCCCACCTCTATCAGCATTTTTTTCGCTTCCTGATAGTCCTGACGACCCACAGAGCGCCCCTGCAGGTAGGCATAATCGCCGTGATACAGCCGGGCCATGGCCGCCATTTCGGCATCATCGTTGGCCTGCGCAATCTCCGCGATGTCGTTGATAAAACCGTTCGCCTGTCTCAAGTAAGCGACACCCACCGGTTCGTCTCCCTCAGTAACCGGAATCACCTGATTGAAGCCACCGACTGAGAAAGGACTGTTGAAGCCACGCGCCCTAGGTGTTTCCAGCCGGGCCGGCCCATCCCGCTGCGCGGTTTCTCTGATCCAGTTGGTCACAACGCTGCTATCAGCATTCAGCCCGGCAACCAGCAGATACAGGCTGTAAGCGCGCTTGTTAAGCCAGGGCACCAGACGCACATCGTCTTCGTCATATTTTGCCTGCGCCGATATCAACAGATCTCTGAAAATCTCTCTGGCCTCCATGAAGTTGTCTGCCCGCTCACGGTCCCTATCGACATAAACACGGGTCATGAACCAGGAAGCCTGCCGCTCCTGTGCCAGCATGGCTTGTTCAGAATCGAGGCCGTGATTCGCAACAGCCAGTGTCCGAAGGTGCTCAAGATGGTCAGAGACCTGCTCCCAGTTCGCCAGACGCATCTCGGTTCTCACCAAAGCTTCAACCAGAGGTACGGTATCGGGGTGGGTCAGACCGACAGCAGTCCGAGTGATCTGCAGGCGACGATTCTGAATGGACTTGACCTGCTCGTAGTCACCAAGTGACTGATACAGACTTTCAATCGAAAGAAGCGGCTCCAGCAATCGGGGGTCCAGAAAGCCATACTCAAACTCATAGTCATCAAGCTGCGTTTCATAGCGCTGCAGTTCCTGCATAAGTTCTGTGGTCTGTATGGCTAATTCCTGAGCCGTGAGCTGACCCAGCAGTGCAGGCTGAAACAGGATGAAAACCGCAAGATACAGAGACGGCATTGCGGCGCAGGCTCTCCAGCAAGAGTGATCACAGAGTTCTGATATAAAAAAGACGGCGCGCATCGGATGCACATGGGTAAGAGACTTCATGGCACATTAGCTTGATCTCCAGTCATTGTCGATACACACTAACGTCATCGTGCTAAGTCAATTTCACCAAAGTATGCCCAAGCCCGTACACCTGTCTCTGTTGATGCTTATGGTGATCAGCGCTGCAAGCGCACAGCAGACTCCGGCACTCGGTATCGACGTAGCAGGTGAGTTCGCGTTTGTCAGAATTCAGTATGACAGCTACTACGGGGGCGGCTTCTACGGAGGCCCCTGGCTAACCGATTTCCCGGCATCAGATCAGAATTTCCTGAGAGGCGTCTCGCGACTGACCAACGTCCGGGTCATGAATGAACCCATTGTGTTGCGCTTTGATGATGAGGAAATATTCGATTATCCGTTTCTTTATGCTCTGGAGATGGGGCGTGGCGGCGGGATTTTCCTGTCGCCATCGGAAATCGAGAATTTACGGGAGTATCTGCTGCGGGGAGGATTTCTGCTGATTGACGATTTTTGGGGACAACAGCAGTGGGATGCTTTCTACCGAGATTTCTCACAGATCTTTCCCGACCGGGAAATGGTGGAACTTCAGGCCGGCCATGAGATCTATCACACGTTTTATGACATCGATGGACCGCAGATGATTCCCGGCCGGGGCGGCCGCCTGGGCTTCGGACAGGCCGGCATGAACAATGCCTCGAACCATGCCATCATGGATGACAACGGCAGAGTCATGGTCTTGATCAACTGGAACTCAGATATGGGGGATGGCTGGGAACACACGTACGACCAGTGGTACCCGACGCAATACGCGAATTCCGCATATCAACTCGGCATCAATTACCTCATTTATTCCCTCACTCACTGATTCAATCCTGAGCACCATGGGCTTCGCATCTCTGATCATTAACACCCTTCTTGTCACCGCCGTGGTAGTTATTCACCATGAAATCCTGAGACTACTTTCCACCTTACTCCCGAAACTTGAGATTAAAAACAATTGCAGGTTGTCACCGGCGTCTTCGGCACCATCTGAGCACACATCGTGAAAGTCTGGTTATTCGGCCTCGCTTTTTTCCTCATGCTGAAGCACGGTGGTTTTGGCCATTTGGAAGGCAAATTTGATGGCAGCCTGATCGATTATTTGTACTTCTCCTCCACAAAGGACACCACACTGGGATATGGGGACATCGAGCCCTTGGGGCAACATCTGTTTCGCTGCCGGAATTGAAGCCATCACCGGGCTGTAGCTGATTACCTGTTCCGCCTCCTGCATGTTTATGGAAATGACCCAGTTCTGGCAGGATGAACAGGCTTAGGCCGGTCAGTCCGAAGCCCTGTGTAGCTCAGGGTGACGTGCTTCCTAAGCGCTCAGCCACCAACAGTCTGATAGCCAGCCCAATGAAAATGGCCCCTGCCACCCGGTTCAGCGTCTTCTGCAGTGCACTGGATCGTTGCAGTCGGTCACCAAGGAAGCCGGCAAAGCAGGCCACAGGCCCAAAGACGAGCAGGGTTGAAACCAAGAAAAAGCTTCCCAGCAGCAGCATTTGCGAGGCTACCGAACCACGCGCGCCATCCGTGAACTGAGGGAGAAAAGCGAGAAAAAACAGCGCCACCTTAGGGTTGGTGACGTTCATGATGATGCCTCGAAAATAAAGTGCGCGTGCCCCTGAGCCGGAATGCAAGCCGACTTCCAAACCAGCGGCACCGGCCCTGAATGCCTGGACAGCCAGCAACACCAGATAAGCGGCCCCCACGGCCTCGAGCAGATTAAATGCTAGCGGAGAAGTCTGAAAAATAGCCGCCACGCCCAGTGTTGCGGCAGCGATGTGAAGCAACAGCCCGGTACACAGGCCCAGCGTCACCAGTAAGCCGCTTCTGCTGCCAAACAGGGCAGACTGAGACAACGCGAACAGATTATCCGGGCCCGGGGCCACTGCCAGCGCGAGCGAGGCGGAAATAAACATAAGCAGTGTGTCTGTCGGAATCAATATCAGCATTTAATAGCGGATATAGTCGGGGGCTGGCAGCCGTCAAAACCTACCCAAACCCGCTCTCAAACCGCTGTCTGCCGCTCGCTGTGTTCAGTCGCTGGCCGGCTCAAGTTCCAACCTTCGCGCCCCAGCAAGGATCCCGGTCAGACCGTAGTTGCCTTCATGACAGGCATATTCATACGGCTTGGTGTCGGTGGTGTTAAAAGTCATTTCACCGCGCCAGACCTCGGTATAGTACACCGGGTCACTGACCTCGAATTCATACAGAATCTGGTCGTCCGAGTAGCGCGTAAAGCGTTCGATGATTTTGCCTTCAGTAGACAGCGGTGCCGCATTTCTCGGCGACTGCTGCGGATGCAGATTCACTGTCTCAACCACCAGCGTGTCGCCATCCCAGTATCCGACGGAGTCACCCAACCAGGGCTCCAGGACGTCAGGTCGGTGCTGTCCGTTTATCGGAATAATACGAGTGTCATGAACCATCTCGACAAGAATCATCAGGTAGTCATCAGTCTGAACGAATTGATACATGTTGTTGTAGAGCACATTGTTCATGGGCGGACCGCCGGTAGAACCGAATCCGATTATGCAGCGTTCCCCCAGAGAGCGGCCCTCCGGACCATCGTTACCCCTTCTGGCGTAGGCGGCGCTGCGCAGGTCATTACCCTGCCGGGAGAACGGGATGCGCCCGTCTTCCGGATAGGTGATCCAGGAGGTTCTTGATTGCCCTCGTACGCGTCCAAACTGGGATCCCGGGTCCACCCAGAAGGCATTGTATCCCCGCCCTCTCGCAAGATCCGACCCATCAGGAAGTTCACCTTGCACCTGATTATCATCCGTTGCCTGTCGGACATTTTGATGATGATCATTGGTGAATTCGGGGAGCCTGTCATCGGGTATGACTAGCCCTACTTCCTCATAATTGGCCGAGCGCTGCATGGTGGTGAGTGACGCATTAGTCCAGAACCCCTGCAGATTGGGCTTGCCCGAAGCGGTCCGCGGTGGTTCGTAACTCTGGGCGGCAAGGGCCCCTGACAGGAACATCAGAGCGATGGGAATTGCGCGCTTAATCATAATTTTTCTCCTCGCTGTGCAGTGCGTGAAGGGCACCGCCTGTCAGTTTTTCTTATTCAGATCGATCGGCTTGTCGGGATAATAGGCAACTCGACAAGGCGCCGCAATAACAAACCGGCATACCGACATCTCCGGCACAGGTGGTCTGGTGACTCTGCTGCGACGGTTCTCACGGCCATTCAGTAGAGACGATTGACCGGTGAAGGTCCGAATGACTTCCATACGCCCTGATGGCTTGCTCCGCTGCGGTCGCCCCGGGACCAGTCGCAGACACCGGTACTGAATATTGAGCTCAGCTCTGCAAATTCAGCCTCGCTGAACTCTACCGCATAGTCAGAGCGATAGGGAGAACGCAGATGACAGGCAACGACATCATTCGCCAGCGGGGCTCCGGCAGCGTGCCGCGGAGTGCTGAAGGCCCGATAAAGCGCAGTGCACTCTCCGCTGCCTCGATAGGATTGCGGCTGTTCGAGTCGCTGGCGGCTGGCGTCGGTTGCAGGCTCACGCCCTGCCTCTAACAACAGCGCTTCCGGCTCCCGCCAGCAAGCATCAGTCAATCCGGCCGGTTTATGGGCTCGAACTTTCTCTGACAGATCAGATGTCGTGCCATCGTTGCGTATTCCCATCAGCCAGGCATCCATATGCCGGAACAGCGCGCCGAGATCCGGGGCCTGTTCGGTAAACCCCCAACGTCCACCAATCTGCATAACATGATTCTCTGCATGACCATTTGCAGTCGCCAGCCGCTGCCGGGTTGAAAACTGGTGGCCCAGCATATGAATGTCACCGCCTTCTCTGGCATCCGTATACGTCCGATAATCGATCACCGGAGTCGAAGCCAGCCCTGCGCCACCATAGAGAATTCTCCCCGATTCAATCGCCCGGCGCGCCGCCTCCGGATCGCTTTGATGCCGCTGTGGAACATGATTCATGTCCCTGTCGAAACCGCCGATGTCCCGATTAAGATCCAGAAATTGTCGTATGGAAATCTCGCCGCTGTTCAGCGCAGCCAATCCGTACTGCACGCCTTCGTTATCAAGAGGCCGCCTCGCCACTCGGGTATCCGGCACCAGACCATAGACATTAACCGTATGGTCATACACTGTTGCCCGGACACCAGTTTCAACAGAGCGGCTGTAGCGCATGTTCTCAAGCGCAGCAACCGAGACTTCCCCGCCCTGCTCTTCCGCTTCACCACCGGGGGTATAAATCGGATCAAGACGTGCAGCACCGCGGGCTAGGTTGGCTATGGAATCCCAGACTCCAAATCCGGCGACAGCCTGCTGCTGCGCTTCGGTAAAACCCTCCGGCGCCGTCTGCGTGAAATAGTGATGAAGCAGGCGGGCATCGGACAGGGTAAAAATCGTTGACGAGGTGACATCCGGGAAACTCAGCCCCACAATAATGCCGTCGAACACGCCCGGATAATTGTCTGCCGTCTGATGAGACTGATAAGACCCACCAGACACCCCGGTAGCGACCGTGTACAGAGGCTCACCGAAGCGTTCGATGAAGCGCTCCTTCACCATGATATGGGTCTCCGAGGCCAGCAGGTCATTACAGTTCTGCCCGAACACATTCAGCGTGGAGGAAGCCAGCGCATAGCCTCGCTCCAGCAAGCCTTTACGAAGGACGCCACCTGTGACCGTCCCCTGCTGAAACCAACCGCTGCGACATCCGCCACCGTGGGTATAAACCAGTTTCCCGTTCCATCCGGCGCTCCCGGTCCAGGGATCCGGATCAGGATCAGCAGGATCATGCAGCATGGCGATTTCATAGATTGCCCGATTGACCACTCCGGTCTCGACACGCACGATAAAAGGCCGGCTTTCGCCGTCTTCACTGACCAGCTCTGCCACGTCAATGGGCGGCAGCACCCCGAACGTCAGCGCATAGGGCACAAAGGACTGCTGTTCGGTGGAGTAGTAAACATAGTCTGTCTGGAGGGGGGCTTCGCACTCGGATTCCGGTCCAGTGCCGAACATTTCACCGTTGGCCTTTCTAAATTCAGCGGTTTGGCAGAAGAAGGGCGTTTCATGCGGGCCAGAAATGATCGGGCCAGTGGAGGGATAATTAGTCAGGCGAAGTTGTCGCTGCTGCTCGCCTGCCCTGGCAAGCAACAGACTGTCCCCCTCGGGTAAGCCGTCCAGCAGCGCCTGCGACACCCGAGAATTTACACGGACCAGTCTGTCGCTGACATCGATCCCATTGAGTTCCAGAGTGATCGGAGCGCCTGCCGAGGGCTCGGCCAACTCGAGCTCCACCAGCACATCACCGCCGGTAACCAGCCAGGGCTTGCTGGAAACAGCACGAAGATGCAAACCGGTCTCATTCTGTGGAGCAAAATTTGCCCCTGCTGTACTGACAGTTTCCTCGCTGGAACACGCTATCAGCGTGCCCAGAAGCAGCGGCAGCAGCAAAGCCGTTCTGAATTGATTTACGCTATACATGGGTATCGATCCCGCCGTTGGTCTGCAAGCCCGGTCAATCAGACCCATGCCGCCGGCAACACGGTTTTATTCTCGCGAGGCACTCATAAAATGTAAAGCCTGCCAACCCAGCAGTCCGCTCGACCTCAGGTCGGGGCAGTCCAAAGACCATTCGGTTCATCCCGCAGACCCAGCAGTGCTACAATCGAGAGCTGGGAGTAACAGGCCTATGCACAGCGAGGACGTGCAGAAACACTCAAAGGAGCATCATGACGGGCAACAAGAAAGAGCCGATTCGGGTAGCTGATTTATCGAGTGCCGGGACAGCAAGGATCGACAACAAGTGCGCTAAGTGCAGTCGCTCAATTTGCTGCAATTCAATCAATCAGAAAATCCCGACGCCCAAAAGTAAGGAGGATTTTGATCATCTTCTGTGGCAGATTTCACACGACAACATCAACGTCTTCAAAGACTGCGATGGCTGGTTCCTGCACATTCAAACGAACTGCCAACATTTACAAACCGGCGGGATCTGCGGCATTTACGAAAACAGGCCCTGGGTCTGTCGGGAATACAACAATGATTACTGTGAATTCGATGAGTCGATTGCGCACGCCAGTGAACACTTTTTCAGCAACGCAGACGAGCTGAACAACTATTGTCGGCAACGATTCAAAAAATGGGACAAAAGGTTTGAGCTTTATCAGTAAAGTCAAACCCGCTTGTGGCAGCAGCTTAAGCCGCCTGATGGCTGGCGGACGGCGCATGCCGTTTTTCTTCTGGCTGTTTCTGTCTGCTGCTCAGGCAGACACCGGCCTCGAAATTCTCGAAGCGCAACTCGGGATGGCCAGCACCTTTGTCTCTGAACTCGATGCGCAGGCCGGCCGCTGTCGAGATGCCGGAGCCCCCAGCGCCGCATGTTCGGCTTTCAGACTGGCGATCAATACCGAAGCGCTGGCCCACTATCAGAGTCTCTGCGAACCTCTCATCAGATGGCGCGACGAGATGATCATCCAGCGCTCAGAGTCAGACAGGGACGTGGCCACTCAGGTAAGTGAGGAGGCTGACCGGAAGGTTCAGCTGTTGCTGGAGCTCGAAGCACGCTGCGGCAATCAGGCGCTCACCCTGCGGACAGAGCACGTCATGGCGGCTTATGCTCTGAGCACCTCCTCAAGCACGAGACCGTTGCAGTCATCACAGCAGGACCTGACCAGAGCCGAACTCCAACGCAGCAAGCTGCTTGACGTCTTATCTGACGACCACGACCGCCTCCGCGCCGAGACAGCCGACCTGTGGCGAAGGCTACAGGTTGAAAATGCGTGGCGGATGCAGCAACAATTACGCATTGAGCTAAGTAACCCCAGTCTTCAGTGAAGCACCAGAAAATTGCCGTCCGGAAGCGCCGCAACGGCAGGGAAACTGAAGTTGGCGATCTGGACTTGCTCGGTCAAGCGATAGTCTGTTTCGACTCCATCTGCCGTGAAGACGCGCAGATTGAGTCTCCCGCCACGACTGTGACTGACAGACTCCCCCCAGGCAATCAGCCTGTCTCCTTGCTGATTAAAGGCGATGGCAGGGTTTTTTTGCCGGGTTTCGGTAAAAGGCTCGCCCACCCAGGAGGGTTGAGCCGGCTCCCCGAAGCTCATCTGCACGACACGACCGGTTGTTTCGAATACAAGCCAGGGCTGCGCTGCGGCATCACCAACAATATCGTTGGTGCTCAGGGGGCAGTAAGTTGCTTGCCATTCCTGCAGCGCATCGACCGATCGATATTGCCAGCTCAACGAGCCATCGAACACGTCATCTACCGTTAGCACCTGCATGTGTCGACCGACCCCGTTGACTGCCGAGCGGTAGGCGACCATCAATGAGTAAGGACTCAAAAATTCAGTCGCCATGGAACAACAGGCACAGGCCCCTAACTGCGAATCACTGATCTGAAGCTCTTCGCCAAAGCTGGCACCGCCATCCGCTGAAAACCGCGCAATCATAGTGCGCTCCTCCTCTCGGCTCAGGGCTCCTGCTCCCCACACAACCGCGACGGATGAGCCCATTGCAGCCACATCACCACCGGCATCAAGCCCGTCCCTGAACGCTGAAGCCAGAGCGCGCTGGGCTTCAAACCGGGTTCGCTCCGGATTCGATCGACTGTAAAAGTACTGCTCCGCCTCAGCGACGTACCACATCACGTGCAAGCGACCCGAGCCGTCAAGCGCCATGGTCGCGCGGGAAATCGCAACGGTCTGCAAATTGAAAGCCTGACTTGACACCTTCACCGGCGCGCCGAAGCGGTTCTGCTCAGGCTGATAGGGCCGGTAATACAAACTGCCTTCGCGTGCTGCCGGCCGGTCCAGCCTTTTCTTGAAGTACAGCAAATGAACCGCGCCATCCGCACTCTGGATGAGCCGCGGCTGCAGGCCTGCATCCGGAGTGCGCTGAATCAGTACCTCAGCTTGCCCTGCCGCCGACAAGCTTATCGCCAGGCAGGGGAGCAGGTAATAGCAGAGTCTGCAAAAATTCTTGAACATAACCAATGCCTTAGCAGCAGAGCAGGAAGCGTGAGTATGGATTATACCGTTTTTTTCAGGCAGACTAGCAATTATAGAACGGTTGCATTCAGTACCGGGTTCCGGACTAGCCGTCTTATGGAGGACACGAATTCATGCCCGTCAATTGCATACGCCCTACCCTGCTGTCAGCTTTGCTATTCGCGACATTGAGCGCTTGTTCTGCACCCGAACCAGAAGCTGTGAGCGGGACCGAAGCGAATTACAACGTGGAGCTCGATATTGCCCAGCTGATGTCGCTGGTTTTGGAGCCTGCCTCAGACATGCTCTGGGATTCTGGAGGCTGGGTACTCGACGCCTCCGGTTATGAAGAGCTGTATCCGACCACAGACGATGGTTGGGCTTTCGTCCGAGCACAGGCTGCCATCGTCGTGGAAGCCGGGAATATGCTGGCGTTACCGGGCCGCGCCGAAGATGATGATGCCTGGATGATTTACTCCGAAGGGCTAAGTGAAGCGGGCATCATGGCAATGGAGGCCGCCGAGGCGCAAGACAAAGAAGCCTTTTTCCAGGCCGGCGGGCAGCTCTATAGCGTCTGTACGGCGTGCCATCAGTCCTACAGTCCCGATATAGCCAGCCGTTTCGACAATTCAGCAGACTGAATCATGCTGCGCTGTGCATATTCACGAAATCTCTATGCCCTGGCCGCCGTTACGGTCTTGACGACACTCACTGGTCTAATCCCTACCCTAGCGTTCGGACATACGATAGAAGGTTCTGACGCAAACTTTGTTCAGGCCATAGACGGGCCTGCAGTAGCGCCGTTTATCTACCTCGGAGCTAAGCACATGGTCACCGGTTATGACCATCTGCTGTTCCTGATTGGCGTGATCTTCTTTTTATATCGTCCCAAACACGTGATTGAGTATGTCACCCTATTTGCAGTCGGTCACAGCATAACCCTGCTCCTCGGCGTTCTGGGCGATCTGCGGGTTGATGCCTACCTGATTGATGCGGTAATCGGTTTGTCCATTGTGTACAAGGCCTTTGAGAATATGGATGGCTTCAAGCGCGTATTCAAGGTGGAACCCAATACGAAAGTGGCGGTCTTTATCTTCGGTTTATTTCACGGACTGGGGCTGGCCACCAAACTGCGGGAATTTACGATCTCGGACAATGGCCTCGTGGTCAATATCCTGAGTTTCAATCTGGGTGTGGAGCTGGGGCAGATTATAGCGTTGTCGGCGGTTCTCATCGTGCTGAGCATCTGGCGAAGCAATCCCAGCTACCTGCGCCACGCCTTTGCGACCAACACTGTGGTTATGACCGGCGGCTTCATACTCGCCAGCTACCAGTTCAGCGCCTTCCTGTTGCAACCCGCTTATTAACACAAAGGCCATTGTCCAGGCGACAGCGGCCCCGAAATCAGCTGAGAACCGAATGCATCCACCAGATACCCATCAACCCGCTTCGCCGCGCGACATTTTAATTGCTGTTGCAATTGCTTTCATCGTGGGTAGCGCCGTGCTGGTCGTTGCAATACTCCCTGCAGAATTCGGAGTAGACCCTCTGAAGACCGGGCAAATTCTGGGACTGAATGCGCTCGCTGCAGAAGCCAACCCCTTCGAAGAACAGCTGATTCCACATCGCACGGACAGCGTTGAATTTGAATTAGGCCCTTTCCAGTCAGTCGAATACAAATACACTCTGGATTTTGACGCTCCGATGATTTTCAGCTGGCAGGCTGACGGTGAGCTTTACTATGACATGCACGCGGAGCCTGCTGGCTTGGGTGCCGACTACGCAGAAAGCTTCGAACAGGGCAACGGTGAGAGCAGGACCGGCTCCTTCCACGCGCCGTTTACCGGCATTCATGGCTGGTTCTGGGAGAACCGGGGCTCGCGCACTGTCACGCTGAGACTTCATGCCTCAGGATATTTCGTCGACTCTACAGTCTTTCGTGACGGAGGAGATTATTCTCGCGTCATCAATCCTGTGACGGATTAACATTGGCGGCGAACAGCGGCTATTCCGACCTGTCACGCAACCCAGGCCGCAAGGCAGCGACTCACTGGCAAGCAGAGCCATAGCACGTCCTCCTGGCCCCGACTCCTTACCGACCGACAGCGACTCCCTGCGGATCCCTGCGACTCATCGCAGACCATGGTCTCTGGGTGTCTCGTGCAAAAATCGCTGGCCCGACCGCGACACCCGAGCGCAAAAAAAGCCCGGTCAGGCTCACCTGACCGGGCTTTTTGTTCAGTCTAAATGACCGGCGTAGCTATTGTTCGGTAATGTCCGAACCATCTCGCGGAGCGCCCGTACCTGAAGACCCCATGAACAGCTTGCGGCCGTCTGGGAAGGTAATATCGCGGCCGTTCGCGCGACAGGTAGGTTCACACAAGCGGTCTTTACTCTGATATCCGGTCACCACAATCTCAGTGCCAAGTGTCAGAGAGTTTCGGTTGATACCCCGACGAAGAAGGGTATTAGGCGTCCCACCCTCAACCATCCAGGCTCCGGGATCCCGGGTAGATTCAGGATCGTTGTTATCTAGATGAATCCAGGTGTGCGGGTTAATCCACTCAACACGCGTGATCGGACCACCGAGACGAACCGGCAAATTGGCATCAAACTCAGCCGAAAACGCGTGATGCGCGGTCGCGGGCTGCTTAATCGCCACTACACCTACTGCAGTTACTGCGGCAAGAGCCAGTAGTTTTGCTTTCATAGATTTCCCCTTTTCACTGTGGTCACAGGTAATGCTCTACGCTGCAACCGCTACATACAATTGGTTTACTGTCTTTTAATCGCCGGGTTCGGCCATTTTAACGAATCACGGCGCTAAATTCCAAGACCGACATTTCGCCAAAAACCGGGGCAGGATCAATTCCCCTGAGCTTCTTCCAGCATTTCCTGACGCAGCCGCTGCTCGAACTCTCCACCCTTTCGATACTGCCCGTACATCAACTCTTCGACGAATTCCACACACTTGAATTGAGGGAGCTCATAACCCTCCTCCAAACGGCGGTAGATCGGCATGTTGATCGTCCAGGGGCGCTCGAAGATCTCGGGATCTTCCATGGTCGCTGAGTACATGATGACGTTCTCACTGACCAGATCATAGCGCTCCGTCACCTTTAACTGATACGTGTGGTAGTTACCGGCCCGGTCAAACCAGGTGCGGTCATCAAGCCCTGTAACCTCAACCACCCAGGTGTCTCCGTCCCAGTATCCGTAAGATTGGCCCATCCAGGAGTCCAGCGGCGCCGGACCCGGATCTTCCAGAAAGACATTGCGCACAGCGCCAGCAAAGGAATAGGCGATGAAGAACGCGCTCTCGCTCTGAAATATCTGAAACGGATGAGGCATATAAGTAGCACGCGGCACACCCGGCATATAGCACTTCACTTCAGGATCGCGCTCCAGCCAGTTGGCTGCATTGTCATCGCGACGAGCCAGCGCTTCCGGCTTGTAGGGGATTGTGCCGCCCTCAACAACCCCGAAGCTTGCCGGTACGGCGCTGACCGCGCCCATGGCCACAATATCCGGATGTGGAACGGGGACAAAGTCACCCGGAACCAACTGATAAGCCGCTTTCGGCGCTGCCGGTTCCAGATTGTCGTTGGCATTCATCATGACCTGCCAGATGCCATTGAAATCAGGCTTGCCGCTCGGTGTCCGAGGAATGTCGCCCCCGGTCTCGGCTTCAGCCGCTGAAGCGGCCTGGGAAACTTGATTATCTGAGGTTGTTCCGGCAGGAGTACAACCGACGAACAGCGCTGCAATCGCCAGAAAAAGCCAATGATTCTTCATAGGTCTACCTTTATTGCTTTAATTAGACATACTCTCCCAGAGGAGCATCGATATAACCATCTAGGTATGGGGGTGTCAAGCCAAACACTACGCGTGACGCAGGCTTCAGCCGATTCATCCGGGCGCCTGTCGGGGAGCTACAAGCCCCTCACATCGCATCAGACTCACGGCGCCTGCTCAGTTTCTCAACTGACCGGAAATTCCATGCCTGATCACCACGAAGGCAAAAACAGCCAGACAAATCAGAGTCAATAGAGCGGCCGCCAGAAAAGGAATACCGGGAAAATACACAGGCGCTTCTGCGGAGGAAAACCTGCTGAACAGCTGCGTGAGCATCACGGGTCCGATGATCGACGCGATAGAGTTCTGGCAGCTCATGGCACCCTGTAATTCACCCTGAGCGTTAGCGGGTATCTGACCTGTCATGATGGCCTGAAATGCCGGAGTTACAAACCCCGACAACGAAGCTAGGGCTAACCACGGATACAGCTGCCAGTCGTGTATCGAGAGCGCATATCCGCAAAAAGCCGCTGCCATCGCGACCATGCCTATGACGCCGGCGCGAAATGCCCCTAACCTCGGAATCGCCCAACGAATCAGGCCGGCCTGAACCGCGATCATAAAAATACCGGCAAATCCCAGAGACAGGCCGATCTGCCTTTCTGACCAATTGAATTTTTCCATGGTGTAATAGGTCCACGCACTGGGCAGCGCCATGTGACCCACCATGTAGACAAAGTAAGCAATAGCCAAACCGACCACAACAGGATATCTGCGAATTTGCAGCATCGCTCCCAGAGGGTTTGCGCGCCTGAGGTCAAACGGCCGGCGCTGCTCATCACGCAGAGACTCTCCCAGCACAAAATAGCCGTAGACAACATTTATCAAAGCCAGAGAAGCTGCCGCATAAAACGGCGTTTTGGCTCCGAACTCACCCAGGAATCCTCCGAGCACTGGACCCAACACAAATCCGCCACCGAACGCTGCCCCAACCAGCCCGAAGCGCTGCGCTCTGATCTCCGGCGTTGAAATATCTGTGATGTAGGCGTAACTCAAGGCAAAAGTGGAGCTGGAAATACCGGCTATCAGGCGGGCAACAAAGAGCCAGGTTAAGGTA
This sequence comes from uncultured Pseudohongiella sp., assembly GCA_902597095.1. GTDB lineage: Bacteria > Pseudomonadota > Gammaproteobacteria > Pseudomonadales > Pseudohongiellaceae > UBA9145. The sequence goes on from CACJWK010000022.1 coordinate 42,781, forward strand.
GGAGCGAGGGACATCAGCACGTAGCCGATCGATAGCACCAGCAGAGAAAACAGCAGGATCGGACGCCGGCCATAGCGGTCTCCGAGATTCCCGAGTACTGGCGCCGCGAAGAATTGCACCGCGGCATAAGAGAACATCAAATAACCGCCGGTCTGCGAGGCCTGTGACAGATCTGTTTCACCCAGACAGACAATAAGCTGCGGCAAAACCGGCAGTATGATCCCAAAGCTGACGGAATCGATCAGCACTACAAAAACGATAAACGCGACAGAGTGGCGATGTTTTGTCACATCAATTACTGCCATGGTGGCTCCTCAGAGCAGGCACAAAGGCCCACAGGGGAATCCGGGCTCCGCGGTCAATGAGTAAAGATAACAGCCGTTCCGATGGCAGAAGCGCCAGAGGGCCCGAAAGGCATCATTCAACAGTCCAGGTGTGACCACTGTGCAGAAGATCCTCGAGCGCGGCGCCGGTCTTGCGAACGGACTCAAGATGCGCAGATGTGTCTTCCGTGAAGGTCGACTTGCTGTCGCTGAACAGCACACCGACCGCGATCGGAAAACCCTCCCCTCCCATTGCGGCCAGCA
>CACJWK010000023.1 GCA_902597095.1 uncultured Pseudohongiella sp.
TTCGTCGCTGGCAAACAGGTATCGGTAGCTCACTCTGCTGCCCAGCTGCACCACGTTAGTTGCCGCAACATCTGCCATATTCAACATCAGTCGAGGGCCGGCGTTATCCATCATGCTGCCACCGGTACGATCCGGCTCTGTAATGATGATCTGACTGACAGTGAGCTCTGCCTCGCCAACGAAAACGGAGTCACCCACCTCAATATCAAGCGCCGGTAACGCCCGGGCTTCAAGCCAAACTTCACCCGGTGGCGGTCCGCTGACGATAGGTCGGCCGCGGGTGAATGCTTCTTCGGTAATAATCACCTCTCCGCGCAGCGGGTAGGAATCCGTCACCGCTTTTGCTGCGACCAGCAGGTTGCCCGAGTCCGAAAAAGCCATGGAGGTGAAAGAGAGAGTTTGGGCGGTGCGCAGGCCCCGAGACTGCCCTTCTGCCAATACGGCCTCCGGAAGAACACCGCGGCCACTGACGATCCGGTCTGCTGCAAGCATGTTTGCGGATTCTAGCAGCAGCGCTCGCTCAAGCCGGTCGGTGAATAGCGCGATACCTGTCACGGAAGTCACTGCCATGACGAGCGCAATGAACAAAAGACGCAGTTCTCCACCCTGCCAATCGCGCCAGAGCAGCCTGAGCGCAACCTTAATCAGGTTAGGATTCAGGGAGCCAGCGGGCATCGGATCAGACGAGCGATGGTCAGGCAACAACCCTCTCCTCCCGGCTGGAATCCGAGTCCGAAGCAATCTCTCCCGCTACCAGCTTGATGATTCGGTCACAGCGCTGGGCGAGTCTCTCATCATGGGTGACCAGCACCAGAGTCGTTGAAAACTCGCGGTTAAGATCAAACAACAATTCGATGACCCGCTCTCCCGTCGCTGTGTCCAGATTGCCCGTAGGCTCATCCGCGAACAGAATTTTGGCCTCGGTCGCGAATGCCCGAGCAATGGCAACCCGCTGCTGTTCACCACCGGACAGCTGGTTGGGATAATGGTGGCAGCGCTCCTGCAAACCCACGCGGCTCAGCAGCTGCTGAGCTTTTTCGCCCGCCAGTGAGTCTCCTTTGAGCTCAATTGGCAGCATGACGTTTTCCAGAGCGGTTAAACTGGGAAGTAACTGAAACGACTGGAACACAAACCCAACCAGCTGACCTCTCAGCATGGCTCGCTGCTCTTCATCCATTGCCGAAAAATTCTGCCCGCCAAGCAGAACATCGCCACTGCTGGCGCCATCAAGCCCGGCCATGAGGCCGAGCAACGTCGATTTTCCGGAGCCGGAAGCACCCACGATTGCAACCACTTCACCCTCAGTAATCCGAAGGTCGATGCCCTTGAGGATGGTGAGCAACCCTTCAGTGGTATGGACGCTCTTAATGAGACTTCGGGTTTCAATCATTCAGGTGTGCTCCTTCAAGAGGGCGCGATTCCAACTGGCGCCCTGATAGTCCCTATCTTACTGAGACGGGCCGGAGTCTGCTATATTCTGGCAATTCACTTTGGCGCGATACAACGGTGGTCTGCCGAAATCTGCTTGGCCTCTTTGTTACGTTGGTACCTTTACGATAGATTAGCATCCTGGTTCGGGTAGTTACGCGCGAGTGGCGCAAAGAGGGCAGTTGCCATTGAGCCCAGAAAAGCCCAGTACCCCATGAGACCCCCAATTTTATGAAAAATTTCAGCATTGCGCTTCTCGCTGGACTGGTCAGTTTAACCCTGGCAACCCTTTCGCCCCGCGCCGCATTCGGAGCAGAAACCCCGCCGCAGCGCACCCTACTGGTTTTCGGCGACAGCCTCAGCGCCGCTTATGGCATTGAGGAAGCTGACGGTTGGGTAAATCTTCTAGCTGAAAAGCTGGCGACTGAAAACCCGGACTACACCGTCGCCAACGTCAGTGTGAGTGGAGAAACCTCTACCGGAGGACTGGCACGATTGCCAGCCGCACTGGAGGAGTTCCAGCCAGCGATCGTGATTCTCGAGCTAGGAGGTAATGACGGGCTTCGGGGCCTTCCGCTCCGGATGCTGAAAGACAACCTCTCGGCGATGGTTGAAATGTGCCTAGAAGCAGAGGCAGAGGTTCTGCTGGCAGGCGTTCAGATTCCTCCCAACTACGGACCGCGCTATACCGAACCCTTCTATGCGCTGTTTGGAGAAATCGCAGAGGATATGCAACTGGCGTTGGTGCCTTTTCTGATTGATGGTATTCCGCAACAACCCGACCTGATGCAAAAGGATGGCATCCACCCCAAAGCCGAGGCGCAATACATGATTTTGGATAATGTCTGGCCGATGCTGGCCCCGATGCTGAGCACGAACTCCGACTAGCGGTTAATGTGCAACTCAATGTTGTCTGCAGAATCAAGGTCGAACCCTTTGCCCTGAGACCACTTGCGCAAGAATTCCATTTCTCCTTTGGCCTCACCGTAGATCGAACTGACCAGCTCTTCTTTACAAAACCTAATCACTTCATCCAACAGCGTATTGCAAATGCCCTGATTGCGGTAATGCTGGGACACCTCAATAAGTTTCAAGCAGTAACTTACGCCCGGAGCAACTGAGCCAGTGCTTCGCGATCGCCGGCGGTCTGACTGGCGGGTAATCTCGGAGCGAGCGCTGAGCTGAGCGTAGGCGACAGGATTTGCACCGCTGTGCGCCTAAAGAAGAGACATAGCGCCAGACCGTCAGGCTTGGCCACCTTGATGTTTGGCGCCCTACAATCGAGATTGATCATACTCTCAACCAAGTTTCAGAGGGCCGCGCAGGTTATCGTTTCAGACCGATTGTTGCAAGAATGCGCGAATATCAGCTGCATCACGCGCGACCGGGTTATCCTGTTAGATTGCCGATCGACACTAGGAGGTTTGGCCTTAGTAGTTTGTGACACAGTTCACACTTAAGCGGCAAGTGCCTTTTACAACTGTACAAAAAGCAACACCGCAAGCGCTGCGTGGCTCAGCGGGAAGAGTGTGTTTTCAGGAAATACAGCATGAATGCAGAGGCGAGATTGCAAGCCGCGATGACCAACAAGGAGAGGTCATAACTGCCAGCCAAATCGTAATAGCTGGCCACCAGAATCGGACCAAGCGCCGACATTCCAAAGGTAAACGGCATCGCAGTAGAGCGAACCGATCCCAGATAACGCCTGCCAAACACCGAGGCCCAGATAACCTCCTGCAGAGGCAACAAACCACCCCAACCGATCCCCATAAGCAAAAAAGCAGCATACACCCAGACATCAAACTGCTGTCCGATGCTCCATACAATAAAGATTATGGACATGCCGGTGATGGCGGCGCCAAGGCCTGCAAGCTTTTGGGGGTCGTATCGGTCGATCATGATGCCCCAGAATGGCTTGCTCAGGAAGGCAGGAACTGAAGCGAGAGAAATCATTGAAGAAGCCACCAGTCGCGAATATCCGGCATCGGTCATCAATGGAATGGTTTGTGTCAGCATGACCGTGATTGAAATCTGAAACAGTCCGAATGCCAGAACCAGAAGATAAAAGCTGACCGTTCGCATCGCTTGAACACGCGTCATGGAATTCTCATAATCCAGCCGCGCGGCAGCGCCTCTGCCGGCCGCAACATCTTCACTGCTGTGGCCATCGGGATGCTGGCCGTAGTCTTCAGGCCGGCGGCGAACTGCGAACGCAGCGGGCAGGGTCATCAGCAGCGAGATCGCACCCAGCATCCGCCATGATTGGCGCCAGCCAAAACTGTCTACCAACAAGGTCGCGACTGGAGGCAGCACAATTCCCGCCAAAGAGATACCCATGCCCGCCAGCGCAACCGCTTTACCGCGCTTCTCGACAAACCATTTGCCAAGCGTAACGTTCACAGAGAGATTGCCAAGCATCGCAGACCCGGTAGTGAGAAGCAGGCCATTAATGAACAGCCACTGTTCGAGACTGCTGATACTGCCGAGACTGACCATTGACAAAGCCAGCACCAGAGAGCCCGCGATAATGAATGGACGTCCCCCAAACCGATCAATCTGGGCACCAATAAGAAAACCGGTAACGGCAAATACCAGCTGACCGATTGAACGGCTGGCTGTGAATTCCGCTCTGGTCCAAGCAAACTCTTCGGTCATTGGGATCAGAAAGGCGCCCACCACATAGTTGGCCATACCAACAGCAACAAACTGGGTAAAAAACCCAGCTAGGACGATCCAGTAGCCATAATAAATGCGCGACATCAGGGAGCTTCAGGTTTTGCCGGAAGGCAGACAGCGGGTAAGTGTAGTCGATTGACTAACGAGAGTAAAAACATCAGTTCGCCGACTGCATGTAAAGGGTGAAACATGACCCCATGCTGAGAAAAACAGAATCCGTTATTCACCAAGAGTTTCAGTAATAGTGAGTTTCTGTATCTTCTCCGGCGCAAAGAGCGAGATACTGCTCAATCACAGATTCCAGCCCATATTGTATCGATTCAACCATCAGCGCATGGCCGATCGATACCTCGAGGATTCCGGGAACCTGCAGAAATTTTCCAAGATTCCTGATATCCAGGTCGTGGCCAGCGTTCACACCAAGCCCAAGCGCCTGAGCGCTGACAGCGGTTGTCCGGTAAGCCTCAAGAACCCCATGCTCAGATTCAAGACCGAAGTGATGCGCGAACCTTTCAGTGTAGAGTTCAATCCGGTCAGCACCGACCTGCTTTGCCGCTGCCAGCTTTTCCGGATTGGGATCAAGGAAAATGCTGCTTCTGATGCCGGCGCTGCGCAGATCAGCGAGACTGCGTGTCAACAAACTCTCATTTCCGGAAACATCCCAACCGTGATCAGAAGTTAGCTGACCCGGCTTGTCAGGAACCAGCGTGCACTGCGCCGGCTGAACCGCCAGTACAAGCTCCATGAACTGTTCCGATGGATATCCTTCTATGTTGAATTCAACATCCGGATAGAGTCGGAGAAATTCAGTGAGATCCAGAACATCCTGACGGGTCACGTGCCGTTCATCAGGCCGAGGATGTACGGTGATACCCTTGACGTTGAGATTGACGAGTTTGTTGACAAACTCACAGAGATTGGGAAAATCTCGGCCGCGGGAATTGCGCAGCAATGCTATTTTATTCACATTAACACTCAACATTGTCATTGCATTTTCTCCACAGCCAGAGATGATTCTGCCGCGCAATCCTGAGCGGTCAGGAAATCCATGGCAATTTTTTGAAACACCTGAGGCTTATCGGCGTGCAGCCAGTGTCCGGCGCCCATAATGATTTTTACGTCAGCCCGGGGAAAATAGGCCAAAGTCCGTTCCCGGTGTTTCGATTGAATATACGCTGACTCAGCGCCTTTAACGAACAGGGTCGGCTTCTGAAACGCTGAAATATGCTCCGGCATATCACGAAGCGCATCGTAATCTTCCTCAATTGCTGACAGATTCAGCCGCCAGTAGTAGCTGCCCTCGGGATTGCGTATCAGATTCGTCAGAACGAATTTCCGTGTAGGCTCGTCGTCAATGTAGCGCCGAAGAAACGCTTCAGCTGTAGCGCGACTGTCAAGACCATCCAGCTCCAGCGCTTTCATACCAGCAATCACCTGCATGTGTGTATCTGCCTGTTTCGGATAGGAGACCGGCGCGATATCCACAACCACGAGTCGTTCGACTTTAGCCGGGGCCGTCAGTGCCAGTTCCATTGCCACCTTGCCACCCATGGAATGGCCCAGCAGATGGCAGCTTCCGATGTTCAGATCATCAAGCAGCTGCAGCACGTCCTGTGCCATTACAGGATAGTTGAAGTTGCTCGCATGGGGAGAGCTGCCATGATTACGAAGATCCACTCCGATGACAGCGAAATGCTCAGCGAGCTGCTTACAGTGCCAGCTCCAATTAGACAGACTGCCGAACAGACCATGCAGCACCAGTATCGGCGCTCCGGAGTCCGAGTATTGCCGGTAGTGTAGTTTAAGGGCATTCAAATTAGGGTAGCTCTGCCAAAATTTTAGCCACATCTTCATGATGGGTTTTAGTTTTAACCTTATCCATGACCCGCACAAGCCGGCCCTTCTTATCGATGATAAAGGTAGTTCGGATAATGCCCATAAATTCGCGGCCCATGAATTTCTTCAGGCCCCACACGCCATATTTTTCTGCGAGCGCGTGATCCTCATCCGACAAAAGGGTGAAGTTGAGTTCCTCCTTCTCTTCAAATTTTTTCAGGCGCGCGACCGGATCAGGGCTGACGCCCAACGCGACCGCTTCAGACTGTTCAAGCGACTGCAGAGAATCCCGCAAACCGCAGGCCTGAACGGTGCAGCCGGGCGTCATGGCCTTGGGATAGAAATACAGCACAACGTGCTTTTTCCCTCGGAAGTCCTTCAGGGAAATGTCGTCACCGTTTTGATCTTTTAGTGTGAATGCGGGCGCCACATTACCCAGCTTGGGCATGCTCATGAATGATTTACCTCTTCTTGCAAACGATTTAGTTTCAGATGACTTTACTCAAAATTTCATTATAACGGGCCAGCCCTCGCTCATGGTATATTCTCCGCATGATTAGTCGTCCCCGTTCGATTGTCGTACTCACCGGCGCTGGTATATCAGCCGAATCAGGCATAGAAACCTTCCGGGCTGCCGAAGGCCTATGGGCCAATCATCGCGTTGACGATGTCGCAACGCCGGAAGGTTTTGCGAGAAACCCGCAGCTGGTGTACGAGTTTTATAATCAGCGCAGACGACAGCTGCTGACGCCTGAGATCTCGCCCAATGCCGCCCATTCGGCGCTGGCAAAGTTCGAGCATGAATTCGAAGGGGATTTCCTGCTGGTCACACAAAACGTCGATAATCTGCATGAGCGCGCGGGCAGCCAGAATCTGATTCATATGCACGGCGAGCTGTTAAAAATGCGTTGCCTCAACTCCAAGCTGATCTTCGATGTCAGCGAAGACTTTGATTACGACACACACTGCCGCTGCTGTCGTTTGGCCGGAAATCTGCGCCCGCATGTGGTCTGGTTCGGTGAAATGCCATTGCAGATGAACCGCATAAACAGCGCATTGGAAAACTGCGACATGTTCGTTGCCATCGGCACCTCGGGCAACGTCTATCCCGCCTCTGGGTTCTATAAAACCGCGAAAATCAGAAAAGCCAGTACCGTTGAACTGAACCTTGAGCGGACCGGCTCATCTTTTGACCGGCACGTTAGTGGACCGGCAACAGAGTGCGTGCCGCAATTTTTCGAGAGCCTGCTCCGCTCCTGAGCGCAATCTGAAGTCACTGAGAGCTATTGGAAGTTACTGGAAGGACACTCATGCTAAAAAAAGTGCTCAAAACCGCTGCAGCCGGCCTGGCGATACTGACCTGTCTTGGACTCGCGGTCTATGTGGCCACGGGCCCCGAGAGACCTGGCCCTGAATCAGCCAGCGCCGCATGGCTGGAGTCCGGAGCCTACCGGGTCGGCCGCGCCGAACTGGTCTTCGTCGATGACACCCGGCCCACCGGAGAAAATCGGGGATTCCCCGCCAAACCACAGCGGACCTTGCCAACAACCCTGTGGTTTCCGAGAGAGCTCGAGGCCGCCCTGCCCCTGATCATTCACAGTCACGGGATTGTCTCGAATAGAACAGAGATGGCCTATCTGGCAGAATCCCTGGCCAGCCATGGCTACCTGGTCGCAGCCACAGACTACCCCCTGACGTCCGGTTCAACAGCCGGTGGCGCTTACGCCCCAGATGTGGTGAACCAACCCGCGGACATCAGTTTTCTCATCGATTCCCTCCTCGGAATGCGCGACGGGCAAAAGCCCTTCGGTGGCCAAATCGACGAATCGCGCATCGGTCTGAGCGGTTATTCCCTAGGCGGCCTGACCACCTATCTTGCCACCTATCATCCCACCTGGCGTGATTCTCGCATTGCTGCAGCGCTCGCAATTGCCGGCCCGTCAGCCATTTTTGCGCCACGTTTCTTTGAGACCACCGCCATACCTGTGCTGGCAATCGCCGGCACATCCGACGCGCTCATCGAACACAGCCGAAACGCAGCTGATCTGGGGACACGTGCCCGGAACCTCTCAGTCATTACCATTGAGGGCGGCACCCATCTTGGCTTCATCGGCCTTGCCGATCCTGCATTTCGGTTTATGGACAACCCAGACACCCTGGGATGCACCGCAGTGATGGCGGTTCTGGGCGAAAATCCGAATGCGCCATTCGAGACAATGGGAAGCCCCGCCGACGGCATCGACTCGGCGCGCGATCTGCCCGGGATCTGTGATTACGGCTATGGTGACGCCACACATCCCGGTCGGCAGCAAATGATCACGGAAATCGCCACACTCAGTTTCTTCGAATCGGTATTCAATACGGATCCGACTCGACGGGAGCAGGCCCAGCAGCAGCTGACGGAGCATATCGCTGCTGACTTTTCAGAAGCTTCTTTCGAACCGGCACAGACTCCCGGCTTGTGAATCACACAATCAGAGTCAGCGTTTCCGGAAGCAGACACTGGCTGTCATCACAAAGCTGCAGCACGACAGTCAGACTGATCCGCAACGGCGCCGCGCTGCTGCATCGAACGCGACGCGCCCGTAGCTTCACGCGCAGCGAATCTCGATAAATCTCAACAGCCCCTGAAGGCGCCGCCACACAGTCTGTGGCTTTAGGAAAGGACGAGCACTGGGTTTCCCAGTCAGATTCCTCATTCAAGGAAACCGCCAGAGGCACAAAAGCGCCGGTTGCTTGCTCACCTTGTGTCAGAGGCGCGGTAAGATGCCAGGGATTCAGAATACTGAAATCCACATCGATCTGTACCTCATCCTGGTTATCCTCCTGCTGAGCCCGACCGGGTTCCGCCCTTGCTGTGATTTCTTTGCGTGCGAACACTCTGACTCGACCGCCTCCGGCGTATTGCAGCGATCCACGCGCCCCCTCGACACTGCCAGAAATCAACCTCATCAGGGAGCACTGACTGATCGGGTTTTCGTTGATTACCGCAGCCAGACTTGCCAGCGCTTTGTCAAAAATCGCCCTGACGGGCATCTTCACGAACCGCTCCGGAACCCGGGCCAGCCTTAATTCAATGGCCTGCAGGCTTTCAAGCATCACCGCGACTGGCGACAGCGTCGCGCCATCCGAGGCATTGCTCGATCTGACCAGCTTAGGACCCGCCTGCTCGCGAGGCGCAAGACAGAATCTTTGCTCATTGGCGTCCCAGAATTCTTCAATCACCCGAGCCGTCAACGCACAGGCCTTACTGAGGTAGTCCGGTTTGTCGGTAACGTCATACAGGCAGATCAGCGCCTCTATCAGACAGCTGTAGTCCTCGAGCTGCCCCGTAATCGACACCACACCATGCAAAGAAATGCGTTTCAGTTCACCTCCGGCCTGCAGATTGTCGTCCAACATTCGCTGTACCGCTGTCTCGGCTGAAGTGAGCCAGCCAGCCGCTTCGGTAAACGGCAGAGTCTGGCTCGCCCAGACCAAAGTCGTGGCCATTTGAGCACACCAGCTGACAATCAGTTTATCGTCCCGCAGCGGATGCTCGCGCTGCTCACGTACCTGGTAAAGCTGCATCAGCACGGCATCCAGATCGCGATAGAAATCCGGTCCGTATTCTCGAGCAGACACCGATAAGGAGCGGGATAAATGCAGAATATTGGCGCCCTCAAAATTCCCTCCCGGACTGACGCCGAACAGGTTCTGAGCCAATTCCGCCTGGGCCGGAGACAGGCATTTATCCAGTTCGCTCTGGCTCCAGGTAAAAAAAGTCCCTTCCTCTCCCTCACTGTCGGCATCAGTGGCTGAGTAATAGCCACCCTGCTCAATCTGCATGTCCCGCAAGACGTAATTGCAGGTCTGCCGGGCAACACGGGCGAAAAAATCCTGCCCGGTCAGTTGATAGGTCTGCAAATAAACCATTCCTAGCTGAGCCTGGTTGTAGAGCATTTTTTCAAAATGGGGAGTCAGCCATTCCTCGTCTACACTGTAGCGATGAAAGCCGCCGCCGACCTGATCGTAAATGCCGCCCCGACCCATGCCCTCCAGAGCCCGCTCGACAAAGCCCAGCGCCGCGCCGTCATCCCGGCGCACGACCTGATCCAACAAAAAGAGCAGAATGGGTTCCTGCGGAAATTTCGGCGCACCGGCCAGCCCCCCCAGACTGCGATCCTCGCGCTGCAGGAGGGCTTTTACCGCATTGTCCACGATGTCTTGCCGGAGGGTCTCCAGCGGTTTACGCTCACACAGTATTTTATTGATGGCCTGATAGAGACTGTGGGCATTCCTTTCCAGTTTGGCCCGCTGGTTGTGCCAGGCACCGCCGATCTGCCCGAGCACCTGCATGAAGGAAGGTGCTGGGAAATATGTAGCCCCGTAAAATGGCCTGCCGTCCGGCAGTAGAAAATTCGACATGGGCCATCCTCCGTGCCCGGAGACCAGTTGCACCCCAGTCATGTAGATTTCATCAAGATCAGGAAATTGCTCCCGATCCATCTTGATGCTGATGAAATGCTGATTGAGCAGCTTGGCAACTTCCACATTGTCGAAGCTTTCAACCTCCATCACATGACACCAGTGACAGGTTGAATAACCGATAGACAGAAAAATCGGCTTGTCCTCTGTCTTAGCAGCAGCGAAGGCTTCATCACCCCAGGGGTACCAGTTAACCGGATTATGCGCGTGCTGCAACAGATAGGGAGAGTCTTCTTCAATCAGCCGATTGATGAATATCGCCCGACCTTCGGCATCAAGATGCTCTGTCCGTTTGTCATAGGTGCCCTCCCTCTGCGCTTCCTGCTCACGCAGACGGGTTTCCAGAGTCGCCGTGTTGTCCGCCGTATTCATGGCTGTGGTTCCTCAACCATCGATAAGGACTGCAAGCTGCGCCGGGGCGTAGGGACGACCTGCGTCGTTCACTGCGGTGCAGGTGATCTTGGCTCTGAGTATCGCAGGCGCATCTCGGTCAAGCAGGATCGAATGCTCAAACACAGGCCGGACCGGAGTCGGTCGCACCGCTTTCACAGTGACCTGAAACTCATCGCCGGCTTGGAGCGATTTGCGGTAATCCAGTTCGGCCCGCACCACCACAATGAAGACGCCCTGGCGGGTCATCTCGGCGAAGCTCAAACCCCGGCTCAACAGATACTCATGTCGCGCATGCTCGAGATAATGCTGGTAGATCGCGTTGTTCACGATGCCCTGCATATCACATTCGTAATCTCTTACTTTCAGGTTCAGGCTAAAAGACATGGCGACGTGGCGACTCACTGATCATGACCGTCCTAGGCTAGCCTATTTCGGTCCGCCCCGATAGCCACGCTTGGGATGCGGCACAGACCATCACGCTGACGAAGCACTCTCTCCGTGATAGTTGCCGAAAGACAAACAAAGCGGATCACCCATGGGTTACCAGAGGTCATGCTGACAAAAGCCACCTTCCAGGAGCTTGCAGTAGCCTGCGCCTGGTCCGCGCCTGCGACAGACCCGGAGTCCAATGGATAAACCGACGCGATTGATGCAGAATCGGGGATCACTTACGGTCACGCTAAAGAAGCAACCTCATGAATCCAACTCGCTGTCTGCTCAGCACTTTGGCGCTCGCTGCTGTTTGCTTGGGCACTCAAGCAAACGCTGACCACCATGAGGAAGCGGATGCCATGACACTTCAGAGTCTTGCCACCGGCGACCACCGCAGCGACGACAACATCGCCCGCAATGCCTGGCGCCAACCGCCACACACCCCGCCAGTGAATCTGATTCCAGAGCTATCACTTCAAGCGTATTGGACTGCCTGCTGGTGACAAAAGCCGTTCTGCTGACGCTGTCTATGGAAATTGCCTGTGGAATCCCCGGGATGGGCACTTCCGCGCGCTTGCGGATTCCATTGTGGACATCGAATACGGAAACGGAGTGCGAATCAGGATTTACCGCAAGTAACTCAGCCGTGGCATCCGACAATGCCAGAGAACCACTTTGTGCCAGAGCAACGCCGCGGTGCAGAAACAGCACTGCCAATATCAACGATGCTCGGGCAGAGAATCCGAGCAACGCCATGAAATTCCTTAACTGACTATCAGATAACTCGAACAACAACTTTACCGCTTAATTCTGTTGAAAGAGACATATTTTCTCTTTTCCATTCTAGAGCATAAGCGCGAAACTAATAAGACACGGCTGCGAGTGAACCGGGGTTTTCACCTCACGAATTTGAATGAAGCGGGGTTATCCCTTTCGTGCGGTCAGCCCACAGAGTAGCGCTTCAAGCAATCTGCCAGCATCTTGGCCGTGCAAGGCGTCCGATCTCCAGCGAACCTCGCCAGCCCCAGCGGAAATTGGTTATGATACCTGATATGCGCCAGTCAGACTCTTTCTGACGGAACGCAAACATCGCTGAATGACGACATCCATAATTACGCGGGGAAGCTGCAGGGGGCAATGCGCCATGAGCCTAGATATTGAATTCCATTATGATTTCGGGAGCCCGAACACCTATTTCTGTCACCGCCTGATTCCAGGTATCGAAGAACGCACGGGCGCAAAAATCACTTATTGCCCGGTGCTGCTGGGCGGCATTTTCAAGGCCACCAACAATCGCCCGCCCATGGAGCAGTTCGCCGAAGTCAAAAACAAGAAAGAATATCAGGCGCTGGAAATGAAGCGCTTCATCGCGCGCCATCAGTTCTCAGACTACCGGTTCAATCCGCACTTTCCGGTCAATACCATTCATCTGATGCGAGGCGCCGTATTTGCCAGCCATCAGGACTACTACACGCGCTATATTGAGGCTATGTACCAGGGTATGTGGGAACAGGGCAAAAACATGGCGGACCCGGAAGTGATAGCCGAAACCTTGCGCGAGCATGGCCTGCCCGCCGATGACATTGTTGCGGCGGTGCAAGACCCTGAGATCAAACAGGAGCTCATAGGTAGTACCAGCCGCTCGGTAGAGCGTGGCGCCTTCGGCTCACCGACTTTTTTTGTCGGGGATGAGATGTTTTTTGGCAAAGACCGGCTACTTGAACTCGAGGCGGAAATCGTCAGCCAGATGCGCTAGACGACTTACTCTGCCCGATCGAAGTACCTAACCAGTTCAATTGGCTCGCGAAATGAATCCGGCTGGATTGTCATTTCAATGCGCAGTCGATTGCCGCCAGACTCAAGAGTATAGGTTTCAATGGTAAACCCGCCGTCTCTTGGTCGCCCTTCCACCACCAGTGAATTGCCCTCGAACAGGCCCGAGGAAAAGTCGGTACCGCCTTCACTGTAGAAACCGGTTGCCGACGCGCGACGGCGACGGCCGTCTGCATGAAATATCCGCTGGAAATCGTCTGCATAGGTGAAGCGAAGCTCAGGTTCATCCACCTCAATTGTCAGGACATCATCATAAGAGATGCGGTCATAAAGCTCATGCTCCGGCGGACCGCCACGGTAAAAATCTTCCTGACGATTAAAGAACCCGCGCCTGCCCTTGCCGCCACCTGCTTCAATTGCCTCTTCCACCTGATCGTCTGTGTTGTTGCTCAGCTCATCGTTGATTACCCAATGGCCTGACAGAACTGTCCGTATGTCCGGTGCCTGCGCTGAGGCAGGAGCTGCCGAAAAGGCAAGGAACAGGCTGGCGAACAGCACTTTCGATGGGCATTTTGTAGGCATGACAACGCGGCAAAACAGGGTTAGATGCGTCCATTCAATCCGCTTTGACGTCAAAGTTCAAGTCTGGGGTTTCAGCGCGCACCGTCTGTTTCGCAGGCAGCGCAAAGAAAATACTGCAATCACCGACCAGACGCCGGGCTGCAAGAATCACCAGTACGAACAGCAACATGTAGTACACCGGAAAAGCGACCAGCGCTTCCAGGAAAATCTGCTCATTGAGCCCTTGCCCGTCGACTCCCGCATCCTGACGATGCCGCAGCGTTGCCACCAGGGCGGTGTAGAGCAGGCTTGCCGTCCCTAAACCGAGATTCAGCGCCAACCCCTTGAAGCTGAGTACGGTCGCACGTATCTGCGAGTCCGCCTCTCGGTTCAGATAATAGCTGGACTCAAACTGCACCATGCCCATCATGGCAAATGCTACGATGGCGAATAAAACACCAAAGTACGGTACGGCATAACTGATGCCGATCAGCCCTGCCGTGAGTACTGCAGACAAGAACAGGAAATTGAAAAAAGGAGAGCGCTTGCTGACCAGAATCCGTGAAATACGCGCGTTCAGGATGCCGATCAAAGACATCCCTGCACCGATAAACCCAAACCAGGAAACGGGAATGTCGATCAGCCGGTAGTATTCGCTGGCCAAAACCACAAACTGGCGGGCCACAGAATCCAGCGCCAGGGCCGCCAGAATGACGAACAACACGAAGCGATGATTCACCGTCCAGCTGGCAACGCGTGCAATCTGGCGGACGGGCTTCAAAAGAGAGCCCTTTGACGAAGCCTTGTACCGCGCCTTATCCGTTTCAAGGTCATGAAAACCAAGCGCAGTAAGCAGCACCAGACAGGCGGTAACCAGTGTCAGCATCACCGGCAGCCGGACAATCACGGAGTCTTCAAGCGTCCAGCCTGTATTCAGCAAGGCCAGACAGCGGTTAACGACATACGGATCATAGGCAAAAGCGCCCAGAATCATCGTGGTGAAAAAGCCGATAGACACGACCCATGTCGTCCACTCCAGAACTTTAGGCCATTCATCCTCCCGCCCCAGAGATTTGAGCGAATCGTAGGCCAGCGCTTCGTCAGCACCGCTGGCAGCCGCTTCCGACAAACCGGAACAGATTCTGTTGAGCAGGAACACGAGAAACAGCAGCGGAGAAGCACCCAGTGGCACAAAGACAAGCAGCGCCATCTCCAGCACCATGAGCAGTGCGGCAAATACCAGCAGTCGCTTGTGACCGATGATATCGGCCAGTGCTCCTGATGGCACTTCAGCCACCACGATACTCAGCGCCCAAACCAGATTAAGCAGCGCGAACTGCTCCAGGGTCAAGCCATAATCGAGAAACAGCACTGTGAATACCGGATAGTAGAAACGGGCTGTATAGAACAGGCGAAAAACTATGAACCGCCGTACGTTCCCCTTAAGCCGTACAGTGCTGTCTGAATCCAGGTTCATCGGCCGAGGTAATCACACCAATCGCAATACCGTCACTTGATATTCCGGCGACGCCAATCAGCAATCGCCCTGCCGATTTCATCGGGTGAATCCTCCTGCAGAAAGTGATTTCCCGTAACGGTGACTTCTTCCTGATTCGGCCAGCTTCGACAAAACTCTCGCTGCGGGCCGATCAGGATCGCCCCGGGATCAGCGTTAACGAACAATTTGGGGACCTGCGACTCAACCAGCCAGTCCGCATAATCGCTGACAATCGAATGCACCACGGCCGGCTCACCTTCAATCGGAATTTGTCTGGGCCAGGTGAGAGTGGGCCTTCGCCCCTCGCCTCGCTCGGCGAAAGGCCGGCGATAGACCCCCATTTCCTCATCATTAAGACTTCTTAAAATAGAGCCGGGTAGCACTCTTTCGACAAACACGTTCTTTTCCAGTATCATCTCTTCACCGGCAGGAGACCGGAGTCCCTGAAAAACCCCGCGCGCGGCCTCAGGCCATTCTTCCCAGGTGACCGGCCGGACAATACCTTCCATGTAAGCAATACCTGCAACCGCATCACGGTGCCGATTCGACCAGTCAAAACCGAGCGCCGAACCCCAGTCATGAATGACCCAGGTTACATTCTGGCTGACGCCCAATGCTTCAAGCGCAGCATCAAGATAATGTCTGTGCTCCTCAAAGGTATAACGATCCGGACCGGGCGCGTCCAGTTTGTCTGAATCACCCATGCCAATCAGATCAATTGCAATGCAGCGACCCTGACCCTGCAAATGTGGCATCACATTGCGCCACAGGTAAGAGGAAGTGGGATTGCCATGCTGAAAAACAATCGGGTCACCCCCACCCATTTCCACGTAAGCCATGGTTTTGCCATGCACTGAGATGTATTTTTTCGGCCACTGCCGGTCCTGATTCATAGGTAGCCTCTGCTAAACAATGATTTGACAGACAGTAAAACTAACGCGTTTGACGAGAAAAGAATACCGGACAAGACTGATCCCACGAATTGAATCCCCCACCGTTCTTCATATATTCTGCGATTTCGCGCTGCAGCGCATCAGAATAATACGGATGGGAGAAAACCGAATGACCATGCAAAACACGCCTTTGTTAATGTCTCGAATCCTTGGCCGAGGCGCGGAACTTGATCCGGAAGTCGAAGTCGTGACGGCTCAGTCAAGCGGCACCCATCGCCAGACACTGAAGCAGACCTGGAACCGGGCCAAGCAGGTGGCCAATGCGCTGAAGTCGCGCGGCATCGAAACTAATGATCGGATCGGCAGCTTCATGTGGAACAACTACCGCCACCTGGAGCTTTATCAGGGCGTGCCCAGTATGGGCTGCGTCCTCCACACACTGAATATTCGCCTGTCCCCTACTGACCTGGAATACATCATCAATCATGCCGGTGATCGCGTTATTTTTGCTGATGAAGATCTGCTACCGCTGCTGGAACCGCTGTGGGGAAAGATTCCCTGTGTGGAGCTGTTGGTAATTTGTCGCCACGGCGAGGGCGGAGAAAGCAGCTTTACCAGCCAGATTGATTATGAAGATTTCATCGCCGACCATCCGGCTGCCTATGACTGGCCTGACATCCCGGAAACGGCACCAATGGGTTTATGCTACACCTCAGGTACCACCGGTAACCCCAAAGGCGTGATGTACACCAACCGGTCGACCTATCTGCACACCCTTACCGAATCGCTAACGGATTCCATGGGGTTGTCCGCACTCGATTCCCTGCTTGGTATCGTGCCGATGTTTCATGCCATGGGCTGGGGCTTGCCCTTTGCCGCATCCATGCTGGGCACCAAACAGGTCTACCCCCATCGATTCATGACTCCGGATTCCTTCCTCAGTCTGATGCAGCAGGAACAGGTCACGATCTCGGCGGGCGTACCTACGATCTGGCAGGGGGTACGCGCCACACTGACAGCCAACCCGGACAAGTTCGATCTTTCGAAACTGCAGCGCCTCACCTGTGGCGGCTCTGCTCCGCCGGTCGAAATGATGCGCTGGTACTGGGAAACCTTTGGCGTGGAAATGATTCAGGGCTGGGGCATGACCGAGACCAACCCTCTCGGCACACTGTCGCGGAAAGTCTCAAAGCGGTCCCAGATCGCATTATCTGAAGATCAGCAGTTTGAGAATATTGCCAAGGCTGGTCTCGCCATGCCGGGACTGGAAATTGAAATTTTCGATGAGCACTGGAATGCCCTGCCGCATGATGGCGATGCAGTGGGCGAACTTTGCATCCGTGGCCCCTGGATTGCATCCGAATACTACAACGATCCGCAGCCCGACAAGTTTCACAATGGCTGGTTGGTCACCGGGGATGTCGCCAAAATTGATGCCGATCAATACATCATCATCTGTGACCGCTCTAAGGACATGATCAAATCCGGCGGAGAGTGGATCTCCTCCGTTGATCTGGAAAATCACATTGTTGCGATGCCTGAGATTGCTCAGGCGGCTGTGGTTGCCCAACCGCATCCCAAGTGGGACGAACGCCCCGTTGCGATGGTCACCATGGCCGCCGGCGAAACCCTGGATCAGGCGGCAGTCATTGAGCACTGCGGCCAGATATTCGCCAAATGGCAACTGCCAGATGAGGTGATTGCGGTGGAAAGCCTGCCGCTTGGCCCGACCGGCAAGATCGAGAAAAAAACCATCAGAGCCAACCTGGAAAAAGAAGGCTACCGGCTTCCGGATCTGCGCTGAGATCATCGCTGCAGCTGTAGACAGAGAAAAAAGGGAGTCTACGACTCCCTTTTTTCGTCTCTTGCATCAACGTCCCGGATCTGTCGGCGCGTAATCAACGCCTTCCGCATCTGCGGTGCGCGCCCCGGCCAGGATACCGGGAAGCGCATAGTTACCCTCATGACAGGCGTATTCGAAAACCTGGTCTGCGGTAAGGTTCATGGGCAACTCCCCGCTCCAGGTCTGCGTATAGTTCTCCGGATCATCCACGGTGAACTGGTAGTGGATGACGTCATCGGCAACACGGGTGAATCGCTCCGTCACTTTCATTTGCTGTGATCCGTAGAACCGATGCTCCAGAGAAGAACGCAGACTTTGCTGCGGATGGAAATTGGTGGTTTCGACAATCAGACTGCCTCCCTTGTAGTAGCCAACCGAGTCCCCCATCCAGGGAAACTGGCTGTTCGCCGGAAACTCAGCGTTCAGTCTGATGATCCGAGCATCATGGTTCATCTCTGCCATCAGCAGAACATGGGTTTCTGTTTGTACGATTTGGGTAAGGTTATTGTATAGCACCGGCAGTTTCGGCGGGCCTCCGGTAGAGCCAAACCCCACGACACAGCGTTCACCCAGAGGGCGCACTTCTGGCCCGTCATAGGAATTACGCTGGCGCATGGCTGCATCATAATTGGCACGGCCCTGCTCCGAATAGGGTAGCCTGCCATTAGCGGGATCAACGAGGATGGAGGTTCGGATTTCACCGCTTACCACTGCAAGCCGGTCTCCCGGATCCATCCAGAATGTGTTGTAACCTCCGACATTACGCCCGGCGTCCGGTGCTTCGCGGTCCGGATCACTAGGCTGATTGCTGGCCTCATTTCTCGCTTGAACCCTGGCTTCGATCAGAATCGCTTCTTCTTCGGAGATTACCAACTGTCCGTTAAAGCGCTCCGCGCGCTCAAGATTTGTCTGAGTCGCGATTGACCAGACGCCCTGTAAGTCAGGCGCGCCATGCTCCGTTTTGGGTACCAGATAGCCTGATTCAGCGGCCAGCAACCCATTCCCGACGCAGAGGGCAAGCAGTCCCGTTATCAAGCCTCTGTATTTCATTGTGATCTCCCCCAATTTACCGCCAAGCATGGCCGCAAAGTATGGCAAGAACCGCCGGCAGTCACCAACTGATTTTTGGTGAGCCCCGGGAATGGAGCCCACAATCACACAGCATCAATGGAATTTGCCATCTTTTACTTGTTACACTCCGTCCCCTTAAAGGCAAACAGCGTGCTGCAAATGCTCAGACAATCGCAAAATCTGCTGGGAATAGGCTTCATTCTGGCCCTGATCATTGTCGATGGCTTCATCCTCGTTGAGGAGACAGGCAACCGTGACAGTATGGTCTGGCTTGACGGCGGGAGCTTTACCATGGGTTCAGATCACGGTCTGCCAGACGAGGCTCCGGCCCGCCCGGTGAGCGTCTCTGGATTCTGGATCGACAAATATGAAGTGACCAATGCCCAGTATGAAGCCTTCGTCGCTGCAACCGATTATGTGACCGGCGCTGAGCAATTCGGCGATTCTCTGGTGTTCCACAGCCCGCAAGGCCGAAGTCTCAGAGACGTCGCACCCATGAGCTGGTGGCGGTTAGTACGCAATGCCAGCTGGCGTTCTCCGGAAGGCACCGGCGAGACACTATCCTTGCAGCCCGACCATCCTGTTGTGCAGGTCAATTATGAGGATGCGCTGGCCTACTGCAACTGGCAAGGCAAGACACTGCCCACCGAAGCGCAGTATGAATTTGCCGCCCGTGGCGGGCGGGACGGGCAGATCTACAGTTGGGGTGATCAGCCGATTCACCACACCCAGCGCGTCACCAACTACTGGCAGGGCGAGTTTCCGGTCAGCAACGAGAATACCGATGGTCACCACCAGTCAGCTCCTGTTGGCAGCTATCCGGCGAATGACTACGGTCTCTACGACATCACAGGCAATGTCTGGGAGTGGGTTTCTGACTGGTATCACCCGAACGCCTACGCGCTTCTTGGTAGTCGGAATCCGAAGGGAGTGAAAAGGGAAGAAAGTCTCGACCCGGCTGAACCGGGGTTGCCCAAGCGGAGCATACGGGGAGGGTCCTTCCTCTGCAGTGAAAACTATTGCCAGGGTTTCAGAGTGAGCGCGCGGATGCCTGCCGACCCTGATTCGGCGACCAACCACACCGGTTTCCGGTGCGTTGTCCCGATACGTTCAAACCGCTTGACCGCGCTCTGGCTGGATTGAATCCCTGGACTCAAACGCTCGATCGCCGAAACCCTTGCGCCCTTGTGTGCGGAAAATGCCTATATCTCTCTGGCAATCAGCAACTTCATGATTTCATTACTGCCGCCGTAGATTTTCTGCACCCGGCTGTCAGCGAACATCTTGGCAATCGGATATTCCATCATGTAGCCATATCCGCCAAAAAACTGCAGACAGGCGTCCACAATTTCACATTGCTTCTGGGTGGTCCACCATTTGGCCATCGACGCCGAGGCGTCATCAAGCTTACCCTCGGCAAGGCGCATCGCACAGTCATCAACAAACACCCTGGCAATCCTCGCCTCAGTCAGGCATTCGGCAAGCCGGAACTGGGTATTCTGAAAATCGAGAATTCGCTTACCAAACGCTTTGCGCTCTTTGACATAGTCTGAAGTCAGGCGCAGTGCTTTTTCCATCGCCGCACAGGCACCTGCGGCAATTATGACCCGCTCCTGAGGCAACTGTTCCATAAGATGAACAAAGCCTCTGCCTTCGCCTGTGCCCAGTAGAGCCGATTTAGGCACCCGAACATCATCGAAAAACAGCTCAGCGGTGTCCTGCGCTTTCATGCCCAGCTTTTCGAGATTCCGTCCGCGCTGAAACCCGCCTTCACCCTCAACCGGTTCCGTCTCGACCATGATCAGCGAGATACCCTTTGCCCCTTCACCCGGGTCGGTTTTTGCAACCACGCAGACCAGATTCGCCGTCATTCCATTGGTAATGAACGTTTTTTGTCCATTCAGTATATAATCATCCCCGTCTGCTAGCGCAGAGGTTTTTACTGCCTGCAGGTCTGAGCCCGTTCCGGGCTCCGACATAGCAATCGCTGACACGATCTCGCCGCACACCATTTTCGGCAGCCATTTGGTTTTTTGCTCCTGCGTGCCGTATTTCTCAATGTAGTGAGCCACAATGCCCGAATGAACCCCGTTACCAAAGCCAGAGATATTTGCTCTGTTGAACTCCTCGATCAGTACCATCTCGTGCCGGAAATCACCGCCACCGCCACCATACTCTTCGGAGATTGACGCACACAGGATACCGGCCTCACCGGCTTTGTACCAGGCGTCCCGGTCGACAAACCCCTGCTTGTCCCACTTTTCCGCAAGCGGAACAAACTCTTTATCCAGGAACTTCCTCACCGCATCACGCATGATGACGAGCTCTTCATCCATCCAGGGAGACTGATAATTCTCAAGCATAGGACTGATTTCTTCTCTAGCTATCCAGTTGATTCATTCGTTCAATAATCATCGCGTTGGCGGTACCCCCGCCTTCGCAAATTGCCACTAAACCATAGCGCGCGTGTCGCCGCTCCAGTTCATGGACGAGGGTCGTCATCAACTTGGCACCGGTGCCGCCAAGGGGGTGGCCCAGAGACTGCGCGCCACCGTTGACATTCAGTTTGTCCGGGTCAGCATTGAGCGCCTTTGCCCAGGCCAGTGGCACAGAGCCGAAGGCTTCGTTGACTTCGTATAAATCGATATCGTCAATGCTGAGCCCCGCTTTTTCGAGCACCCTTTCTGTCGCTGGAATGGGGCCTTCAAGCATGATGACCGGGTCAGAACCGACAACAGCCAGAGAATGAATCTTGGCGCGCACCGGAAGGTCAAACTTCCTTACGGCCTCTTCGTTCGCCACCATAATCGCTGCTGCACCGTCGCTGATCTGACTCGCGGTACCGGCGGTAATTACTCCTCCTTCACGCAGGGCATTCAGCGACTGCATGCCCTCGAGGTTTGCTTCAAAGCGAATTCCCTCATCCACGGTATGCACGTCTTTGCTGCCATCCTCCAGCTCAATGTTGAGTGGCACAACCTCCTGCTCGAAGTAGCCACTTCGGGTTGCAGCCGCCGCACGCTGGTGACTGAGCAGGCCAAACTCGTCAAGCGCCTCCCGGCTGATCTGATATTTTTCTGCCAGCAGCTCTGCTCCGTCGAACTGGCTGAACTGAATGCCGGGGTACTGCAGCTCCAGGCGCTCACCTTTCGGTACACCGCGCCCTTTCTCCAGGCCATCCCTGACGTTAGAACCGATTTCTACGGTACTCATCGCCTCAACACCACCGCAAATCACCACATCCTGCGTCCCGGACATCACCGCCTGAGCGCCGAACTGAATGGCCTGAAGCGAAGACCCGCACTGACGATCCACTGTGGTCCCCGGCACCTCAAGAGCCAGCTTGGAGCTCAGTGCCACATTACGGCCCAGATTTCCGGCCTGAGATCCAATCTGCATGACCACACCAAAAACAAGGTCATCCACTTTGTCGGTCGGGACCCCGGTGCGATCCACCAGTTCATCCACCACGACAGCGCCCATATCAACAGGGTGCATTCGGCTCAGCCTGCCGTTTTTTCTTCCGGTTGCGGTGCGCACTGCACCGACGATGTATGCATTGGCCATATGATTCCTCGATCTCAACTAACGGATTTGTGGGGCGCTGTAGAGGAAAAACTACAGCGCAGGCATCCTAATTCCAGCGTCCAGTCGGATGGTTTCGCCGTTCAGATAGCTGCACTGCACAATGTGCGCGATTTCGGCAGCGAACTCATCGGGTTTACCGAGTCGCTTCGGAAACTGGGTGATGGCGATGAGTGGTTCACGCACCTCTTGGGGCGCCCGGGCGAGCAGCGGCGTTTCAAAAACACCCGGAGCGACAGTCATGACACGCACACCCCGTTTGCCCAGATCACGGGCGATGGGCAGGGTCATGGCGACGATACCCCCCTTGCTTGCCGCGTATCCTGCCTGTCCGGTCTGGCCGTCAAAAGCGGCAATGGAGGCCACGTTGATAATGACTCCCCGCTCATTGTCTTCTGTCTGCGGCTCATTAAGCTGCATCACTTCTGCACACAGCCGCAGCACATTGAATGTTCCGATCAGATTGACGCGGACGATATGTTCAAAGCGCGCCAGAGGCATAGCCCCGTCCTTGCCTACGGTTCGTGCAGCACCTCCAATTCCGGCAGAATTCACGTTCACGTGGATGGTACCGAATGCCTGCTGTGCCTTGGCAATGGCAGCTTTGACCGCATCCTCATCCGCGACATCGCCGGCATGCCAGGCAGCAGATTCTCCGACTTCACCCGCCGCGGCTTCCAGCGCCTCCGCGTTAAGATCATACAGAAACACCCTGGCGCCTGCCTTGATGAAATTCTTCGCTGTTGCCAGACCGAGGCCGGATGCCCCACCGGTGATGAACGCAGTTTTACCTTGTAATTCCACGATTTTGGTTGATTCTCTGTCCGAAAAAAAGTGATAACAGAATAATCGATTGCCGCGGAAAAAGACAATAGGCAGCCGGCTCTGTTACGCGATGGTGATTAGCCCTTTCCGGCGCGCTCACGACGCAGATCTTCCCACCGGGCCGCTATATTTTGGCGGGGCCATCCCCTATTATTGCTAAAGCACTAACAAGACTATTCGTAAGGAGAAACCGTGGGCCCACTGACTGGTATACGCGTGGTTGAGATGGCGGGAATCGGACCCGGGCCTTTCACCGCCATGATGCTTTCAGATCTTGGCGCCGAAGTCATTCGGGTAGACCGACTCAGCCACAAAGGCACCGGCCACCGGGCTAATGTGCTCAATCGGGGCAGAAAGTCTATCGCCTTAGATCTCAAAAACCCCCGTGGGGTTGAAACGACATTGCGCCTTATTGAGCAAGCTGATGTGGTCCTGGAGGGCTTTCGCCCCGGGGTAA
Source organism: uncultured Pseudohongiella sp. (assembly GCA_902597095.1). Lineage (GTDB taxonomy): Bacteria > Pseudomonadota > Gammaproteobacteria > Pseudomonadales > Pseudohongiellaceae > UBA9145. The sequence continues at coordinate 23,739 of CACJWK010000023.1, forward strand.
TGGAGCGACTCGGACTCGGACCAGAGGAGTGCCTGTCGGTAAACCCACGCCTGATCTTCGGCCGCATGACGGGATGGGGGCAGACGGGCCCGCTGTCGCAGGCCGCAGGGCATGACATCAATTATATATCCATCGCGGGTGCCCTTGGTGCCATGGGCTATGCGGATCGCCCGCCGGCGCCTCCGCTCAATCTTGTCGGCGACTTCGGTGGCGGCGCGATGTATCTGTTGACCGGCATTCTCGCCGCACTGGTGGAACGAGCCACGTCGGGGCAGGGGCAAATCATAGATGCAGCCATGACAGATGGCACCGCCAGCCTGCTCAGCCCCTTCTTTGGTTTGATGGCTATGAATATGTGGACAACTAACCGGTTCAGCAACAGGCTGGATGGGGGCGCTTTTTACTACGGCAGCTACGAATGCAGCGATGGTAAATACATCTCAATCGGCTCACTGGAGCCACAGTTCTACGCCCTCCTTCTGGAAAAAGCAGAAATTTCCGACCCGGAATTTCAAGAGCAGCTTGATGAGGCCGCCTGGCCCGCCAAGCGCGAGAAACTGAACCAGCTATTCAAAACCAGGACCAGGCAACAATGGTGCGACATCATGGAAGGGACCGATGTGTGTTTTGCACCCGTTCTGGACCTGGAAGAGGCGCCATCTCACCCACATAATATTGACAGAAAAACCTACGTCGAGCTGGATGGTGTTGTCCAGCCTGCCCCGGCACCGCGATTCAGCCGGACTCAGGGTGAAATCCAGGGGCCTGCAGCAATGGCCGGGGAGCATACCAGAGAAGTGTTGAGTGCTTGGAACTTTAGCGACCAGGAAATCGGTGAGTTACAGGCCGCCGGCGCAATATAAATTGTGCGTCCAACCGGAGATCAATGATGCCTTTTGAAACCATTCGCTACGAAATTGCCGATCGAATTCTGACGATCACCCTGAATCGGCCGGAACAGCTCAATGCGTTCACTGTAACAATGGCCGAGGAGCTGATTATGGCCTTCGAACAGGCCAGCGAAGATGATGCAGTCGATGCGATCGTAGTAACCGGAGCAGGTAAAGCTTTCTGTGCAGGCATGGATTTGTCCAGCACTGGCAATGTTTTTGGGTTGAATGAATCGCTGAAACCCGATCTTGAGGACATGCGCTCGCGTTTATCAGACCCCGAAATTGAAGCGGGCGTCAGAGATACCGGTGGCCAGCTCACGCTGGCGATCTTTGAGTGCAAGAAACCGGTCATCGCAGCAGTGAATGGGGCTGCGGTCGGTATCGGAGCCACCATGCTCTGCGCCATGGATATTCGATTGGTTGCCGACACAGCCCGTGTGGGCTTCGTTTTCAATAAGATCGGCATCACACCAGAAGCCTGCTCATCCTGGTTTCTGCCGCGCATTGTCAACATGGGAACCGCGCTGGAGTGGATTTACAGCGGTGACCTAATTTCAGCAGAAGAACTGACTCGCAAGGGCTTCGCCAACCAACAGCTAGACGGGGCATCGCTGCTGGATAAAGCCAATGAAATGGCTGCCAGAATTAGCAGCCACAGTCAGGTAACCGTGGCCTTGACTCGGCAGATGATGTACCGCAACGCTGCCCTGCCACACCCGATCGGCGCCCATGAGGTCGACTCGCTGGCGATTTTTTATGCCAGCCAAACCAGCGGCAAAGAAGGCGTGAGCGCCTTTCTGGAAAAGCGAAAGGCGAATTTTGATGACCATGCCTCTGCCGACATGCCGCCTTTCTACCCCTGGTGGTAAGTCTGCTCAACTGACTGCATCGACCAGCACCGTTTCGTGCTGCATCACCAGCTGCCCGCGGCTGTGTCTGCAGATCGGGTGTATTTCCCGAAATTGTGCGTATAATAACCACAGTCCTCAAGAGAGTGTTCAATGATTGTCGTCCAATCGATCTTCCATCTCGCATCCGACTCCAGGCGAGATGCCATCAAACTGATGCGTAATATGGTGCGACTGTGCCGGCTTGAGCACGGCTGTATCAGCTATGAATATTTTGAAGGAATTTCCAACCCCAATCAGCTTATCCTGATGCAGGAGTGGGAGGATGCAGACTGTCTGCAGGAGCACTACCAGACAGATCACATGGAGCATTTTCTCAGCAAGCTGGGAGACTATCTTATCAGCCCGGTGGAGACGCGCAGCTACGTCTCTCAGGAAGAAGCATCTGTCACGTCCCTATCGGTAGAGGACCTACCCAAACCCGAACAGACCATCCATTAATTGAGTCATCAGCAGGTGATTCCTATTCAAAGTCGTCCGGCACAACGGCCGGCAGCCAGCCTGTTTGCGAGCTCTATCACGAGCCCAGATACTATTGCCGGCTGAACAGCATGGCAGCGGGATTCAGACACCGCTTCTTTCGGGCTCGTGGTCAGACCCCTGACGAAATTCGCCAGCGTCATGACGTCGAAAATAATCCTGTGCTGCGCTCTTCACTTTTGGCGCCAGCACGAAAGTTGAAAGCATGGTCGGAATCGCCATGGTTGCGTAGGCACCATCAAACAGACTGATGACCGCATCCAGTGACGCCACCGCACCAACGGTGATGAGCGCCATGTAGATGCCTAGATAATACTTATCGGCACGCGTGCCAAAAATGAATGCCATGCACTTACTGCCGTAGTAAGAGTAAGTCAGTACTGTCGTTGTGCCCAGAACAAACACCATGATCAACATCAGGTAGGACCCGACGCCGGGAAAAGCCTGATCATAAGCCTGAGCAGTGAGTGTCACGCCAACAGCATCCCCCTGCCAAACCCCGGTAACCAGAATCGCCAGAGCAGTGCAGGTGCAGACGAGCAGGGTATCAATGATCGGGCCCACCATGGCCACCAGCCCCTCTCTGGTCGGTTCGTTGGTTTTGGCTGCGCCATGCGCAAGAGATTCAGTACCAAGGCCGGCCTCATTGGAAAAGACACCCCGCTGCACCCCGATCAGGATCACAGCGCCCAGCACGCCACCGGAAACAGCCTCACCGGAAAATGCGTCAACCACAATCAACGCCAGCACCTCGGGTAATTCTGTGAGGTGAGAAAGCAACAGATAGCCTGTTATCACAGCATAAAACAGTACCATGAGTGGCACGAGACTGCCGGCCACAGCAGCTACCCGTTTGACTTTCCCAACAGCAACTGCAAAAAGCGAAACGGACAGCACCAGACCCATAATCAGATCAAAGGCGAAGTGATTTTCTACAGAGGTAATACCTGCCGGGATCGCCAGGGCATCACGGGTGATCTGCACCAGTTGATTGACCTGAAAAACGGGCAGTGTGCCAAACATCCCCGCTACTGCAAACAGGTAAGCCAGCGGCATCCAGCGTTTTCCGAGACCCTCACGGATCACGTACATCGGTCCACCCTGCAGCTTGCCTGCGTCATCAGTGCCTCGATACATGACCGCCAGCGAAGCGGTGTAAAACTTGGTGGAAATCCCGACCAGCGCGGTCACCCACATCCAGAAAACGGCACCCGGCCCGCCCAGCGTAATCGCCACAGCAACCCCGGTGATATTACCCACGCCGATCGTCCCTGCCAGAGCCGTTGCCAGGGCACGATAATGACTGATGTCTCCTACCGCAGAAGCACCCGCTTGATATTTGCCTCTCAGCAAATCAACACTGTGACCGAGATATCTGAAATGCCTTAATCTGGAATGAAAGGTAAAATAAAGGCCGCCCCCGACAAGCAGGACTACCAGCTGAGGGCCCCACATAAAGTCCGCAAACGCAGCAAGCCCTTGTTCTAGTGGAGACATTCGGTCCTCTCAGTGCTTTCGATGCTTTCTTTGCTTTCGATTCTCACACTTGCCTTAGCTCTCTCAGTGTACTTAAGTTCACTATGCCACACCGGATTCTGAAATCCTGACGGACGCAGAGCAACTCAGGCTAAAGACCCAGTGCCGAAACCAAGGCGGGGAGGCGTGAAATCTTCCGCGGCTAAGCTCCCTGAACTGGCCGTCATAATCAGTGCGAAGCCTATAAGCTGTATGTTCCCCATGGGCCATCTCCGTTATGTTGGTCAGCGGCTCTGACTGCTTTTCCTCCATTGCAACGAGAGGGTTACTGAACGTCAGGTCATCGCTGTCGGTCCTAATTGATATTGTCTGCAAATTGGAACTGCAAGGGTGGCTCACCCCCCTGCAAGTGTTCTACAAAATAATCCCAGCGCTTCTTCATGAAGTATCGGCTGTTACCAAAGCCGTGCCGGGCTTCCGGCAGTAACAGCAGGTCAAAGTCCTTTTCGGCCTCGATCAGAGCCTGTACCAGCAGCAGCGTATTGCTCGGTGGCACGTTATCGTCCAGCAGGCCATGAGCCAGCAGGAGCTTGCCCTTGAGATTGTTGGCGAGCAGCTGGTTAGCTTGGCTGTCATAGTTGGTGCGCAGCACTGGCTGCGCCTCTGAATCAGCACCTCTCGGCCTCGGTTCCGGATAGGTCTCAAGCAGCCCCTGCCATTTCTCTCCCCAGTCATCCTCATAATTGCGGTTGTCGTGATTGCCCGCACTGGACACTGAGACTTTATAGAAATCCGGGTAGCGCAGAATGGCCCCGGCAGAAGCAAATCCCCCGCCTGAATGCCCCCAGATTCCCACCTGATCAAGGTCCATCCACGGTCTGTCCGCAGCCAACTGACGAATCGCACTGACCTGATCCGGCAGGCCGTTGTCTCCCATGTTGCCATAGTAGGCGTCATGAAAGGATTTGGAGCGACCTGGAGTGCCCATGGCATCAACTTCCACCACAATAAACCCCAGTTCGGCGACAGCCTGCTTATCACGGCGTGCCGGCTGAAAACCCCTCGAACCGACGCTGCCCGACTGAGGCCCAGGATACAGGTAATTTAAAATTGGGTAGCTGCGTTGAGGGTCAAACTGACTGGGTCGGTAGAGCAGTCCGAAAAGATCGGTTTGCTGATCCCGCGCTTTCACGACAAAAGACTCCGGGGCCTGCCAACCGGTAGCCACCAGCGCACTGACATCAGCCCGCTCCAATTCCAGCGTCACGGCACCGGACCGGTCCCGAATGACAGAAACCGGCGGGGTGTCCGGAGTAGAAAACGTATCGACGAAATACTCAGCAGATTCTGACCAGTCGATTTGATGGTGCGCAGGCTCTGGTGTCAGCAACTGCGGCTCACCGCCAGCCAGATCCAAACTGTATAAATAATGATAATAAGGATCGCCACCCTCTCTGCCTGCTGCAGTGAAGTAAAGCGTTCCCGATTCTTCATCCACTTGCTGAACTTCCAAAACCGGCCAGTTACCTGAGGTAAGCTGCCGCTTCAGCTCGCCCGTATTGAGATCATGCAAATACAGATGGGCCCAGTTGTCCTGCTCGGAGTACCAGACAAATTCTTCCCGGTCGTGCAGCACGCGCCAGTTCGGATCGCGATACCCTGACTCATAATAGGTTGCGACGGTTTCGTTGTAGACAGTACGGACGCCACCGGTGTCCGGGTCAGCCAGTCTCAGGGTGGCAGACTTGTGATCCCGGGAAGAAGAAACAAACGCCAGCATGTCGCTGTCAGCGCTCCATTCCACGTCAAGAAAGACACCCCCGCGCCCGGCCACGTGATCTGCCGTTGAAGAGCGGTGCGGATCCGGAGGCATATTCAGGGTGACTCGCCGCGGTTCTTCATTGACATGAATCACCACCCTTTCGATCATGAAAATGGATTCGTCGCCCGGCAACGGGTATTTCCAGGCATCGAGTGTGGAATGGCCGACCTCGGTCGTCACCAGATACATATCTCCGACCTTGCGCGAATCGTGACGGAACGTCGCAATTTTTTGTGAGTCGGGCGACCACAGCAGCACCGGACCATCATCACGCAGCCAGCCGGCATTGTTAGTGGCATACCCGTAGTTTTCAACGCCATCAAACGTCAGCTGGATTACGGCATCGGTCAAGGTGTCTCTGAGCCACAGGTTATGATCCCGGATAAAGGCCGCCTTGCTTTCATCCGGAGACAGAAACTCATTGGGGGGCGCTTCCTGTAACTTTTGCAGGGAAAATTCCGCTGTTTCAAGTCGGTAGTTCTCACCTTCGTAAGTGAAACTGAGGACATCAAGGTTTTCGCTGACCTCAAGATTCCGCAGATCAAGATCGGCGCTGTCCGGGGTATCGCCGATGATCTCGCCAATCGCATTGGCGAGATTGATCGGATCAAAAACCGTGGTTTTTCGCCCAGTCAGCGAATCAGCAATCAGAATCTCTGATCCACCCGCCACAGATTTGCGATAGACCAGCCGATCGCCTGGCTGCCAGTACTGACGCAGAATGCGATCAGTTACCAGCGGATTGGCGTTTGGCGGAAGGAACTGTTCTGCGCGCTGATAATCCTCGAGCGTAGCGATCACAGATCTTGCCTCATCTTCCGAAGGCCCCGGCGAACAAGACACGAGCAGCCCAACAGCCAACAGCAATGTCACAGAATTTATTGAGCGATACATAGCAGTCTCCGGGTCCGGTTTCCGTCATTTGGCTTTTGCTCGGTAAGCTCCGCCAGTTACAGCAAAGAGTCCAGAATAAGATTGGTAGAATCCACGATCCGCTCATCCCTCTCACGCAGGTCTGGCGTAAATTCACCGCCAAGCAGATGCTGCAGTCCGAGAATATAGCGCGTTGCAATAGCACGGGTCTGTTCGGGGGAAAACTGCTGGTTTTTTTCGGTCACCATGCCGCGAGCGAACTCTTTGGAAAAAGATACCGGCTTGCCGTCGCGAGTCATCAGCGTGTTGTTCTCGTCCAGCCGCCAGAAACGGGATGAATCCATTGTATACACTTCGTCCGCGACCACGATCTGACCGGCGCTGTTGACTCCATGCTCTGTCTTGGTGTCCACCAGCACCATATTACGACCCCTGAGATATTCGGACACGACACCGAATGCCATCATCGACGCATTTCTGATCTGGGCATACTCCTGCTCCGTGCAAACTCTACTACTAACCAGTGCCCCCACATCAACGGTTCTATCTTCTTTGTCTTTCGTGCTGGGTGTGTCCATTAAATACGGCAGCCTGCCGTTTACCTGCAGATCAGCCACGGTCAGGCTGTGGCCTGCATAGGTCATCACCTTGAGACCTTCTTTTCTGGCGGCCAGCCAATGTTGATACAGCGAGGTGGAGGTCGAGCTTTCAGCGTTATAAAGCCGCAGCACATTCTCAAGCATGATCAGTTTCAGATTTTCCGCTGGGATCACTGTAGAGCTGGGCATCAGACCGGGGATCTCAAATTGGGAGCTGCCCAGAACTGGCCTGACCAGATTCAGCATATGCGCATGATTGAACGCCAGTACCTGATCCTTGAAAGGGATAGCACCACGATTGACATCATGCGTTGAAATTCGGTTGTTACGAAACATCAGGCGCAGGGGGAGCCCCCCTGAGGTGAACAGATCTTCTCCAATCACTGAGTCCGACACCTTGCCTTCGAGCACGGTCGCGCCCTTGAGCCGGGGCAATTCGCCGTCGGCAATCAACTGCCGGATAGAACGTCCCGCACTGACCAGGTCACCATGCTCGGCAACCAGATCTTCAATTTGTTGTTTGTCTAACATGAACAATATCGGGCCCGGCGTTCGGGCGTCACGGGAATTGGGGGCTCGGCGCTTTACGGCACACTAAAACGGTCGAAGAATAGAGTAAAGGCACAGGGACTACAAGAAACCGGTGGCAGTTGCCAACGGGTCACTACTGGCTTAGGGTAGCTCGATCCGGTCCACTTCGCAGTCCACTTACTCAGGACAACTGAACACCCACGACGACAATGAATCAGAACATACCACTCACTGAAATTTCCGCTGCAGAGGCGAAGTTTACCGATCCGGACTTCACCCTCGATGGCGACACGCGCGCCGCTGTCGACCCGAGAGTCCTAGAGACCCTCTGGATCAACACCGGCAGCCTCTGCAATCTCACCTGCGAAAACTGTTATATCGAATCCAGCCCGACTAATGACCGGCTGACCTACATCAGTCTGAGGGAAGTCTGCCGGCTGCTGGACGAAATTGAATCAGAAAAAATGGGCACCCGGGAAATCGGCTTCACAGGCGGTGAACCCTTTCTGAATAAGGAGATGGTTCCCATACTGGAAACCTGTCTGGCCCGGGGTTTCAAAGTGTTGGTATTGACGAACGGCATGAACACCCTGTTGCGTGAGAAAGCCAAAATGGAGACCCTGCATCAGCGATTTACCGGAGCGCTGACTCTGCGAATTTCACTCGATCACTACACTCCGGATATTCACGCTCTGGAGCGCGGCCCCCGTTCCTGGAAACCTGCCATCGAGTCACTCAAGTGGCTGTCGGACACCGGCATTCCCTTTGCGGTCGCGGGGCGGACCATGTGGGATGAGGATGAAGCCAGCATGCGAGCAGGATTTCGGCAACTTTTCGCCGATGAGAGGATAAATCTGGATGCCGAATGTAGGGAACAGCTGGTGCTCTTCCCAGAGATGGATGAGTCTGTAGATGTACCCGAGATCACCACCGCCTGCTGGGGCATACTTGATCAGGACCCGGCGTCGATGATGTGTGCCAGCTCTCGCATGGTGGTCAAACACAAAGGCGATGATCATCTCTCAGTACAGGCCTGCACTCTGCTCCCATATGACCCGCGATTCAACCTCGGCGCCACGCTTAAGGCATCCTGGCGGGCCGTTAAACTCAACCACCCTCACTGTGCAAAATTCTGCGTGCTGGGCGGGGGCAGCTGCTCAGCCTGAATTTGGTAGCGAATCCCTGGCATAACTCACTCTTTATTCAGGTGTAAGCCCTTTTCATAAAGGCGGTTCAGGCGATCAAGCGGCAGACGCAGGTGATAGGCTATTTTCATCAGCTGATTCAGAAATGCCTGCCTCCATAGGCCATTGCGCTTGAATCTGATGGCGGAAGTACGCGCCACGGCAGCAAGTCGCACTGGCCGGCCAAATCCGAGCAGCAACTTCGACAGTTCGGTGTCTTCAAAGATATCAACGTCAGGGATTTTGATGCCGGACTGCTTTATGGCGCGTGACAGGAACACACAGTGATCAAGATACACAATGCCAGACCGGTCACAGCGAACATGGTTGGAATACCATGAAGTAAAGCGCAGCAAAGGATGGTCAGAATCGAACTGATGAGTAAAGCCCCCCCAGGTCAGCTGATCAGCATCGGGAAGTGTTCGAAGTGCCTCGATGTCATCCAGTTCGATCAGACTGCGCGGATGATGCAGCAACAGCATCTCACCCTGCGATTGCTCGATCCCCAAATTCATTCTGGCCGCGCGAGAAGAACCCGGGAGACTCAACACTTCCACGCCGTGCCGAGCGATAAATTCAACAGTGCCGTCGGTACTCCCCCCATCAACCGCGAGGATCTCTGCCTGACCGAGTCTGGGAAGACGACTCATGATTGGGCCCAGATAGCCTGAGTCGATCTCGTTAAATGTAGGAAGAATGACACTGATCATGTGGCGCTTGGGCGATGAACCTCCCCAAAATATGTGCTTTGAGTGTAACCCAGCAGAAGCTGCACAGACATTGCTTTCTGATCAGCGCACCGCAGTGCCTGCACCTTGCACATAACCGGATCAGGCCGGTGACTGCTAAAACAAAGACCAAGAGCAGCGCAGAACCACACAAAACACAAAAACAAGGAAGGGGATAAGGTTGTGCCGCCACCAAGAGTCGCACTCGGCACCTGCTGATTACAAGTCTTTTGGTAATACGAGCAAAATCAGACATTTATGGAAATAGACAGAATAGTATTCGCTCGAACTTGGTGTTATTTTGAAAGCAACTTCTCAAGCTTTATTCTCGCCCTTAAGTAGACTCAACAAAGTTCGATCCTTTTCAATTTCTGCGGTGCAACAACACTGAAGATAAAATTGATAAGGCTAGGGGCTCATAAAGCGTGTTGAATACTTGCGGTGTAGGTATCTTCAGGCAGGCGTGAAGGCCAGTAGCAAAATGAATACTAAAATATTCAAAGAAACCGCTTCAGGAACATAATATGAACGGCTTCTAGCTTATTCAGCGACTCTTGCTGCTCTAACTTCAATTTCCACAAGCCACCCATCAACGACAAGATCTTTAACTTCCACAAAAGACCTCACAGGCTTGTTTGGATTACCTGTTGTCCCAAAAAATTCAGAATAGCCTTCGTTAAATCCGGAGAAATCAAGACCGTCTTCTCCTGCCAAAGCAAAAGCGCGAACTTGCACAATATCGCGCATGGACCATCCATTCGACTCAAGCGTACTCTTGAATCGCTCAAAGGTGTCGATTGTCTGCTGCTTCATGTCGCCCCAAGTGTCATCAGCTTTTGGCCTTGCCCCGCTTCCGCTGAGATACATCGTTTCAGCGCCAGGTGGAATTGTAATGCTGGTATAGAAATAGTTACCTTCCCCATCCCTAACAATTTCGGCAGGGATCTCAGAGGAAGCTTGAGAAGGACCTTGGACAATGTTTGCGGCCTCCCCATTCTTTATCTCGAGTGTTATTTGACTATTTGGTGACACAACTGAAGTGGCAATACTCGAAACCGCACCTGAGAACCTGTAGAAGCTCGAAATAACCAGGAAAACTAACAGAACGATCAGCGCGATCACGACAGATACAGCCAGTTTCAATAGATTTGATCTCGTAAACTTAAAATTTAGAATGTCCATAGAAACTTTTCCCCTGCTGATAGCATATTGGTTTTATATAATAGGTAAGACCAACCTCGCAGGTTCCCAACTTTAAACAATGTAACCAGAGAAAAGGCTGAATGCTTCGCGCTGGGGCACATAGCAAGAGCCCCTTCTATGGAAGTACTTCAATTTTTCAATCCAGACCGGCTTCTCTGATGAATAATTGTTTAACTATAAATGGTCCTAAGAAGCTGTGCTTTATTTTTAATAATAGCAGATGATTCCTGCCCTAGCTTCAGAAATCCCTTACACGACCATCGACCATAAAGAGGCAAAGTTACGGTTCAACAAACTCCCACATGCGTAATGAATGTTCTGTTGGATGACTGCAGTATAAAGACGAAATTAGGAGTGTAGCTCAGGGGTTTTGGAAATCTGTCTAATACTCGTCTGAAGGCAAGTGGTGAAACAGTGTGTCGAGCACCGAGAGCGCATTACCACAAGCATCTCGCGTGGAGAAATCCTTTAGCCTGGAACTTCTCTCAGCTAAGCTGGAGCCAGAAGACGAGTCTGAACACTCTGAGCCGAGGCCTGAGCAATCGACCTTAGTCGGGTACAGCAGTGAAGTATTTACACTGCAAATACATTCACAATCGGCTGTATGTCAATACAGCAGGTCTCTGTAAGACATTGAAATGGTTGGTGCCGCCACCAAGAGTCGAACTCGGGACCTGCTGATTACAAGTCAGCTGCTCTACCACGGCTGAGCTATAGCGGCACGGATTCGAGGCACAATTGGATGTATCGGTTATGGCCTCGAAGGACGCGAAGTGTACATAATCCATTACAACGATTCAATATCCCCTGATCCCGCGAGGCCACATGACCCCAGAGGCTCTGATTTTGCTATGCTCTCAATCTCGGATATGCGCTTGTAAGGACAGGACATCGGATGAACAGCCTCAACAGTAGCGTGACCTGGCAGGCGCTGACTGCCAAAAGCGCAGAATTCAAGACCCCTGATTTCTCACTGAAAGCGCTGTTTGCCGAAAGTGAGCGCTATGCCCGTTTTTCTGTGGCGCAGGAAGGCCTGCTGCTCGATTACTCCAAGAATTTGCTGGATGCTGAAGCACGAACTCTGCTGATCCGCCTCGCAGAAGAACGACAGCTCAAACAGGCCATTCAGGCGATGTTCGCTGGCGAAATCATTAACAAGACGGAACAGCGTCCGGCTCATCATGTCGCACTGCGCCTGCCGGAAGAGCAACAGATCAACGGCGAAGTCAGCGCAACACTCCGCAAAATGTCAGCCCTGGTTGAAAAAATTCACACCAGCGACTGGACGGGACACACGGGCAGGCAAATAGAGACAGTCATCAATATCGGGATTGGAGGCTCTGATCTGGGACCTGCCATGGTCGTAGAAGCACTTCGCAGCGAATGCTTGCCGAACTTGACTGTTCAGTTCGTTTCCAACGTCGATCCTATCCATATGCAGCAAATACTGGAGCGAAGCAATCCCGAAACGACCTTATTTGTCGTCGCGTCCAAATCCTTCACGACCGCTGAAACTATAGCCAATGCAAATAACGCCCGCCGGTGGCTACTGAACTCAGGTTGCGCGACCGACCACCTGAATCAGCATTTTGTCGCCGTCTCCAGCAATGTGGCCAGCGCGCTCGCGTTCGGCATCGCCGAGGAAAATATCTATCCAATGTGGGACTGGGTCGGCGGGCGCTATTCGCTGTGGTCTGCTATCGGATTACCAATTGCCCTGGCCATCGGAATGGACAAATTCAGGCAGCTGCTGGCTGGTGCCCACAGCATGGATCAACACTTTGCCACCGCCGAATTCAGCGACAACATGCCGGTACTCATGGGCTTGCTCAGTGTCTGGTACAGAGGCTTTTTTGACACAGACAGTTTTGCCGTCGTTCCCTACTCCCAATCGCTGGACAAGTTACCGGATTTTCTACAGCAACTTTCAATGGAAAGTCTGGGCAAACGGGTTACCCGGGACGGTGAACCCTTGCCTGTCAACTCAGGCGCCGTGATCTGGGGTACCCCGGGCACCAATGGTCAGCACTCCTACTTTCAGCTGCTGCATCAGGGCACCAGTGTGATACCGGTGGACTTTATCGCAGTGGCGAACAGCAATGCCGATGACGCTGCAGAACAACACGAGCAACTGCTGGCAAACTGTCTGGCACAGAGCCTGGCACTGATGGAGGGCCGGGAGAATTCTGCTGAACCCCATCGGAGTTCCCCGGGCTCCCGACCGAGCAACACGCTAATTCTGAAAGCGCTGTCTCCTTCTGCTCTCGGGAGCCTGCTCGCTCTGTTTGAGCATCAGGTCTTTGTGCAAAGCGTCATCTGGGACATCAACGCGTTTGACCAGTGGGGCGTTGAGCTCGGCAAAACCCTTGCCACTGAGATGCTGCAAGCCCTTGCCGACGAAGCAGAGAGAGCTGATCTCGATGCCTCCAGTCAGGGATTAATCGCCCAGCTCAAGCGCTGGCAGGGCACAGCTTAACGCGCAGAAGCAAGCGCCCTCACCGGTGGACGCATGGCACAGACCGTGACCTTGACGCCCAGTCAGCCGAGCTTGGCGCCGTTCTTCACCGGCCGCTCCGGCATTATCAGCACCACCGCGCCATCCTCCTGATAAAAACCCGTTACCAGACATTCGGACATGATCGGGCCGATCTGCTTTTTGGGAAAATTGACCACCGCGCCCACCTGCCTGCCAAGCAGGTCCTCCGCGTCATACAGATCGGTGATCTGAGCGCTGGATTTCCGCAAGCCGATCTCCTCGCCAAAATCGATTTGCAGTTTCCAGGCGGGCTTTCTGGCTTCCGGAAACTCGCTGACTTCGACGACTGTTCCGACACGCAGTTCCACCTGTGTAAATTCATCCCAGGTAATTTCTTTCATGCTGTCTCTGATATACCCCGGTCAGTTTGCAGAACCCCTTCATCCGCTCATGCGTTCAAGACATAAACGCAGGTCTCACAACGAGCACCGTTGATCATCTCGGCGTGGGTTACTACTCGGCGATAGGCTTCGCCCTCAAACTCATCAATTCTGGCCCAGTGTCGGGCGAGATCTTCCGAGTGAAAAATTTGCCCGGCCACCGCAGGTGCCGCAGGGTCCAGTCGCAGCGCCGGAAATCCGTGGGTGTGTCCCCAACCTTCAGCGTGAAGCGTGCCATACACGCGTGCCGGGACCCAGCTGCCGTCAAGTGGCGCAAGCACGTGCTCGTTCACTTCACCCGGGGCCAGCGTTCCGTACACAAAGAGGCAGGGCGGCGAAGCCTGAACGCGCTGACTCATGACTCAGGCACGAATCAAAGCCAGCAGTTCATCGGTTTTCGCCTGCATGAGCGCCTTGTCTCCCCGCGACTCCACGTTCAGCCTGACCAGGGGCTCAGTATTTGACATTCGGATGTTGAAACGCCAGTCGGCAAAATCGACCGACAACCCATCAGTATGATCCACTGCGAGAGCGCCCGGTGCATAGCGGGCTTCAATCTGCTCCAGCAGCGCCTCGGCTTCCTCAACAGTGCTGTTGATTTCGCCACTAGCCGGAAAAGCTGCCATGCGCTCATTAACCAGTTGGGACAAAGGTTTGCCTGTAGTCGACATCCGCTCCAGGACGAGCAGCCAGGGCACCATGCCGCTGTCGCAGTAAAAGAAATCGCGGAAGTAGTGGTGAGCACTCATTTCACCCCCGTAGGCGGCATCCTCACGCCGCATTACCTCCTTGATAAAAGCATGACCGGACTTGCACAACACCGGCTGTCCGCCCTGGTTCTGCACTACTTCGAGAGTATTCCAGGTCAGGCGTGGGTCATGAACAATCTTGGCACCAGCCTCGCGCTCCAGAAAGGTCTTAGCCAGCAGACCGACGATATAGTAGCCCTCGATGAACCGGCCATTTTCATCAAAGAAAAAACAGCGATCAAAGTCACCATCCCAGGCGATCCCGATGTCTGCCTGATGTTCGACAATAGCCGCTGCCGTGGAAGTGCGATTTTCCTCCAGCATCGGATTCGGCACGCCATTCGGGAAATGTCCGTCAGGCTGATGATGCACCTTGATGAGTTCAAACGGCAGATGCGGCTCCAGAAGATCAATGGCGGGCCCGGCGCCACCATTGCCTGCGTTACAGACAATTTTCAGGGGCTTCAGCAGACTGGCATCCACATACGTTAGGAGATGCTCCACGTATGCCGGTTTGGTATTGACGCTCTCCAGCGCCCCGATCTTCTCGGGCTCGGGGAATTGGCTTTGTTCTGCGAGTTTTTTGATGTCGAACAGGCCGGTGTCTTCGCTGATAGGCCTGCTGTTTTCCCGAACCAGCTTCATGCCGTTGTAGTCCTTGGGATTATGACTGGCCGTGACGGCAATCCCACCATCGGCCTTGAGATGTGAGGTAGCAAAGTAAACTTCCTCTGTGCCACATTGGCCGATATTCAGGACATCTGCGCCACCCTCCATCAGCCCGCGGCTGACAGCAGTGCACAGCGCCTCACTGGTCAGGCGAATGTCGAAGCCGACGACTACCCGTCCGGGTGAGAGTAAGGCAGCAAAAGCTCGGCCAATCCGGTAGGCGATGTCTTCATTCAGCTGGTCCGGTACACGGCCTCGAATATCATAAGCTTTGAAACAGGTGATCTCTGTTGTCATGGTGCCACTCGTATCTCTGCTACTTACTGTGCATTTTGGCAAAAGTGTAATTGGTCGCGTCGATAAAACCGCCAACGCTGCCACAGTCAAAGCGCGTGCCCTGAAATTTATAGCCAATCACGTTACCCCGGCGGGCTTGCGTCAGCAGAGCGTCCGTAATCTGAATTTCGCCGTTCTTGCCGGGCG
>CACJWK010000024.1 GCA_902597095.1 uncultured Pseudohongiella sp.
GGTGCCGTGTTGCTGGGTAAACTCAATCTGACCGAAGGCGCTCTGTCTGCCTACAATCCTGAATTTCCGATTCCGAAAAACCCCTGGGGAAAAGAGCTGTGGGCAGGGGTGTCTTCTTCCGGCTCTGGTGTGGCTGTAGCGGCAGGTCTGTGTTTCGCGGCTATTGGAACCGATACCGGCGGCTCCATACGCTATCCAGCCATGGCCAACGGTGTAACTGGGCTTAAACCGACCTACGGCAGGGTGAGCCGTCATGGTGTGCTCGCACTGGCGGAGTCTCTTGATCACGTCGGCCCAATGGCTCGGTCCGTGGCTGATGCGGTCGCCCTGTATAACGGGATAGCCGGTTATGATGAAAATGATCAAACTTCGCTGAATCTTGAAGATGCGCAGATTGCCCAGCCTGCTGCAACGAATCTGACCGGTCTGCGATTGGGGGTGGATGCCGACTGGTTCAGCCATGGAACTGATCCGGGTTTACTGGCCTCACTCGAACAGGCGATTGATGTGTTCACAGCGCTTGGCATGGAATGTGTTCCGGTAGAGATGCCCCGTGAAGGGCCGATGGATTGCCGCAACCTCTGGTTACCGTTGACGGGGTATGAAGCCTATCGCGCCCATCGCGAAACCTTTCCTGCCAGAGAAGCTGACTATGGCGGGTATCTGGCCAGTGTTCTGCGCATGGGAATGCAGATGACGGCAGAAGAATACTCCGCAGCTGCCGAGCAGCGGTCCGAATTCAGTGCACGGTTTGAAGTGGCGCTTAGCGAAGTTGATGCCGTTGTCTGTCCTTCCGGAGGCATGGTGTTTGCAGTCAATGCCCACGCCCAGCAAGGCGATGCAGAGGCCATGAAGGAGGTGGTAAAACATTTTCAGGGGCAGTTCACGATACCGGCTGATCTTGCCGGCACGCCGACGCTGTCGCTGCCCTGCGGATTCAATGATCAACAACAGCCTTATGTGATGCAGTTGATGGGAAGCAAATTCGCCGAAGCCACACTTTGCCAAATCGGCCACGCCTACCAGTCGGAAACCGACTGGCATCACCGCCATCCTGATTATTGACACTGGGCTGATGGGAGCGAATCTGCGGCTTGAATGATGTCGCCTTCCTTGACGTGTTTGGCGATCCAGTCTCCGACAATGAGGCCGCTGCAGGAAGGGCCGTTCAGCGTTGTATTGACGACGCTGTCTTAAGCGAAGCCATTGCCATTATAAATTTCACCTCCGGTTACCAGTGTCCCAGAGCCGGATGCGATGATGCGATGTAGTAAGTCTCGGTCTGATGGATGTGCATGATTCCCCTCGCGCTGCTGTTGCGGCTTCTGTCCTGAGTTCCGCACGGTCGCTCCGGGTTGTCATTGTCCTGTCCGCTGCCGCGGGCTACTGCGCCGCGATGAACAATACCAACTGACAGCTTCAGTTTGCCAATATCGCAACTAACAATCTGCCGGTCGACAAAACGCCTTACCGGATTGACCGACGGTACTAATCCGGCAGCGCAAATACCCAGATGACCCCGCCCTGTGGGACGAAGGTTCGGGTGCCCCGCACCATATCCAGGCGAGCGGTCATACCTGCTGCGTCGACGCCCCATCCGGCCTGTACGGC
Organism: uncultured Pseudohongiella sp.; assembly: GCA_902597095.1. GTDB lineage: Bacteria > Pseudomonadota > Gammaproteobacteria > Pseudomonadales > Pseudohongiellaceae > UBA9145. Next base: position 1,612 of record CACJWK010000024.1, read on the forward strand.
GACATATTGTTTGCCGTCAACTGAAAAGGTCGAAGGCACGCCGATAATCCCGGAGTTGGTTTTGAATTCCCACAGCAACTCCCCGGTGGAGGCATTATGCGCCCGAAACAGCCGGTCACTGGTGCCGCCACTGAAAATGAGATTGCCGCTGGTTGTCAGAATACCGCCCCAGTTGTGGGAATCAAACTCACGGGTCCAGACCTCTTCACCGGTGTTCATGTCCCAGGCCTGAATTTCGCCGATGTGATCGGCTCCCTCTAGCACAGTCATTTGGGTGCGGGCGCCCATGTAAGCGCTTCCCGGCATGTAGGTTACCTCCCGGCCCTCGATCACACCGCAGTGGTGGTCGTTGGCCGGTATGTAAAGCAGGCCGGTATCCGGATTGTAGGCGGCCGGAGGCCAGTCTTTGCCGCCCCACAGTGAGGGACAGAAAGAAGTGGTGCTGCCGGTGGTTGGTTTGTGTTCCGGATCATAAGTCGGACGTCCGGTTTCAGGGTCGATGCTGGTAAAGGCGTTCTGGTACACATAGGGCTCTGCATCAACGAAGCTGATGTCGTCGGCTGATCTTTCGAGGGTCCACAGGTAGCCGTTGCGGCCCGGGTGCACCAGCGCGTCAATCAGCCGGCCCTGGCGCTCTACCGGCATCAGGATAGGCGTAGAGACCTCATCCCAATCCCATGAGCCGTTCCAGTGGTACTGATGGTGCGCCCGGATTTCTCCTGTCTTGATATCCAGCGCCAGCACCGAGTTGGTGTAGAGATTGTCTCCCGGTCTCTGATCTCCGATCCACGGTCCGGGGTTGCCGGTGCCGAAATAGGCGAGACCGAGCTCGGCATCATAGTGGCCCGGCACCCAAACTGCTGCCCCGCCGGTGCGCCAGGATTCGCCCGGCCAGGTTTCATTTCCCGGCTCGCCCGGAGCAGGAACTGTATAGGTTCGCCAGACTTCGTCGCCGGTTTCCGCATCCAGTGCCACAATGAATCCCCGGATGCCCAACTCCCCACCGGAAGTGCCGACCAGAATCTTACCGTCAATGGCTAATGGCGCAATGGTGATGTAGTAGCCGAAATTATTATCCTGAACAGTGCTGTCCCATACCTTGCGGCCGGTTGTCGCATCAAGAGCCACGACACGGGCATCCAGCGTCGCGGTGTAGACCTTATCACCATACAGGGCAACACCGCGATTGGTGCGATGGAATGCGATGTAGGTTTCCGGCAGGTCGTGCTGGTAGCGCCACAGTAAATCGCCACTGGCGGCATCAATCGCATAGACGAGGTTCCCCGGTGTGGTGACAAACATCACGCCATTGTTCACTATGGGAGGTGCTTCATGTCCGCCGAGTACTCCGGTTGAAAAACTCCAAACCGGCTCTAGTTGCTGGACATTACTGTCATCGATTTCGTCCAGTCTGCTGAAACCCCAGCCATCAAGCGTGCCGCGGTAGGACAGCCAGTTGCGTGCCTCCGGATTCAACAGGCGCTCGTCACTGACTACTGTATAGTCGGGTATCACCGGCTGCGCGGTGCTGAAAAATGGCGTCAGCCCGGTTATCAGAAACAGCACCAGCGCGATTGGGGGGAAGCGGGTTTGCATGTGGAACCCTCCGGGTAAGTGTTTGAATTGTTTAGGTCAAAGGTATGTCTTCGATTGGCCTTTGTCCAGTGTCGCCCCGGCGGGCTCATGTAGTAAGCGCGGCACTGTCCGCAATGCCTTTCGTGAGAAGGGTCGATGGGCCAGTTCAGGCAGTGCCCCATGAACCACAGACAGTGGATTGCCCTCTGCTACTGTCAGGCAAGTTACCGGTTAGTCCCTGATCATTCAGAAAAGGGGTGTGGTGAGTCGGATAAATCTCAAGAACAAGCTTACAGATGAACTTGTCTCTCACTCCTTGCTACACTGTGAGAAAAAGGAGTCAGCCATGAACATTCAACACTATTTTATGGCCGCATCACTCAGCACCCTGTGTCTTATCAGCATTGGTGTCCGGACAGCCCATGCCCAGACGCCTGTCGGCGACACTCTGACCCAAGCCCAATCTGCAAACGGCGAGTACATCAGCTGGCGGGAACATCTCATCGACGACCCTGTGACAGCGGGCGTCAATTTCAGCGGCAGCGATGGTTTCGTTATGGGCGACATCGATAAAGATGGCATCGAAGACATCGTTTCCGTGCACGAATCGGATGCGGAGTACGATTCTGCGTCCTTCATTGAAGATTTTGTGCCTCCCGTTGCAGGTCACGTCCGTATTCATTTTGGATCAAATGATCCAGATCGTTGGGTCAATGTCACCGTTGCTGAGGCCGAGGACGTGCCGGCACCCGAAGACGCGGTAGTGGTCGATATGAACGGTGACGGCTGGCTAGATATCGTCGCTGCCGCAGAACGTTCCCATCTGATCTATTTGCAAAATCCAGGCAGCGATGCGCGCAGCGCACAGTGGCCGCGGTTGATTCTGCCGCTCACCAGAGACAAGGGCTCCTACATCCGGGTGTTCGCGGCCGATTTCGATGATGACGGGGTGCCGGAACTCACCGCCCCCAATAAAGGCGCCCAGACTCCTGGGCCTGAGGACTATGCGCGATCAACTCCGGTTGAGCTTCACACGCTCCATGGCGATCCGCTGCAGGGCGACAGTTGGCAAGTACAGGTTCTCGGGAACTACAGTATTCCTCATAACGCCGAACCCGTTGATATCGACAGCGATGGTGATGCGGATATTGTGGTGGGTACCCGTGGTGAATCGCGCCTTATCATCTTTGACAATCCCGGCGACGGCACTCTGAATTTTACTGAGCGGGCCGTCGGCATTTACGGTGCCAGCATGGCCGGTTTCAATCTCGAATACACGGACCTCAATGGTGATGGCCGGCTGGATATCATCGGCGCTGCGCCGCGGGGCATGGTGTGGATCGAGCAACCCGAGCGCAAGGGGGACGCCTGGAATGCGCACTTGATAGGCAGCTTGGCGCCGGACAGCCATACAGGCTACGCACTTGCGGACATTGATGAGGATGGTGACATCGACCTGATCGCCGGCAGCTACAGTCGCGGTGATCGTACCGGGGACGATTCCTCTGTAGGAGTAAATGGCGCATTAGGACGCATTGGCTGGTTTGAGAATCCAGGTGTAAGTGGGGTGTACGAAGAATGGCAGCGCCACGACATTTCCAGACGCAAGCGGGGCATGTTCGATAAGTTCATGGCACGGGACCTGGACGGGGACGGCGATATGGATTTCATTGGCACCCGGGGCAACAGCTACCCCTATGACGGTGTGTTCTGGTTAGAGCAGGTTCGCTCAGCCAGCCCGCGCGCTGCGTTTGAGCGGGCCCGCGAGCAGGAGAGCGATGAGATGCCGCTGCCTTAGGCCGCCAACCAACTCGCGTGTTGGCCTGGGTCCTAGACACTCAGTCTAACTTCGTTGACCACCTGTTGCGGGTTCAGCTCCGTTTCGAGAGCGCAGTGCCTAGGGCTCGTCGGACAAGGCACTGTAGTGAAAGCGTTCACACAAGTCCTTGAAGGCCTGATGTTGGGAAAGGTAAAGATTGCCAGACAGCCGATCCATGAAGGCAGCTCGGTGTAGTCGATCCAGAACTGGCCCTTTGACCTCGGAAAGGTGGAGCGCCAATCCTTGCTCTTCGAACCGTCTGTTCAGCTCTTCCAGCACTTCCAAGGCGCTGAAATCGATTTCGTTCACTGCGCTGCACATTAAGATGACGTGCCTGATAGCGGGTTGGCTACTGAGTTTCATAAAAACTTCGTCTTCAAGAGAGCTTGCGTTCGCAAAAAATAGACTTTCGTCAACCCGCAGAGTCAGGACTTCCGGGACGGTTCTGACATCATATCGGGCCACATTGCGAAAGTGTTCCGTTCCCTCGACCAGACCGACCTCGGCGATATGCGGCCTCGACGTACGATAAAGGTGTAGTGCCAGAGAGGTTGCCACGCCACAGCTCACACCTGTTTCCACCCCAATCCCAAGGGTTGCACCAATAGTTATCAGAAGCGCGAGGCTGTCACTTTTCGAATAGCGCCAGGTTTTCCTAATAATGGATAAATCTACCAGTGACAAAACAGCAACAATGATCGTCGCGGCAAGTGTGGCTTGCGGCAAAAAATACAGAGCCGGTGTCAGGAGCAGGGACGCCAGCGCGATAAGAATAGCGGTGTAGATGCTGGCGCCCTGAGTGACGGCGCCGGCATCAAAGTTCACAACGGACCTGGAGAAACCCCCTGTTACCGGCAGCGCGCCTGAGAACGCCGAGGATAGGTTTGCCGCCCCAAGACCAACTAATTCCCTGTTGCTGTCCACTCTTTCCTGCCTGTGTGCGCCTAGGGTTCTGCCGACAGAGATTGACTCGACGTATCCGATAATGGAAATCAGTGCTGCCGGGGCGAGCAGCATTTCAACCAGCTCGGGGGAAAAAACAGGCACTGCGAACATGGGCAGACCTGTCGGAATTTCTCCGACGATCGCGACCCCACGTCCAGCGAGTTCAAATCTGATAGTTAGTAGAATTGTGGAAATTACGCCTACAATGGGTGCTAATTTAGAGGCCAGCTCGGCGGTTTGCGCAGACAGACCCGCTTTCTGCAGCACACCGACACCCCAGGATCTCACGGCAAACAGAAAGCTCAGCGTCACAAGGCCGATTAGCAAGGTATAGAAATTGGCATCATTCGACTGAACGCCGATGGCGAGGACCAACTCGAAAAGGTTATCGCCCTCGGCTTCTATTCCGAGCACGTGACGAACCTGGCTGAGTGCAATGATCAAGGCTGACGCTGTGATAAACGCCGAGACCACCGTGTGAGATAGGAAATTGGCGAGGAAACCCAGCCGCAGCAGGCCAAACCCTAACAGCATGATGCCGGACAGGGCAGCCAGTGTTATGGCGCCGGTCAGATAGTCGGCTGTGCCCTGTTGGGCAACCTCCGCCAGCGCAGCGCCGGTCATTAAGGAGGTGATCGCAACCGGGCCCACAGACAGAGTGCTGCTGGTGCCGAGCAAGGCGTAGGCAATCAGCGGAGCAATACTGGCGTACAGACCGACTTCCGGCGGTAGCCCTGCCAGCATGGCGTAGGCAAGTGACTGAGGTATCAACATGATGGCCACGATCATTGCGGCAATCAGGTCGTTCAGGCAGCGTTGCTTGCTGTAATGCTTCACCCACCCGGCAACAGGGAATGATGCCGCGTGCCTTGCCATAAATTATTCTGCCTCTTCTGAAATCGGTTGGCCCGAGGCGCTGCCATTCATATTGGCACTCCCAGCATAGTAAGGCCTGATTAGTTGCGCGACGTCGAAACCGAACTCTTTCGACAGCGCTGTGATTTCCCTTTCGGGTCTGCCTGTGCTGGCATGAAACGCCGCATAAAGGCAGAAAGATCGATTGCCTGTTCGACAATAGGCATGTGTTTTTTTGCCAGTATTGAGCAAGCGCGAAAATGACTCAATGTGTTTATGATTCATCTCACCGGTTTTAAAAGCAATCGAGACCGCTTCCATACCGAGTGCTTCTGCTGCCTGTTGAATTGCACTAAATGAAGGCTGGTCGGCGGATTCGTCATCCGGTCGATTGCAGATCACCAACTCAACACCTTCATCAGCCAGTCCCTTAAGATCTGGTTCATTTAATTGAGCTGATAGGGTCACTTCCGGTGACGCTTTCATTATTTCCATGGCAGTCTCTCCACGATCTTCTTCAGCAACAAACTCATGCCGGCAATCCACTTTACCTGATCCTATTGGTTGTCGAAGTTGCCGTTCAGACTGAATGCTCCGTTTTTTGACGGGGACTCTTATTGCTCGAGATTCGGTACGGAGAACCGGGAGTCCGGGTCATTCCACTGTCGCAATGCGAAGACGTTTCCATCAATGTCATGCGCATAAACCTGATGGTACTCGCCCATATTTACTGGTTCACTCACGAAATCTACGCCTAGGCTGCTCATTCGACGGACTTCCGCTGCAATATCCCCCACCTCGATCGAATAGGAATATCCAAAGTCAGTGACGCCCTTTTTGCCAGTAGGTTCCGGAGTGATTGGATCGCGGTATTGCCAGAGCTCAATGGTCTTGGCGCGTGAGTCCATGCGAAACCAAGAGGCCAGCAAAGACAGATAGGGCTCACCCGCGACTTCGGCGAAGCGTGGATTGCCCTCGTAATCGCCTGTCCGATAGGGCATGAATGCCATGATGTTGGCATACCAGTTAGTCAGCCTTTCAATATCATGGGTGACCAGAGCAACCTGAGTCATCCACATACTGTACCCTTCATCGATCCAGCGCAGCTTGGCTTCAACCTGTGCTAATGGCTCAGGATCCAGTTGTTCCATCTCGAACATATTGCCTTCAGGATCATATCCATATGCATAAGTGACCCCATAACCACCAAGATCTATCGGCTCGTTGCTGTATGAGAGAATGGCCGCGCCAGCGTCGCCGAACTTTTCATACCCTGAGTCATTCGACGCGGATTGAAAACAAGTATGCGTCATACCTGGGCCATTCACCGGCATTTTCCTCATCGGCAGATCAGCATTGTGCTCAAATTCAATGAACTCGAACAGCATATTGGGCGCTTCTAGCACGGCAATTTCGTAGGCGACATCTTCCACACCAAAGAGTTGATCAGCAGCAGCACTGTTGCGAACCGATTGCCGGGAGACAAGTTCAAAGCCGGAAACGCTTTGATAAAAAGCCAGCGTCCTGTCCAGATCTTTGACCGAGAGACCAATGTGATTCACCCCCATTAGGGTGGAAGGGGAGTCATGAATGGTAGCATCAGGATCAATTTCTATTTCTGCCCAAGCATTCAGTGTGAGCAGTGCGCAAGCGAGCGCACTTGCCCCGGTTATTGTTATTTTCATGAGAACCCCTTCAATTGTGTCACTGTTATCCTAGCACAGAAAATATGCTACAAAAGAGCAGCTCGATATGATCGGATAGAGCAATAGACCAAAAGAAAGGGCATGACTGATCGTTGGCAAAACACCGTGAAACAGAGAGTCTGCATCATAATATTATCTGGTTAGCAAGACCTCGCTGTCGGCAGCGAATCTGGGCGCAGAGGTGGGCCGCTACAATTCTTAGCCAGTGCAGGCACTGTCGTATAAGATGGACGAGCTCAAGATTCTTGAACTCAGGGCTCAAGCAGAAATTACTCCCTGTGATCGCTTTTATCTCCGTCAATTCCACGATGTGCTTCTAGGATAGCAGGCTCTGCCGCTAGATAAGCTTGAGCGGATCATTGATGATTGGATTGAGCTTGAATTAAATCCGAGCAGTTTGTAATAGCATGCCTTCAAATGATTCACGGTTCATTTAAGTCTCAGCGAATTATAAAGTAGAGGCGTAAAGCCCCTTAATTGAAACTAACTTCACTTTTTTTCTACACCCAGTAGCAAACCTGTGAGATTCTATCCAACTCTTGCATGATCTGGAGTAATCTCGATGCGCAACACGATGAAAACAGGCGCTCTAAGTCTGACTCTGACTGGACTGGTAGTCTCAGCGGCTCACGGACAGATCGAATACTCCCCACCAACTCTGGATTTTGGCGTGCCCGATCTACAGGGCACCTGGAGTTATGAAACGCGCACAGGCCTGCAACGGCCTGCTCATTACAGCGAACTTGAGATTGACGAAGCCGCTATGCTGAGCACACTTGAGCCCACCTCCGAGATCCTTAATGACTATCAAAATTTTGGCACCAACAGACAAAATGACCCTGCCAATGTGGGCGGTTACGATCCTGAATATTTCAGCATCGGGGAGTCCCTCGCACTGATTGACGGGAAATACCGAACGTCCATTATCATTGATCCGCCGGACGGGCGAATACCTTATCGGGAGCAGGGTGCTGCGAACCGACGCCGGCAAGCTAGAGCCGTATTTCAGTTTCCAGATTCCCTTGGCCGGAGCGATGGCCCCGAGGGAAGGCCGCTCTCTGACCGCTGCCTGAAGGCTTTTTCGTCGAGCACACCGTTCATCAGCAGCGTCTACAACAACAATCTGCAGATCATTCAAAGCCCTGACCATGTTGTCCTTGTGGTCGAGATGGTTCATGACGCGCGAATCGTGAAGATAGACCAGGCCCATCGTGACCTGCCTTACAACAAATGGCTGGGAGATTCTGTGGGTTACTATGACGGCGATACCCTGGTGGTCACCACTAAGAACTTCAGTGAATGGGAAATTGCGCAGGGCTACGGCATCAATGCGTCGATGAATATGGTGCTTACAGAGCGCTTTCGCCGGGTGGCTGACGATGAAATCCGTTACAGTTTTACAATTGAGGATCCGGAGCTTTATACCCAGCCCTGGACGGGGGAGATGCCAATGCGACCCTCTTCCGGTTTGTATGAATACTCCTGCCACGAGGGTAACCACGCCCTGCCTGGTATTCTGGCGGGGGCCCGGCGTCTCGAGATTGAAGAAGAGATGAATCGCTAGCTGCGGATGTGAGCGACACTCACTGTCGCAATCTGCCGTGGTAATTGGTAACTTGGCTGTGAGAAAAACAACTATAGAGGCCGCGCCGATGACTCTGGAAGTCACCCAATTCGTAGCTATGTTCCTCGCTGCATTTTACAGTGCAGTCGCGCTCTTCTACCTGATATTTGCCAAGCTCCTCAAGCGCAAACACCAAGGTCAATCAATGATCCACATGGGTGAACGCTACTCCCGGCATTGGTGGAACCATCTGACGTTTCGGCTTTTTCGCATCGCGATTTGGGCAGCTTGTGTGCTGCGCCTCTTGTTCCCGGCGATGGAGCGCTGGTTGCTGCCCGTGGCAAGCTTACAATCGGACTGGATCGCGCTTGCCGGTTTAGGTTTGTTGTGTTTCGGTTTTGCTCTGGCGGTCTGTGGCAGCCTGAGCCTGGCAGTGGCCTGGCGCTCTGGCATTGACGAGGCTGCCAGTGAGCAATTGGTAACGACTCAACTTTACGCATTGACCAGAAATCCGACTTTCGTCGGTGTGCGCCTTGCTCAGCTGGGGTTTTTTCTTGCCTGGCCCACCGTGTTCTCTCTGGTTTGCCTGATCGTCGGATGGATCGCTGTCAGTGTGCAGGTCGAATTGGAGGAAGCGCATCTTCAGCAGCGTTTCGGCGACAGCTACTCAGATTATCAACGTGCAGTAGGGCGTTGGTTTCTGACAGGCAGGCAGGCAGCCTGAAGCACTTCACAAGGCGCCCCGCTTCAACATCTGGACAAGAGTTAGGATAGGGAATAGCCTTTGGGCTTCTAAAGTTTCTTTGAGTCCACTGAGGGTCTTGATGACACGCCTTGATTGCAATAAACTGCCGGTCTTTTTCCTGCTAACTGCAACCGTCCTTGGCGTTACAGCCTGTTCTGAGGCGCCCGACTCTAGAGCTGTCCTCGCTCAGTCCGGGCCTGCTGCTGTTACTGCTTCGCAAAATGAGCCCCGAAACGAAGTACATCTTCGCTGGACCAAGCACGGCATTCCCCACATCAAGGCCAACAGCTGGGAAGGTCTCGGCTACGGATTTGCTCAAGCTATTGCCGCCAACACCATCTGTGTGCTGGCCAGAGAGTTTGTGACGGTTCGTGGTGAGCAGGCGAAATACTTTGGCGCCACTGAGGCCAATATCAATCAGGATGCTTTCCACCGTGCGCTGCTGCATCAGGACAAACTGTATGAGTATCTAAGTTATGGTTCCGCGGATTCGGCCGCGATGGATGCGGGCTACATCAAAGGCTATAACGATTACATTGAGAGTCATCGTGGCGCTATGCCCGAATCCTGCGACAACGCACCCTGGATTAGCCCAATTAATGAAAGTGACCTGGCCCGTATAACGCTCGGTGTCGGCATACGTTATGGTCTGGGTCGGTTCGCGAACCAGATTGCCAGCTCCGAGCCTGGTCTTGAATTGGCGCAGTTGCAGCCGCTCGACCTAGAAATTGATCGCGACATGATTGGCAGCAACGCTCTTGGATTTGGCAGCGCGCTCACCGAAAGCGGCCGTGGCTTGCTGATGGGAAATCCGCATTACCCCTGGCAGGGGTCTTCCCGTTTTCACATGGCGCATTTGACCTACCCTGGTGAGATAGATGTGATGGGAGTTGGTCTGATTTCTACTGCCCGCATCGCCATTGGTTTTACCGAGCATGTAGCCTGGTCCCACACGGTATCCACTGCGCTGCGATTCACCATGTTCCGTTTGGATTTGGTGCCGGGTAATCCCATGGCCTATCGCGTGGGTGATGAGGTGCGCGACATCGAGGCGATGGAGATTCAGGTTGAGATTCCCGAGGGGATGGCAACGCGCACGGTTCACATGACCCACCTGGGTCCTGTGGTAGCAGGGCAGGGTACACCCTGGACTGACGAGAATGTGTATGTGATCCGCGACGTGAACTATGAAAACTATCGCTCCAGCGATCAGTATCGAGATATCAGTAATGCGCGCAATGTGGAGGAGCTGCGCACGGCATTGGCGACTCACCAGGGTGCAGCATTTGTCAATACCATCGCAGCGGATCGTGATGGCGGTGCGCTCTATGCTGATATGTCTGCGATTCCCAATGTCTCTGCCGAACTGCTGGAGCGCTGCGCGGTAGATACGGGTAATCCAAGAATCATTACTCTGAATGGATCAGACCCTAGCTGCGATTGGCAGGTAGATCCTGCTGCGGCCTATCCGGGCTTGATGCCCCCAACTGAACAACCCAGTCTAATAACTGACACCTATGTGAGTAACAGTAATGACTCCTACTGGCTGTCCAATCCGGACAGCAGGCTGGAAGGTTTCTCGCCGATCATTGGTGACGAGCAAACCACGCGCTCGCTGCGTACACGCGCTGGTCTTGTAATGGTGGATGAAGTGATTAGAAGCGGTCAGAAGTTCACACAGCAAAAGGTGAAAGATTTACTGTTTAACCATCGCCACTACGGCGCCGAGCTGCTGCTGGATGAAATTCTTGAGATTTGCGCTGATCAGGTCAGCCTTGCTGAGGCCTGCGCCATTCTTGCCAGTTGGGATCGGCGTCAGGATATAGATAGTGTTGGTGCACACATCTTCAATCAGTTCTGGGCAAACGCGCGCGGCCTGTCAGAACATTTCGCCACTCCTTTTGATCTGGATGACCCGTTCAATACGCCAGCGGGCTTAACCACAGAAAATGAAGATACCCGGGAACTGATTGTAGCTGCTCTGGATGCGGGCGTGGCGTCACTGCAGGAAGCCGGTATTGCTCTGGATGCCCCATGGGGCGAAGTTCAGTTCGCCATTCGCAATGGTGAGAAGATTGGGATCCCTGGCGGTTCCGGTGGGCAGGGGCTGTTCAGCGTTATCACTGCACGCTTCAATCCAGAAAACGGAGGATATAACCCGATCACCCACGGTAACAGCTATATCCAGACCGTGACCTGGGATGAGAATGGCGTGCCGGACGCTGATGCCATTCTGACTTATTCCCAGTCTCCGGAACCAGATTCGTCTTATTACTCTGATCTGACCAAGATGTATTCACAAAGTGGTTGGGTGGATTTGCCTTTCACTGACGAGCAGATTCAGGCTCAGCTGGTGAGGGAAGAAATGCTTCACTTTTGACCAGTATCTTGATTCAACTACCCGGTTAATACACGAGATAGCCACAGCCGGGCCGGTCATTACATATCCCGGTAAGCGGATGTAAAAATTCTACTGAAATAACCCGGACGACAGGAACAATCGGAACACTGCCTGGTTAAGAGGCCCTCATGGTAGGCCGTTTGTCAGGATATGGTATGAAATCAGGTGGAATTAACCCTGAGCTTGATTGACGGGACGTACCTGAACTCGCCCATCAGTGTAGTACCAGCGCCCTTTGTGGCGTTCGAATACAGAAACTTCGTGATGGCGCTGTAACTCTCCCTTGCTGTCGATAAAATCTGCAACGAATTCGACGCCGCCCCTGTTGCCCTGCTGCCCGGACTGAAGGATCTGAAGGTTTTGCCAGTCATGGGTTTTCAGAGATAATGAGTTGGCGGTGTTGCCACGTACATAGGCGGGGTGCCAGGTATCTACCAAATATTGGCCATATCCACCGATTGTGTATGCTGTGAATCGCGACCGCATAACCTGTCTTGGTGTTTTTGGTACGTTTTTGCCCTTTAAAAATGGCTCGCAGCACTTTGCAAATGGCTTGCCGGAGCAGCAGGGGCATGTGTCTAAGGGGCTGATAACGACCATTGTAGTTTATATAGAAGTAGCATTGCTGGTGTACTGTCCTGTATATCTTTTACCAGACTCAATGCTTCAGTATCAAGCGTGTTTCAAACATCTTCCGACTGACAATAATTCGCGAAACTTCCGTCTTCTTCTGCCTAATGATGATCTCTTGCTAATTACGCTTTGTAATAATTTGACACGATTTTCTCAGGCTAATGCGATGTGAAAAAGGCATAATCCACGTCACTTCTTTGATCTTAATTGTTTTTCGTCCATCGCATGAGGGCACTGCTTTTGTTTCTCCGGGGAGCCAATCGAATCGTGAATAACAAAAACTTAGGATTTTCGTACATTTACTTTTTCGTGCTCATCCTGGTAGCCCCGTACGTTTGTGCGCAGGCCCCAGAAACCGCTAGCGATGCAACGGTGACTTATCCCGCTGAGTACTTTGCTCAATTCAACCCCTATTCAGTCAATGACATGTTGCAACGTATACCCGGAATCGCTCTCGCGCGCAGCGGTAGCCGCAGTCAGAGCCGGGGCGGTGGTCGAGGTCTTGGTGCAGGCGGGGAGCAAGTATTAATCAATGGTAGACGGATAGCAGGCAAAAGCAATGAAGGAGATTCTCAGCTTTCACGCATCCCTGCATCAGAAGTGCGCTACATTGAAATTATTAGGGGGACTTCAGGCGCGTTGGATGTTCGCGGGGGAACACAGGTCATCAATGTTGTCCTTAATGATGCTCTCTCCAGCGTCAGTTTCGCCTACGAGGTAAACATGGACAGGGCCCTTGATGGGACTCTTATTCCGGGTGGTAAGATTGCGGCGACCGGGCAATACGGGGCGCTCAACTACTTTCTAAGTGCCGAGCGCGAGCCTCGTTATGACTTTCGTGACGGTTTTGAAAGCGCCTTTGACCGATTTGGAGATCTTGCCGAGACGGTGAACCGTGATGAAACTACAGACGGTTGGCCGATCTCATTAACCGCAAACTTTGGCTATGAGTTCTCTCCGACCGATACGGCTAATCTCAATTTTTCATGGACCGGGAATGATGTTGAATATGATACGGACCGGGTTATTACCCGATACCAATCCGACGCGGTCGCAAGCCGGATCTTTGAGCGGGATACTCAGCCAAGTGAATCCAACGGATTTGAGGTTGGCGGCGATTACATGCACGTCCTCGATAACGGGAGCAGGTGGAAGACGATTGCCATCGTTAATGAAAAAGAAAACGAGTTTGAACGCAGTCGTTTTAAGGTAGACGCTTTCTCCTCGATCGAAACGAAAGATCTTTACCTGTTCAATTATGAGAAGTATCAGGAACGCATAATTCGGTCGTCATATGTCTTTGATTTATCGCAGGGCCAATCTATTGAGGCGGGTGTTGAAAGGGCCCAAACCATCGTAGATACGTCTCTACGGCTTGGTTTGCTCACTGGAGTAGCCGGCGGGCAAGAGTTTGGCGGTCTCACGCCGGTGACTAGTTCAGTAGGCACAGTAGAAGAGATGAGGCTGGAGTATTTTACAATTCACAACTGGTCAATGAACGACCGAATGACGCTTGAGACCACGCTGCTTGTTGAGGACAGTTCAATATCTCAGAGCGGTACCCTGGCCAATTCGCGCGACTTCTCATTCTTCCGCCCCAAGGTGGATTATCGATTCGATATCACACCAAGCATTCAATTCAGAGGTGTCGTTCAGAAAATAGTGAATCAGCTTAGCTTCAGGGATTTCACCGCGGGCGTAGACCAGATGGATGATGAGCAAAATTCTTTCGAAGGAAATTCAGACATTCAGCAGATGTCCTGGTGGAACTACGAAGCAAATTTAGAGTACCGACTCCCCAATGACGCCGGCGTTATCAACACGCAGCTGTATTATCAAACAGTGTTCGACATTATCGACAATGTCGATGTGTCGCGGAACGGAAAAATACTCTCGGCCCGTGGCAATACCGGAGACGGAAGGCGCTATGGGCTGAACCTCAGCAACAGCCTCCGCCTGGGGTTTCTGAATCAACCCAATATGCTGCTAACCGCCGGACTCAGCCTTGAGGAGGCGACTCACTATGACTCAATACTCAAGAAAGACCGAGAACGCAGAATGGGTCCGCGTGATGGGGGCGGGAGCAGATATGCAATTGGTTTTCGCCATGATATCCCCAGATTAAACAACACGAACTGGGGTTTTAACGCCAACAAACGATTCCTGAACGATTTTATGGTCTGGGACATTGATAAGACCGAGCATTTCTCCCCGGATTGGTCTTGGTCTGCCTGGGCGGAAACGCAGGCTTGGGGTGGTCTTGTATACAGGTTTGAGGCTCGAGACTCTGGCGAACGTTGCCGGTTGCGCACGCGATATGCGGGCGGCACGACCGTTACGGGATACGTAGACGAAGTAGAGGACTCCTGCTCAATTAACGGACCTATCTACGCCATTAAGGTACGAGGCACATTCTAATGGGCTGTTAGCGCTGGGAGAAATGTCTCGCTCATGTCAAAATATGGGGCATTTTTCATTACCTGTCTCCGTCTATGTCGCTGGCGAATAAACTGGTCGTAACGGCCCTCAAAGACTTAACCCCTTACCAATCAGCACGCCGGATAGGCGGGATTGGTCAGATTTATCTGAACGCAAATGAATCGGCTTTCCCTCCATACCAGATGCCTGAGAACGAAACTTGGAATCGCTATCCTGATTTTTTGCCGTCCGAGCTGGCGAGAGCCTACGGTCGTTATGCAAATGTGAGCCCTGACAACGTGCTGGCGGTGCGGGGGGCTGATGAAGCGATTGATTTACTGATCAGGACCTATTGCGAGCCGCACCAGGATGCCATTCGAATTCAGAGTCCGACCTATTCGATGTACGAATTTGTCGCGCAAGCTCACGGGGTGGCGGTAGAAACGGTGCCGCTGAATGATCAGTTCGCTCTGAATGTCGCCGCAAACCAGCGGGCCGCGGCTGACCAGAAGCGCTTGAAGATCTTGTTTATCTGTAATCCCAATAATCCCACTGGCAATCTGATGGCAGTGTCGGACATCATCCGCATCGCGGAGGCACAGCGTGATCAGGCATTCGTCGTCGTTGACGAGGCATATATTGAGTACACCCCGTCTGACACCTTGCTTCCGTTGCTTGCTGACCATCCCAATCTGGTGATCATTCGCACTTTATCCAAAGCATTTGCCTTGGCTGCCATTCGGGTGGGTTTCATTGTCGCGGCAGAAGAGGTGTTGGAGCAGATCAACAAACTCATCCCTCCTTACCCCATGCCAGATGACAGCGCGCGGATTGGCATTAACGCACTGTCCGATCCGGGCATTGAGTACATGCGGTCCTGCTGCGAGCGGGTTATTAATTTGAGAGAACGGGCTCGCGAGGAATTGATTCCTCTGGATGCTATTGAGCAGGTTTATGACAGCACGACAAATTTCCTGCTGGTGCGCTTTAAAAAGGCACCCAACGCTATGAAGCACTTATTAAATGCTGGCGTTGTGATTCGCGATCAAACCCACTTTAAGCAGTTGCCGCAGCATCTGCGAATTTCAGTAGGTGTTTCGGAAGATATGCAGGAAATTTTGAATCACCTGCGCCGACTCTGAGCAGGTAGAACCTACTGATGCAAAAGGAACGGAATATTGAAGAACTGCCAACTGCTAGCTGGCTGAAGTTTTTACTACCGTCCGGTATCGGCATCGCGTTTTTCCTCACGCCCCTGGTAATTGACGGGCAGATAACGGTAGGTATGGCCTGGTTCGGTGATCTGTTTATCGATAATTGGCAGACCCAGTTGCAATGGATGGCGGGCACATTCACGGTAATCTCAGTCCTGCTTACCCTGATTTTTCACGTATCTGAGCCGATCTGCGCCAGGTTTTACTGGCTGGCGGAAGGGCTGACTCTTTACTCTGTCTGGTTTCTGCTGAGGCTATTTGGTTGCGTGGTTGCAGTTTGCTATCTGTTTCAGGTCGGCCCGGGTTGGCTCATCGGCGGCGCCACCGCCGGCACGACCTTGGGTAGCCTGATACCGATCACTATGACCTACATGGCCATAGCGACAGTCTTTCTTCCCCTGCTGGTTGAGTTCGGATTGATGGAGATGGTTGGTGTCTTACTGAGTAAGGCATTCGACAAATTGTTCCGTCTCCCCGGCCGGAGCGCGATTGATGCTCTGGCCTCCTGGATGGGGTCCGGTCCGGTGGGCGTGCTGATCACTCTCCAGCAGTACGAACGTGGTTATTACACGGCCAGGGAGGCGGCTACCATCTGCACCAATTTTTCGGTAGTGTCGGTCTCCTTCGCGCTGGTGGTTGCCAACGCCATTGGCATGGGGGATTATTTCCTGCCGATGTATGCCTGCGTCATCGGTATCGGCTTTACCTGTGCGCTTATCACGCCAAAACTTCCTCCATTGAGCAGGTTGAAAGACGAATTCTGCCCCGGCGTCGAGCCACAGGGATTGCGGGATTTCAGTAACTATCAGTCACTCTGGAGCGCGGCGGTGCATGAGGCCCTGGCAAGGTCGAGCAGGGCGCCGACCATCGATAAGCTGATACCTCGCATTGGGCGTGGCATTGCAGAGGTCTGGATATCCCTGATTCCGGTGGTGATGGGGCTCGGCACAGCAGCGCTTATACTGGCGGAGTACACGCCGCTGTTCAACTGGTTAGGTTTTCCCTTGATTACCGTACTCAATCTTTTTGGATTGGCAGAGTCTGACGCAGCCGCGCCGCTGATGTTCGTCGGGTTTACCGATATGTTTTTACCGGCGCTGGTGGGGGGCAGCATCGAAAGCGAGCTGACTCGATTTGTCGTCGCTACGGTCTCCGTGTGTCAGCTCATATACATGTCAGAAGTTGGTGCCCTTATCGTCAAGT
The DNA here is from genome assembly GCA_902597095.1 of uncultured Pseudohongiella sp. Classification (GTDB taxonomy): domain Bacteria; phylum Pseudomonadota; class Gammaproteobacteria; order Pseudomonadales; family Pseudohongiellaceae; genus UBA9145. The sequence continues at coordinate 18,690 of CACJWK010000024.1, forward strand.
CGAAAATACCCCTAGGGTTTTTGCACATTGGCGGCATCTTTCTGATTCGGACTGCGATTTCTCTACCTCTGGCTGCTCTGATCGGTCATGCGCTTTTCTAGTCTGGGCTGCTTAGCGAAAGCTGCTCGGGCTGTTTTAAACAAGCGGCATTTCGGTGGTTGATTTAAGGGTTTCCATGACGAAGCTGGCGCTGACATCAAACAATCGGCCTTGATCAATTCCTTGGAGAGCTCCTCGTATCCCGGTATATCTTTGACTATCGCCTTGATCAGATAGCCGACATTCCTGCCTGTTTTGACGCGTTGCGCTGGTTTTTTCTGCCGCAAGAGCTGGCGGCAGAACTCCGGCTCAAAGTCGTCGCTTGAGAACTGCTTTCAGATCAGTTCCGACAGTCACAAAGATAAAGCCCGGATGAAGGCTCTAGTCATAGCGGGCCTCGCGAAAGCACAGCGCCAGACCGGTCACTGCGGCAGCAATGAAAACCAGATTGCCCGCGGCACCCGGCGGTGTTGTCAGCGTTGGCAGAGGTTTGCTGAGACCGATGGCTACGCGGCCCAGGTACTCCATCAGAATTAATAAATACATGGCTGGAATCAGCGCGCGGTAGCGAACCGCAACCAGCACCATGACCACTGATAGCAGAAGTTGGGAGAGACCCCACAGTGCGAAACTAGTGATGACAGCGGCGGCGCCTTCCCGGCTGAACTGATCCAGAGGGACTGTAGCGATCGACTGCGCACCCCCATCCGAAAGCAGGATGTGGGCGAGGCTTCTGCCTACCGTGACTGTGGTAATGAACCAGAACAGCCACAGCGCGGCCGGATTTCCGGGGCACGAATTAGCAATTGATCTGGGCAGTATTTTTAGCCACATGCTTCAGGCCCGTGTTATATTGACAGAGCGATATAATTATCAATTCTTCGTTCCAGTATCTCCAGTGGCAGTGCACCCCCGCTCAGAATTACATCATGGAAGGCTCGAATATCGAAGCGGTCCCCAAGAGCTTCTTCCGCTCGGGCTCGCAGTTTCAGAATTTTAAGCATGCCAATCTTATAGCTGGTCGCTTGCCCCGGCAGGACGGTGTAACGCCGGACCTCGGATACAATAGAAGGTAATGGCGTTGACACATTACTGGCAAAATAATCGATAGCCTGCTGTTCGGACCACCCCATCGCGTGAATACCGGTGTCTACCACGAGACGAACGCCACGCCACATTTCGCTGACCAGTCGACCAAAGTCTGAATAAGGATCCTGGTAACCCCCCATTTCCTTTGCCAGTAATTCGGTATACAGGGCCCAGCCTTCTGAGTAAGCGCCAAAAACCGCCTGACTGCGAAAAGCTGGAACAGATTAAAGCTCGCGGGCAATGGCTATCTGCATCTGGTGGCCTGGCAGACCTTCATGATAAGCCACCGCTTCCAGTTCCGTGACGGGGTTGGCAGTCATATCTGAGAGATGGACATAGTAGGTGCCCGGCACGGAACCGTCAGGGCTGCTGGCGAAGTAATGGGCCGCCGCGCCGTCCTGTTCGCGGAAAGCCTCTACTCGCTTAACCACCAGATCTGCCTTGGGTAAAATTCCAAAATACTGCGGCAGCAGCGCTTTCATGTTTTCGATGTACTCAGTGGACTCATCGAGATATCGCCGACGACCGTCCTCATCATTCCCGTAAAAAAAGCGCTCATCGCTGGCGACAAAGGCAAAAAACTCAGACAGGTCGCCGGAAAACCCGACTCGGTCCTTGATCGCTTCCATCTAATTGCGCAGTCGTGCGACTTCATCCAGACCAATCTGATGAATGTCGTCTGCGGTCAGGTCGGTTGTCGTCCAGTTGCGCAGCATCTGATTGTAAAAAGCGATTCCATTGGGCAGGGTAGCCACTCCAACCGGTTCGGCGGGGGCATTGCTGATATCCTGGCTGAGCCAGTCGATCAATGTCTGGTAGGCCGGTTGAAACTGGTTTACCAGTGCGTCGCGAGCACGATCCCTCAGTCCTTCCGCCGCTGCCTCATCAATCTCACCGGCTTCGACCAGTGCACCAATTTTTGTCTGTGCATCATTCCATAAGGCAGAATCCTGCTCGTCATCGTCAAAAGGCTGCCCACTGACGAGGCCGCTTGATGCTTCCATAACGAAATCGTAGGCGTAGCGGGGCGGACGCACACCTCGTTCAGCATTGTCTCTCGCCCAGTCGAGTTGCTGTCCCAACGCCCGGGAAACGCCGCCGATGCGGCTGATGTAAGCCTCCATGTCAGAGAGGCTGGGGACTGAGTGGTAGTTCATCAGAATGACCGGCAACTGACTGTGCACTCCACTCATCTGCTCAAAGACATATTCCTGTGTGTTGAACTGAAAGCTGTCTCTGGCTTGCTCATATTGATATATCCACAGGTCGAAGGAGGTTTTTGCTTCAAAATCCAGCGCCTTATAGTTGAATTCGGATTGAAGCTCGCGCACTGTTGCCGCCATCCAGTCAAGCTGCACCTCGGCGGCTTCAACGGACATATCGTCTATCTGATCATACAGTTCCTTGCGTCCGAGCGCTGACAGGGAGATCGGACTGAACCTGAGTTGCTCTTCGTTTTTTTCGTCAAACCAGGCGTTGATGCGGGCAGTTTCTTCCACGGTCGCTGTCGTTTCAGAGGTACCCGGTTCAGAGCCTGGGGCCGCGCTTTCCGAAGCGGGGTCGCCACAGGCGATCAGAAGAATAGACAAAATAAGCGTGATTAAGTGTTTCATCGGACAGTCTCGGAACAGAAAGAAAGGGGCATCGCTATCGCGACGTTGGAAAGAGCAAGCTCACGGTCAACATGCGCCTTCACTGTGATATTTCCACAACAGCATTAAATTCGGGCGCTGTCTGTGGCGCGTCAGACTATTGCAGTGGCTGGAAGTCCTCTTTATACCTGACAGAGCAGTCTGGGCACACCCAGTCCTCCGGTAACTCGTCAAACGGGGTGCCCGGGGCAAATCCCTCGTGTTCATCACCGAGGTCCTGATTATACTGATAGCCACAGCCCGGGCATTCATACACTGAACTCATCAGGCTGCTTCTGTGGTGGGCATGTTTCCATTGAGGCCTGCTACTCCGTATTTCGCATACAGCTCATCTTTCTTGTCGGGGTCGACGTTAACCTGGGTCATATCTCCGTCAATGTGAGGCAGAGCCATCAGTCTCGGGTCCATCACCCTGAACCACAATGGAGGAACGTAGGCGAGCGGGAACATGCCGTTGTAGCCGTTGGGCAGGCGAGGCACGTCTTTGAAATTCCGCAGCGATTGATAGCGCCGGGTCGGATGGGCATGATGATCGGAATGTCTCTCCAAATGGAACAAGACCAGATTCGTGTATTTGTGGTTGCTGTTCCATGAGTGATGGGGCTGGCATCGTTCGTACTTTCCATTCGGCTCTTTCTGACGCAGCAGGCCATAATGCTCAATATAGTTCGCGCTGGTCAGTTGCCACCAGGCCAGAAAATTGTGGATGGCCAAAAAGGGGATCATCAGCCAGCCAAAGGTCGCGATGAGGGAAATCTGCAAGGTAAAAGTCACCGCGTAGGACTGTAGAATTTCATTTTCCCAGCTCCATACCGAGATCCCCTTCCGGGTCAGGCGTTCATCCTCAATGGCCCAAGCCCGACGAAATGCACCGGGAATTTCGCGTCTGGCAAACTTGTAAATGCTTTCGCCCATTCTTGATGAGGCAGGGTCCTCTGGTGTGGCGACGTCGCGATGATGACCTCGATTGTGCTCAATACTAAAATGCCCGTAGGCCGGTACGGCTAACACAATCTTTGCCAGGCTGCGCTCCAGTTGAGTCTTTTTGTGGCCCAACTCATGACCGGTGTTAATTCCCAGGCCGTTGGCGATTCCCGCCGAGACTGCCAGTAGGAGTACACCCCACCAAGAGAGTGCCTGTGTACTCGCCCAGTACGCCGCGCCGATCAGAGAGGCGAAATGTAAAGGGACGGTTAGCATGGGTAGCAGTCGATAATAGGGGTCTTCTTCCAGCAATGGAACGATTTCCTCCGGCGGGTTGTTTTCATCCTCTCCCAGCCACCAGTCCAGAATGGGTCCAATCACATAAGCAACAAATAGCGGCAACGCCAGCCATGCCTGATGACCAAACAAGGCGTGCGCCCCGATGCCCAGAAAAGGAATGAGGGCGTAAGCCAGAGAGGCCATCCAGAAATAGCGCTTGGTGTCGGTATAGGAAATGTCTCCGGCATCAGTGGCGAGGGTGTAGGTTTTCATGTCTCATTCTACCATTGGCTTCCTGACGGAAATTCAGTCTAGCCCATCTATTGTCGCTTATGAACAAATCCCGGTGTTTTCAGCTTATTTCGCAATAGCCGCGGCAAAGACTTCACTAACGCCGGGTCTCTGGGTTCAGCCACGGGTCGGAAAATGTCTCCGTCTCGCCAGATCACCTGAATAAGAAGGTTAAGGCAGTCAGCAGTCAGATCCTGTCCAGTGGGAAGGGACACCACGAGTTCGCTGCGCCTGGATCGTCAAATAGCACACAATGCGGCGCAGAAACAGGCCAACGGTCTTTGCTTTTTCATTGTCGTGATAGAGTATAGCCGATAGCCCCCTTTTTGACTCTCGTCGGGGCTTTAGGAAGGCGCTTTACTTAAGTGGAGTTAAGGCCCGCGAGTTTTGAGTAAGGAGTAAAAGTGACAGAAGCAAACCCGGTACAGAAAACAGAGGGAAACGATTCAGTGGCTGAGATTCGTGCCCGTCGCAAACAGGAGTGTGCTCTCGGTTATCGACTGTTTGCTGCCCATCGATGGGGCGATTTGGGCGATGGTCACATCAGCGCGCGAGATCCTGAAAAGACCGACTGCTTCTGGATGTTGCGCTGGGGTGTTTCTTATCACTCAGCCAGGGTTTCAGATCTGGTACTGGTTGGGCCGGACGGCAGTCTGGTTGAAGGAGGAGGCACCATCAATATCGCGGGATACTATATTCACTATCCGATTTTGGAGGCACGACCGGATTTGGTTAGCGCTGTGCATGTCCACACTGGCTGGGGATCACCTTTTTCTGCTGAGGCAAGGATGATTGAGCCGATCTCTCAGGAATCCTGTATTTTTTTCGAAGACCATGCGCTGTGGAATGACGAAGAGGTTCAGGTGCAAAGTGTGCCTGCGGGGCGGAGAATTGCCGAAGCGCTCGCGCAAAATAGCGCAATCATCCTGCGAAATCACGGATTGCTAACCGCTGGTGACAGCGTTGCTGAAGCGGTTGGCCGATTTGTCTACATGGAGCGGGTCGCCGAACTGCATATGAAGGTGCACGACCCCAAACCGATTTCAGCGGAGGCTGCGCGCTTCGCCAAAGCCGATCTGGTCAGAATGGGGATAGGGAGTCAGGGGTTTACCAGCCTGTTAAGGCGACATATTCCTGATCCGGATGTGGTGAACTGACAAGCTTAGAGTCAGGGTCGCCGAGCTTTAGTTCTGAGTTCGGCCAGGTTTCATCTCCCGCGTTAACGCTTCGCCCTTAGAGCTCTTACTCCGGAATTCGAAATCCGCTGGCTTCTATTTCTGCCCGGGTCATATTGACCATTTTGATATTTAAGTTGATGGTCTCCAGAGGTTCGTCCGATTCGTCAGTCTCTACAGCAACGATCTGATCAACCACCTCCATCCCGGAGAATACGAAGCCATAGATTGTGTAGTTTTCATCGAGCCTGGCGATACCATCGGCGGCATGCACGATATAGAACTGACAGCCCGCGGAGAGCTTGCCGGGATTGTTATCTCTGCCGGCGGCAAAGGTGCCATATACATGCCGGAGCTGAGGGCGAAATTCGGGCTCAAGCAAGTGTGTGGAGTAAGCAAAGCCTTCAGGCGTATCTGGGCAGCCGCCCTGTGCGACAAATCCTTCGATTACCCGATTGAAGGAGTAATCATCAAAGTATCCTGAACTGGTTAGATCAATAAAGTGCTGGCGGTGGACGGGAACTTCTTTGTAGAGCCAGACATAGAGATCGCCAAGACGAGTGCTGATTTGAGCCACCTGATACGTGTCTGAAAAGGTGGTACAGCCGCCAACCGTTCCCAGGAACAGGGCTAACAATAATTTTCGCATGATCATTGGGGTATTCCCGATTTGATTGCAGAGGGTTCAAGAAACCAGTGTCTGGCGACAAGGTAATAATACTTCGAATCGAAATCATGGCGTCGTTAACTATAGAGCATTGTCGATAAAATAAGCGCGCTTTGATGAATCGCTCAGTTCGCTGCGGGGTTCCAGACAGATTTTTCAGCCGGCCGGCTGGGAATTCCGCGCAAGCAGTGAACGGTAGTTAATCAGGAGCGTCTTCACAGGCGCCTGAGCCAGTTATGACTAGCTTCTGATCTCGAGTGCTTTGGGCAGTGCATATGCCATCTGATTAGTTCTGGTATCTCGTCTGATCGACATACTTCCAATCTACCGCGCCGAAGAACATTTCATCCATACTCTGCAAACCCCAGGGCACTGAACGAGAAGGATCAGGGTTCATCAGGTTTTGTTCCGAGTTATCAAATGCGCCCACAGCAGTGAATTTAGTACCTGCGGGCACGAAGCGTGGCTTTTTCAATGTGTACGCGAGTTGCCAGTTGTAATTGTAGTTGGCAATGTTCAGCATTTCCTCGGTTGTGCCATCTGGAAAAGTCGCATAGAAGCGCATTCGCTTGCCGCGAAAATGCATGTGTGGCGTAAAGCTGTAAACGTAAGCGTCATCATCGATAACAATTGACTGAGTCATCTCATAGTCGGGATGATACGGCGGGATATTGACCCAGCTCGAGGTGAAGTGACACGCGCAGGCGCCGCTGGTTCGCTCCTGGGGCACAAAGTCCTTCGGGTAGAACCACACTCCAATCCGGCTCTCATCTGTTGTAGCTCTTCCTGTAGTTGTGTAGTGCATTTGCATGGCAATCTTTGTGCCCGCTCGCAGCAGGCCGCCGGTATTTGGGGGTTCCATTCGTGGTGCCTGACCGGGAATGTAAGGCGCAATTCCAGGACGATCTGGGTCGTCACCGCCGAGCAATGATCCTCTCCGAGCCGTACCGGGCGGGATGATACTGTGCAGAGTGTGGTGGAGAACAGTGCGATCTCCGGGAATATATTGGCTTGCTCGGACCCAACGATCTTCTTCGAGATCCACATCAACCATTACATTGTAATAATCAAGCACACCCGTCGCGGGAATTTCTTGCGTTGGAATATCAATAATCAAGTCTGGTTCGCCAAACGCCCATTCGGATTCAGGCCAGAAGAGATGTGCTAACGGGTCATTGGTACCGTCACGAGGGGCTCCGGCCTCAATCCAGTGCAAAAGTGTCTGCTGCTCTGAGTCTGTTAGGAGCATATCATTCTCGAATGAACCAACATGCGGATCAATTTGTCCTGGTGGCATACGCTTCGTCATTACTACTTCTCTGATCATGGGCGACCATCCCCGGATCATGGAGTAACTGTCCATAGCAAATGGTGCTATGCCGCTCTCGCGGTGACACGATGCGCAGTTTTCTTCGATTATTGGGGCGATATCCTGTTCGTATGCTGGTGCATGCTGCCGGTGACTGTTCGCCGCAGCATAGTTAATAGGTTGTCCAACTTTGAGAGTTTCTGGGGCTGTAAACTCCTCTCCAGCGACTATGGAATCGAGGATGCTCTCGGTCTCACCGGTGAGTGAGCCGCGGTGTATTACGGTGAAACTAGCAGGGTCGAACAAAATAAACTCAGCAGTGCGATGTATCCCCAAGGCCTCACCGATGATTTGGGCGTCATCCATCAGAACCGGTATTTGCGTCCCTAAGCGATCCATCTCAGCTTGAACTTCTTCTCGATTATGCAGACCCATTGAATTGATCAGGAAGAATTGGATCTTCTCGGCTGAGAATACCTTGGCCAATCGTGTAAATTCAGGTATTGCATTCGCTACAGATTCGTCACGGTTGGCCTGTGCTAGAAACGCAATCGCCTTTTTATCGTCATACCAACTCATCTGGTGGAAATATCCAGATTGGTCGAGTAGGGAGAAGTCCCCGACTCGCTCTTGGCCGAGCACAGAAGATGTGATCAATGCAAATAAGGTGAATCCGAAAATTTTTAAAGGCGAAGAATACATATTGATGGCCCTTTCTTAATCGCTTCTACTTTCATTATGGCCAAAATCACAGCACCTCACCACCGAATAATAATCAGCGCGGACTTACTGGTGTTCCTTCGTGTTTGATTTTGAGGGGGCAAAGAAGTTATTAAAGGCAAAAAAAAAGGCTCCACCCTGCCGGGTGGAGCCTTTTTGACACAAACACCTATTGGTGTATGGCTGAATTATCCGTGACTGCTAGATGTGTCTTCGTTCGCTGCATACCAAATGAACAGGCCAAACGCGATCTTATTGAGCAAGTCGGCGAGGTTATAAACAATGTTGACCGTTTCAACATTTGTTCCACCTGCGAGATAGCCGAGGAAGTATCCAATTGGATAAATTGCCCAGCCAACTGTAACTACCCACTTCATCATAGTGAACGAGCTCTGCGTGGCCGCGGAAGCTGATGCGGCGCTGACTTTGCTCGCTTCACCAGCGTGGATTTCGTAAAGGATGAACGCCCATCCGAGCATTCCGATTACAAAGCCCACTGTGGCATTTAGGTAGCCAGCCTCACCCATATAGCCGGGCACCAACATTACCAAAGATCCGATGAAGATCCTCCAGAAAATGCCGCCGGACACCGCAGCAACTGCCGCAAGTATTAGATAGAACTCGACGAGTTGCAGAGGAACTGTCAGAAGCCAGTCGATATAACGGAATGTTGTGGGACTGTCACCAGTGGTGACCCACATCTCACGCATATAGAAGTAGTGGAACGCTGCAATGAAACAAACCAGCGCGATGACATTTAGGGAAGTGGACCACTTGCCTCCAATGCGCATTGATTCCATCAAAAAGAAAATTGTTGCAGCAGACATGGCCATAGAGATAAGCCAAAAAGAATATCCAACGAAGTCTCCAGATTGGAGCATCATCGAATCCCCAGAAGCCGCAAGTGCTGCTTGGCCCGAGAATAGACCTATCACGGCAAAGCATAGTGTTAATAATTGTTTCATTTATCTCCCCTGTATCGGTGGTTTAAACATGTTTATCCGCTTTCGCAGTACTGGGTCTACGACCAATTTTTACAGATGGTTCAAAAAAAATAGGAATGAACTCTCCGGTTTAAAACTGCGTATAAAACATGGCGTTCTATTTCACAGGATGTAGCGCGTTCCGATACTAAAAGTAACAATACGGGTAACACTGGTTACACTAGGCAATCCTATGACAATTATAAACACGCCTAACTTAAGAGATCTGCTGCAAACCAGCCGCGTGCTAGCTGAGAAGACTGCGCTGAAGGAGCTGTCACACGGCTCTGCGCTGCATGATGCGATTCGCTATCACTACCAAACTCCAGGCTCAGCAGCCCGCGCAGCACTTTGCCTGTCGGCGAGCCTCGCGCTTGGCCTGACGGCTCAATCTGCCGCCCGGCTGGCAGCATCCGTTGAAACTCTGCATAACGCCTCGCTAATTCAGGACGATCTACAGGATCGCGATGCTCTCAGACGAGGCAAGACGGCAATTTGGAAAGAATTCGGTCCGGACATTGCTATTAATGCGACGGACCTCCTGATTGCAAGTGCCTTCGAACTGGTCACCTCTGCAAGTCCTGATTCTGCTCACCGGTTGGTATCCACCATGCACCGAGCAATTGCTAGAACGCTCCAGGGACAAACCAAAGACCTGGATGCTGGCCGTGATCTGAATATTGATCAGGCGATAACGGTCGCCAAAGAAAAGTCGGGCCCGCTGTTTTCGCTCAGTCTAGAGCTACCCCTAGTTGTATCGGGTCACTTCTACTTTTTAACCTTGGCGCGTGAAGCTGGCGCGGCCTTCGGTATTGGATATCAGATTTTTGATGATATCCATGACTGTGCACGGGACCGTGAATGCGGCAGCCTCTCTAATCTGGCGCTTCTGGTGAGATCCTCAGGTGATTCGAAGCTGGCATCACTTGAGAGCGCAGAAGATCTGGCCCATCATTACCTGCAAGAGGCTGCGTCCGGTGCATCCGCCTTGCCAGACGGTTGCGGAGCATTGCTCGCAGACAAATGCGTTGAACTATTGAGTGAACTCGACCGAGAAGCGGCATGAACCGCGCGCTGGTTGTGGGTGGCGGCTTTGGCGGCATTGCCTCGGCGATCCGCCTCCGTGCGAAGGGCTACGAAGTCCAACTGCTGGATCGGTGCTCCAGGCTTGGTGGCCGCGCTCAGGTTTTTGAACGTGACGGTTTTCGGTTCGACGCAGGACCCACTGTAATTACTGCGCCCTTCCTGTTTGATGAGCTGTTTGAGTTGCACGGGCGTCGTCGCGAAGACTACGTCGAGTTTCGGCCACTTGATCCCTGGTACCGATTTCAGTTTTCTGATGGAGACATTTTCGACTATGGTGGCGAGATCGAGGACACTGAGGCAGAGATAGCGCGATTTAATACCGCAGACGTCGAGGGATACCGGCGACTTGTCGAGCACTCAGAGAAAATCTTCGATGTTGGTTTCACCGAACTTTCTGATCGACCGTTCCATAAGGTAGCTACCATGCTGGCGCAGATTCCGGTATTGCTCAAGCTGAAATGCTATCGCACTGTCTGGCAGATGGTCTGTGCCTACTTGAAAGACCCTAAGCTCCGTCAGGCCTTCTCCGTGCAGCCACTGCTGGTCGGTGGTAATCCTTTTGATACCACTAGCATATACGGCCTCATCCATTTTCTGGAGCGGCGCTGGGGGATACACTTTGCAATGGGTGGAACTGGTGCACTGGTAGAGGCCTACCGAAAGCTGATGGAGGAGCTCGGCATTACAATTACGCTCAACACTACCGTTGATAAAATTTTGGTCGATGATCGGCAGGCTCGCGGTGTACGTCTTGAAAGCGGGTCTGAAATAGAAGCCGATGTGGTGGTCGCGAATGTTGATCCTAAGTATCTCTACGGCCATATGCTGGAATCGTCACAACAGACTTGGGCCGCGCAGCAAAAAACTCAGCATCATGCGTTGTCGATGGGCCTGTTTGTTCTGTTTTTCGGCACTGATCGGGAATATCCGGATATCGCTCACCATACGATCTGGTTGGGTCAGCGCTATCGCGAATTGCTGGATGAAATATTCAGCGCCAAGTCTTTGCCGGAAGACTTCTCGCTGTATCTGCACCGGCCAACCGCAACAGACACCAGCTTTGCGCCTGCGGGCTGCGAATCGTTTTATGTACTTGCTCCGGTCCCCAATCTGAATGCCGGCATTGACTGGGACACACAGGGCCCGCTGCTGCGACAGCGAATCATTGAGTCTCTCAGTGAACACATGCTGCCAAATTTGGAGCAGCATCTGGTCACTGACTTCTACATGACACCAGAGGACTTCGAGTCAGACTACCTCAGCGTTGGCGGCGCAGGCTTCTCAGTGGCTCCTTTGTTTACTCAGTCGGCCTGGTTCCGTTTCCATAATAAGGCTGAAGGACCGGAGAATCTGTATCTGGTTGGTGCAGGCACCCATCCCGGCGCCGGTCTGCCTGGTGTCGTCAGCTCAGCCAAAGTACTCGATCACCTTATTCCTGAAGTCTTCAGCAGTCCCGTGCTTTCGACCGCGTAAAGCAGCAAGGCCATGTTGATGAGCTATAAAGCTAAATCGATCGAGCCCGCGGTAAGCGTTCTGGCCCATCACGGGAAATCCTTCCGATTTGCCGGCCGCTTCCTGGACAAGCGGCAGCTGGAAGACTGTGCCCGTCTTTACCGTTTCTGCCGCTTTGTCGATGATCTGGTGGATGAAGCGTCAGACCCTGAGGCGGCGCAGATTGAGCTCGACCTTCTGAAGCGTGATCTAGAACTCGGTTATAGTACCGCGCCGATAGTTGAGGACTTCATTGCGCTGGCCAGCCAGTGTCAGATGCCATCTGACGTGGTTTCGGAGCTGATCAGAGGCATTGAATCTGACCTGCAGCCGGTTAAGGTCGGCACTGAAGCCGAGCTCTTGCGTTATTGCTATCGTGTTGCGGGCACAGTCGGGCTGCTGATGTGTGATGTGCTTGGTGTCCACGATTCTAGAGCGAAAGCCCATGCCATTGAGCTGGGTATTGGGATGCAGCTGACGAACATTGCCAGGGATGTACAGGAAGACGCAGGGATGAGGCGACGATATGTCCCTGGTCAGTGGCTTGATGAAATCACACCGGAGCGTCTGGCCAATCCCTCCACGCGAGAATCTGAGTTGCTGATTGAATCGGTTCAGCGCCTGCTGTCTTTGGCGGAACGTTACTATGAATCCGGTCGGGCCGGACTGAGGTTTTTGCCTGCAAGAGCGCGGCAGGGAATAAATGTTGCGGCGTCGGTGTACCGGGAAATTGGCCTGGTGATCGCCGAGCGAGGTTTTGATGTCCGCGTGGGGCGCGCCTACGTCGGGTTACCGAGAAAGCTTCGGGTCGCTTGCCGAGCGCTGCTGTCTGATCCGTGCGCACCGCCTCACGCGCCTCATCAGTCAGGCCTGCATGTTCATCTAACGGACTTGCCCTATGCCAACCAATCGTCTTAACAATCCGGACAGTGATTACGACTTGATCATCATCGGAGGTGGCTGCTCCGGACTCTCTCTGGCAGCGGCGCTTTGCCGTCTGGCTGTTCAGCCTGAGCATGTGCCCCGCACCCTAATTGTTGAGCCGCGCTCACGTTATACCAATGACCGTTCCTGGTGTTTTTGGGCGCAAGCGGACCACAACAATCAGGGCCGGCAGGAAAGCCGCGGGAGTCAAGCAGTCGACATGGCCGTCGATCTGATCGCCAAGTCCTGGCCGTCTTGGGAATTCAGTGCAGAGTCCGTAAGCCACCGGCACGCTTCCGATGAGGGTTGGAACTATCACTATGTCCCCTCGATTCGGTTCTATGAGCAGATTGAGGAGCTGCTGGCCCAAAATCCGAAAATTACCCTGTTGAAGAGCACCCTCGTCTCAGAAGTAAAACCGGTTAAAGGCTTCCTTGAACTTGTTTTGGAATGTGGGTCGGATGTTACTGAGTCAGGCAGGAGAGTAGTGACCGCCGGACAAATTGTGGATACCAGGATACCCGCGCAAGTTGATGTCGGGCCAGCGATGCTCAATCAGGTCTTTTTCGGGTTGGAAGTCAGACTGGAATCACCCCACCGATTCGACGATGTAGCACGGGTTATGAAGGACATGCGGGTCGACAATGAAGGATTCATGTTTGACTATGTTTTGCCGTTAGATCGGCATACGCTGCTCGTCGAATTCACGCGCTTTGCGGCAAAGTCACTGCCAGCGGAAAGTCTTCGGCCAGACGCGCTGGAATCGCTGCGCCGAGTGTGCGGTGACGCGTCGTTTCAGATAGTCAGAGAAGAATGTGGTGTGATTCCCATGGGTCTGTCGGGTTTTGCTGTGCCGGCGGATCCCCGCTGGATTTACACCGGTCTTGGTGCCGGAGCCGCGCGCCCCTCAACGGGGTATGCTTTCAAACGGATTCAGCGATGGGCAGAGATCTGCGCTGAGGGCATCCTGAAAGAGGGTAAAGCACAGGGTTTTCCACCAGACCGTCCGCTGTTAATGTGGATGGATAAGGTGTTCCTCAGAACAATTGCGAGCAATCCGGCCCTTGCGCCTCAGCTTTTTATGTCGCTGGCGAGCAAGGTGTCTGCTGATCGCTTGCTGCGTTTTCTTACGGACCGGCCCGGTATGCAGGATTTACTGGCTGTTATGCTGGCTCTGCCCAAGCTGCCGCTCATTCGCTGTGCGTTTGCTGAAATCTATGCCGGGATAGTCACGGCAAACAGGAGTCATACGTGGCACGAAGTGCTTTAGCGACTCCCCCGGCGAGGCTCGCATTCAGTGTGCTCTCCGTCATTGCCATAGGGGGATACAATGTCTGGTTAAGGGAAAACGTCGAGACCCAGCTTCTGATATTCGGTATGCTGCTGGCATTGACCGGCCTACCTCACGGTGCCGTTGATCCGGCAATCGCCCGACAGGCGGGTCTGTGGCGCGGGGTACCCGGTCTGCTTAAATTTTCTGTGGGCTACCTGGCGCTGTCAGTCGCAGTCTTAGGGGTGTGGTTCGCTCTGCCTGAATTGTTCATTGTCCCGATGTTGGCGTTTTCTGCGTGGCATTTTTCCGGCGACTGGCAGCGCTATTTCGGTCGGATGCCGAGCCTTGCCATCAGCACCGCAGTCATCACACTGCCAGCTCTGTTCTATCCAGCAGAGGTGCTCGCTATCTTCGCGGTGCTGGCACCGGCGGGAAGCCAGATTATTGTGGACGCCATGGTGCTCCTATCCGTCGCCAGCTCGCTCACGGCGGCTTTTTGTTGTTTCAAGACGCAGCAGTCGAGTGTCATCTTGCTGGCGGAACTGGTTGTTTTGTTCTGTGCCGCTTATGCCCTGCCGCCCATTGCTTACTTTACTGTTTACTTTTGCCTCTTACACAGCCCGCTTCATCTTAACCAGTCTATGGAGCAACTCGGCTTGGCTGAAACACTGGTCTACGCCGTGCCGTTCACCGTACTCAGCTTTGTATTAGGGGCCGGATTATTTTTGAGCCTGCCTGATATCGACTTCAGCTTTCAGCTGATGCAGGTGGTATTCGTCGGGCTGTTTGCGCTGACCGTACCACACATGCTGCTGATCGAAGTGCTCAGACAGGTTTCACAGGGGAAACCAGGATGACAGAGATTCTCAAGCGTAAAACTGATCACATTGATCTGGTGCTTAAGCAGCGGTTGGAGCTCGCCGCGCAAGCGAGCCCCTGGGACGAGGTGCAGTTGACCCACAATGCTCTGCCTGAGCAGGACTTGCTGCGCTTCGACCTCTCCACTGACTTTCTTGGCAAACGGCTTCGGCTTCCTTTTCTCATCAGCTCGATGACCGGGGGACCTTTCAAGGCAGAAAAGATCAATGCCCATCTTGCAGAAGCTGCACAGGAGATTGGTATCGCCATGGGTGTCGGGTCGCAGCGCATTGCTCTGCTCAGTGCCGGCAGCAGCGGCCTGACTAATCACTTGCGCAGCTGGGCTCCGGATATTCCGTTGTACGCCAATCTGGGCGCGGCGCAGTTACGCGATGATTTCTCTCTGGCGGAAATTCAGCGGGCGGTCGATATGATTGCCGCAGACGCTCTGATTATTCACCTGAATTGTCTTCAGGAACTCATGCAGGAGGACGGCGACACCGACTGGC